>JAESPQ010000095.1 GCA_016765535.1 Alteromonadaceae bacterium | reverse complement strand
GTAAACTTGGTTGTTTTACCTCTTACGGGTACAATCAACTAACAAGGTAATCAAACGGAAAAATAACGCTGGCTGTGCTCGTTCCTCGCATTTTAGCCAACATCATTTTCCGCTTATTAAGGCGTTAGGCTTTTAAGTTTTAAATTGCACTATAGGAAATTAAATTGAGCACTGAATTTTTAGAAACGGATTTTGATAAAGTTAGCTACCTTGTTAATTTACTTACTGCAAGAGCAACTGGGCTTGCATCGGACTCAGGTGAGTTTGAAGCATTACGTTCTGAATTACTGAGTAATCCAAATCTTGCTCCAATGCTCCCTCAGTGGTTACGACAGCATCGAAATTTAGATTCATTTTGGGGTTTTATTCAGCCAAAATTTAGCAGTTACGCCGAAAGACGTACGTACTTATCTGGGGAGTTCACACCAATATTAGATCAATTGGAGTTTGGGCAACCAACTCAGGTAATAATGCCAAGCAGTATTACAAATACACCAGTGCCTCCAACAAAAGAAGTTCCTCGTAACAAACGGAAAGTGTTTATTGTTCATGGACATAACAACGAAGTAAAACAAGAAGTAAGTCGCTTTGTAGAGCAACTTGGTTTAGAGACTATTATTCTGCATGAGCAAGCTAATGCTGGAATGACCATTATCGAAAAAATTGAACACTATTCAAATGACGCGGATTTTGCTCTTATTTTGTATACCCCATGTGATCTAGGTAGGGCAATAACTGAGCCTAATCCACCTAAAAATAGAGCGCGTCAAAATGTTGTATTTGAGCACGGTTACCTTATTGCAAAACTTGGACGAGAGAATGTTTGTCCATTGGTTAAAGGGGCGCTAGAAACACCAAACGATATAAGTGGAGTGTTATATATAACACTGGATGACCCTGGTGCATGGAAAAATCAAGTAGCTAAAGAATTGACTGAGTGTGGGTACATCATAAAGTCATTTTACTAGCTGGTATCAAAGCCTAACAAGCACTTTAAACGGAACAAAAACAGTTGGCTACGTTTCGCTTCGCTACACATTATAGCCAACTATTTTTGTCCGCTTAAGTGGGCGTTAGTTGCAAGAATATCACTTTATTGAATATATGGTGTAAACTTTCTACAATCGAAATAATTTAAAAATGCAGGTGTTGTAACTTTAGGGATTATATGAAAATTGATATTGATAGAAGTAAGTTAAAAGAAAATGAAGTTGATGTTCAAGCTCTTTTAAACAAAATAGCTTCAGGTAAAGCTATTTTGTTTACTGGTGCAGGATTTTCTGTCAATACAAAGAATATTATGGGGTCACAGCCACCTTTTGCTAAAGAATTAGCTGAAAAAATATGTAAACTAGGAAATTTT
This sequence comes from Alteromonadaceae bacterium, assembly GCA_016765535.1. Classification (GTDB taxonomy): domain Bacteria; phylum Pseudomonadota; class Gammaproteobacteria; order Enterobacterales; family Alteromonadaceae. The sequence continues at coordinate 2,573 of JAESPQ010000095.1, read as the reverse complement.
GAAGTGCATGATGATCTTCGATATGCATCAGATTATTATTTAGACTCACACGGTGGAGAAAAATTAATCCCCTTGTTGAAAGAAAACTATACATTAACCGATGTAACAGAAGATCATCTAAATATATGCAAAGTTAATTGGAGGCGCTATTACACAACCAATTATGATAAAGGCATTGAATTAGCATCTGCTAAGAATAAAAAGATTGTTGAATGCATAGATTTAAACTATGAAACTGGCGAGTATTATAAAAGAAGTCAATTATGCATTCATTTAAATGGCTCTATTGATAGTTTAACTGAAGACTCATTTGAAAACTCATTTAAACTTTCCACTTCCTCATATATATCACCAGATTCCTTTTTAACTTCACCTTGGTATCCACATTTTAAAAGAGATATTGAAAGAAGTAGTGCTGTTGTTTTTATTGGGTATTCAATGTATGACATTGAGGTTCAAAAGCTACTAATTGAAAATGAATATTTAAAAGATAAAACATACTTTATTATTGGAGAAAACCCAGATACATATACCAAATTTACACTTTCAAAATTTGGTCATGTACTACCTATAGGCGTGGAAGGGTTCTCAAAACTTATAGCTGATAATACTAACTTATTTGAAAAAGAAGAAAATTTAAATCATGAAATGCAGGGGATGTCATTATTTAAAATCTCAGATAATTGGCAAGAACCTAGTGATTCTAATGTAGAAACAATGTTAATGTATGGTGATATAAAGAATAATTTTATTGACTCTGCAATCACAGGGAGACCGAAAAGACCATATCTAATTAAGCGTGATACCTTAAATAAAATTCTTGATTTTACAAATAATGGCTTAAATACTATTGTTCACAGTGAGTTTGGGAATGGTAAAAGTATTCTTTTGAAAGAGTTGAAACCCTATTTATCAATAAATTCATTTGATGTGTATGAAATAATTGATCCCGATGCTGATTTAATCGGTGATTTAGATAGTTTAACAACAAAAAGTAATATTTCTATCATTATTATAGATAACTATGAAGAGCATCTAAATGATTTACTGGATCACTTTTCAAGTACCAAGCCAAAAAATGTAATTATCATTGGATCCGCTAGATCATCAGAACATGAAAGGCTTAGACAAAAACTAAAAAAGATTGGATTTATATTTAATGAAGTTAATATTGATTTTTTATCTAATGATGAGGCTTCTCAATTTGTAAATATTGTTGATAACGTAGGAATGTGGGGAGAAAAAGCAGGGTTATCACATGAAAAAAAGATTTCATTTCTTAAGTTTGAAAACAATTTACAAATATCTTTAGCCTTGCTAGAACTATTTAAAGCACCTCAAATAAAAGATAGAGTTTCACAATTAATCGATAATTTACTTACTAATAGTCAGCATAAAGATACAATATTTTCAATTTCTTTACTTGAAGTTTTAGGGTTGCCTACAAAATATAGTTTAATTTCTGATGTTGCTAGAAATAATATTATTTATTCGTCAGAAATAACTAATATTAATAATTTTAACCAATTGTTCAGAGTACAAAATAATGAGGTGGTTTCTAAATCAAGTTTGTTTTGCTTATCCTTAATAAGAAATCACTTTACACCTTCTTATATAGTCCAACAAATGCATGAGATTGCAAAGGCATTTGATACTGGTAGAAATAAAGACTTTAAGCAAGAAAAAATATTTAAAGCATGCCTAAAATTTTCATTCATTGAACGTCTTTTACCAGATGTTAATAAGAGAGCTAACTTACGGAAATATTATGAGGAATTAAAGAATTTTGTACCTTGGCTTATTGAAGATCCTCATTACTGGCTACAGTATGGGATGGCAAATATAACATTTAGTGAATACAACAAAGCCCAAGGGTACTTTGACCAAGCTTATTCTTTGGCTGCCAAAAAAGATAGTTATTACACTAGTAATATAGATACTCAACAAGCTAGGCTATATATATTACAAGATATTCACAATCATAATTATTCATATAGTAACTTTCAAAAAGCCAATAGGTTACTATCATCACTTGAGAATGATGTTTATAAATTTAGGCAGGTTCAGACATATCGTGATTATTTTGATAGTTGCTATAGTCACTTATCAAAGGGTAATAAAGTTCTATTTGAACACGCATGTAAAAATATGGTTAAGTCAATTGATCATGCAGAACAATATGGAGAGATTGATTCTTCTACTCAGAAGGCAGTTTTTCATGCTAAAAATAGTCTTGTTTACATTTTAGACTCTATTGCTAAAAACAGGTAATGAAGCATATAAAGCAACTAACGCATTTGAATGTTTGCATTACTCATTTTAGCTTTGTTATAAAAAATTTTGCGCTTGCTTCGTTTATTTTTTGTGGTGACTTTAGTGCAGTAAAGTCGGCTTTTGTTTTTTGTAAAATAGTTTTTTCGCCAAATTATTTTAGGTGCTAATGGTAGTTTTAACTCGGTATTTATTGGTAAATGACTGCCATTTTTATCCTTACTATTTTTTTTCGTGGGTTGGCTCAAAAATTCACGGCAAGCGGCATGTTGCGGCGGGGTACTTTTTAGTTCTTCCGCAAG
>JAESPQ010000094.1 GCA_016765535.1 Alteromonadaceae bacterium | reverse complement strand
ACTTGGTTCAGGTAAACTTGTAGGTTGGGCTTCAGCCCATCAATTCATGTCATTTATTCTGCCTTTGACGACATAAATGTCGACCTACAGAATAATTACCGAATTAAATAAGGGCTCCTGAGTTATCTGTATAGGCATGTTAATAAAAGTAATATTATAAAAATAGAGTGTTAATTTGTCACTGACCCCTTACTTCTGTTAATTTGTCACTGACCCCTTACTTCTGACCCCTTACTTCAATTAGTGTGATTAGTGAAATTGGTTGATGTTTTTTAATGGTAATAGAGGTGTTATGCTTTTAAACAACGATGTTTTTTCTACGGTTATTGAAAATACACCACTGGTGTCTATTGATTTAGTGGTATTAAACAAACAAGGGCAGGCGTTGCTTGGACAACGATTAAATAGACCGGCTAAAAATTATTGGTTTGTACCAGGTGGCCGTATTTTAAAAAATGAGTCTTTGGCTAATGCTTTTAAACGCTTAACTAAAGATGAACTAGGTACTGAATATTCAATAGAACAAGCTGATTTGCTCGGCCCTTTTGATCATTTTTATGCTGATAATGTGTTTAGTGATAAATTTACTACGCATTATGTAGCGATAGCTTATATTTTAAAATTAACACAAAAGTTAGACAATTTACCGATGAACATTCAACACAATAAGTATAAATGGTTTGATATTGATACGTTAATGAAAGATAAACAGGTACATGAAAATACCAAACGATATTTTTAACGTTTTAACTTTAAAAACATAGATCGCATAGGGGGCAGTGACAAATGAATACAAGTAACATTATAAATAATCATGCCTATGTACTTGTTTCAGGTAAACTTGTAGGTTGGGCTTTAGCCCATAAATTCATGTCATTTATTCTACCTTTGACGACATAAATCTCGACCTACAGAAGAATTACCGTATTAAATAAGGGCTCCTGAGTGATCTGCATAGGCATGTATAATAATAGAGTCTATATTTGTCACTGACCCCTTACTTTATGTAACCTTTGTACTTTATAATTCACATATAAATATTATTTTAAGGAATATTATGATTTTACCAGTAATTATGTCTGGTGGCAGTGGAAGCCGTTTATGGCCTTTGTCACGCGCCTTACATCCCAAACAATTTTTAGCATTATTTAATGAAAAAACCTTATTACAAGAAACTATTAATAGGCTTGATCCTACCCTGTGTATTGATCCTTTAATTATTTGTAATAATGAACATAGGTTTATTGTGGCTGAGCAGTTACGAGCTAATGGTACCAGTGCGAGTGATATAATTTTAGAGCCTATGGGTAAAAATACAGCTCCCGCGATTACTTTAGCGGCATTAGCTGCTGTTGCCAAAGGTGATGACCCCTTGTTATTAGTTTTGGCGGCTGATCACGTTATTAAAGATGTTACGGCATTTCAAAAAGCGGTTGTTACGGCAACGGCATTTGCCGAACAAGGTAAATTAGTTACTTTTGGTATTGTGCCAACACAGCCTGAAATTGGTTATGGTTATATTAAACAAGGTACTAAGCAAGCTTTAGGTGAGTCAATTGGTTTTAATGTTGCCAGTTTTGTAGAAAAGCCAGACTTACTTACCGCGCAAACCTATTTTGAGTCGGGTGAATATTTATGGAATAGCGGTATGTTTATGTTTAAAGCCTCTCGCTATCTTGATGAACTTGCTAAGTTTTCTCCTGAAATGTTAGCTGTTTGTACTAAGGCCTATGAAAGTAAATCGCAAGATTTAGATTTTACTCGTATTAGCGCTGATATCTTTTCAAAGTGCCCCGAAGACTCAATTGATTATGCCGTAATGGAGCCTTTATGTAAGGCTGATGGCTCTCAAAATGTTGTTGTGGTGCCGATGAATGCAGGTTGGAGTGATGTGGGTTCTTTTTCATCACTATGGGATGTAAATCAAAAGGATGAAAATGGTAATGTAAATTATGGTGATGTTATTAGCCATAACACCACCAATTCTTATATTAATGCGGGTCATAAATTAGTTGCTACGGTTGGTGTTGATAATTTAGTTATTGTTGAAACAAAAGATGCTTTATTAGTAGCCAATAAAGATCAAGTGCAAGATGTAAAGAAAATAGTTGATCAATTAAAAGCAGCTGATCGCTGCGAATTTAAACATCAGCGAGAAGTTTATCGTCCTTGGGGTAAATATGATTCTTTAGATGTTGGCGTGCGCGATCAAGTTAAGCGTATTTGTGTTAAACCGGGGGCGAAATTGAGTGTACAAATGCATCATCATCGTTCTGAGCATTGGGTAGTAGTTTCTGGAACCGCAAAGGTAACTAATGGCGAAAAAACTTTTTTAGTTACTGAAAATGAATCGACTTATATTCCTATTGGACAAATACATGCTTTAGAAAACCCCGGGGTTTTACCATTAGAGCTTATAGAAGTACAAACAGGTTCATATTTAGGTGAAGACGATATTGTGAGGTTTGGTGATAAATATGGACGAGAATAAAATGTTACAAACGTCAGATGTTTTAGCTAATAGTGGGGTTGCTTTTGGTACGAGTGGCGCTAGAGGGTTAGTGTCGCAATTTACTCCTAATGTGTGTGCTGCTTTTACCCATGCTTTTGTTGCTGTGATGAAACAAGCATTTAATTTCAAACAATTAGCCATTGCTATTGATAATCGTCCTAGTAGTTATGCTATGGCAATGAGTTGCGCTGCTGCATTAGAGCAGCTTGATATTGAACCCATATATTATGGTGTATTACCTACGCCAGCATTAGCTTATGTAGCCATGCAAGATAATATTCCCTGTATTATGGTGACGGGTAGTCATATTCCTTTTGACCGTAATGGTTTGAAGTTTTATAGACCCGATGGTGAAATTTCTAAAATGGATGAAAAAAATATTTTATCCGTTTCGGTTGAATTTAATGAATGTGAACATTTACCTGAATTAACCGTAAATAATGATGCGGCAAAACGTTATATAGCTAGGTACAGTACTTTATTTAGTACGCCTTTTTTAACAGGTAAGCGCATTGGCATATATGAGCATTCAAGCTCTGGTCGTGATTTATATGCTAGTTTGTTTACGCAGTTAGGAGCTGAAGTTATTTCGCTTGAACGTAGTGATGTATTTGTTCCTATTGATACCGAGGCCGTGTCAGATGCGGATAAAATAAAAGCTAAAAATTGGGTTGCTGAGTATAAATTAGATGCTTTGTTTTCAACCGATGGCGATGGTGATAGGCCATTGCTTGCTGATGAAAATGGAGAATGGTTACGAGGTGATATTTTAGGCTTGTTATGTGCAAAACAACTTAAAATAGAAGCGCTTGCTGTACCTGTTAGTTGTAATACGGCAATAGAAAAAAGCCAAGTATTTAAATTGGTTAAAAGAACTAAAATTGGCTCACCTTATGTTATTGCTGCATTTGATGATTTGGCGCAACAATATAAGTCTATTGCTGGTTTTGAAGCTAACGGCGGTTTTTTATTGGGTAGTGACATTAATTTTCAAGATAAAATTTTAAAAGCATTACCTACGCGTGATGCTTTGTTACCAGCATTAATTTTGCTTTTTGCTGCAATAAAAACACCTATATCAACTTTAGTTGCTGAACTACCAGAGCGTTATACTTATAGTGATCGTATTCAAAATTTTGCTACCCAAAAAAGTAAGTTAATTATAAAACAAGGGCTTGATGAACCCTTGGGTTTGTTGAAGTTATTAGGCTTTAATAATATTGAACTAGCTAATGTTGATGATACTGATGGTTTAAGAATGACGTTTGTTGATGATCGAATTGTTCATTTAAGACCCTCGGGTAATGCACCTGAGCTAAGGTGTTATGCTGAAGCTAATACGGTAGCTATAGCAAAACAATGTGTTGAGTTGGCGTTAAAAAATGTAAATAAGGGTCAGTGACAAGTTTTGGTCAGTGGTTTGTATTGCTTTGTCTGTGTCTAGTATTGTTTTAATATGTTTTGTCACTGACCCTTTAAATTTTTTAAGTAAGTGCATAGGCACGTTAAATAATTAACTTAATGACTTAAATAACATTTTATCATATCTACTTTATTGACCAAACACGCCATACGTTGTCGTGGCATTCCTGCTTCCATAAATACAGCGCCGAGGGGATAAAAATCTCGTGTTCTAAAATGCTCCACATAATCAAGTGGACTATTAATAAATACCTCCTTGAGTTCAAGCTCTTGAGCTATTTTTAGTAGTCCTTGTAATACTATTTTGTCTACCGCTTGTTTACGATGCGATTGTAAAACGGCAATACGACTAATTTCACCACTAGGCAAAATACGCCCTGTAGCGATAGGTTCTTGACTAACGTCATCACAAACAAGCATATGAAAGGCTTTTCGGTCATGACGATCAAATTCAATTTTTTTAGGGATCCTCCATTCACAAATAAATACTTTTTCACGGATATTACGCAATAGGGGAGCAGCTAAATCCCATTCTACTCGGCAAACACTTAACGACATTATTTTTAATACTCACAACTTTATTCAGACCTTTATTTGACTTTAGTCAATGATTGGTTGTTTTTCAAACAACAAAGGAACTTTTTTTGTTGTATTTGGTCGAACTCTTGCCGATTTACATCTTTTCAACTTCTCAGCTATTTTTTCTTCTCATTTTCTTCTCATATAGATCAATAAAGTGCTAAAAATATTTAAGCATGCCCATAACAAAACTGGTGATTTACCATGAATAGGTTAAAATAACTTATTTGAAAAAATGCAGGAATAATCAGAAAATAATATGGCTATAATTGACTGTCCGAGTTGTAATAAAAAAGTATCAGATAAGGCTAAAGAGTGTTCTCATTGCCAGCAAAGCTTAATTGATATTGATAACGATAAAATCAAACAATTACAAAGAATCGCTCGACTTAAACAATCACAATCATTAATGAATTTTTCATTTATCGCAATGTTATTATTTTGCGGTGGTTTTTTGATGTTATTTTGGCGTGATACTTTACCTAATAGTCTAGAATACATCCTTTCAGTTAGCGCTACGATTATTGGTTTTATCTTATATATCGTCACTCGTGTTCGTATTTTATTTTTAAAAAGAAGCAAATAGCAGTATGGATATTATAAATTTAGTTAATAATTTATCACCCGAAATGTATTTACGTTTGAAATCGGCAGTAGAAACAGGAAAATGGCCTGAAGGTACTGAGGTAGCTCAAGCTCAACGTGAGTCAGCCATGCATATAGTGATGGCATACCAGTCAAAAATATTAAAGTCAGATGATATTATGACGGTTGGTGCTGATGGACAAATAGTGAACAAGTCAAAACGTGAATTAAAAACTCAATTTGCATCTAACTCTGCTGAGCAAACAGATGTTCAACTCGACAATGAAATAGCTAGGTTTTCTCAATTATGATATTTTCCCTTTTTAAAAAAAGTGCATTTAAAAATAAATGGCAGCATAAAAACAGTAATATACGCATTGAAGCTATTAGCGATGAACTAAATAGCGATATAGCTACAGATAAAGAAATATTACTCACCTTACTTAATAGTGATGAGGTTGAGTTAGTTCGTCGGGCTGCCTTACTTAAACTCAATAGTTTTACTGATTATCTGCAAGCAAGTCATGAAAATAGTCATAAAAAAACTAAAGAATTTGCACAAAAGCAAGTACTTAAAATACTTTTAGCAGAACATAGCATTAGTGCTAGTGATGCCCAGAAGAAAGAATTTTTATCATCTAAACCACAAAACAATGTATTAGAACCATGGCTTTTTGTTGAACAAAATGTTGCTTTAGTTAAAGCTATTTACGAAAAAATTGCCAAACCGCAATTATTAACGCGCTTATTTATTCATAGTAAAAATGAACAAATTCATAACTATTTACTTGAGCAAGTAAATGATATTGCTAGTTTAGAAAAACTGAATAAAAAAAATCTGCCCGCTGAAGTCAGTGAACGTATTACTAACAAAATAACGCAATTACAACAAATAGCGGAAAAACCCAAACAGATCCATAAAACAATTCAATTATTATTATCAAAGCTTTTAGCATTAAAAGAACAAAATAGTTATGAAACAGTATTAATTAAACGTCAGCAGTTGATAACGCAATGGCAAGCACAACAAGACGATATAGTTTTACTTAGTGCTACAGAACAACAAATCTTTATTGAAAAATATCAAACTATTAATGAACAACTAGATAAAATATTTGTAGTAAAAGCAGAGCAATATCAACAAGATCAAATACGATTAAAACTATTACAACAACAAGCTATTGATAAACAATCGTTAACGAGTGAAATTGAAAATATTGATAAGCAGCTAGTGAATGCGGTTTTTGCTGATGAAACATTAGATGCAGCTCAATTTGAACAACAATTAGTGCAGTTACAAAAAAAAGTGGCTAGTTCTTCATTAAATGATAATGATAAAAATAATCTAATTAATAAATTAGCTTTGCAAAAACAACGTTTTAATCAATTACCACAAATAGCTCAGTCGATAAGTGATGCAACTCAACTTATTGCTAAAATTGCTCAATTAGCACTGCCAGAGACATTGGCAGATTTTAATGAGCGCCAAACAATATATCAAAATTGGCTACAGCAGTGGCATAAGGTTGCAAAGCAAAGTGAAGGGTTATTGCCTGAGTCTGTTATACAGGCATATCAAGAAATAGAGCAGCGTTGGCAACAAGGGCTTAAACCTTTTATTAAGGAGCAACAACAGTTTTTTAATCAAGTTCGTAAAAAACAAAGTGATTTAAAACGTTTATTAAGTAGTGGTAAATATAATGCTTGTTTTGGTTTGTTTAAAAAAGTAAATAGTCAATTTGCTTTATTGTCGGCGCAGCAGCAGCAAAGGTTACAGCGTGATCACACGGCAATAACCGAAAAAATGGCTGAGTTAACCGACTGGGAACATTATATTGCCACACCGCGCAAACAAGAGCTATTAACCGCTATACAAGCTTTAGTTAATCAACCTTGTGATGATGCTAATGAACAAGCTAATAAAGTAAAACAATATAGAAAACAATGGAATTTATTAGGTCATGCTGATGATGAAGTTGATCAAAGCTTGAATGAAAGTTTTAATACTTTTTGTGAGCAAGCTTTTGCGCCATGTCGTGATTTTTATGCACAACAAGAAAACGTTAGAGCAGAAAACAAACAACAACGTTTACAGCTTATTTTGACGGCTAAGACATTAAGTGAGCAATTTTTAGCGCAGCAAGAGCAAGGTGATATTGATTGGAAGTCATTAGATAATCAATTAACTAAATTAACTCAGCAATGGAAAAATTCGGGTGAAGTTGAGCGTAACCAATATAAAAACTTAATGGAAAGCTTTAATCAAGCGATAGCTCCCCTTAAAAATGCAATTTATCAACAGCAATTAGATAATGCGATAAGTAAAAAGCAATTGATAACACAGGCTGAAGCGTTATTAGAAAACTTAACCCAGAAAATTATCGATTGTAAGCAAGCTATTGCGCAAACCAAGCAGTTACAAGAGCAATGGCGAAATACCGGTTATGCAGGCGTTCGTCAAGAAAATAAATTATGGCAAAGCTTTAGAAAGACTAATGATAAAATCTTTGCATTACGTGATCAGGACAAAGAATCACAACGCTCTTTAATGCAAGTACAAGAAGAAGCGTTTACAGAAAAACTTACTGAATATGAAGGCCATTATAGTGACATTTTAAGTGCTGCTAGCATCGATGAATTACAATTGTTAGTGGAAAATTCAGAGCAATTATTAAATGAGATCAACACTCAGCAACCAGTGCTTAAAAAAAGTGTGCTTAAAACTGAAAAATTTATTAAAAAGTTACATACCAGCATCAAACAAAAACAAACAGAGCATAAATCACAACAATGGCGAATATTATTTGAGCTATTAAAGTTACTTGCGGGTGAACAGTTAACGTTAGAAGAACTTGAAAATAATGACTTGTTTCAAACTTTATCAATGCGTTGGAAAAAAAGAATTATTGATTTAATAGGATCACAAACAAGCGTAAATCGAGATGAAAAAACGCTTGAATTAGAAATTTTTGCTGGTATAGATTCGCCTGCTGAGTTGAAAGATCAACGGATGAAAGTACAAATAGCCTTAATGCAAAAGCAAATGTCATCGGGTGAACAAATTAATGTAGAGAAAGTGTTTGAACAATGGCTACAAGCTGGAAAATTAGCTGCGAACGATATGAGCTTAATTGAACGTATTGAACCTATATTTGTTTAAAAATATTACATGCCTATGTACTTGGTTCAGGTAAACTTGTAGGTTGGGCTTCAGCCCATCAATTCAGCCCATCAATTCATGCCATTTATTCTGCCTTTGACGACATAAATGTCGACCTACAAAAGAATTACCGAATTAAATAAGGGCTCCTGAGTTATCTGCATAGGCATGGAATATTATTTCATTAATCCTTGGTATTAAGGAGTCCACGCTATAATTTATACCGTTGTAGCGTGGTGCATCAAGGACGAAATGCACACACCTTTATTCGCTTAATTCACCCCGTAAGTTTTGTTGCATTAATTTTTGGGTTTGTGCAAAGGTCATATTTTGACTTAATAAATAATGTAATTTAGTTAATGTGGCTTCTAATGTCATGTCTTTACCGCTAATAACGCCAGCCTGACTTAACCAAGTTCCCGTGGCATAACCATCCATATTCACCATGCCTTTAATACATTGACTGCAATTAACCACGATAATATTATGCTGTCGAGCGCTTTCTAAACTGGCTAATAAGCCTTTGTCTTGCGGAGCATTGCCTACACCGTAACTGCGCATGATCAGTGCCTTTACGGGTTGTTGAATAATATTATTAATAAGTTCGCTACTAATGCCAGGATAAAGGTGAGCAACACCAATGGGTTGTGGTGTAATGTTTGATAATTTTAAAGGCTCAATATAACGATGATTAACAACCTTGCCAGCAATGGCCTTCATATTTATGCCTGCTTCAAGTAACGGCGGCATATTAGGCGAGTCAAAGGCATTAAAACCATCAGCATAGGCCTTAATACAACGATTACCGCGATATAATTTGTTATTAAAATACAAACCGACTTCATCAATCGGGTAGTTAGCGGCAATATAAAGTGAGTTTAATAAATTCACTTGTCCGTCTGAGCGTAATTGCGTTAGCGGTATTTGTGAGCCAGTGACAATAACTGGCTTTGCTAAGTTTTCAAACATAAATGACAAGGCCGAACTGGTAAATGCCATGGTGTCGGTGCCATGTAATACGACAAAGCCGTCATAATCGTTGTAATGTTCTTTAATATCATCGGCGATACGTTGCCAGTCACTTGGCGCCATATTTGATGAATCAATTAAGGGTTGATATTCGTTAATGACAAATTCAGGCATTTCTTCACGATGAAAATCTGGCATTGCTTGTATGGATTTGGTTAAATGATCTTTGACGGGAATATAACCATTATTACTGGCTTTCATGCCAATAGTGCCTCCCGTATATGCAATGTAAATTTTCTTTTTCACGCGTTTTGCCTTTATGCTGAGTGTTATAAAAAAGCCTCGTATTATCGAGGCTTTTTGAATTGCTTTTATAATTGTTAGCTAAATTTTAGCATTATTTTACTTATAATTAATCTATTTCACAGCTTTCACAACGAGAATACATGCCTTGAGGATCATTAAAACTACTCATTTTGTTAAGTTGAGTTGACAAAATTGCCATTAATTTTTCAGTTGCACTGCTGTTTGGTGTTACTGCGTGTAGTGTTGATAATGGAAGTATTGCTGTTACTTTACCAAAAATATTTTGCAATAGTTTATCTTTAGCTGATACCTCTTGTTCGATTAATAACGGCTCATAATCGTCAAGTTTAGCTAAGCTTGCTGCAGCGGCAATAGCATCGTCTAAATTACCTAATTCATCCACTAAACCTAATTCTTTCGCTTTTTTACCTGTCCATACTCGACCTTGAGCAATTGCGTCAACCTCGGTTAGTGTCATGTGGCGATTTTGTGCAACTAAGCTAATAAAGTCGTGATAACCACGGTTAATGTTAAGTTGAAATAGTTTTGCCATTCCTGCGCTCATTGGGCGCACAGGACTAAAGCCTGCTAATTCTGTGGTGCCGACACCATCACTGTAAATGCCTAATTTAGCAAGGGTATCTTCAAAGGTCATCATCATGCCAAAAATACCAATAGAACCCGTAATGGTTGTGGGCGTCGCATAAATTTTATCGGCAGGTGCTGATATCCAATACCCACCCGAAGCAGCATAAGTGCCCATTGAGGCAACAACAGGCTTGCCTGCGGCTTTTAATAATTCCACTTCTTGACGAATAATTTCAGACGCATAAGCACTACCACCAGGGCTGTCTACCCGTAATACCACGGCTTTTACTTTACTGTTTTTACGTGCTTTTCTCAATAAACGCGCGGTACTGTCACCGCCAATCATTCCCGGTTGTTGTTCACCATTTAAAATTTCACCTTTAGCCACAATAACAGCAACTTTAGCCAAGTTATTTAATGACTTAGGTAATTGAGGTGTTTTTGATTGCGTTAAGTAGTCATCAAAATCAATGTGCGAGTAGCTATTTTTTGCTTTATTGTTACCGACAAGTGCAATTAAGTCTTGGCGCATTTGCTCACGTGTTTTTAGGGAGTCAACAAAATGGTTTGCTAAAGCATATTCAGCAATATTACTGCCTGTTTTTTCAAACTTGCTAATAAGATCGGCAGTCGTTTCATCAAAATTATTTAATGCAAAGCCTCTGTTTTTAGCAACATCGGCTTTATAGGTTGCCCACAATTCGTTTAACCATAAACTATTGGCTTCTTTGGCTGCTGTTGACATGTTGTCACGAATAAATGGTTCTACGGCTGATTTATAAGTGCCAACTCTAAATATATGTTGATTAATATTTAACTTGGCTAGCGCTGACTTATAATAAAGAGGGTAGCTGGCATAACCTTCTAATAGTAACCAGCCTTGCGGGTTCATCCATATTTTGTCAGCATAACTGGCTAAATAATATTGGTCTTGACTGAATTGTTCACCAATAGCGATGATCTGTTTTTTACTGCTTTTAAAATCATTAAGTGCTTTACCTACCTCACGCAACTTTGTTAACCCTGCATGTTTTAAGCCTTCAAGATTTAATACTAATAATTTAATGCGGTCATCATCTTTAGCTTTATTAATCACCGCAATAATATCACTAAGTAGTATTTCCGATGGTTTCCCTTTTTTATCAAAAGCTTCATTAATAAAGGCATCAAAAGGTTCTATTTGATGCTTTTGTTCGACAATATCACCATATAAGTCGAGTACCAAAGCAGTATCATTAGGTACAATAATATGTTCTTTTTCATTACTCACCGCTGCAATAAACAGCACAATAAAAAAGAAAAAGATTAAATTTAAAATAAGTTTACGAGTACCGTTAATAAGTTGCCATAACGCGCTAAATAATCGTTTTATAATATTAGGTTTAGTTATGTCAGTTTTAATGGCGTTGGTAGAATGTTCTGATTGTTGCATGTAATACTTCGTTATTAGGTTTTAGGTTATCGCCTTAAGCTATGAGTTTACATTATAGCGTTAAGATTCGTTTTGTAAGTTAAGTTTAAGTTAATTTGACTTTATAGCCCTATGCTACTTAAATTTAGTAGAGTAGAGTAGTACTGAATCAAAAAAATTGTAACTATTTTTGAAATACTTTTTAGGAGATTAAGTTCTTATAACTTAATCATTATATTAATAATCAAAAGAATGAATTATTTATGTTTCAAACTATGAGTAAATTTTATCTAGCTATTATCAACAAACTACCTTTATTTAACGGTATTCCTGCCTTAATGATACGTGTTTATTTAGCGCCTATTTTTATTATTGCGGGTTATAACAAACTCGGTTTACCCGATCCCGATATTACGGGCTTAATGAGTCTGTTGGCAAACCCTGGTATTGTTGAATGGTTCGGCAATAGCGAATGGGGTTTAGGTTTACCTTTTCCGGCTTTATTAGCTAACTTAGCCGCGTGGTCTGAATTTTTGGGTGGTTGGTTTTTATTATTTGGTTTATTAACCCGTTTAGTGTCTATTCCCTTAATGTTTACTATGATCATCGCTATGACTACGGTACATGCTGATAATGGTTGGTTTGCGATAACACCAACTAATCCTGACACTAGCCCTGCTAAAGTTGCCTCGTGGTTAGGTTTTGAACAAGGTAATATTAGTATGAAAAATAGTGATGCAACAGCGGTGCGTTTAAATAAAATGCGCGAGTTGTTAGAAGAAAATGGCAATACCGACTGGCTTTATGAAAACGGCCCTATTGTTGTGCTTAATAATGGTATTGAGTTTGCGATGACCTATTTAATCATGCTGTTAACGTTAATATTTTTAGGTGCAGGGCGTTACACTAGCGTAGATTTTTATTTAAGCCGTTTTGTGTGTGCGAAATGTCGAAAAAGTAGTGAACATTTTAAATAACGCATCTATAACACTAGTTATTTGTTGGCTGTAACACAATAAAATCGAGTACACTTAATTTAATCTGAGCGGGTTTAATTCCCCGCCGCTTGCGGCGTTTTGTAGGTTGGGCTTTAGCCCATCAAGTTGACGGCAGCTCTTTATAAAAAGATGCCGACCTACATTTTACGTTAAATATACCCCTCTTCGCGAAGCGAATTTGAGCCAGAGCGAAAAGCCTTGGCGCGGGGTATTTGATTTGTATTCGATTTTTACTTTTTTATGAGCCTATTATATGAATAGCACTGAACTTTTGTTAACTCGTCAATCAACCGCCCAATTAACATCGCCAGCCCCCGATCAAACATCTTTAGATACCATATTAAAAGCCGCGATGCGCGTACCTGATCATGGCGCTTTAACACCGTGGCATTTTACCTTGGTTACAGGTAACGGTTTAAATACCTTAAGTGAAATATTTACCCAAGCAGCAAAACAAGCTAACTTTAATGAAGCTAAAACACTAAAAGCAGGTAAAATGCCATATCGTGCGCCACTCATTATTGTGGTGAGCAGTAATATAGTAGAGCATGAAAAAGTTCCCAAACAAGAACAAATTATTACCGCAGCTTGTTGTGTACATGCTATGCAAATGGCAGCCTTTTCGTTAGGTTATGGTGCTATGTGGCGAACAGGTGATTTTGCTTATAGTCGTTATGTTAAACAGCAATTAAGTATTGATGAAAAAGATGAAATAATCGGCTTTTTATATGTAGGTACAGTAGTTAAACAAGCGGTAATAAAAGCCAGTAAGAGTTATAAGGGCTATTTGAGTCATTTATGAAAGAAAATAGTTTAAATTATTCTCGATGATTTTAATGTTAAGCTAAAATATGTGCTTTTAAGTTAAAATATCACCTTATGCTCTTTACAATCCATGCCAAGTCAGCGATTTAAACCCAATATAATCTTCCACTTATTATTGTTATATAAAAGGAGTTGATTTACAGAAACTTCTGAATAAAATTTTATTTTTTAAAGGTAAATATTAGCAGTAAGTTGATTTAATCAATAAATGTAAAAATTAATTAAGTTATTATGTTAGCTTTGGCTACTATTAATAAAAGTAAGTCACACTATTAATTGTTCTCATTTTTTGTTTTATTGGAGAGTCTTTTGAATTTAAAATCAATAATAAAAATATTAGGTTTTTTTATTCTTTTTTTACCTGTCGCTAATGCGGCTGAAGTAACCGTAACTAAAGGTTTTGCTGATGAAGACGCTGCGGTTGCTTTTTTATCATCCTTTTCAGGAGAAGAAGGAAAAAAACTATTAGCCTCTATACGCTTCAAACATGCGGCTAAAATTTATAAATTAAGTGAAGAACTTAAATTAACAGCAGAGAAAAAACATCGTTATAAAAACTTAGCTTTAGACTATGTTATGTCGGCATACAGCTTAGATCCAACCAGCACTAAAATACAAAGTCTAACCGCTGCAATGCTCGTTAAGCGCGGAGACAAAGCAAGTTTGGCAACCGCCCAAGATTTGTATGAAATGCTTTATAATAATGATAAAAGCAACACTAATTTGTTATTACTTGCCGCAGTGTATCAAATGCGAGAACTGTTTTATAAGGCGATCCCTTTGTACGAAAGCTTATTTAACAATGATGCTGAATTTTTTAATAACGATGTGGTATTACTGTTAAATCAAAGCTACCTTTTAGATGCACAATTTGAGCGTGGAATTCGATTTTTTTCACAAATGTCTGAACGTATGCCGTGGTTAGACAGTGCTGTTTTAGCGAAAGTTATTCTACAAAAAACATCGGGTAATAATGTTGGCGCTTTAATAACATTAGAAATTTTAGCCAAACAACGTAGACCTAATACACCAATACGTAAATATATTGATGAACAGATTTTGACATTACAAGCCTTGTCGGTTGATGAACAACCAGCGTTACCCTTATTAACATCAGGAGCGGCCGATGAATAAACTATCGCTATTATCATTATCTATGATTAGTTTTTTTTCGCTGGCTAATGATCCTGTTTCATATACGCTGCGAGCGCAATTTGAACAAAATTATTATTTACAACAAAAACAATTAGAGCATGAATTTATAGAAAAATTTAAGAAAATAAGAAAGAATGTCATTGATCCTAAAACCAAAAAAATTAATCGAGAAAACACACAATATAAAAATTATATTATTGAGCGAGAACAGGCTAAAAGAGCCTTAAAGGCAAGGTTAGATCCCAATGTACAAGAACAACGTTACCGTGATAGAGTTTCAGCAGCAACGATTAATCAACAGCGTGTGGCGATGGATGCCGAACTTAAAAAAGCAACGGTACAACGCGAGTTGCAATTAAAACAACAAAAAAGTGTAAAAGGTAGTGCTGAATTTGAACAAACTAAATCGGTATGGAAAAAAGATTTAAAACAAATTAGAAATAAATATAAAACACAAGATAATCGTTGGCAGAATCATCAACAGTTATTAACCGATGCTAAGATTAACCCGCAAGATATGGGTAACACGGGTAGTCGACCTAACTCTATTCAATCCGATTTAGATTTAACCCCTAAAACTAATGAAGCGGGTTTGAAATATGTTAATGCTTATAAGAATGCCAATACCAATAGTTTTGTTGAAGAACGAGGTGATCGTTGGATCATACACGATACCGATACCGTTGTATGGAAAAAACCAGTAAAGAAACAATTAGGTAGCTCAAGCTCTGATAGCGAAATTTCTTTTCGCGCACAAAAAAATAGTGATGCATTTTCAACAACAGGCGGTTTAAATTTTACCAGTAATGGTCAATTAGGTATTAAAGATAATGAAGGCGCGGTGCTCGCCAATGCCAATAAATTTAGTGATGCAATAGATCCAAAACATCGAGATTTGTCTACAGCAGCAAAAAGTGTGTATAAATCACAAGATGCGAGTAATCGTACAGGTGATGTTGATCCCGAATTTAGAAAGCAACTTGAAGTCGCTTATAAAGATAAAGGTACAAAGGAAGAAGTTTTTGACTCTTTTGGTGATTCGGTAGATGAAAAATTAGCTAAAGAAAAAGATTTTTATCAAAAGGCAACGCAAGATATTTCAAGCTCTTATCAGCAAGCTGAAATTCAAACTAAAAAAGAGCAATTAGCACGAAAGAATTTAGAAAATAAGTTACTTGGTGTTGATGGTGAATTGCCCGCTAATACGGATTTTAGTGCTGAATATAATAAAATGGATAATAAAAATAATTATCGCACTATTCGTGATGTTGATAATAATATTACCGCTTATCAAAAAATACCAGCATCTCATGGTAACGCTAGTGATAAAGCTATAATTGCATTAGAAACAGTTAGTGTTGATGACATGAAAAAAATAACCATTAATAAAGTGAGGCAAGACCGAGTAACGATAAATGCTGAAAATCAAGCTACCTTATCAACATTAGTGGATAGGGATGCTAGTTTTACTCATCAATTAACTACCGGAAAATCACTAGTTCCTATCATTAAAAATGGTAAAGTTATTGCCTATAAAGAGGTTGGTTCGGGTAAAAAGATAAGTATTTCTGAGGCTAAAGCTTCAGTAAAAGGTAATTCAGAAGCGTCGTTATTGCATCAAATAAAAAATAGTGCAGTAGGGAAAACATACAAAGGTATTAATGTTATTGGTGACTTATTAGATATAAAAAAAGCGGTAACTAAAGGCGTTAATCGCGCATTAGATGAAGAACAAAAAGGCGATTCAGCACTAAAAACATGGGCAAAAGCTACCGGTTACGGTGTTTGGGAAAATTCATCCGTTAAAGGCTTATTAGATGGCGGTAAACAAGTTGATCAAAATATAAGAAACGATTTTGATGAATTGAGTAAACAGGAAAAGCTAGACAGAAAAAATGGTTTAACGCCAACACTTGCTGATAATTATTTGTCTTTTTTGAAAGCGCTTGGTGTTGTTGGTAAACGTAGCGGTGAATTTGCGCTAAATATGGCTTGGGGAATGACCGTTGGTGCTGTTGAAAGTGTTGGTAATGCTATTGGTGAAAATTTAGAGGGACTAACACGAGGTTATAACATTGATGAAAAAGAGCAATATGCAGAGCTTGTTGAATTTAAAGCGCAAAAACAATCGTATTTATTAAGCCTTAAGAATAACCAAATTGTGAATGAAGCGCTTGCAAACAGTAAGTTTACTGAAAATGTTGATCAAAAAAATGAAGCTAATAACACCCCAGTGATAACATTAAATAATAGCGATTTGGTAACTAATAGCACTATTTTAGGAAATAGCTTAACTAAAGAGGGTGATGAATTATTTAGTGAAATGAAATCAACGGCTGAAATTAACAATGATCACTTAAATAAAAAACCATTAAATATTGAACCGATAAAAGAGCAGTCCTTGACGGTAAATAGTGATAAGTCCGCAGAACCGTCTAAAAATGAAGATGATGCTTTTTGGGACGTTGATACGGTTAGTACCGATGATGGTAATGTAGATAATAATGCTTGGGAAGTTCGACAGCAAGTAGCAGAGCAAGCACAAATAAGTGCGAAAAATGAAGAAAATTCAGTAGCACAACTTCAAGATGGCATTAAAAACACTCGAGATCAATCTCGTCGTGAGTTTGCCCAAGGTATGCAAACACTTGTTCAAGGTGTCGCTCAAGTTGCGATAAAAGCGCAACAAGAGAGTTTGGCTATTGATCAACAAGTTGCTGCGAATAATGCTAATTTTAGTAATTTATTAAACTCAAGCAATCAACAAAAAAATAGGCTTAATAATTGTATGGCTCAAAATAGAAGCAGTAACCCTTATGCTGATATTAATGCGATTCGTTATCGCTGTGGTCAACAAATATCAACAAGTAATACCCAAGGGAATTCTACTGCTAATGCACCACCAAATATTTCTGCCATTCCGACTAGTTCGGTTCAAAAAAGAGCAACCCAAAAAGTAAGTTACGCAACAAAAACTTATTTTACAGTGGTTATTACTGAAACTGGCTCTGTTTCAGGCACATTTCAAACTTTAGATAAACAATATGCTACTTATCGTTATGCTGATAAAAAAGGCCGTAGATATTATAGCGATTCTAGTGTTGTGGCTGAACTTGATGGAATAAATAAATACCGCCGTGAAGGAAAAATACAGCTTCGAAGTAGAACAGAATCAGTTGTTTTGGTTGATAATTGTGTTGTGCCAAAAGATGTTTATCAACAAGGCGTTAGACAAATGGCACGAACAAAAAGTAAATTAAATGGCAATGGTTATCAAACGAGCCGTCAAACATGGGGTGGCGCTGATTGTGGCTGATAAAATCGTCATTGTTTCATTATAAATTAAAAAACAAATTAGGGGAAATAAATGAAAACTATTATCTCAATAGTGATGTTATTACTTATTATGAGTGGCTGTGCACCAAATAAGCCTAAACCAGCAGATGTGGATCTACGACCTAGTTTAATGGTTAGAACACATATTAGGCCGTTGAGTATGCCTAAGTATGATTTAACGTTAGGGGTGGTTACCATGAGAGATCAACGACTTTCTAACTTTTATGGTGAAAGTGATAATTTTTTTAGAGAAGATGTTGCGGCTGGTTTATCGCAAACGGCGTATTTGTTATTGAAAAAAAGTCATTTATTTAACGAAACCAAACGTATTATGGTAAGAATGCCCGATAAATTAAGTAGATCAGAGCTAAAATCAATAGCAGAAAAAAATAATGTCGATGTGCTTTTTGTTGGCGATATAGTTACTTTTAATTTATTAAGAAAAAGCATGATAAAGGCTGACGGTTTAGATTTAAGAATGAATGGTGGTCAGTCTGAAGGTGATGTGCTTTTTAATGATTTTCAACTTTCGGTTAATTATAAGTTAATTGGTCAGCTTATTTATGCAAAAGACGGCAGTATTTTGTGGGCTGAAAAAATTCAACGTAATAAGAGTGTGTTTGCTGATGAAGGTACTATTGAAGTGTCAAAATTAGGCGATATTACTCAACAAGTAATTCGCGATACGATGGAAGATATGTATACCCTTATTAACTCTACTGCGTTGAGATTGAAATAATGAAAAATATTATATTATTAATTATAACTTTATTTAGTTTCTCTGCTGTTGCTGGAGATGATTTTTTTGATGCATACCAACAAAAAATAAATTATAAAGAGGCGACTGCATTTAAAAACTTTATTGAAAAACGTGGTATTTCATTTGGCGCTGAAATATTACCTAAATCCGAGCATACTCGTTTATTTGGCGCTGAATTTGATGATGATGGTATTGTTTTAATGGTGGCAATTACCAATGATACTAGATATCGATTATTAGTTGGAGGCCGTGATGTTAAGCTAACAGGCACTAATAATGAAAGTTTAGGTATTGAAGATTTTAATGTCGTGATGGATTTAATTGATCCTTCTGATGCAGATTCACTCGGTAAAACAATTTTTACTGGGTATTTTAAAATTTTGAGTTTAGGTATAATCTCTTTGGCGCAAGGTGACACTGAAGATCAAGTTAGACGAACTTTTTTAAGACAAAATTTAATTAAAAAATCTTTTCAGTACGCGATTCTTGAACCAGGAGATAGTCAGTTAGGTATTGTGGTTTTTAATAAAGAGCAGTGGTCAAAAATTAATGGCAAAACATTAACTGTTGCAATACAAAATTTAAAACGCGTTGCTTATCTTAATTTACAGTTACCATTAAAAGACATAAAAGAAGAAAAAAGTTGGTATAGTTTTTAATTGCTATGGGTTGATTTAACTGCAATAGCTTAGTAATAGTTTAACAAATTATAAAAATGGTCAGTTTATTAGCTGACCATTTTTTATTTTAAAAAATAAATTATAATTTGTTTTTAATTTTTTAATGTATTATTTATTGTCGACAATTCTACTTTAGTATGATTGACAAATATTAATATTACTCTATCATTGACCATATCCATTTAAATTGTCGACAATTCGTCGGTTTAATTAAATTAAAAGCTAATGCCGTTAAATAATCCAACACGTACCGCACCAGTAACTACCGCAGATAAAATTTTTGAACAAATGCAGCATGCAATTGTTGAAGGAAAAATACCCGCAGGTAGTAAAATTAGTGAACCAGAGCTTGCCAAACAATATCAAGTAAGTCGCTCTACTTTGCGTGAAGCCTTAAATAGATTAGAAAAATGTCATCTTGTTGAACGTAAAGCCAATATTGGTTCACGTGTAGTTGACTGTACTATTCAAGGGTTATTAGAGCTTTATATTACCCGTGAAGCACTTGAAGGCATGGCATGTAGACAAGCGGCGTTAAATATTACCAATGACGAAATTGTCGACATGCAAGCCATGTTACAACGTCATAGCCAATCACCCGCATTACAAGATGGTGTTTCTTATTATCAAGAGCAGGGCGATCTCGACTTTCATTATAAAGTTATTTTAGCCAGCCATAATCAGCAATTAATCAACCTTATTTGTGGGCAATTATATCATTTGGTGCGGATGTACCGTTGTCAATTTGGTATGAATAGCCCCCGAGCTACACGTGCTTTTGATGAACATTCACATATTATTCAAGCAATTGCTGACCGTGATGGTGAATTAGCTGAAATACTTATGCGCCGCCATATTGCGGCATCAAGGATCAACATAGAAAGTAAAATATTGAAAATAAAATAGCATAATCGAAAAATTTAAAGAGGAAATTTAATATGAGTATAAAATTATCGCCGGGAGCCAAATTTCGTCAAGCCCTTGCTAGCAATAAACCATTACAAGTGGTTGGTACTATCAATGCTTATTGCGCGATGATGGCTGAACAATTAGGCCACCAAGCGATATATTTATCAGGTGGTGGTGTCGCAAATGCATCATATGGTTTACCTGATTTAGGTATGACTTCACTTAATGATGTTATTGCTGATGTACAACGTATAACTTCAGCGTCTAGTTTACCGCTATTGGTTGATATTGATACGGGTTGGGGGGGCGCGTTTAATATTGCTAAAACTATTAGAGATATGGAAAAAGCAGGTGCCGCCGCGGTGCATATTGAAGATCAAGTCGCACAAAAACGTTGTGGTCATCGTCCGAATAAAGAGATTGTATCAACAGAAGAAATGGTTGACAGAATTAAAGCTGCGGTTGATGCGCGTACAGATCCAGATTTTTTTATTATGGCGCGCACCGATGCATTTGCTCAAGAAGGTTTAAAAGCTGCACTTGAGCGCGCAAAAGCCTACGTAGCAGCGGGCGCTGACGGTATTTTTGCTGAAGCGGTTAAGACAGAAGAACATTATAGAGCTTTCACCGAAGCGCTTGATGTACCTGTACTTGCTAATATTACTGAGTTTGGTCAAACCGAATTATGGAATAAAGAACAGTTGGGCGAATGGGGCTGTGCCATGGTGCTTTATCCTCTTTCTGCTTTTAGAGCGATGAATAAAGCGGCAGAGTCGGTTTACAAAACATTATTGGCTGATGGCGATCAAAAAGCTGAAATAGAAAATATGCAAACACGCATGGATTTATATGATTATCTTGGCTATCACGACTTTGAACAAAAATTAGATTCATTGTTTTCTGAAGGTAAAAACAAGTAATTAAAATATAAAAAATATAAAGAATATGAGGAAAATATAATGTCAGATAAAAAACAAGCAGATAAAACTATTGATAAAAAGCTAAGTGGCGCGGGCTTACGTGGTCAAAGTGCAGGTGAAACTAAATTATGTACGGTAGGTAAATCAGGTAGCGGCTTAACTTATTGTGGTTATGATATTGCTGATTTAGCTGAAAATGCAACCTTTGAAGAGGTGGCTTTTTTACTGTTTAATGGTGAATTGCCTAATGCAGAACAACTAGCTATTTATAAGGCCGATTTATTTGCGATGCGTGATTTACCACCAGCGCTAAAAGAAGTGTTACAGCGTATTCCAAAAGACGCTCATCCTATGGATGTGATGCGTACTGGTTGTTCTTTTTTAGGTAATTTAGAACCTGAAGACGATTTTTCGCAGCAACATCGTGCTGCGAATCGTTTACTAGCCGCATTTCCTGCGATTATGTGTTACTGGTATAAATTTTCACACGACAACGTAGAAATTGATTGTACTTCAAGTGAAGATTCATTAGCAGGGCATTTTTTACGTTTATTAAATGGTGAAACACCGTCGCAGCAGCATCAACGTGTTATGGATGTCTCTTTAATTTTATATGCCGAGCATGAATTTAATGCCTCAACGTTTACCGCGCGCGTATGTGCATCGACCTTATCGGATATGTTTTCTTGTGTTACTGGTGCTATTGGTACATTACGTGGGCCATTACATGGTGGTGCTAATGAAGCCGCAATGGATATGATCCAAACGTTTAAATCACCTGAAGATGCTAAAGTACAAATGGCAGGTATGCTTGAGCGTAAAGAAAAAATAATGGGCTTTGGTCATGCTATTTATCGTACCTCAGATCCTCGTAATGTCATCATCAAAAAATGGTCTGAAAAGCTAGCTCAACAAAATGGTGATACTTCGTTGTATGATATTTCTGTGGCTTGTGAAGAATTTATGTGGGACAGCAAAAAACTATTTTGTAATGCCGACTTTTTCCATGCTTCAACCTACAACTATATGGGTATTCCTACTAAATTATTTACCCCTATTTTT
>JAESPQ010000093.1 GCA_016765535.1 Alteromonadaceae bacterium | reverse complement strand
GAGCGAATCATGATCAAGGCGCATCTTTTTATTAATGGTTGTTCCCTTAAAAACAGATGCAACGAAGAGCATGTTTTGCTCAGTCGCCCCCGTAGGGCTGGTTTAGAAACGTTTTATGCAGCGTTAAATCAATTGAAAATAGAATGACTATTAAACAACTAATTTGCCTTGCCTAAAGACGTTTCTAATTCCAGCTGAATTCTGCATCTTCAAGTAGTTTGGGTATATATAGGTATATTATTTTTTATTTTTTTTCTTTGTAAAATTCTAGCCAAAAACATTGAAATATGGTATAAAGTGCGCCGCTGAAATTATCTGTTTTTTGCTCTAGCAATTAGCATATAAAAATTCAGTACTTAACCGTATTAATGTTTTTTAGATAACTAATTGATGTTAAATACATAAATAAAAATCACATACATCTCATTTAAAGGTATACCGGGGTGCTCAGGTTGGCTTTCTCTTTATAGTGAAAAGCTTTTCCAAAAGAGTCGTGTATATCGAGTGTATGAACGCTTAACCCCAAAGGACAATAAAATGCCAAATATTTCAATGCGCGATATGCTTAAAGCGGGTGCTCATTTCGGTCACAAAACTCGTTACTGGAACCCAAAAATGAAGCCATTCATTTTTGGTGCACGCGATAAAGTTCATATCATTAACTTAGAAAAAACTGTTCCTATGTTTGCTGACGCTTTAGCTGTATTGTCTAAAGTTTCTGCTAAAAAAGGTAAAGTTTTATTTGTTGGTACTAAACGCGCAGCTGGTGAAGCTATTAAAGAAGCTGGTTTGAAAAGTGATCAGTTTTTTGTAAACCACCGTTGGTTAGGTGGTATGTTGACTAACTGGAAAACAGTTCGTCAATCTATCAAACGTTTAAAAGAGCTTGAAGCACAAAGCACAGATGGTACTTTTGAATCGTTGACCAAAAAAGAAGCATTAATGCGTACTCGTGAAATGGAAAAACTAGATAAATCTCTAGGTGGTATTAAAAATATGGGTGGTTTACCAGACGTATTATTTGTTATCGATGCCGATCACGAACATATTGCCATTAAAGAAGCTAATAACTTAGGTATTCCAGTTGTTGCTATCGTTGATACAAACTCAAATCCAGATGGTGTTGATTACATTATTCCTGGTAATGATGATGCAATTCGTTCAATCAACTTGTACTTAGATTTAGCTTGTGCTGCCATCTCTGAAGGCCGTGAAACTAACATCGTTGTTCAAGCTGAAAAAGACGGTTTTGTAGAAGCTGAAGCTTAATTTTAATACTTTTATTAAAATTTCTTTTGAGTTGTCAGCGTAATTAAATTTACGCTGACCGTATTAATATATATTTTGAGGAATTAACTCATGGCAATTACTGCTGCAATGGTTAAAGAACTTCGTCAACGCACAGCTGCGGGCATGATGGATTGTAAAAAAGCGCTAGTTGAATCTGATGGCGATATGGAATTAGCGATTGAAAATATGCGCAAAAATGGTCAAGCAAAAGCGGCCAAGAAAGCAGGTAATATTGCTGCTGAAGGCACAATTTTAATTAAAGAAGCTAACGGTACTGCTGCTTTAGTTGAAATAAATTGTCAAACAGATTTTGTTGCTAAAGATGAAAACTTTTTAGCTTTTGCTAACGAAGTAGCTGATGCTGCAATCGCTTCAAAAGCTTCAATTGAAGACTTACAAGCACAATTTGAAGAAAAACGTATTACTTTAGTGACTAAAATTGGTGAAAACATCAATGTTCGTCGCGTTGAATACGTTGAAGGTACAGCTTTAGCATCATATCGTCATGGTGATCGTATTGGTGTTGTTGTTGCAGGTGAAGGCGATGTTGAAACGTTAAAACACATTGCTATGCACGTTGCTGCAAGCAAGCCAGAATACATCAATCCTGAAGATGTACCAAGCGAGGTTGTTACAAAAGAAAAAGCTATTCAATTAGATATCTTAAAAGTTGAAAACGACAAGCTTGATGAAAAAAAGAAAAAGCCTGTTGATTTACTTGAAAAAATCATAATTGGTCGGATGAAAAAGTTTACGGGTGAAGTTTCTTTAACAGGTCAAGCCTTCGTGATGGAACCTAAGAAAACTGTTGGCGTAATTCTTAAAGAAAAAGGTTTAACTATTTCTTCATTCATTCGCTTAGAAGTAGGCGATGGTATTGAGAAGAAAGAAGAAGATTTTGCGGCTGAAGTTGAAGCGACTATCGCTGCTACTAAAGCCTAATTCTTCATATTTGAAGGAATAGCGTCGTTGCATTCGCATTTTATCTTAGTTACATATTTTTATATGCGCCTAAGATAAAAAAGCTCAAGCGCCTTGCTATTTCATCAACTATTTTGAATTACATTCTTCATATTTGATGCTCTAGCTGCATTGCTATCGTAATTTATTGAAGTCACTTATTTATATAAGCTTTCTAAATAAATTACTCGGCAGCTTTGCTATATTCATCAACTAGTTTAAATGATCTTCTAAAAAAACGTCTATATTGTAGGCGTTTTTTGTTTATATAATGTTATAAAGTAGACTTTTTTCTTTTAAGGCTTTCGATAGTGGTAAAAAACCATTAAAATAGTCGCGGTCAATATTGTCCGCAGTTTCTTTCTCTAAAGGATCACTATTTTATGAGCATAAACCCTAAACCTAAATATCGTCGTATTCTTTTAAAACTTAGTGGTGAAGCCCTTATGGGGCATGAAGGCTTCGGTATTGATCCGAAAGTCCTTGATCGTATGGCACAAGAAATAAAAGAACTCATCGAGATGGGCATACAAGTTGGCCTTGTTATTGGTGGTGGTAATTTATTTCGTGGTGCTGGTCTTGCCGAAGCGGGCATGAATCGAGTTGTTGGCGATCAAATGGGGATGCTAGCAACGGTAATGAATGGTTTAGCGATGCGTGACGCATTACACCGTGCTTTTGTTAATGCACGTTTAATGTCTGCGATAGATTTAGCCGGTGTGTGTGATACCTATAACTGGGCAGAAGCCATTAGTTTATTAAAATCAGGTCGAGTGGTTATTTTTTCAGCAGGTACGGGTAATCCATTTTTTACTACTGATTCGGCTGCGTGTTTACGTGGTATAGAAATTGAAGCAGATATGGTCTTAAAAGCGACTAAAGTTGATGGTGTTTATTCAGAAGATCCGGTGAAAAACCCTGATGCAGAGCTTTATTCACATTTAACCTATCAAGATGTACTAGAAAAAGAATTACAAGTAATGGACCTGTCTGCTTTTACGTTAGCACGCGATCATAGTATGCCTATTCGTGTGTTTAATATGAACAAACCTGGTGCATTAAAATCTGTGATCATGGGCGGTACTGAAGGTACTCTTATTGATCATGGTAAAAATTAATATAAATTTATTGAAAAGTAATTAATTAACGTTATTTAAGGAATTTTTATAGTGCTAAATGAAATTAAAAAAGATGCCGAAGAGCGTATGGGTAAAAGTATTGAGTCTTTTAAAACGCATTTAAACAAAGTTCGAACAGGGCGTGCGCATCCATCGTTGTTAGATAATATTACGGTTGATTATTATGGGTCAGCTAGCCCCTTAAATCAGGTGGGTAATATATCAACACCTGATGCACGTACGTTAGCCATTACTGTTTTTGATAAAAGTATGATCGGTGCAGTAGAAAAAGCCATTTTAAAATCTGATTTGGGTTTAAATCCATCGTCACAAGGTACGTTAATTCGTATTCCTTTACCGCCATTAACAGAAGAGCGTCGTAAAGACTTAGTTAAAGTAGTACGTGGTGAAGCCGAAAATGGTAAAATTTCTATTCGTAATATTCGCCGTGATGCTAATTCAGATATTAAAGCATTAGAAAAAGACAAAGAAATCGGCGAAGATGAACAACATAAAGCAGAAGATGAGATCCAAGAAATCACCAACTCATTTATTAAACAAGTTGATGATGTTTTAGCCATTAAAGAAAAAGAATTAATGGAAGTTTAAAATATCTATTGATTATTAATTAACGCCGTAGATAATGTCTGCGGCGTTGTTTTATCTAATACTAATAAAAAAACAGATAAAAGTGTACACATCATGGAGATTATGTGAGCAACCACGAAGCGACAACAGGCTTAACTGATATTATACCTCAGCATATAGCTATTATTATGGATGGTAATGGCCGTTGGGCACAGCAACAAGGTAAGTCACGTGTTGTTGGGCATAAAGCTGGCGTTGAAAGTGTTCGTTCTTGTGTTACCACGGCACGAAAATTAGGCGTTAAAGCGTTAACATTATTTGCTTTTAGTAGTGAAAATTGGCAACGTCCTGAAAAAGAAGTTAGCGTACTGATGGACTTATTTATGTTTGTGTTAACACGAGAAGTGAAACGCTTACATAAAAATGATATAAAATTTCAGGTAATTGGTGATCTCAGTCGTTTTTCTGAAAAACTACAAAAAAAAATAGCACAATCACAACAATTGACTGAGCATAATACGGGTATGGTATTATCGGTAGCTGCGAATTATGGTGGTCGTTGGGATATTGTTAATGCAGCTAAAAAACTAAGCCAACAAGTGATCGCTAATGAGTTAACGGTTGATGATATTAACGAAAATAGCTTACATCAGCATACCTGCTTAGCTACTTTACCTGAACTTGACTTACTTGTTCGCACCGGTGGTGATTATAGAATAAGTAACTTTTTATTATGGCAAGCGGCGTATGCCGAACTTTATTTTACCGACACTTTATGGCCTGATTTTGATGAACAACAATTTAAAAAATCAATTTCAATTTTTAGCCAAAGAGAGCGTCGGTTTGGTTTAACTGGTGAGCAAGTTAAACCTAATTAAAGATAACCAAAGGAAATTCATTTGTTAAAACAAAGAATTATGACGGCTTTATTATTAGCCCCAGCAATTATTGCTGCAATTTTTTATTTACCGCTATCTTATTTTTCAGGGCTTATTATTGCCGTTATGGCAATAGGGGCATGGGAATGGGGTCCTTTAATGGGCTTTTCATCTAAAATTCGTCGTATAGCCTTTGTGTTAACGAATG
Organism: Alteromonadaceae bacterium; assembly: GCA_016765535.1. Classification (GTDB taxonomy): domain Bacteria; phylum Pseudomonadota; class Gammaproteobacteria; order Enterobacterales; family Alteromonadaceae. Next base: position 15,781 of record JAESPQ010000093.1, on the reverse strand, counting down.
TTTTTTTAATGGTCGGCTTATGGCTGTATTTACCTATCGAAACCTTGTGGTTAAGCGCTACTGAATTACATTCTTCTATTGTTAACCTGTTATGGCTTACTGTTGCTTGGTGGGTTTTATCTGCATTTTTAACTTTTGTGTATCCGCGTTACAGTGATTTTTGGTCAAAGCATCGCTCGGTACGCGGCTTGTTTGGTTGGTTTACTATAGTACCTACCTGGTTAGCTTTTATCATCTTGCGTAGCCATGAATATCAAGTTGATAAATATGATGGCGCTCAATTGATCATGTTTTTGTTTTTAATGGTATGGAGCGCTGATGTTGGTGCTTATTTTGTTGGGAAAAGTATTGGTAAACATAAGCTTATGCCAAATGTTAGCCCCGGAAAAACGATCGAAGGGTTTTTAGGTGGTATTGTATTTGCTTGTATCTTAGTTAATATTGCCGGCTTCGTGCTTGATTGGTCTTTAAAACAACATTTAACGGTTATTGTGGTTACTATTCTTATTACGACTATTTCAGTATTAGGTGATTTGAATGAAAGTATGTTTAAACGCCAAGCAGGCATTAAAGATAGTGGCTCTATTTTACCTGGTCATGGTGGTATTTTAGATAGGATAGACAGCTTAACGGCAACAGCGCCTATTTACACGTTATGTTACGTCTTTTTTGGCTGGTAACATGACAGTACTTAATGAAATAAAATATCAAAAAATATGCATTTTGGGATCAACCGGCTCAATTGGTCTTAGCACTTTAGATGTCATTAGTCTGCACCCAGAAAAATTTCAGTTAATCAGTTTAACGGCTCATTCATCTGTTGATAAAATGTTCCAGCAGTGTCAACAGTATAAGCCAAAATATGTGGTGATGGTTGACAGGGATGCAGCGAAGCAATTAATCATAAAATTATCGTCAATTAATCTTAATATTAGTGTTTGTTCAGGCGAAGAAGCATTGATTGACGCTGCACAAGCTGATGATGTAGATACGGTGATGGCTGCCATAGTTGGCTTTGCGGGGTTAATGCCAACACTCGCGGCAGTTAAAGCAGGTAAAAAAGTATTACTTGCCAATAAAGAAGCATTAGTAACCTCGGGACAAATTTTTATCGACGCTGTTAAAGAATCTAATGCGCAATTACTACCAATAGACAGCGAGCATAATGCTATTTTTCAATGCTTACCTAGTCATGAACAACAACGTCCAGGTTTTTGTCAGTTAGACCAAGCAGGTGTTAGTAAAATATTACTTACTGGTTCGGGGGGGCCTTTTCGCACTTTTGCCTTTGCTGAACTTGAAAACGTCACCCCTGATCAAGCTTGTGCGCATCCTAATTGGTCTATGGGACGTAAAATTTCAGTAGATTCAGCCACTATGATGAATAAAGGGCTAGAGTTTATTGAAGCCAAATGGTTATTTAATTTACAGCCTGATGATATTCAAGTGGTATTACATCCACAAAGCATTATTCACTCTATGGTACAATACATTGATGGGAGTGTTATTGCACAAATGGGTAATCCTGATATGCGCACACCTATTGCTCAAGCGCTTGCCTTTCCACAGCGTATAAAATCGGGTGTTAAACCGCTAGATTTTTTTAACAACCAATCGTTTGAATTCGAAGAAGTTGATTTTGATAAATATCCTAACCTAAAATTAGCCATTAAGGCATGTCGGTTAGGACAAGGTGCTTGTACTGCGCTTAATGCTGCAAATGAAGTAACCGTTGCCGCTTTTTTAAACGAAAAAATTAAATTTACCGATATTGCCAAAATAAATGAAACTTCTATGAATAAATTTGTCTCAGAAAAGGTGATTTCAATTGATGACGTACTTACTTTAGATAAAAAAGTACGCAGTTTTGCTAAATCCTTACTGACTTTAGAAGAGAATGTTAAATGAACTCTTTTTTAATAACTAAAATAATAATTGCTAATAAAGAGAGTACCAATACGCGTGTTTGATTTTTTTTGGAATTTATTCTCTTTTATCGTTGCACTAGGTATTTTAGTTACTGTGCATGAATATGGTCATTTTTGGGTGGCACGTCGTTGTGGGGTTAAGGTTGAGCGTTTTTCGGTGGGTTTTGGTAAAGTGCTATGGCGAACAACTGATAAGCAAGGTACTGAATATGTTATTGCCCTTATTCCGTTGGGCGGTTATGTTAAAATGCTTGACGAACGTGTTGATGATGTTAGTCACGCCGATAAAGATAAAGCATTCAATAATAAATCAGTGTATCAACGCATTGCAATTATTGCGGCAGGGCCGTTAGCAAACTTTGCTTTTGCTATTATTGCTTTTTACTTAATGTTTTTAATTGGTGTACCTAATGTAAAACCGATTATTGGTGCTGTTGCACCTAACTCGATTGTTGCACAAGCGGGCGTGCAAGCCGGCAGTGAAATTATCAGTATTAATGATAATTCAACCCAAACTTGGCAAGATGTCAATATGGCATTAGTTGCGTCTGTGGGTGAAAACAAGATCGCTTTTCAAGCGAGACTACCAGAGACTCAATTTACAAAAAGCTACCAATTAAATTTAACGCAATGGCCATTTTCCTTAGCCAAAGGCGATTTAAAACAGCAATCACCTATTAGTAGTTTAGGGTTAACGCCTTATAGACCTAAAATTTATACTGAAATAGCCATGGTTGCCAAAGATAGCCCAGCAGAAAAAGCAGGGCTTAAAAAAGGCGATAAATTATTATCAATAGCACAAATCAATATTGAGGATAATTGGCCAAAATTTGCCGATAAAATTAAGCAGTATGCGAATAAAAGTGTTAGTTTGACTCTCTTGCGAGATAATCAAAAGTTACAACTTTTGGTAACGCCAGCAAGTAAATACTTTAAGGGTAAAAAAATAGGTTATTTAGGTGTTTCTCCTAAACGAGATAATTACCCAGAACACTATAAAATCAATCAAAGTTACGGCATTATTTCAGCTTTTTCTCATAGTGTAGATAAAACATGGCAATTGGTTAGTTTAAGTTTTACCATGATCGGCAAATTGATTAGTGGTGATGTTTCGGTCAATAATTTAAGTGGTCCTATCGCTATTGCTCAAGGGGCTGGTAGTAGTGCCAGTTATGGTTTCGTTTACTTTTTAGGTTTTTTAGCACTTATTAGTGTTAATTTAGGTATTATTAATTTATTACCTATGCCAGTACTCGATGGTGGGCATTTATTTTATTACGTTATTGAATTGATAACGGGTAAGCCAGTTCCTGAAAAAATTCAAGAATTAGGCTTTAAATTTGGTGCCTTAGCACTGTTAGGATTAATGAGTATAGCAATATACAATGATCTACTTAGACTTTAATGTAAAAACATGATCAGTTTAAAAATTACATTAAAATTTTAGATTCAAACTGAAATAAAAATAGAAGTAAAAGTTAATATTTATGATGATAAAAAGAACTGCCTTCGCTGTATTACTGGGCATATTTGGAAGCACAGCACATGCCTCAGAATCTTTTCAAGTTGAAGATATTGAAGTTAAAGGTCTACAACGTGTTGCTTTAGGTGCTGCATTAACCCATATACCGTTCAATATCGGTGACACGCTTAATGATTTTAGAATATCACAAGCAATAAAGTCTCTTTATAAATCAGGAAACTTTAATGATATTTCAGTTTTTCGTGAGGGTAATCGTGTTGTTTTTAGGGTACGCGAACGTGAAACGATTAGTGAAATAGAGTTTGATGGCAATAAAGACCTTAAAGATGAACAGTTAACTGAAAGTTTAGATGGTAGTGATATTAGAGTGGGTGAACCACTTGATATGACCGTAATTTCAGGTATAGAGACTGGCTTAGAAGATTTTTATCATAGTGTCGGTAAGTATAATGCTAGCGTAAAAGCTAAAATAACGCATTTACCGAGAAACCGCGTTAATATTAAATTCACCTTTGAAGAAGGTGATGCTGCTGCGATTAAACGAATTAATGTCGTTGGTAATCATATTTTTTCAGATGCTGAAATTTTAGATAAAATTGAGCTAACCTATGACTCACCTTGGTGGGATTTTATGGCGCAAGACAGATATCAAAAGCAAACCCTGCAAGGTGATATGGAAACGATCAATAGTTACTATCTTGATCGCGGTTATTTAAAATTTAAAGTTGACTCTACTCAAGTTTCAATGACACCAGATAAAACAAACGTTTATATCACTTTAAATGTAAGTGAAGGAAAAAAATATACGGTAAGCAATGTTGATTTTATTGGTGATATGGCTGGCTTTGAAAAAACTATTCGCGCCATTAATCCATTAAGAGCCGATAAAGTATATAACGGCGCAGAAGTCACTTATACCGAAGAGGTGATCAGCAAATTTTTAGGTCGCTTTGGCTATGCCTACCCTAAAGTTATCACTATTCCTGATATTAATGAAGAAGACGGTACAGTAAAATTATCTATTTCGGTTGACCCAGGTAAACGTGTTTACGTTGAACGCATTAACTTTAAAGGTAATGCAGTTACTTCTGAAAGTGTGTTACGTCGAGAAATGCGTCAACAAGAAGGCGCTTGGTTATCTAATAGTTTAGTTGAAGGCTCTAAAGCACGTTTATCTCGCTTACCTTATTTAGAAAAAGTGGACTTTGAAACGAAAAAACTTTCAGACCAAGACGATGTTGTTGATATTGATTTTGAAGTAAAAGAACAACCATCAGGTTCATTTACTGCGGGTATTGGTTATGGTTCTTATACAGGATTAAGTTTAAATGCGGGTATTCAACAAAATAACTTTTTAGGCACGGGTAATCGTTTAGCCTTTAATGTGAATACTATAAGCTATCAAGAAAGCGTTAACATCTCTTATACCGACCCTTATTTTACGGTTGACGGCGTATCGCTTGGCGGCAATATTTTTTACAGTAAATTTGATGCGGGTGGCGCTAACTTAGTTGAATATAAGCAAACTTCGTATGGGGTAGGACTTAGTTTAGGTTTTCCTATTAATGAATATATACGTATTAATTTTGGTGCAGGTTATAAGCATAATGGCATAACTCGTTTGCAAACTTACGAGCAAATTCAAAATTTTTACGATATATACTCTGATCCTAATAACCCTGATGGTGGTTTAGCCTTTAACTCTTTTGATCTTTCTGCCGCTATATCAAGGTCTAGTTTAAACCGTGGTACTTTCCCGACCGATGGTTCACAACAAATAGTGTCTTTTAAAGTAACGACACCTAATTCAGATGTTAATTATTTTAAAATTGATTTTGACACTAAATGGTACTTTCCATTAACTCGTGATCAACGTTGGACAGTATTAACTCGTTTGCAAGCAGGTTATGGTAATGGTTATGGCACTATTCATGGTAATGACCAAACGTTACCTTTTTGGGAAAATTTCAGGGCTGGTGGTTCAGATACTTTACGAGGCTTTCAAAATAATACCGTAGGACCTAGGGCTATATTTAGATACCCAACCAATATACCAAGTAATGATCCACTTGCTGGTGGAGGTAATTGTTGTTTAGGGCCTGATCACGATTATATTGATGTATCACGACGTTCAGTTGGTGGTAATGCGCGTTTATTAGGCGGTATTGAACTGATTGTACCAACACCCTTTTTAGATGAAAGTTATTCAAATAGTGTACGTACTAGTTTTTTTACTGATATTGGTAATGTTTGGGATACTGAGTTTAACCTTGCCGATTATCAAGATTTAGCCGCAGATCAATTTTCAAAATTATCTAACTTTTCAGATTATAAAAGTTATCGCGCGTCTGCTGGTTTATCGATACAATGGTTATCGCCAATGGGGCCGATGATTTTTAGTTTTGCCCGAACGTTAAAAGATGAACCTGGTGATGATACTAAATTCTTTAGCTTTAATATCGGTAAAACATTTTAAACGGTATTATATACTCATGATACTTCAAAATGTCTGAAACGAGTATTTCGAGGTAACATGAGTATAGCTAGATAAGTCAATGCTCAAATTGAGCAATAAAAATAAAGTACTAAATAAAGTAAAAATTGGAGAAGAAGTTGAAAAAAATTATTAAATCTATTGCCATTACAGTGGCAGCATCAAGTTTATTATTAACTAGTGCTAGTTTTGCAGCACAAAAAATTGCCGTGGTTAATATTCAAGAAGTGATGAGTAAAATTCCTCAAACAGCAACGATTATGCAATCGTTAGAAGCCGAATTTAAAGATGACAAAGCGGCATTGATGCAACTTGAAAAAGATATTAAATATTTTCAAGAAAAGAAAAAGCGTGATAGTGCGTTAATGAGCAAAAAAGAGCTAAATGATTTAGATATGAAAATTGGCGTGAAATATCGCGAATATCAAACCAAGGGTAAAGCTTTTCAACAAAAATCGGGTGCTCGTCAAAACGAAGAAACTAATAAAATTTTAGCGTTAGTACGTCAAGCTATTGATAATATTGCGGCTAAAAAACAGTATGACTTAGTTCTTGAACAAAAAGCTGTTGTATTTGCAAAACCTGAAATTAATATCTCAGAAAATGTGATCAAGCAAGTAAGTAAATTAAACTAATTTATTTTTGACTTTCGGTTTTTACTTTTGATTTTATGCTCTGCTTAATGCAGAGCTAATAAATTAATATTATACCCAAACCACCTGAAGATGCTGAAACTCGCATATTCAAGTGGCTTGGGTATAAGTAGAGTTGATTTAACTAATGAGTTTTATGAATGAGTTTTATGAATGAGTTTTTATAAATGAGTTACACGCTTGAACAACTAGCCAATAAAATTGGTGCCACTGTTAACGGTGATCCTACCCACACCGTTAACAGCTTAGCAACGCTAGAAAATGCAACCTCCACTGAGGTTGCATTTTTGTCTAATAGTAAATACCGCCAACAGTTAAGTAATACTAAGGCCGGCGTGGTTATATTGCATCAAGAGGTATTAGTAGACTGTAAAACTAATGCCTTAGTGGTTGCTGACCCTTATTTAGCTTATGCAAAAATAGCACAATTACTGGATACTACACCGGCTGTTGCAATAGGTATTCATCCATCAGCCGTTATTGCTGAAAGTGCTGTTATTGGTGATAACGTGAGTATTGGTGCTAATGCCGTTATTGAAGATAACGTAGAGCTTGCAGATAATGTTATTATTGGTGCAGGATGTTTTATTGGCAAAAGTACTAAAATTGGTAGCGCCACTAAATTATGGGCTAATGTTTCTATTTACCATCAAATTATTATTGGCCAATCTTGTCTTATTCAAGCCAATACCGTTATCGGTTCTGATGGCTTTGGTTATGCTCCTGCGTCGCAAGATAAAGTACAATTTTGGCATAAAATCCCTCAATTAGGTTCAGTTATTATTGGCAACAATGTAGAAATAGGGGCGAGTACCACTATAGATCGCGGTGCTTTAGATAACACCGAAATACATGATGGTGTTATTTTAGATAATCAAATTCAAATAGCTCACAATGTTATTGTGGGTAAGAATACCGCGATGGCAGCATGCTCTGTCATTGCAGGCAGTTCTATTATTGGTAAACATTGTATTATTGCTGGTTTAGTCGGCATTAATGGGCATATCACTGTCGCTGATGGCTGTACTTTTACTGGTATGGCTATGGTAACTAAAAATATTAAAGAGGCGGGGGTTTATTCTTCTGGCATGCCTGCAGCTATCAATAAAGAATGGAATAAAACTAACGCGCGGGTGAAAAAATTAGACAATGTTTTTGCTCGAGTAAAAAAATTAGAAAAACAATTAGCTGAGCTAGAAAAAACGCATTGCAAATAATAAAAATAACACTTGTTGAAGGGGGATAACCTCGCTCTAGCTAACAGTAATAACCAAATAAGGAATAGTACATTGAACGCAGCAAACGAACAAAATAATAATGAAACAAGAGTTTTGCAACCTATTGATTTAAAAGAAATACAACAACTTATCCCACATCGATATCCCATGTTGTTAGTAGATAGAGTGCTTGATTATCAAGCGGGTGAGTGGTTACATGCCATTAAAAATGTCACGTATAATGAACCTGTTTTTACTGGACATTTTCCTGAGTTTGCTATTTTTCCCGGTGTATTAATTTTAGAAGCAATGGCACAGGCAACAGGTATTTTAGGATTTAAAACGGCTAATGATCGCAGTAATGATGAAATGTATTTATTTGCTTCATTAGATAAGGTTCGTTTTAAAAAGCCAGTGATCCCTGGAGATACTATGCACCTACACGTTAAATTTATTAAAGAGCGTCGCGGTATGTGGAAGTTTTATGGTGAAGCAAAAGTAGATGGTAAAGTGGTTTGTAGTGCTGATTTAATGTGTGCGCGTCGTAAATTATAAATAAGCTATAAGTAAACAAAAAATTAAAGAGAATTTTCAGTGAACGAAACTCAGCAAGGTATTCATCCTCAGGCACAAATTCATCCACAAGCCATTGTTGAAGAAGGGGCCGTCGTCGGTAAAGGTAGTGTTATTGGCCCTTGGACTTTAGTTACTGCTAATGTGGTGATTGGTGATAATTGTAGAATTCACTCTCATGTCGTGATCAAAGGACCAACCACCTTAGGTAATGGAAATGAAATTTTTCAATTTGCTTCTATTGGTGAAGATTGCCAAGACCTTAAATATGCAGGTGAAGAAACGCGTTTAGTCATCGGTGATAATAATAGCTTTCGTGAGTCTTGTACCATTCATCGCGGTACAATTCAAGATAACGCCTTAACGCAAATTGGTAGCAATAACTTGTTTATGGCTTATACTCATGTCGCTCACGATTGTATGGTGGGAGATCATTGTATTTTAGCCAATAATGCCTCTATTGCAGGCCATGTTCATGTTGGCGATCATGTTATTTTAGGAGGTATGAGTGGTGTACATCAATTTTGTCATATTGGTCAACATAGTTTTATTGCGGCTAATGCCTTAGTGCTAAAAGATGTACCGCCTTACTTAATGGCATCGGGACAACCGGCTAAACCGTTTGGCTTAAATAGTGAAGGTTTAAAACGCCGAGGCTTTTCCAAAGAAGCCCTACTTATGCTTAAACGCGCTTACAAAGCCGTATTTCGTAGCGGTTTAACCGTTGATGATGCGGTAGAAAATCAACAACAGCAAATGCAAGAATTTGCTGAAGTTGAAAACTTTATCAATTTTATTCAAAACTCTAGTCGTGGCATTGTGCGTTAATCGCTGTATCCTATGACTAAGAATACTTCCTTGAACACTTCTTTGAACCCGACACATAATAATTCTCCTGTGTTTGCCATCGTTGTTGGTGAACACTCTGGTGATACCTTAGGTGCAGGTTTAATGACGGCATTATTACAAAAATATCCACAAGCAAAATTTGTTGGTATTGGTGGTCCAAAAATGGATAGGCTAGGTTTTGAAAGCTTATTTACCATGGATGAATTAGCAGTGATGGGGATTTTTGAAGTATTAGGGCGAATTCGTCGCTTACTTTACATTCGTAAAACGCTAACCAATTACTTTATTAATAACAAGCCGGATGTTTTTATTGGTATTGATGCACCTGACTTTAATTTAACTTTAGAAGATAAATTAAAGCAACAAGGTATCAAAACCATACATTATGTCAGCCCATCAGTATGGGCATGGCGGAAAAAACGCATTTTTAAAATTGAAAAAGCCACTAATATGGTGTTGTCTTTATTACCTTTTGAAAAAGCATTTTATGATCTACATAAGGTGCCTTGTACCTTTGTTGGCCATCCGCTTGCGGATGATATTCCTCTTTATTCAGATAAAGTGCAAGCGCGAGCTGAATTGAATTTACCCGAACATGGTAATGTTTTAGCATTAATGCCAGGTAGCCGTGGTGGTGAGTTGACTCGCTTAGCCGCTCCTTTTTTACAAACAGCACAAAAATTATATCAACAAGATGATACTTTAATCTTTGTTGTTCCTATGGTATCAGCTAAACGTGCGGCGCAATTTAAACAGTTACATCAACAAATTGCCCCTGATTTAACCTTGAAAATTATTACTGATAAAACTCAACAAGTGATGGCGGCAAGTGATTGCTTATTAATGGCTTCTGGTACAGTAACGCTTGAAGCTGCATTAATTAAGCGCCCTATGGTTATTTGTTATAAATTTAATACGCTGACTTACCATCTATTTAAAGGTTTTGTAAAACTAAAGTGGTTTTCATTACCTAATTTATTAGCTAATAAAAGTTTGGTGCCTGAATTATTACAAGGGCAGGTGAGTGTGGAAAATATTTTGCCTTTAGTGAAAGAGCGTTTATATCAAGATCAAATGCAATTAAATGAAGCCTTTATGAGTATTCATCAACAATTAAAACAAAATGCTAGCGAACAAGCCGCCAATGCCGTTGAGGAACTGTATCAGTCATGAATAATCAAATAGATAAAATACCAGCGACTGACACTCAAACAACAAAATTTAAAAAAGTTAATCCTAAAAAAATCAAGAAAAAAAAAGAGTTTGTTCCGTTTGAATACCCAATTGCTTATTGTATTGCGGGTGTCGATGAAGTGGGTCGTGGTCCTTTAGTTGGTGATGTGGTTACCGCAGCAGTGATCCTTGATGCCGATAACCCGATTAAAGGTTTGATGGACTCAAAAAAACTTTCCGAAAAAAAGCGTATTGCGCTAGTACCACTTATTAAAGAAAAAGCGATAGCGTGGTCAATAGGCCGTGCAAGCCCTGAAGAAATAGACACCTTAAATATTCTTCATGCCACCATGTTAGCCATGCAACGGGCAGTACAAGGTTTAAATGTAACACCTGATTTTGTTTTAGTTGATGGTAATCGAACGCCTACTTTTATAGGTGAGCATGGCAATATTAACGCACAAGCTGTAGTGAAAGGGGATGATCGCGTTAGCGAAATCAGTGCCGCTTCAATTTTAGCTAAAGTTGCCCGTGATGATGAAATGGTCGCCCTTGATAAGCTTCATCCTGAATACGGTTTTGCCCAACACAAAGGTTATCCCACTAAAGTTCATTTAGAAAAAATTATTGAACATGGTGTTTTAGATTGTTATCGACAAAGCTTTAAGCCCGTTGCTAAGGTGATTGCGACTCAAGGGATAAAACGTACATGAGTGACATAATAGTTGATGAGAGTGATAAATTAGTCGCACCTAAATTTATTCATTTGCGCGTGCATAGCGATTACTCAATGTGTGATGGCCTAAAAAAAGTTAAGCCTATTATTGCTAAAGCAGCAGATTTAAATATGCCTGCGTTAGCGCTTACTGATCAAAGTAATTTATGTGGGTTAGTAAAGTATTACCATGCTGCTCATAGTGCAGGTATTAAACCAATAGTTGGTTGTGATTTTTGGGTACAAAGTGAAGAATTAGGCGATGAGTTATCTCGTTTAGTGGTACTTGCAAGTGATAATATTGGCTATAAAAATTTAACTGAATTAATTTCTAAAGCGTATTTGCGCGGTCATGTGCAAGGTAAAGCTGTTATAGATAAAACATGGTTAATAGAATATGCACAAGGGTTAATTTTATTGTCGGCCGGCCGTGAAGGTGATGTTGGCAAAGTACTGCTAAAAGGCAATTATGACTTAGTTGCTCAAATGGTTGCTTTTTATCAACAATATTTCCCTAATAACTATTTCTTAGAGCTTATTCGTACCGGTCGTGATAACGAAGAAGATTATCTTCATCTTGCTGTTGAGTTAGCACAGCAACAACAATTACCTGTGGTTGCTACCAATGAAGTAATGTTTTTAAGTCCTGATGATTTTGATGCCCATGAAATTCGAGTTGCCATTCATGACGGTTTTACTTTAGACGATAAACGACGTCCAAAACGCTATAGCGCTGAACAATATTTTCGTTCAGAAGCTGAAATGATCGAACTATTTAGTGATATTCCTGAGGCCTTAACTAATAGTGTAGAAATTGCCAAACGTTGTAATGTTACTGTACGTTTAGGTGAATATTTTTTGCCCGACTTTCCTACCGAAGGGCTGGATATTAAAGACTTTTTAGTTAAAGTATCACAAGAGGGGTTAGAAGAACGTTTAGATTTTTTATTTGATAAAAACAGTGACGATTTTTCACAAAAACGTCAGCCTTATGATGAACGTTTAGCTATAGAGCTTGAAGTTGTCAATAATATGGGCTTCCCGGGTTATTTTTTGATCGTCATGGAATTTATTCAATGGAGTAAAGACCATAATATTCCAGTAGGGCCTGGACGCGGTTCTGGTGCTGGATCTTTAGTGGCTTATGCACTTAAAATTACCGATTTAGATCCGCTTGAATATGATTTGCTCTTCGAACGATTTTTGAATCCTGAACGGGTATCGATGCCCGATTTTGATATCGATTTTTGCATGGATAGGCGTGATGAAGTAATCGATCATGTCGCCGACATGTATGGTCGTGATGCGGTATCACAAATTATCACCTTTGGTACTATGGCGGCAAAAGCCGTTATTCGTGATGTTGGTCGTGTACTCGGGCATCCTTATGGTTTTGTTGATAGAATTTCAAAATTAGTACCGCCAGATCCCGGAATGACATTAGCAAAAGCGTTTGAAGCTGAGCCTAAATTACCTGAAATTTACGAGCAAGACAGTGACGTCAGAGATTTGATTGATATGTGCCGTATTCTTGAAGGCACAACGCGTAATGCAGGTAAACATGCGGGTGGAGTGGTTATCTCGCCAACGACCATTAGCGATTTTGCGCCGCTTTATTGTGATAGTGAAGGTAAAAACCCCGTAACGCAATTTGACAAAAATGATGTTGAAGATGCAGGCTTGGTTAAGTTTGACTTTTTAGGGTTACGTACGCTGACTATATTGCAATGGGCAATAGAAATGGCGGACGAAAAACTGCTTAAAGCCGGCAAAGAGCCGATTGATATCACGGTGATAGATTTAGAAGATCCCGCTAGTTATAAACTCTTATTAGCCGCAAAAACTACGGCGGTGTTTCAGCTAGAGTCTAGTGGTATGAAATCACTGATTGATAAGCTAAAACCTGATCGCTTTGAAGATATTATTGCGCTAGTGGCGCTGTTTCGTCCAGGGCCTTTACAGTCTGGCATGGTTGATAACTTTATTGAACGAAAACATGGTCGTGAAAAAGTAAGTTATCCAGATAAAAAATGGCAACATCTTGATTTAAAACCTATTCTTGAACCAACCTATGGCATTATTTTGTATCAAGAACAGGTGATGCAAATTGCACAAATACTCGCTGGTTATTCGCTCGGTGGTGCCGATATGTTACGTCGAGCCATGGGTAAGAAAAAACCTGAAGAAATGGCCAAACAACGGGCAGGTTTTGAGCAGGGCGCAATTGACCGTGGTGTTGATGGCGAACTGGCAATGAAAATTTTCGATTTAGTCGAAAAATTTGCGGGTTATGGTTTTAATAAATCGCATTCTGCCGCTTATGCGTTAGTTTCTTATCAAACGTTGTGGATGAAAACTCACTTTCCAGCACCGTTTATGGCCGCTGTAATGTCGGCTGATATGGATAATACCGACAAGATTGTTACCTTAGTCGATGAGTGTAGCAATATGGGTTTAACCTTATTGCCCCCTGATGTAAATTCTAGTTTATATAAATTTACTGTGAATGATAACAATGAAATTGTTTATGGTATTGGCGCGGTAAAAGGTGTTGGAGAAGGCCCTATTGAAGCTATTATTGCCGCGCGCGAAAGCGGTGGTCCATTTACCGATTTATTTGATTTTTGTGCGCGTTTAGATTTAAAGAAAACCAACCGCCGCGTACTTGAACGTTTGATTAAAGCGGGAGCAATGGATATTTTAGGGCCTAAAATATCTTCTTCCAATAATAAGAGTACTCCTCATCGTGCGTCGATGTTTGCTAGTTTAAACGAGGCGATAAAAGCCGCCGAACAGCATGCTAAAGCAGAATCGTTAGGGCAAAATGATTTATTTGGTTTAATTAACGATGATCATCAAGATGAACGACAAAGTTATAAAAACGTTGTGCCTTGGGCTGAAGAAGTCTGGTTAGCAGGTGAAAAAGAAACCTTAGGTTTGTATTTAACGGGGCATCCGATTAATCGCTACCTTAAAGAGATTAAGCATTATTCAACCGGGCGCTTAATTAAATTACAACCCACTAATAAAGATGTTACTTCCGTCGCGGTGGGTTTAGTTATTGGTGTACGGGTGTTAGTGAATAAACGTGGTCGTCGCTGGGCGTTAGTTACTCTAGATGATAAAAGCGCTCGCATGGATATTCGTTTATTCCCCGATGATTATGAAAGATTTGCCGAAATACTCGAAAATGACGCTATTTTAGTGTGTAGTGGACAGGTCAGCTTTGATGATTACTCCAGTAGTATTACAATGACCGCCCGTGATATCATGCCGATTGTGCAAGCGCGAGAAAAATATGTAAAATCGCTTGATATTCAGATAAATAAAACAGAAATTGCTAATAATTTCTTAAACCAATTTAATCAAGTACTAACTCCTTATAAAGAAGGTACTTGTCCTGTTCGAGTTTTTTATCAGCGCCAAGAAGCGCAGGTAATGCTCGAATTAGGTGTGCAATGGCGTATTAGTCCAGCAGACAGTTTATTACATGAACTTAAAACTCTGTTGGGTGATGATAATATCGCTTTACAATTTAACCAATAAAGAATAGCTAAGTCGTTCTTTTAGCTTGAGTTTTAACTTGAGCCATTAAATAGGTAGAACATAATGTCGTTAAGTTTTTTAGATTTTGAGCAACCGATTGCTGAATTAACTGCTCAAATAGAAGAATTAGAATTAGTAAACAAAGGTGAAGATTTAAATTTGGACTTGGAAGATCAAATTTCACAATTAAAAGAAAAATGCCAAGAGCAAACTAAAAAAATATTTTCTAATCTTGAATCTTGGCAAGTTGCACGCGTAGCACGTCATCCGCAACGACCATACACTCAAGATTATATTGATCGTATTTTTACAGACTTTGATGAATTATGTGGTGACAGAGCTTATGCCGACGATAAAGCCTTAATTGGTGGTACTGCGCGTTTAGACGGTAAAGCAGTAATGATTATTGGTCATCAAAAAGGGCGCAATACGACTGAAAAAGTAAAACGTAATTTTGGTATGCCGCGTCCAGAAGGTTATCGTAAAGCGTTACGTTTAATGAAAATGGCAGAACGATTTAATATGCCTATTATTACTTTTATTGACACGCCGGGGGCTTATCCTGGTATAGGTGCAGAAGAACGTGGTCAAAGTGAAGCCATTGCCACTAACTTAAAAGTCATGTCACGTTTAAGTGTCCCAATTATTTGTACGGTTGTTGGCGAAGGTGGTTCTGGTGGTGCATTAGCTATTGGTGTAGGTGATAAAGTAAATATGCTGAAATATTCAACCTATGCAGTAATTTCACCTGAAGGTTGTGCTTCTATATTGTGGAAAACGGCTGAAAAAGCCTCTACTGCGGCAGAAGCTATGGGCATTACCGCACAGCGTTTAAAAGAATTAGAGCTCATTGATACCATTATTGAAGAACCATTAGGCGGCGCGCATCGTGATGTTGATCAAATGGCTGCTGAGCTTAAACAAGCGCTGAAAACTGATTTAACCTCGTTAGAAGGTTTATCAAAAGATGAACTGGTTGAAAAACGTTACGATCGCTTAATGTCGTTTGGTTACTGTTAAGTTTTAATCTGAGCGGGTTTAATTCCCCGCCGCTTGCGGCGTTTTGTAGGTTGGGCTTTAGCCCATCAAGTTGACGGCAGCTCTTCATAAAAGATGCCGACCTACATTTCACGTTAAATATACCCCTCTT
>JAESPQ010000092.1 GCA_016765535.1 Alteromonadaceae bacterium | reverse complement strand
TGTCATGGTTATTTGTCTAGGTTATCTATTGTGGTTAGATCGTAATGAATAAAACGATTGAATTTTAACCCAGACTAAGCAATTTAAAAAGAATAAAAAAGAGCTACTTTATTCCTTTTAGTTGTAAGGTGTGTGTTGTGCTGTATTTAAAAATTTTTAGAAGTTAGTTATTTTATATGCTTACCACCTGTCCAACCACCTTTTGCTAATATTTCTTTGCCCATCGCTTTAGGTGAGTCTTCTAATTCAGTTGCCATAGAATCATTCCAGCGGTTTAAAAAACCATATAAACAAATAGCACCTAAAATTTCGACAATTTGAGAGTCGCTCCAATGCTTTTTCATTTGAATCATTAATGCATCATCAACAGCATTAGGAACACTGCCTGCGGCTAAAGCGTAATCAAGCGCAACACGTTCGGCATCGCTATATAAATCACTGGTTTTATATTCCCATATCGCTTGTACTTTTTCATGGCTAACACCGTGAATTTCGGCCGCAATTAAAGAGTGTGCTTCGCAGTACTGACAACCTGCAGCGCGGCTACAAAAATGCGCGAGTAAGCGTTTAAAGCCTAAATTAACCTCACTGTCTTCACTCATCACTGCTTGGGTTAATACCCCAAAACCTTTAACCATAGCTGGACGGCGCTGCATGGTTAATAAACTGTTGGGCACAAAACCTAGAATTTCTTTAAAAATTGCAAAATCTTCGCTAAGTTCAGGTGTGGTATCTTCGGGTAGAGGAGTTAAGTGAGGCATAAGTGTTCCTTTATTATTTTTGTTGTGTTTTTATGAATAAAAGTGTTAATAATTTGTTGTTGGTTGGTGTTATAATAGACATAATGAAAAGTAAAAGTGTATTACTTTATCCAATAGACCTGTTTGCAACTGTAAACTTTCAATAACTTTTTTTGTAATGTGCCGTATTTATAAAATTTCGCTACATTCTTAATTAGCCATTGGTGATATCTGTATGGCGATCAGTTTAAAACGTCACAACAGCGTGTAGATAAAATTCTGCAAGCTTACCAAAAACTATATATAGCCCAAAATTAGTAAAGTTTAACACTAATTTTTACTTGAAAAATGATGTTAATGCCCTCACATTACTTGTTCGCTAGACTCTTTTGGATGCAATACAACATGCCGATAGCATTAGAAATTACTGCTCTACAAAAAACTTATAAAGGTGGCTTTCAAGCCCTTAAAGGGATCGACTTAACGGTTAAAAAAGGTGATTTTTTTGCTCTGTTAGGTCCTAATGGAGCGGGTAAATCTACGACTATTGGCGTGATCACGTCATTAGTAAATAAAACCTCGGGCAAAGTGAAAGTGTTTGGCATTGATCTGGATGAAAATTTAGAAAAAGCAAAAAGTTTTTTAGGTTTAGTACCACAAGAATTCAATTTTAATCAGTTTGAACCCTTACTTAATATATTAGTTAATCAAGCGGGTTATTATGGTGTTGATCGTAAAACCGCATTACAACGTGCTGAAAAGTATTTGAAACAATTAGAATTGTGGGATAAACGGCATGACGCAGGTCGTATGCTTTCTGGCGGGATGAAGCGCCGTTTAATGATCGCGCGCGCGCTAATGCATGAACCACAAGTGCTTATTTTAGATGAGCCAACCGCCGGTGTCGATATTGAAGTTCGCCGCACCATGTGGGATTTTTTGCGTGAGCTAAATAAACAGGGCGTTACGATTATATTAACCACCCATTATTTAGAAGAAGCAGAAATGTTGTGTCGTAATATTGCCATTATTAATCATGGTGAAATTGTTGAAAATACTGATATGAAAAGCTTATTGGCACAATTAGACGTTGAAAGTTTTGTTCTAGATTTGTCACCTATAGCGTTTAAGATTGAACTTAAAGGCATTGTAAGTAGGCAGCTTGATGATCATACTTTAGAAATAGAGTTAACTAAAAAGCAAACGCTAAATAATGTTTTTGAACAACTATCTCAACAACAGGTAAAAGTATTAAGTATGCGTAACAAAAGTAATCGTTTAGAAGCTTTATTTGTTGATTTAATTAATAAATCTACGGAGAAGAAATAATGAACAATGGTATTGCTTTAAAAAGTATTCTGAATAAAGAAGTGCAACGCTTTATGCGTATTTGGGTGCAAACCTTAGTACCGCCTGCGATAACTATTAGCTTATATTTTATCATTTTTGGTTCATTAATTGGTTCGCGCATTGGTGAAATGGGCGGCTTCGATTACATGTCATTTATTGTACCCGGACTTATTATGATGAGTGTGATCACTAACTCTTATTCTAATGTTGCCTCCTCTTTTTTTAGCGCCAAATGGCAACGCAATGTTGAAGAAATGTTAGTTGCCCCTGTGCCAAATTGGGTAATTGTTGCTGGTTATGTTGGTGGCGGTATGGCGCGTGGTATTTTAGTGGGTTTAATTGTTACCTTGGTATCATTATTTTTTGTTGATATTCAAATACATAATGTTTGGATAATTATTGCCACGGTGGCGCTAACTTCGGCAGTATTTGCACTAGGCGGTTTAATCAATGCTATTTTTGCCGATAGTTTTGACGATATTTCAATTATCCCCACTTTTATATTAACGCCGCTAACCTATCTTGGCGGAGTATTTTATTCGATTAGCTTGTTGCCTGAGTTTTGGCAAGATGTTTCTAAAGTTAATCCTATTGTTTATATGGTTAACGCTTTTCGCTACGGTTTTTTAGGTGTTTCTGATGTGAGTATTACCACGGCCTTTATTGTTATAGGGCTTTTTATTACTGTGTTATTTACTATTGCGATGACCTTAATATCAAAAGGCATTGGTTTAAGAAGTTAGTTAAATTATCTTAACAAGTACTTATATTATACAAGATGTTTACGTCATAGTGAGCTTGTTTCAGTATCTAGCATTATGAGATCCTGACCTGCGTCAGGATGACGGAAAAGCCAAAACCTAAAAATGAAAAATATTAAGAAAAATCAATGACAACAAAAAATATAACTGGCGACTCTAAAGCCATTATGAGTAACCAAGACGGTATTCATGACAAGCTTGCAAAAATAGTTAATAAGCATCTACAGTATGAGTTTAAAAAACCGTATCAAGCTCACACTAAACAAGCCTTTGTTGATGTGAATGAACAGGTAAAAACATTTTTGTTAACCAATAAAAATGCTGAAATTATCCTCGATGCCTGCTGTGGTGTTGGTCAAAGTACACGAATTTTAGCGCAACAAAATCCTAATGCGTTAGTGATTGGTGTCGATAAATCGGCTAATCGCCTTGATCGAAATGTAGAAGAATTAACTCATTTTGACGGTTCGAAACAAGTTGATAATTTTGTACTAGTACGCGCTGATTTAAATGACTTTTATCGTTTAGTTAAGGCGACTAATTGGCCTGTTACTAAACACTATATTTTATATCCTAATCCGTGGCCAAAATCAAAACACCTACAACGTCGCTGGCATGGCAGTGCGGTTTTTCCGCAAATGATTGAAATAGGGCAACAACTTATTTTACGTAGCAACTGGCGTTTGTATTTAGAAGAATTTCAAGCGGCATTATTGTTAACAGGGCGCCAAAGTCAGTTAACAGCCGTTGTCGTTGCAGAGAATAGTCAAGCATTGACGCCGTTTGAAGCTAAATATCAAGCCAGTGGGCAGCAGTGCTGGCAGTTAATTACTGAATAATAAACTTATTTTTAGTTGTGTGTTTTGTTTGGGAATTTCAAATGAATTTTTATAAGTAAATAAATAGTAATTAATCTGTTAATTACGACTTGTTTTCGCTATATTGTCGTCCTTTAAAATCTTTATTAAGGATGATGTCCATGAAAAAATTTGTCATTGTTATTGTTGCTATTACCACAATATTACTTGTTTCTCCCTACTTTGTTGGTAAAGCGGTTGAAACTAAATACCAAACTATAATTCAACAAGTGCAAAAAAATAATCAGTTTTCAGTTAAAAATAGCTCTTTTGAACGTAACTGGTTTAGTGCAAAAGCCGTAAATACCTTAGTTATTCCACTTCGTACTAATGCGGCTATTAAGGTCGATTTCCCTAAAGAGTTAACTATAAAGGTTAGCGAAAATATTAACTTTGGTCCGATAATACTATCAAAAATAGGATTAGAGTTTGGTTTAGCACGCTCTATTGCCACCGTTGATATTCAACAAGCTTTTATTAATGATGATCTTGCAGATCAAATTAATAAAAAACTTCATGTACAATCTTTTGTTAGTTTCACTAATGATTATATTACCGATATTAATTTTGGTGGTGTTGATACGCAACTTGATGATGCACAGGTTATTGTCTTTCCATTAACGGCTAAATATACCGTTAAAAACGAACGTTATATTATTGCTAATATCGACTGGCAAGGTTTGAAAATAATTAACAAAAAGATGGAGCTTACTATCGGTTCAACCAAGGTATTATTAGATGAGAAGTTAGTGGCTGGCGAGCTTTATGCCAATACTGCTTTGTTTAATGGTGATGTTGATTTTGCTATGACTAAAATTAGTGCTCAAGGAGCAGATCGTAAAGAACTATTTTCACTTAATAACATTAAGATGAATGGCGGTAGCGTCGTTACCGATAAGCTAATGAGTTTATCGTTTACTTATCATGTTGATGAACTTAATTTACCCTTTCAAAAATTTAAACAGGCTAACTTGTCATTAACCATAGATCGTTTAGATGTTGACGTATTGCAATTGTTTAATAAAGTTGTAACGACTTCAACAAGTGATCCTGCTAAGTTATTTACCGATAATTCTAAACAATTTTTAACTATTTTGGCGCAATTACTAACACAAGATCCTAGTTTTTCTATTACTAATTTAAGCGTTGAAACAACTTCTGGTAAAATTCAATCACAATTGCAGCTTAGCATCGATAAAAAGCGTTTCAATGCTGCTAATGCCGCTTCTTTTATGACGGCAGCTAACGTTAATGCGAGTGGTTCTGCACCTGTTGAATTTTTTCAAAAAATGGGCATGATGCCAATGATTGATCATTATATTCAACAAGGTTTTGTTATACGTAACGACAATAAACTAAATTTCAAAATGAATTTTTCACAAGGAAAATTGCAGTTAAATGACAAAGTTTTACCACTTTAAATAAAAAGTTTAAAAAAATAGAGTAAAGGCTTTACTTTTGTAGAGCTGTTACTCTATAATACCCTTGTTCCTTAAAGAACGCCTGTTGTAATAATTTTTATATTCTAGCTTTCCCCATAGCTATGTGCCGATGCTAATTCTATTTTATAGAAATATCATCGGTTTTTTTTTGCTCTTATTTTAGGGGTATTTTGAATGACAGGATGAATATGAATGGTGGTAAGTGGTCCAACAGTTATTGAACCACTGTAATATGAAATTTGAATTAAGTAGTGCTATTGCTTACTTTCATCAGGAATTTCATCAGCAACATCATCCGTTATATCTTGAGAAAACCAATCGCAAATTACTTGATCCGCTTGTTCTACACCGGTATGTTTTAATGATGAAAAAGCTTGTACGGTAATATCCGCATTAAGCTCTGCTAGCTTTTTACGCACCGCTAGTACCTCGGCACTACGTTTTCCTTGTGATAATTTATCGGATTTAGTTAATAATACTAATATCGGTAGTTCTGAATCTGCTGCCCAATGAATTAAGTCTTTATCTAAATCTTTTAATGGGTGGCGAATATCCATTAAAATAACTAACCCTTTTAAGCTTTTACGTTGTTGCAAATATTCGCCGAGCGCTTTTTGCCATTTTTGTTTCATCGCTAGTGGTACTTTGGCGAAACCATAACCGGGTAAATCAACCAAACGTTTATTATCACCAATATCAAATACATTAATTAGCTGTGTTCGTCCGGGGGTTTTACTAATGCGCGCTAAGCCTCTTTGATTAGTCAGGGTATTTAAGGCGCTTGATTTGCCTGCGTTTGAGCGACCAGCAAAAGCAACTTCAATGCCAGTGTCGGCTGATAATTTGCTAATATCAGGGGCGCTGATAGTAAAAGTGGCTTTATTTAAATTGATGCTTGATGTCGACAAAAGATATTCCATAACGCTAAGGTAAAAACTTATTATAACTTTTTTAAGTAAATTAGTGAATTTTCATCAGAATCTTTACTATCTTTATTACATATTGAATTTTTTAATGTAAAATATTGTTACTTTTTAATACATTTTTGATCAAACCACCTTGTTTTTATTTGATTAACCAAAATTACAGAGAGTCATATAATGAAAAAAATAATTTTTTCGCTGTTATTCATATTTATTACTAGCAGTGTGTTTACTCATAGTGCTGTTGCTGAAGGTAATATTGCCGCGGGCAAAACTAAATCTGCACTTTGTGCTGGTTGTCATGGTGCAACAGGTAAAAATCCAAGTCCGAATTTTCCAAATTTAGCGGGACAACATGCACAATATATTGTTAAACAATTAAAAGCATTTAAAGCAGGTACTCGTGTTAACCCTACTATGGCACCTATGGCGGCTACTTTATCTGAGCAAGATATGGCCGATGTTGCTGCTTATTTTGCAAGTCAAAGTCGCACAGGTGAAAAAACAACATCAGCAAGTACTGAAACAGCCCCTGTAGCAAATATTACTAAAGCGCCCGTCTTTGTCGCTGATCCTGGTGCAGGTAAAGCGCTTTATGAACTAGGTGATGAGTCTCGAAGTCTTGGTGCTTGTATCGGTTGTCATGGTAAAGATGGTCATAGTGAAGTGCTAATTTATCCTAATTTAGCCAAACAGCATCATGAATATATTGAAAAACAATTACATAACTTTAAAGCAGGTACGCGCACCAGTTTTGTAATGAATCAATTTGCCAAAGCATTAAGTGATGACGAAATTAAAAATATTGGTGCTTATTTAGCAGATACTAAAGCGGTAAGTAAAGCTAAGGTGCATAAAGTTGTTGCTCATTCAACTATGACTAAATCAGCGCTTGCTGGTAAAGAAAAAGCTGCAGCTTGTGCTTCTTGTCATGGTGCTGATGGTAATAGCTTAGTGGCTATGTATCCTAAGTTAGCAGGACAAAGTGCTAGTTATTTAATTAAACAATTAAAAGAATTTAAAGATGGTACGCGTAAAAATGCCATTATGGCTGGCATGTCGGCAGCATTATCTGAGCAAGATAGTATTGACTTAGCCAGTTATTTTGCGGCACAAAAAGCAACAACC
Organism: Alteromonadaceae bacterium; assembly: GCA_016765535.1. GTDB lineage: Bacteria > Pseudomonadota > Gammaproteobacteria > Enterobacterales > Alteromonadaceae. Next base: position 4,478 of record JAESPQ010000092.1, on the reverse strand, counting down.
GGTAATGGTAAAAGCAATGTGTTAGGCAAAAAGCTCTACTTTGGTGGTGATGCTAAACGAGGTATTCCTGCTTGTGTTGCTTGTCATGGTGTTAAAGGTCAAGGTATACCTCAAGCTGGCTTTCCTGCGGTGGCGGGTCAAAATGCTGAATATTTATTAACACAATTAAAAAGTTTTCATCGTGGTGAACGAGCCAATGATAAAAATGGTGTAATGCGAGGTGTTACACGTAAGTTAAAAGATAAACAAGCAGCGGCGTTAGCGCAATATATGTCGTCGTTATAATCTTAAATAAATAGATATATTTATTTAACAAAAGCAGCTAATTAGTTGCTTTTGTTGTTTTTAAAGTATAAAAAACTAGCTAAATAATTTGTACAGTTAAGCTTATTATTGGTGTAATATAGTCGAGCTTTTATACTCACTTTATCAAGTCGAACGAGTATTGCATTAATTTAATTATCTTTTTCTTATTAACAATCAATCGAGAAAAACAATATGAACAAAATTTTATTATCCTTATTACTTACCTTAAGTGCTTTAAATGTAGCCATAGCCGCACAAGGTAATGTTGAAACTGGTAAAGCCAAATCTGCTATGTGTGCAGCGTGTCATGGCGGTGATGGTAATAGTCTTATACCTATGTATCCTAAATTGGCAGGGCAGAGTGCAAATTATATTGCTAAACAATTAGCAGATTTCAAAAAAGGCGCAACTTCAGCCGGTAAAGAAGGACGTGCTGATCCAATTATGGCAGGTATGGTTATGGCTTTATCTGAACAAGACATGGCTGATTTAGGTGCTTATTATGCGACTCAAACGCGTAGTGCTGGTGCAAGCAAAGGTGATGCAAGTGGACATGCGTTATATGTTGGCGGCGATGTTGAGCGTAAAATCCCCGCTTGTGCTGGTTGTCATGGTACATCCGGCAAAGGTATGGCTGCGGCAGGTTTTCCATCTTTAGCTGCGCAACAAACTGTTTACTTAAAAAATCAGTTAGTGAAATTTCGTAGTGGTTCTCGTGCCAATGATAAAAATGCGATTATGAGAAATATTGCTACGGAATTAAGCGACAGTGAAATTGATGCTTTAGCACAACAAATTTCTTCATTAAAATAAACCAATTTTACTTAGTAAGATTGGTTTAAGCATTAAAAAAGACAGCCGTTGCTGTCTTTTTTATTTTAGATGCAAAGTCTTAAAAACTACTCTTTGTCTTCAGCTTCTTTTGTTTCTTCAACTTGTTTCTGTTCTTGCTCATTTTTTGGCTTTTCGCCACCACAACTACCACAACAACTCATTAACCCTTTCCTTATAAATAAAAATCAATAACGGTAAATAAAACTGTCATTATAATACTTGACTAATTAACTTGGTTATTTGATCAAGATCAGTCATTGCTATAATAAAGAACTAAATGTAGGATGATTATTTGACATGCCTATGTACTTGGTTCAGGTAAACTTGTTGGGCTTAAGCCCATCAATTCATGTCATTTATTCTGCCTTTGACGACATAAATGTCGACCTACAGAAGAATTACCGAATTAAATAATGGCTCCTGAGTTATCTGCATAGGCATGTTGTTAATCGTATTTAATAATGTCAATAGGGGTAACTTTATAGGCGCAGCGTCTAGCTCCTTCAATTATATGTTCCTCACGGCTAACCTTGGCAATATCATTGAGTAAGGTTTGAAATAAATTAAGCTCTGAGCGACAAAAATTTAAACATTTTGTTGCTGCTGCGCATATTGGACAATGATTTTCGAGTAAAAAATAACTACCATCAAAGTTATCTTCTATGGTTGCCATATAACCTTCGTCACTACGTAATTTGGCTAAAACGGTAAGTTTTTCTTCAATACTGTATTGATCAGCCAGTGCTAAACGATAGTTAATCAATGACGCATGCTCTCGGTGATCAATTAATTTATCTAATCCTTCCTTGCCAAAAATTATTTTTACTGAATCAATTAGCTGTACCGTCAATTCTTCATGCCGATCGGCAAAGTGACTGTTACTTTTTGGGGTCAGCGCCCAGTATCTTGTTGGGCGACCGCGTGGTGCTTTTTTGTCATTAAATACTACTTTATCTTGTTCTTCTAAAGTTTGTAAATGCTGACGCACTCCCATAGTGGTTAAGTTAAGTTCTTCAGCGAGTATTTTTGTGGTTAACTCACCGCGAGTTTTTAACAACTGGAATATTTTGTCGTTAGTTTTCATTTGCTGTTACCACTATTTGCTTTCATAAAACTTATTTTAAGCTGTAAAATAGTATTAAGTAAACTTTTTTATTTATTTTATACTTGACGATCCTTTTCGTGATAATGTTTACTATATTGATCCCGCAGGTTATGAAGTAGAATTTGTACAATATAAAAGTGATATTCCTGCGTAAAGAAATCGCTATTAATAGTTCTTATACTAATTATATTAAATAGGTGGGCATTCGTGCCTCATGCACCACCCTACTTATAAATTTCTGTAGGGTGGTGCAACTTTGCCCACCAAGTATTACATCTAGTATTGTTAATACTATTTAGCGAACCAAGTGCTAAATAACGACCAAGCAATAAACCACATTACCATGCCAATACTAAAGTCGATGCTTCGTTTAACGATTGGTTTGCTTAACTGTGGCGATAACTTAGCTGCGCCTAAGGCTACGGTTGTAAACCATACTAGTGAGGCAAGCATAGTGCCTACCATAAAATACAGCTTGCTTGCACCTTGATATTGACCGCTAACACTGCCAATAACCATAATAGTATCAATATAAGCATGTGGATTTAAAAAGGTAACCACTAAACTGGTGATAAAAATAATCCTTAGCGATTTTTGCTGAGGCACCACTTTATCATTGATGTTTTTAATCAATAATGCTGACTTAAATGACATTAAGCCATAACTAAACAAAAAGACGATGCCGCCCCATATTAATAAAGTAAAAAGTAAATTACTGCTGGCTAAAATTAAACTACCGCCTAATACTCCTAACGCGATCAGTAAAATATCATACATAATAAATAAACTGGCAGTAAATAAATGATGATTGCGATTAATACCTTGTGTTAATAACATTGAATTTTGACTACCAATAGGGATGATCATACTTAACCCTAAAGAAAAACCTTTAGCTAATATTAATAAGCTCATTTTACACCTCTCACATGTCTGACCAATTTAAAAACGAGTTAAGTTTGCACTTTTCTAATGTTTAAATATAATTAATAAATATTAAGCTATATTAGAAATACTAATGATGATGTTGGATTATAAATTACTCGATGCGTTGGCCAAAATAGTTGAATTACAAGGCTTTGATTTAGCAGCAAAACATTTGTATATAACGCAATCTGCAATATCACAACGAATAAAAAGCTTAGAAGAAAATATTGGTCAGCCAGTATTGATCCGTAGTCAACCGATTAAGGTTACTGCTGCGGGCGAAAAATTATTAAGTCACTATGCTATGGTGCAACAACTTGAAAATGAAATGTTGCCCAGTTTATTACCTAATGCTCCTGTTGAACCCTTAAAAGTGTCACTAGCCATTAATGCCGATAGTTTAGCAACTTGGTTTATTAGTGCATTATCGCCTATTTTAAGTAAATATTTAGTTGAGTTAAACCTTATTGTGGAGCGCGAAAGTGTTACCTTAGATAAATTAAAAAATGGTTCGGCCATTGGTGCGGTAAGCTCTATCGCTAAGCCCCTTGCAGGTTATCGAGCTTTTGAACTGGGTGATATTAATTATATATTGGTTGCTTCAAAAAGCTTTCAAACGCGATATTTTGCTGAGGGCTTAACCACAGAAACATTAAAAATGGCACCAGGTATTAGTTATGATCATAAAGATGACATGCATACCCGTTTTATCTCACAGCATTTTAATTTAGCGGCAAGTGAATATTATTGTCATACCGTGCGATCATCAGAAGCGTTTGTTGAATTGGCTAAACAAGGCGTTGCCTATTGTTTAGTGCCCCAGTTGCAAATTAAAAATGAGTTAGCCAGTGGTGAATTAATTAATTTGTGTCCAGATAAACAGCTTATTGAAACGCTGTATTGGCATAGTTGGGTGTTGGTGAAAGGAATCAATAAAAAAATATCAGAAGAAATAGTACGTTATGGACAAAAATTGTTGTCGTAATTGAATGGATAAAGCCACTTTAGCGGAGTGATGATCTGTTTAAAGTGACTTTTGTGTATGCCGTATCTTTGTTTTATTACGCCTTTTTATTTTAAATAAAAAGAAAATAAAACTAACCTTGCCTTTAATGTGTGATTTCTCTACAATACGCGTCCTTAATTCAGCCTGAACTTTTGTTCCTTGTCTCCATTGGTGTTGGCTGAGCCAATAAAGAGGCTACAACCGTAAGGAGCTCGTAATGCGTCATTACGAAATCGTATTTATGGTTCACCCTGATCAGAGTGAACAAGTGTCTGGTATGATCCAGCGCTATACAGACTTGAT
>JAESPQ010000091.1 GCA_016765535.1 Alteromonadaceae bacterium | reverse complement strand
GTAGTGACGAACTGCTGTGTCACACTCAATGTGTGAAGTATTAATAGTAATACCACGTTCACGCTCTTCTGAAGCATTATCGATTTGGGCGAAATCTTTAACTTCACCACCGTGTACTTTAGTTAATACTGCTGAAATAGCAGCCGTTAATGTTGTTTTACCGTGATCAACGTGGCCGATTGTACCAACGTTAACATGCGGTTTTGTGCGTTCAAATTTTTCTTTAGCCATTGTTCTATACCTTTAAAGTTTATTAAAAGCCCGACGGTTAAACCGAGCTAGGCTTTTATTAAGCCATAGTTGAATTTATTATTGCATTTGCAACATTTTTTGGCGCTTCATTATACTGCTGAAACTCCATTGAAAATGATGCTCGGCCTTGGGTTGCGCTACGCAAGTCTGTAGCATAACCAAACATTTCAGCTAATGGAACTAAACCATTAACTATTTTCGTGCCTGCCGGGCCTTCATCCATACCTTCTATTAAACCACGACGACGATTTAAGTCACCGACAACATCACCCATATTTACTTCTGGGGTGGTTATTTCAACTTTCATCATTGGTTCAAGTAAAACGGGGGTAGCTGCTAATACGCCTTTTCTAAAGCCCATTGACGCTGCCACTTTAAATGCCATCTCATTCGAATCTACATCATGGAAAGAGCCATCGTATAAGGTTACTTTGACATCTAGCATAGGATACCCTGCTAAGACACCATTTTCCATTTGCTCTTTACAACCTTTTTCTACTGCTGGAATATATTCGCGAGGCACAGCACCACCAACAATTTCGTTGACGAATTCAAAACCTGCGCCTTCTTCTTGAGGTTCCATTTTCAGCCATACATGTCCAAATTGACCACGACCACCTGATTGACGAATAAATTTACCTTCAACTTCAACCGTGCTACGAATGGTTTCACGGTATGAAACTTGTGGTTTGCCGACATTACATTGCACTTTAAACTCACGTTTCATCCGTTCAACTAATATATCGAGGTGTAATTCCCCCATACCAGAAATAATCGTTTGTCCCGTTTCATCATCAGTAGCAACACGAAAAGACGGATCTTCTGCGGCTAGTTTCCCTAACGCCATGCCCATTTTTTCTTGATCAGCAACTGTTTTTGGCTCTACTGCTACCGAAATAACGGGTTCAGGAAATTCCATGCGCTCTAATGTAATAACATTATTTAAGTCGCATAAAGTGTCACCAGTAGTAACATCTTTTAAACCAATTGCCGCAGCAATATCACCAGCACGTACTTCTTTTATTTCCTGCCTGTCATTAGCATGCATCTGCACGATACGACCAAAGCGTTCTTTTTTATGCTTAACTGGATTATAAACACTGTCACCAGTGTTAATCACTCCTGAATAAACTCTAAAGAAAGTTAACGTACCCACAAAAGGGTCGGTAGCAATTTTAAAGGCTAATGCCGAAAATGGCGCATCATCACTTGCTTCACGACAACCTTGTGTTTCATCTTTATCATCATTAATACCGGTAATAGCATCAACGTCTGTTGGCGAAGGTAAATATTCAACCACCGCATCAAGTACCGCCTGTACACCCTTGTTTTTGAAAGCACTACCACAAGCACAAAGAATAATTTCATTGGCTATAGTACGTTGGCGTAAGCCAGCTTTGATTTCGTCCTCAGATAACACACCTTCTTCAAGGTATTTTTCCATTAACTCATCATTTGCTTCTGCTGCTTCAGCAATAAGATTTTCATGCCATTCATCGGCTAAATCTTGCATATCTGCAGGAATAGTTTCATAAGTGAAAGTCATACCTTGATCGGCTTCATTCCAGTTAATTGCTTTCATTTTAACAAGGTCAACAACACCGCTAAAATCATCTTCGGCGCCAATAGCCAAATGCATTGGCACTGCATTAGCACCTAAACGGTTTTTCATTTGTTGAACAACATCTAAAAAGTTAGCACCCATTCGATCCATTTTGTTAACAAAAACCATACGTGGTACGGAATATTTTTCCATTTGTCGCCAAACTGTTTCGGTTTGTGGTTGCACACCCGAAGAGCCACATAATACTAATACTGCACCATCAAGCACGCGTAATGAACGCTCAACTTCAATAGTAAAGTCTACGTGACCAGGAGTATCGATGATATTAATGCGATGAGAATCAAATTGAGAATTCATGCCTTTCCAGAAACAAGTAGTCGCCGCAGAAGTTATAGTAATTCCACGTTCTTGTTCTTGCTCCATCCAGTCCATAGTGGCTGCGCCATCATGAACTTCACCGATCTTATGAGAAAGACCCGTGTAAAAAAGCACTCGTTCAGTCGTTGTCGTTTTACCAGCATCGACATGAGCACAAATACCTATATTACGATAGCGCTCAATCGGCGTTGTACGTGCCAAAATTCATTCCTCGCTTTAATACCTTGTGGTATTAAAATATATTCTCAGAGTATATAAAATGTTAATGACCTTTTGATGAACCTCAAAAAACGAGAAGGCTGCAAAAAAAGGCCATTATTACATCTACTTTATTACCGTTTTTATTACCAACGGTAATGAGCAAATGCTTTGTTAGCTTCAGCCATACGGTGAACGTCTTCACGTTTCTTAACCGCTGAGCCTTTGCTGTCAGACGCATCTAACATTTCGTTAGCTAGGCGCTGAGCCATTGATTTTTCACCACGTTTACGAGCTGCTTCAACTAACCAACGCATGGCTAGTGCATTACGACGCACTGGACGTACTTCAACTGGAACCTGATAAGTAGAACCACCAACACGACGAGACTTAACTTCGACTTGTGGACGGATGTTATCTAAAGCTGTTTCAAACAACTCTAAATGATCTTTTTCAGATTTTTCAACTAAAATATCTAATGCACCGTAAACAATTTTTTCGGCAGTAGATTTTTTACCATCAACCATAAGGATGTTGATAAATTTTGCTAAAAGTTCATTATGGAACTTAGGATCTGGCAATATTTTACGTTGCCCTATGACGCGTCTTCTTGGCATCTTAATTCTCCGTTGTATTCAGGAATAACCCAAAATTGTTAATTATTTAATTTGGCCTTACTAAACGTAGTTTCATCTTTTCATAAAGAAAAGAGGAACCGTTAAGATTTAGGGCGCTTAGCACCGTATTTAGAACGGCCTTGTCTTCTGTCGCTTACACCTGAACAATCGAGTGCGCCACGAACGGTGTGATAACGCACACCTGGTAAATCTTTAACACGACCACCACGGATTAAAATCACGCTATGCTCTTGTAAGTTATGACCTTCACCACCAATGTATGAAGTAACTTCGAAGCCGTTAGTTAAACGAACACGAGCAACTTTACGTAGTGCTGAGTTAGGTTTTTTTGGTGTAGTTGTATACACACGAGTACATACGCCGCGACGTTGTGGACAAGCTTGTAACGCTGGAACGTTACTTTTTGTTACTTGTCTAACACGTGGTTTACGTACTAGTTGGTTAATAGTTGCCATTATAGCTCCTGATTAGTTAACACCTAAATTACGTTTAATTTTTATTAAACAGTACTCAGGTTATGTTTGCGCAAATTCCAATCAATGGGAGAATTTACACACTCGTAAACGCAAAAAATTCTGCTCCCCTTAACTCAAATAACCAGTAAAAATTACTGTTACAGAATACAGGGTCGCAGAATTCTATAGGTCAAACCTTAACCTGTCAAGCTTTTCGTGCAAAACAGATTAAAGTGACTATTTTTTATTGCTACTTTTTATTGCTATCATTTACTCGGTAGCATTACCATCAACATCAGTTAATGCTGAATCAGCATTTAACGCATCGCTTAATGCTTGCGCTGCTTCATCGGCCGAAACAGTAGTTTCAGTATCTTCGTGGGCATTAAAAGCGGCTTTTGCTTTCGCGCGTTCTTGATGATAAGAATAACCAGTACCAGCAGGAATTAAACGACCAACAATAACGTTTTCTTTAAGTCCACGTAAACCATCTTTTTTACCACTAACGGCTGCCTCGGTAAGCACACGAGTTGTTTCTTGGAAAGAGGCCGCTGAAATAAATGATTCGGTTGCTAAAGAAGCTTTAGTAATACCCATCATTTGAATTTCATATTCAGCAGGCTGCTTGCCTTGTTCTTCAAGTTTACGATTAGCAATATTTACTTTCGCTACTTCAAGTTGCTCACCTTTAAGGAAAGTAGAATCACCTGCATCAAGAATTTCACATTTGCGGATCATTTGACGAACAATAACCTCAATGTGTTTATCATTGATTTTTACACCTTGTAAACGATAGACATCCTGTACTTCGTTAACAATGTAGTTTGCTACTGCAGCAACACCACGTAAACGTAAAATATCATGCGCTGACTCAGGACCATCGGCAATAACTTCACCTTTAAGCACCTGTTCACCTTCAAACACATTTAGCGTGCGCCATTTGTGGATCATTTCTTCGTATACTTCACCACTTGGTTGAGTGATTAATAAACGACGTTTACCTTTGGTTTCTTTACCAAAACCGATAACACCGGTTTTCTCAGCAAGAATAGCAGGTTCTTTAGGTTTACGTGCTTCAAACAAATCAGCAACACGTGGTAGACCACCAGTAATATCGCGAGTTTTAGAACTCTCTTGCGGAATACGTGCTAACGCATCACCAATGTTTACATCAGCGCCATCTTCAAGATTAATAATCGCATTACCCGCTAAGAAATATTGCGCTGGAATTTCAGTACCAGCAATATTCACAGGTTCACCTTTAGCATCGATCAATTTAACACCTGGGCGCATTTCTTTACCTGCAGTGTTACGTTGTGCTGGGTCGGTAATAACAATACTTGATAAGCCAGTTAATTCATCCGTTTGACGAGTCATAGTTAAACCTTCAACCATGTCTGCAAACTGAATTTTACCTGCTACCTCAGTAATAATTGGATGTGTATGTGGATCCCAATTAGCAATAATTTCACCCGCGGCAACTGCGCCACCGTCAGCTTTTGTTAATACAGAACCATAAGGTACTTTATAACGTTCTTTTTCACGACCTAATTCATCAATGATGGTTAATTCTGAAGAACGCGAAGTAATAACAATATTACCTTCTGAGTTAGTTACAAATTTAGCATTTTGTAATTTTAACGTACCTGCATTTTTAACCTGAACATTGTTATCAGCAGACACACGAGATGCCGCACCACCGATATGGAAGGTACGCATGGTAAGCTGCGTTCCTGGTTCACCAATTGATTGTGCCGCAACAACACCAATAGCTTCACCTTGGTTGATCATATGGCCACGAGCCAAATCACGACCATAACAATGAGCACAAATACCAAAATCTGTCTTACAAGTAATAATTGAACGAACTTTAATTTGATCAACGCTATGATCTTCAATAACGTCACATAAATGCTCATCAATTAAGGTATTACGTGGTAATAAAACCTTTTCACTACCAGGGATCAATACATCTTCACAGACGACACGACCTAATACTCGTTCTCTTAATGGCTCAACAACATCACCACCTTCAATTAACGGTGTCATTAATAAGCCATCATAAGTACCACAATCAACATTGGTAACCACTAAATCTTGGGCAACATCAACTAAACGACGCGTTAAGTAACCCGAGTTTGCTGTTTTCAATGCTGTATCGGCTAAACCTTTACGCGCACCATGTGTTGAGATGAAGTATTGTAATACGTTCAAACCTTCGCGGAAGTTAGCGGTAATAGGTGTTTCGATGATTGAACCATCTGGTTTTGCCATCAAGCCACGCATACCAGCTAGCTGACGAATTTGGGCAGCACTACCACGAGCCCCCGAGTCGGCCATCATAAAGATTGAGTTAAATGATTTTTGCTCTTCAGGTTCACCATCACGGTTAATAACCGTTTCTTTCGATAAATTGTCCATCATCGCTTTAGAAACTTTTTCATTCGCTGATGACCAAATATCAATAACTTTATTGTATTTTTCACCCGCGGTGACTAAACCTTGCTCAAATTGTGATTGAATTTCAGCAACTTCTTCTTCGGCTGCTTCAATAATGGTGTATTTAGCATCAGGAATAACCATATCATCAAGACAAACAGAAGCACCTGCAACCATCGCATAATGAAAACCAGTGTACATAATATGATCAGCAAAGATAACGGTCTCTTTTAGGCCAAGATTACGATAACAATGGTTAAGCATTTTTGAAATTGGCTTTTTACCTAATGCTTGGTTAACTAATTCATACGGCATACCTTCTGGGAAAATATTCCATAAGATTGCACGACCTACCGTAGTATCAACAAGGCTAGTAACAGGTGTTTTATTACCATCACTATCAATTTTATATTCAGTAATGCGAACCTTAACACGAGCGTGTAACTCTGCGACTTCCGTTCGGTAAGCTTTTTCAGCTTCTTTAATATCAGCGAAAATCATACCTTCGCCTTTACCATTAACACGATCTCGTGTTAGATAATATAAACCTAAAACAACATCTTGTGATGGTACAATAATCGGATCACCATTGGCAGGTGATAAAATATTATTGGTTGATAATAATAAAGTGCGTGCTTCCATTTGTGCTTCTATGGTCAACGGTACATGTACCGCCATTTGGTCACCATCGAAATCGGCATTATAAGCCGCACACACTAACGGATGAAGATGAATTGCTTTACCTTCAATTAGTACAGGTTCAAACGCTTGAATACCTAATCTATGTAGTGTTGGCGCACGGTTAAGCATTACCGGATGTTCACGAATTACTTCGTCAAGTACATCCCAAACTTCAGCACCTTCGCGTTCAACTAATTTTTTAGCGGCTTTAATGGTAGTCGCTAGTCCACGTCTTTCTAACATACCGTAGATAAATGGTTTGAATAATTCCAACGCCATTTTTTTCGGTAAACCACATTGATGTAAACGTAATTTAGGACCCACGGTAATTACTGAACGACCAGAATAATCAACACGCTTACCCAATAGATTTTGACGGAAACGACCTTGCTTACCTTTGATCATATCGGCAAGAGATTTTAACGGACGTTTATTAGAACCCGTAATCGCACGACCGCGACGACCATTATCTAATAAGGCATCTACAGATTCTTGTAGCATACGTTTTTCGTTGCGAACAATAATGTCTGGTGCTACTAAATCTAAAAGACGTTTTAAACGGTTATTACGGTTAATAACGCGACGATATAAATCATTTAAGTCAGAGGTAGCAAAACGGCCACCATCCAAAGGTACCAACGGACGTAAATCTGGTGGTAAAATAGGTAATACTGACATGATCATCCACTCAGGCTTATTACCTGAAGCGGCGAATGCTTCCATTAATTTTAAACGTTTAGTGATTTTTTTACGTTTAGTTTCACTACCTACCTCAGGTAGTTCTTCACGCATTTGTTCAACTTCTGCATTTAAATCAATTTGTTGTAATAAAGCCAATACGGCTTCAGCACCCATTTTTGCGTCAAATTCATCACCATGCTCTTCTAACGCATCAAGATATTCTTCTTCAGTAAGAATTTGGCTATTTTCTAATGTTGTCATACCGGGTTCGGTAACAACATAAGATTCAAAATAAAGCACGCGTTCAATGTCACGCAATGTCATATCAAGTAATAAACCAATACGCGATGGTAATGATTTTAAAAACCAAATATGCGCAACAGGGCTCGCTAATTCGATATGACCCATACGGTCACGACGAACTTTAGTTAGCGTTACTTCAACACCACATTTTTCACAAATAACACCACGATGTTTTAAGCGTTTATATTTACCACAAAGACATTCATAATCTTTTACTGGGCCAAAAATACGCGCACAAAACAAACCGTCACGTTCAGGCTTGAACGTACGGTAGTTAATGGTTTCTGGTTTTTTAACTTCACCAAACGACCATGAACGAATTTGATCGGGTGAAGATAAACCGATACGAATACCATCGAAATCTTCTGTTTGATTTTGTTGCTTAAGAAACTTAAGTAAATCTTTCACACTTGCTCTCCTGTCGGAGTTAATCTTTAGCAAGTAGGGAATTTCACCCTACTTGCTGAATACTAAT
>JAESPQ010000090.1 GCA_016765535.1 Alteromonadaceae bacterium | reverse complement strand
GGGACTCATCAAACCAAGGTAACAGATAGAGTATTTGTAGGTCGGGCTTCAGCCCGTCAAATATAGATTGATGGCCTAAAGGCCAACCTACAAGTGTTACCCTAAAATATAGCTATTTGACCAGTCCCAGAATTTTCATAAACTAGAAGGTCTCTACAAACTTAAAACTTCTATGCTGTTATCTTTTTTATTGCTTGAGGTTTCAAAATTCGTCGTTGCTAAACCAATTTCGGCATCGGTTAAATAACAACCAGGGTCTTCACTCCACGCATCACCCGTTTGTGCAAAAGCGCGGGTGCGAGTATTACCACCACAAATATTTAAATAAGCGCATTTCGCACAGCGCCCTTTTACGGGACGTGGCGATTGTCGAAAGCCAAGCATCAGAGGGTCTTGAGTGTTTGCCCATACATCAGAAAATTTTTCATCACGTACATTGCCAATAGGATGATCCCACCAATAAGTATCAGGATGAATAGTGCCCGTGTTGTCGATATTAGCGACATTAACGCCAGAGGCATTACCACCCCAGTTAATTAAGTGCTGTTTTAAGTTTTTTAAACGCGTGACATAAATAGGATCATTAGCAAATTTTTTCTCTGCCCAATGTAATAAAAACACACCATCGGCATCATTATTGCCCGTAACAAAATCTGACTCGCGTCCTGTTTGAATATGGTGCCAAGCACGATCAAATAGCTGTTCCATTGCGGTTTTAGTCATTGCAAACATTGCATCGCGCTCAGCATTACGTTTACCCCGTCCTGAATAATTAAGATGCGACATATAAAATTTATCAACATTGTACTCGTCCATTAAATCGAGCATAGCTGCTAAATCATCTTTATTATCTCGGGTTAAACACAAACGTAAACCAACTTTAATACCCGCTTGTTTACATAACTTAACCGCGTTCAATGAGGCTTTATAACTCCCCTTTTGACGACGAAAATCATCATGATAGGCTTCTAAACCATCAATAGAAATACCAACATATTGATAATTAGCCGCTTTAATTTGTTCAATATTATCTTCAGTAATTAAGGTACCGTTAGTGGATAAAGCAAGAAAAAAACCAAGTGATTTGGCGTAAGCACTAAGTTCATAAATATCAGGGCGCATTAATGGTTCACCGCCTGATAAAATCAACACCGAAACATTGGCTACTTTTAAATCATCCATGGTTGTTTTTATTTCTTCGGTAGATAATTCCCCTGAAAAATCAATATCTAACGAGGTAGCATAACAATGTTTACATTGTAAGTTACAACGACGGATCAAGTTCCAAATAACCACTGGCCCCGCCATTTTACGTGGCTTATTTGGTGGTGTATCTGTCATCATGGTTTTAAGTAAGTGTGTGATCCTAAACATTTTCTATCTCCTAACTTTATATCCTAACTACGTTTTTTATTCAAACGCAAACCTGTTTTTTTCAATATTTTGGTACTGTTTAATACGCTATGTGATTTACCTTGATGAGTTTGCAATACATCACTGAGTATTTCTTTGATCTGTGCCTTATATTTTTCAAGTTGAGTCGCATCTTTAGCATGGATCATGGCGAATAAATTATAATTCCATTGTGGCAAATGACGAGGTCGTAAATAGCAATGACTAACAAAATCTAATTTGCCAATTTTTTCACCATATTCAATAGCTTTATCATCTTGTATATCCCACGTGGTCATACCGTTGAATATATAACCAATTTTATAATGATTTGGTACTGCGGCAATACGCCGAATAACACCACGGTCAAGTAAGCTTTTAGTTATCGCTAAGGTTTGCTGAACACTAATATTTAATTGCTCCGCAATAGCATGATACGGCTTAGCGCATAAAGGCAAGCCTTGCTGAGTTAGTAAAATATATTGGCGTTCAAGTGGGCTAATTGCTTGTTGGTTATTCATTATAAAGTCCTTTAAACAGGTAAATACAAGCCGACAAAAAATTCATGTTCTTTCGGCATATTAACAACCTTTAAACCACTCTTTTGTTCGATTTGTACTATAACCTCAGTAATTTCATCTGCACTTTCACTACCAATAACAAACCACATATTTAAACGATGCTGACGCTGATAATTATGTGCAACTTGTTCAAACGAATTAACAATATCAGCGACTTCATCAAAACGTTGCTCTGGTACTTCTATCGCCGCTAACGTAAATGCACCACCTAAACAAGCCGCGTCAAACATAGGGCCAAAACGTGACAGCACACCACGGTTTAACATCGCTTGTAATTGAGTTAATACGGTTGCTTCGTCGCTGTTTAATTGTTTAGCAATTTCTAAAAAAGGTTGTTCACATACGGGAAAACCTTTTTGTAACAAGTTAAGTAGTTGCTTATCTAACTCGTCTAAGAAAGCTAAGGGGTCTGTATTTAGATTAATTTTGCGATTGTCATTCATTAGCAACTCAACCTATTTTGATTGTGTTGTAGTAGATTTTCTTGCTTAGCAAAACGAGCCCCATGTTGTTTGTATGCTTTAGTTGAAAACAACACGTTTTTTTCAATATTTTCAAGGTTGTTTCGTTTACATAAATCGTCAAGCTGTTGTAAAACTTGTGTTTTATTTTTTCCGTGGATCATACAAAATAAATTATATTGCCACTGAGGTAATACTCTAGGTCGTTGATAACATAAGGTAACAACAGATTCATTTGATAATATATTCGCGACTCTCTCTACGTCTTGATCAGCAATATTCCACACCACCATAGCGTTAGCGCAATAACCAAGCTTGCGATGACGAACAACTAAACCTAAACGTTTGATAAAGCCTTGTTGTTGCCATCCATGTAAAGTAGCAATAACTGCCACTTCACTAGTACCAATTTGCTCAGCAATGGCTAAATAAGGTTGTGCAACCAAAGGCAGACCTTGCTCGATTACCGCAAGTAATTTCTGCTGCAACTGAGCTGACAAATGATCTTGAACTAGGTGATTATTCATACTTTTATACCTTGATCAATTAACGAATCTACACGCAGAGTGGCGTTATTTTTTACAGCGGCGTTTTGCTTATTTTCATGCTCAAAGTCAATGGTAAAAGCAAGGTCAATATGAAAGGATTTTTCCATCGGTAAAACTAACACTTGATATTGCGTTGCTTGTTCTATTGCAACAATAGTTTGTTCAAGTTGTGATTGGTCGCTTGCGGTTATCACAAACCATAAATTATATTCATGCTCACGCGCATAGTTATGATTAACCCCCGTAAAACTAGTGACTATAGCCGCTATTTTATCTAATTTTTGTGCGGATACTTTTAACGCAGCAAGTGTACTCGCTCCCGCTTGTTGATGATTAAATACAGCGCCTAAACGCGATAATACACCGCTTTGTTCAAGTTGTTCCAAACAATTAATCACTTCATTTTCGCTAACATTAAACTGCTCAGCTAATTGTAAAAAAGGTCGCGAACATAGAGGAAAACCACGCTGATAAGTATTAATTAACTGCTGCGCTAAAGTTGATATTTTCATTATATGCTCACTTATAAACCAAACTTATAAACCAATTTTATGGGCGCGGGCGGTAAAGAAAATACCACTAGGACTTTTGGCTGGTAATTCTTTTAGTAATTTATGTGTTTTCGTATCATAAATTTTTACTTTATTTTTATCGCGTACCGATATCCACACTTGTTCACCACGCGGCGTAAATTCCATGTGTAGTACTCCTTTACCCGGTTCTAACGTATCGGTTACTTTTTTTGTTTCAGTATTAATCACTTGTACTTTTTCATTGCGAGGAAAAGCAAAATTAACCCAAACTTGATGATGATCAGGTTCAACCATTACAAATACGGGTTGGCCGTAAACATCAATAGCACCTGCTTGTTGCCATGTTTTAGTGTCAATTACTAATACTTTATGCTCCCCAACCGCGGGTACAAAAGCATAATCTCCCGCCATAGTCCAACCTTCTAAATGTGGCATTTTATACACAGGTAATCTTTTTTCGCCTTTACCGTAACCGTCTAAAATACGTTTAACACCTTTTTCTACATGCCATAAATCAAGTAATGCCATACCATCTTCACCAAATAAGCCCGCAATGTAATAACGACCATCAGGTGAAATTAAACCGTCATAAGGTGCACGACCAATATTTGTGAATTTTTTTAGCGTATATTTAGATTTAGGGGTTGAGTTAGAAAAGTCTGCCACCCAAATTTCATCACTATCAAACAAGCTAAAAACAAACCGTTGCTCTGGTGCATCGACCAAGCCCACCACTTTCGAGCGTTTAATCGAACCGTCTTTATTACGCGGCATATCAGGCATTTGTGTCGCTTGAATATTAGCTACTAATTCAAGTGTTTGTGCATCAAAAACTTTAACGCCACCGGGGGTATAATTAGACACCGCAATTAATTTACCATCTTGGCTAATAGCGCCGCCAATACTATTACCCGACTGTAAAATACGTTTGGCAATTTTATCTTTAAGCATATCTATTTTGGTTAAACCGCCATCACGACCAAATACATAGGCATAACGCTGATCACGTGAATACACGATAGAAGCATGTGATAAATCACCTAAACCACTTATTTCTGCTAATCGCGTTTTATGAGTATTATTAATCACTAACACTTGTCCCGTGGCGCGTTCAATAATAAGCCCCAAATCACCCGTTGCTCTGAGTGGTTTTTCTACTGTGCTGTTATTTTTTGCCGATGTTATGGTATTAATATTACTGCAACTCGTTAAAAACAAGCTTGATAGCACTAAAATCCCCGCGCTAATGTTTATTTTAAAAAAATTATTTTTCATTTAAATGCCCCTTTTTTAAGCTGCTGTGCGATCCATCTAGCTTCATTTCTAGTGACTATTTCATTCCACGGTGGCATCGCTGTATTTGGACGCCCCTTAAGAATGGTTAATGTGATAAAATCGATACTTTTACTTTTTAAATCATCAGGTAATAGTGGGCTACCTAAACCACCTTTTAACGTCATACCATGACACGAACCACAATCTTGGCGCACCATATTGTATAATTCATGCTGTCGTTCAGCCGTTAATTTATTGGTTTGCGCTGATACCGTTGAACTCATAGAAGATAACAATAAAATTGTTATTGCTAACCACATAAAAGCATTTACTTTAATGGCGTATGTAATCATTTTTGGTGTTTTTTTTAAGGTTATAGCTTTTTGAAACATCATCATTACCAATAATTTACAAACATTTATTTGATGACTAAATTAACAGCTTATAAAAAAATAAAATTGCCTAAGATCATGCTTTTGTAGCTTGCTATGGTTTGTAATGAAGAGATTGAGGGGGATTTGATTTTGATCAAATAACCTTTTACTTTATGAGGAATAAATTTTAAGGGTTTAGCTAACCGCAATAGTTGTCGCGCCTCGCTACGCTCGGGACGACCTACAGAGGCATAACAAGGGGGGATCATCACTCATGTGTCACAAATAACAGCAAATTAAAGCCGTTCAGTTTTAATCCGTAACCTTGCCGCGTAATGATTTAACTTGGCTGCGCTTAGTTTTACTGGCTAAACGCCTAAGTTTAGAGCCTTTTGTGGGTTTGGTAGCGCGGCGTACTTTTTGCACAACCGTGGCACTTTTTATCAATTCAACTAAACGTTCTAATGCCGACGCTCTGTTTTTTTCTTGGGTACGATATTGTTGTGCTTTGATCACTAAAATACCTTCTTTAGTAATGCGTTTATCTTTTAATGCCAATAATCGCTCTTTATAAAATTCAGGCAAACTCGATGCTTTAATATCGAAGCGTAAATGAATTGCTGAAGACACTTTATTGACATTTTGCCCGCCAGCACCTTGTGAGCGAATAGCGGTTAATTCAACTTCTTCATCAGCTAAAGTAACGGTATTTGAAATAACTATCATATTAAAAATCGCATTTTAAGTAGATACATAGCTGTTAACGGGTGCCTCGTTATTAACAGGCACTCCACTATGAAATTTAAATTCTTCGTCCGCAGATTGAATGAGCTCAGCTTCAATTTCGCCAAAAAACTTAATTCTAATACTAACATCTATATATTTTTTACTTTGCTTACCTTGTTTGGCAGTAAACTCTTGTGCAATTTCCTCAGCTAAAGTTAAGTAATCTTGATAATGACGCGATTCACTACGTAATAATGAAATATAAAAAGTCGCTAACTCTTTATCAACAAACGGTGCTAATGCGGCAAAACGTTCGCACGAACGCGCTTCAATATAAGCGCCAATAATCAGCTTATCGACTAAAGCGTCTGGTTCATAAGTTTTTACATGCTTTAACATACCTTTAGCATATCGTCCTGCGGTAATATTTTCATAAGCAATACCGCGATTTTCCATGATTTCTAACACTTGATAAAAATGATGTAATTCTTCTTTAATTAACAAAACCATTTTATCAATAAGATCTGCTCCGTAAGGTGAATCATTTTTAGCAATAATACTTTTTGAGAGTTTATTTTTATCTTTAAGCGAAGCTAAATCGCCTTCTTTACGATAAGCAAAATTTTCGTATGGCTTAAACCATTCCAACAAAACAGTATTACTTTGCTTATCAACCGCATATTTACGAATTAAAAACATTGCTGACTGTGCTGCTTTCAGCTCGCATAGCAGGTGATCAATTAAAATTATCTTGAGGTTTTCAGGTTTTTTCGCTTCATCGAGCCAAGCTTGCGGCGTTGAGCATTGCAGAAAATTTAGAATTGGCGCTAATAATTGTTGGGCTGACATTTGAGTTAATTCTTCACGATAAACTTTAGATAAGCTTAAATTTTATCATATTCAACTTAAGAGTCTGTGATTATTTATAAGAAAAGTAAATAATCACTAACACTCGATAATAATGACCTTTGAATACTTGTTTATTAGTAAATAACGCTTATGAATTTTTCAGCTTTTCTAATAAATCATGGATCTCCGCTTTTAATTCTTTATCAATAATTTTATTACAACTAATTTTAGCTTTTTCTAAATGTTCAATGGCACCTTTTTTATCATCTAACTCAACTTTTAGTGCCGCAATTGAATAACCAATAGATGAACGAAAGTCTTTATCATTAATCGCTTCTGCTTTAACTAAAGCACGTTCATAAATAGTAACCGCTAAGGCTAAGTCGTTGGTAAGATCAGCAAGGGTTTCCCATTGTACGGGATGATCTTTAGCCGTATTTTCATTTTCTTCACACAATTGCTTTAACTCTACATAATAACCATCAAATTTAGTTTGATTATTTTCTTGATCAGCCGCCATTAAGTTATCAGTGAGCGCAAGCACTCGTTTATATAATTTGGTATTCATGTTGTGCTCTTATAAATTATAAAAAATATGGTTCGAGTATAACGACTTAATTGTCGTAAAACTTATTATACAAATTCAAAAAGGTTAACGTAAAAACAGCTTATAAATAAGTTTGTGTACTAATTTACCATAAGGTGGAAATGCCATTTTCGAGGTATTCATTTTCCCTTTGATCAAGACTGATTTTGCTTTAGAGAAGGTTAAAAAACCTTCATGCCCATGATAATGCCCCATGCCCGAAGGCCCTATACCACCAAAGGGCATATCGTCTTGCGCAACTTGTATTGCCGCGTCATTAATACACACGCCGCCCGCATGAGTTTGCTGTAAGACTTGCTGCTGTGTATTCTCATTATGGCTACACAAATATAGCGCTAATGGGCGTGGGCGGTCATTAATATAAGTAATTGCATCCTCTAATGATTTATAACCGACAATAGGTAATAATGGGCCAAAAATTTCGTCCTGCATTAATTGCATATCGTCATTAACATTAGTGACCATAGTTAGTGGCATTTTCCGTGGTTGTTTACATTGCTCTTTATTAACATTTGCTAATGGGGTTGATTTTGCTCCTTTAGCTATTGCATCAGCTAACCATGTTTGTAAACGTTGAAACTGCTGTTCATTAATGATACTGCCGTAATCGCCATTATCACTAAAATTAGGGTACATACGATTAAATTGCTTTTTACAACTTGCTACTAATTCATCAACTTTATTTTCAGGACATAAAATATAATCAGGGGCAACACAGGTTTGCCCTGCATTAAGCGTTTTAGCTAAAATAAAACGTGATACGGCATCATCAATAGTCACATCATCAGCAATAATTGTGGGCGATTTACCGCCTAATTCTAAAGTAACTGGAGTTAAATTTTGTGCTGCTGCTGCCATAACTATTTTACCAACACGAGTAGAGCCAGTAAAAAGTAAATGATCAAAGGCTTGTTGGGTAAAATGTGCCGCAACACTTGGCCCACCATCAATAACAGCCACTTTATCGGTTGAAAATACACTCGCGATCATTTCATTAATCACTTTATTAGTAGCAGGAGTAAATTCAGACATTTTGATCATTACCCTATTACCTGCTGCTAATGCTAAAGTTAACGGACCAATAGATAAAAATAGTGGATAATTCCACGGCGTTACTATGCCAACTACACCTAATGGTTGATACATTACATAAGCTTTTGCTGGTTGAAATAATACACCGATATGGCGCTTAGACGGTTTCATCCATTTTTTTAACTTTTTACTCGCATAATTAATGCCCATAATGGTTGCTAATACATCACCTAATTTAGTGTCATCGCTACTACGGCAACCAAAATCTTCATTCATGGCAACAATAATTCTCTCTTGATAATCTAATACTGCTTGTTTTAATAAGGCGAGATCTTTTTGCCGCTCTGCTAAGCTAGGATAAGGCGACTTTTTATATTCAGCCTTTTGATTAACAAAAAGTTTATCAAATTGAGCAATTTGATCTTGATCATAAGCGGGAGAATATAAATTGTCTGCCATTGAAATTTCCTAACTGAAGAATTAATGTAAGTAGCAAGTTAGCAGAATTAATAGTGAAAAACGAACTTTTTTAAACATGCGTTTAAATTTATGTTGTTTTAGCTATACGAGGTAATAAAAATTATGTCTCTACAACATTTAATGTCATCTAATTTATTATGTGTCGATATGGATGATGATTTAGAAAAAGCACAAGAAATATTCACTAAACATGGCATTCATCATTTATTGGTAACAGAAAAGAAAAATTTAGTCGGTGTGCTTACTATTTCAGATTTATATAAACATTTAAGCCCTAATATTGGTACACGTAAAGAAACTCAAGCAGATATTTCATTATTACACCAAAAAGCACATCAAATAATGTCACGTAATTTAATTACCGCAACACCAGACATGAGTATTTATGATGCTATTTTAAAGTTTCATGATCATAAAGTCTCTTGCTTACCTATTGTTGACGGTGCTGGCAAAGCGGTAGGAATTTTAACTTGGCGAGACATTTTAGCCATTTTAGCTAAACAGCACAGACAAAGATTAAATAAAAGCTAATAGGTATTCATAAATAAATATTAGCAATCGTTAAATTAGCTTGTTCTAATTAAATATTTAGCTATACTATTACCTTTACATAACTAATTTTGTATAACCATCATAGTAAAATATGTAATTAAACATAATTTAAAAAGGAAAAACAATGCGTACACTTATTAAAACAATTCAGGCCATATTAATACTCATAAGTTGCAATAGTTATGCAGACCAAGTGGCTATTAAAACATCATCAGTACAACAACTGACCATTGACCAAAGCATTGTTTTAGATGCGCAAGTAGAAGCAATTAATCAAACAACCTTGTCTGCACAAACTTCTGGACAAATTACCGATATATTTATTGATGCTGGAGATATTGTTAACGCTGGTGATATTTTATTAAAACTCAAAGATGATAATCAACAAGCGAGTTATAAAAGCGCACAAGCAACATTAAAAGCAACAAAAGCAGAATTAGTTGATGCCACAAAGAGCTTAAAACGTATTAAAGAAATTTTTGCTAAACGATTATCGTCACAACAAGACTTAGACAATGCTAAAGCACGTTATAACATCGCTAAAGCTAATTATGATGGTGCTAATGCTCAATTAAATAGTGCCAAAGAACAATTAAGGTATACCATAATTAAAGCCCCCTATTCAGGCATCGTATTAGAGCGACATATAAACTTAGGCGAAATTGTTGCCCCTGGCACTCCTTTATTTACAGGCACTTCATTAAATCAATTACGTGTTATTAGCCAAATTCCACAACGTGATATTAAACAAGTTAAACAATTTTCTAAAGCCAAAATTATACTCCCTAATGGTGAAAAATTTGTACAGCAAGATAATGAGATAAAATTTTATGCCTATGCTTCACCGCAAAGCTCAACATTTAAAGTACGCATTGCTTTACCTAAAGAAAATAAAAACTTGTATCCTGGCATGTATTTAAAAGCTTATTTTAAAATAGGAACACGTACGGCTTTAGTCATTCCTAGTTCAGCATTAATTAAACGTTCTGAGTTACGCGGTGTTTATGTACAAGATAAAAAAGGACGTATTCATCTACGTCAAGTAAGAGAAGGTGACAGTATTGAGGGTGATTTTGTTGAGATATTAGCAGGGTTATCAATTAACGAAACTGTGATCACCAATCCTACATCGGTAATAACTATGTTAATTTCAGCAAACAAGACAAGTGCAGAGGTGAAATAGTGAGTAATTCAACTAATTCCACATCAAAAACGTCACCTAACCCTGCTAATAACAACGCTCCATTAGGGATCTCTGGCCGTATTGCAAAAGCATTTTTTACTGCTCAAATAACTCCGCTATTAGCCATAGTTTTAGTCTTAATGGGGATTTTTGCTACCGTAGTGACCCCAAAAGAAGAAGATCCACAAATCGATGTTACTTTTGCTAATGTCTTTATTGCCTATCCAGGTGCTTCTGCGCAAGAAGTAGAGTCTTTAGTCGCTTCGCCTGCCGAAAGTGTATTGTCTGAAATCCAAGGTCTTGATCATTTATATTCAGCCTCTATGCCCGGTATGGCAATATTATCAGTGCAGTTTAAAGTTGGGGAATCTCGTACCGATGCCTTAGTACGCTTATACAACAAACTTTATTCTAACCAAGATTGGTTACCTACAAACCTTGGAGTAATGCAGCCTATTGTAAAACCTAAGGGTATTGATGATGTACCTATTATGTCATTAACGTTAAGCGGTAAAGAGACTTTAATTGATCGTACCAATTTGGCCAAAGTTGCTCATTCCATTGAAGCTGAACTAAAACGTATTAAAGGTACTAATGATGTTTATACAATAGGTGCTCCTGACGATGTAGTAAAAGTTGCCTTAGATCCCCAAAAAATGGCCGCCTTAAATATTGGTTTTAATGATTTACGTAATGCCTTAAATGCCACCAATGTTACTGCAAATTCAGCCAGTACTGTTGCAGGTGATAAACAAGTTTCAGTACAAGCGGGTGCTTATTTAACCAGCACTAGCGAATTAAAAAATTTAGTCGTAGGTATGAACAACAATGCCCCAGTATTTTTAAGTGATGTTGCCAACATTACCCGCACGGGTGATACGCCTAAAAATATTGTACAAATTTATCATGGACATAGCCAAACAACTACCGCTAATAATCAACTTAGCATAGCAGAACCCGCGGTTACTATCGTTATTGCTAAAAAAGCAGGAGTTAATGCTGCCGATGTAGTTAATGCAGTAAATAATCGCCTTAGCCAACTACGCAATACTTATATTCCTGAAAACATTAAAATAACTACTACCCGTGATTACGGAAAAACAGCCAACGACAAGGCGAACCACTTAATTCAAAAATTATTTTTAGTTACTTTTGTGGTAATTTTATTAGTGTGGGCATCACTAGGAAAACATGAAGCCATCGTCGTTGGTGCGGCGGTTATTGTTACCTTAATGGCGACCCTCTTTGCCTCTTGGGCATTTGGTTTTACCATTAATCGCGTCTCTTTATTTGCTCTCATATTTTCTATTGGCATATTAGTAGATGATGCCATTGTGGTGGTCGAAAACATTCACCGCCACATGAAGCTTGGTAAACAGTCATTAAAAGAAGCCATTCCAGTTGCCGTTGACGAAGTAGGCGGCCCTACTATTTTAGCAACATTTACCGTTATTGCCGCGCTATTACCCATGGCATTTGTCAGTGGTTTAATGGGACCTTACATGAGCCCTATTCCTATTAATGCCAGCGCAGGAATGTTTTTATCATTGTTGATCGCTTTTATTTTTACCCCTTGGTTAACCTATAAAGTATTAAAAAATCATCAACCTGCTAATGAGAAGAAGAATGAAAAGCTAAATAAAAATAAAAATTCAAAAACGAGTGCATCAACATTAAGCGCTGAAAAAGAAGAAGCCGAAGAAAAAGCAATAAACTCCCGTTTTCATCGTATTATTTCAACCATAATGACACCTTTTTTATATGGTAATAAAGCGGCAAAAAAACGCCATTTAATGTACTTTTCTTTAGTCGCCTTAATTATGGGTTCTATGGTATTAGTTGCTACACAAGATGTAGTCATGAAAATGCTCCCTTTTGATAACAAATCAGAATTTCAAGTGATTGTCGACATGCCCGAAGGTACAACACTCGAAACCACTAACCGTGTATTAGATGAACTTGCCGTCTATTTACAATCAATTGATGAAATTGTCGATATTGAAAGTTACGCTGGCACCGCTGCACCCATTAATTTTAATGGTTTAGTACGCCAATACTATTTACGCTCTGCTGCACACATGGGTGACTTACAAGTGAACTTAAAAGATATTAAAAAACGTGATCGCAACAGTCATGAAATCGCTTTATCGGTACGCAAACCACTACAAGAGATAGGCAAGAAATATAACGCTAATATAAAAATTGTTGAAGTACCGCCTGGACCGCCAGTACTTGCGCCTGTTGTTGCAGAGATTTATGGTCAAAATTATCCAGAACAAATTAAATTTGCTAAAAAAATCAAACAAGAGTTTGCCAAAGTTGATGCTATTGTTGATCTTGACGATACCATTGAAGCCGAAACCACACGCTTTATAGTACATATTGATAGAGAAAAAGCCGCACATTTAGGCGTATCACAAGCTTCAATAGTATCGGCAATGACGACAGCATTAGGTTGTGAAGATGCAAGCTATTTACACAGCGATACGGCGCGCTACCCTATTCCAGTACGTTTAGGTTTTAGTAATAAAGATAAAATTTCTCCGCAACAATTTTTACAATTAAAAGTACGCAGCATTAGTGGTGTTTTAGTCCCTATTCGAGATTTAGTCCATGTAGAAGAAACCACACTAGAAAAAACACGTTATCACAAAGACTTACTACCCGTAGTTTATGTAACTGCCGATGGCGTTGGTACTACCGACAGCCCGCTTTATGCGATGTTTTCAACGATGGCAAATATCAGCGAGCAATATCCTGAGCTAGAACAAGCACTAACTAGTCAACCAGACAACCCTTATATAAATAGTATCAAGTGGGATGGTGAATGGCAGATAACCTATGAAACCTTCCGCGATATGGGCATTGCTTATGGTGTTGGCTTAATTGTGATATTTTTATTAATTGTCGGTCAATTTAGATCTTACGCCATGCCCTTGGTTATTATGGCGCCGATCCCAATGACATTAATTGGCATTATGCCTGGACATGCGTTATTAGGTGCTCAATTTACGGCAACTTCAATGATAGGCATGATTGCACTTGCTGGCATAATAGTACGTAATTCCATATTATTAGTAGACTTTATTAATTTACGTTTAAAAGAAGGTATGGATTTACGTAATGCTGTAATAGATGCCGCCGCAACTCGCGCACGTCCAATTATTTTAACCGCTATTGCGGCAATATTAGACGCAGTATTCATTTTAGATGACCCTATTTTTAATGGTTTAGCGGTGAGTTTGATTTTTGGCGTATTAATTTCAACCATATTAACACTGGTGGTTATTCCATTATTGTACTTCTCAGTAATGCGCAGAAAACACCAATTAAGTTAGTTTTTCCTCTTTACCTAAAAAAGCCAGCACTAAAATGCTGGCTTTTTTAGCTGTTCAACAAGTGATACAACTAAGGAACAGGGTCGTAATAGAGTAACTAAATCACCTTAACACTAGTTAAGGCCCAAACGTACGCGTTTGGAAGTAAAAGCATAAACTTAACTTGTAATTATTTATCGACGATAGGCTAACCAAACAATTCAGCATGGGAGCCACAACGTACTAAAATAATTTCATTATTATCCCAATCAACATCCCATATTAATAAAAAATCTGGCTGTATATGACATTCCATATGTGGCTTCCAATTGCCTGACAATAAATGTGGATGATATTTTTTAGGTACCGTTCCTGTCGAAATTAACTCGTTATTTATTAATGATTTTAATAAATCAGAATCTTGTTTAGGATTTTTTATTGCTTTTTTTAAATCTTTTTTAAACGTATTTTTTACCCTAATTCTTAGTGTCACTTTCTATCACCTCTGCAAAGAGATCATCAGCAGTTTCATATACATCATCAGTAATTTCTTCAGCAAAAGCATTTAACGTAATTTTATTTGGTACTTTTAACTCAATAGGGAACTCATTACGTAATGAGACTTGCGTTAAAAAAATACGAATAGCATCTGAAACATTCATGCCTAACTTCTGTAATACTTGTTCTGAGTCATTTTTTAATTGGCTCGATACTCTTGCTCTAACCATTTCTGTTTTAGTTACCGTTACCATAGTAGACTCCTATTATCTTTAATAGGCACAAGTGTAGCACAAAAACGCTACAGAATTATTTTTAGATTAATTTAACCACGTTTATTTTATTTATATCCGCTTAACCAAGTTGACTGCCTACCTGTATCCCTCCTAGAATAGGACAATATAATTTTATTCATTTAAGGTCTCAATAATGGCTCAGCCACTTCCAGATAAATTCATCATGTCAATGAGTCGCGTCAGTAAAATTGTCGCACCCAAGCGCACAATTCTCAAAGATATTAGCTTGTCTTTCTTCCCCGGTGCAAAAATTGGTGTGTTAGGATTAAATGGTAGTGGTAAATCAACTCTACTTCGCATTATGGCTGGTTTAGATACCGAATTTGAAGGTGAAGCCAAAGCGCTAGCGGGTACTAAAATTGGCTATTTACCGCAAGAACCACAATTAGACGAAAACAAAACCGTACGTGAAGTGGTTGAAGAAGCGGTTAGCGAAGTCAAAGATGCGATGTCACGTTTAGACCAAGTTTATGCTGAATATGCTGAACCAGACGCAGATTTTGATGCCCTAGCCAAAGAGCAAGGTGAGCTAGAAGACATTATTAACGCTCAAGATGGTCACAACCTAAATAACGTATTAGAACGGGCTGCTGATGCGTTACGTTTACCCGAATGGGATCAAAAAATCCAAATATTAAGTGGTGGTGAGCGCCGTCGTGTCGCTTTATGTCGCCTACTTTTACAAAAACCAGACATGCTATTGCTTGATGAACCCACCAACCATTTAGATGCAGAATCAGTTGCTTGGTTAGAGCGCTTTTTACATGACTACCCTGGCACTGTGGTTGCCATTACCCATGATAGATACTTTTTAGACAATGTAGCAGGTTGGATCTTAGAGCTAGATCGCGGTTATGGTATTCCATGGGAAGGCAATTATTCATCTTGGCTAGAACAAAAAAACACTCGTCTTGAACAAGAAAGTAAAAGCGAAAGCGCACTACAAAAAACCATTAAACATGAACTTGAATGGGTACGCTCAAATCCTAAAGGCCGCCAAGCAAAAAGCAAAGCACGTATGGCTCGGTTTGAAGAACTTAACAGCCAAGAGCATCAAAAACGTAACGAAACCAATGAGCTTTATATTCCACCTGGACCACGCTTGGGTGACAAAGTAGTTGATGTAACTAACTTAACTAAATCGTTTGGTGACAGAGTATTAATCGACGATTTAAGTTTTAGCATTCCTAAAGGCGCTATTGTTGGTATTATCGGTGCTAATGGTGCAGGTAAATCAACGCTATTTAAAATAATGTCAGGGACTGAACAAGCTGACAGTGGTAGCGTAACCTTAGGCGAAACAGTGAAACTTGCCAGCGTTGACCAATTTAGAGACGACATGGATGGTAGCAATACCGTATATCAAGAAATATCAGAAGGTCACGATATTTTAGAAATTGGTACCTATCAAACACCTAGTCGCGCTTATGTGAGTCGTTTTAATTTTAAAGGTAACGATCAACAAAAATTTATAAAAGACTTATCGGGCGGAGAACGTAATCGTGTACATTTAGCTAAATTAGTTAAAGTGGGCGGTAATTTATTGTTACTTGATGAACCCACTAATGATTTAGATATAGAAACCTTACGTGCGCTTGAAGAAGCATTATTAGAATTTCCGGGCTGTGTTATGGTTATTTCGCATGATCGCTGGTTTTTAGATAGAATTGCCACCCACATAATTGATTATCGTGATGAAGGCCAAGTTAACTTTTTTGAGGGTAACTTTACTGAGTACGACGAATGGTTGAAAAAAACGCTTGGCGCACAAGCAAACGAACCACATCGCATTAAATATAAGCGTATGCAAAAGTAATTCGAGGTTAAAATAAGTAATAAAAGTTAACAACAAAAATAAACCAATTAATTAAGCACCTTAGAGTGCTTTTTTTTCATCTAATACTATGCTAAATATATACCATCATTTAAAAATTAAGTTGTCTAATGGAAAAGCCAAATCGACGTCAATTTACGCGAATACTATTTTCGATCAAAGCGACATTAACGGTTGCTGAACAAGATTACCCTATATCTATTCACGATATATCGCTTAATGGTGCATTAATTAAAACGCCAGAACATCAAAGTTCATTAAAAGGTCAATTAGGTGAATTAAGCTTTTCATTAAATGACAGTGACGAAACACAAGTGTTAATGCATATTGCCGTCGTACACGAAACCCCTGATGAAATGGGATTACAGTGTAATGCTATTGATATTGACAGTATTACTCACTTACGTCGTTTAGTAGAACTTAATTTAGGTGATGACAGCCAACTTAATAAAGAATTATCACAACTAAGTAAAAATTAAGTATTTTCACTATTTTTCAATCAAGGATCAAATATGCAACACCTTGTATTTTCGTTTATTTGCCCAGATCGCACGGGCATAGTTAATAACCTTTCCAATATAGTTAAACAGTACCAAGGTAACTGGCAATCAAGCAGTATGCACAACTTGTCAGGTTTTTTTGCAGGTATTATTGAAATTGCTGTTGCAGAAAAAAACAGCCAAGCGTTAATTGATGATATAAAAGCCATTGACGGTATGAATGCCCAAGTCGCTATTGCCGCTATGGCAGAAGAAAAAACACAAGAAACCATAGTCTTAGAATTAACCGCGAATGATCGTGCGGGCATAGTACAAGATATTTCGTCGGTTATTCACCATAATAATGGTAACTTACTAAAATTAGTCAGTCGTCAAAACAATGCACCGCATAGCGGACAACTTATGTTTAGCGCCAAGGCAACCGTTGCCGTAAATGACGCTAATATTGACGAGTTAATCGGCGCACTAGAGAATTTAGCCGATGATTTAATGGTGGATGTGAGTAGATAGCCTATAAAACTATTTAGTCTCTAGCTTAATCAGATCCTGACCTTCGTCAGGATGACGATTAGTACATTAGATTGTTCGGGGATAAATTCCCTCCTACAATTTTGTCATACTGAACTTGTTTCAGTAACTAGCCTAAATACCAGGTCGACGCAAAATAAACGCCGATATAGCCAACGGTATAAGAAAATATCAGATAAAAGACATTACGCATATAGCTAACAAAGTTAAGCCCTTTGACTTTACTCATGGCGATAACACCTGCTGCAGAGCCAATCACTAAAATAGAACCACCAACACCAGTAGCATAAGTTAACATTAACCATTCGGTAACTTTCATATCTACATCAGCTTTTAAAAGCGCAGCCGTTAATGGCACATTATCAATAACTGATGACATAAAACCGACTAAATAATTAACCTCTAGGGCAGGTAAATTTTGATATAGCACAGTAAAGCTACTTAAAACACCAATTTGTTTCAATATACCTACTAATAGCAGAACCCCTAAGAAAAATAACAACGCGTCAAATTCAATTTCACGAATATAGTGCATCACATCTTGATTCTTTTTGCGCTGTAAAAAGTTCGCCACTAAAAACACCGTTGATAAACCAAACAAAAAACTTAATACTGGTGGAATTTGATACAGCACATTGGCTAATAAAGTGCCACCAATAGTACAAACAAAAATAAGGGCGATAGTAATATCTGTTTTTTCAATTTTTATCCTTGTCTGCTCTAATTCAACATGACCTTTCATTGTTAACGACAATAACGTCGCTAACGTTAACACGCCAAACAAAGAAGGTATGACCAAAACAAGTAAGTTAGCGATGGTGACTTTGTCCGCTAAAAATATCATTAAGGTGGTAACATCACCGGTGATCAGGGATACACCACCACTGTTTACCGCAAAAATAATTAAGGTAGCATATTTCAAGCGTTTTTTAACATCAAGTTGTAAATTCACCACCACCGCAATAGACACCAATGTTGCGGTAACATTATCGGCAAATGATGAGAAGGTAAAAGCGAAAATAGCAATGACAAACATTAAACCACGCTCAGACACTTTACGGGGCAAAATTCGTTGCACCACCGCAGAAATAAAGCCTTTGCTATTTAAGTAAGCCACAAACGTCATCGCAGACATTAAAAACAACCAAAGCGTGGCTATTTCTAATAAATTTTCATTAAATTGATGATTTATTTCGGTGGTTGTTTCTTGATTAACCGGGAACATATAAGCTAAAACCCAACAAAGGGTGCCGAAAAACAAGGTGGTTTTTGCTTTATTGATATGAATAATATCTTCGGTCACTATCATAATAAAACTGATAATAACTAACGCTATAATAATCGTGGTGATCATAATATGGTATATCGCTTAACATTGAGTGTTAAAATTTGTGCGCATTTTACCACTCAATGTTAACAATTGTTAATGCTATTTTAGTCTTAGATCAAACAAAACTAAAAAAACATGAAAAATTCTAAAAACACCTTCTAAAAAGTACTATAGATTTTCACTGTTTTCTTGTTGCGCTAATTTAACTTGCGCTAAACGTTGTTGGTAGCCCTGTTCTCGAACAACATATTTGCGCCATTGTTGCGCCATTTTTTTACTATTATTAATCTTTTCAGCGTGAGTAAAAGCAGTTAATGCCGGCTCAAATTGCTGTAAATTAAAATGCGCCATTCCTTGTACTAGGTACGTAGTACCAAGCTGACCAAAACCACCACGTTGTATTGCTTTTTCAGCAAACTTTATCGCTTGTTGCCATTGTTCCATGTTTAAATAGGTTTGTGCCAATTGCGCATCAAATTTACCCGTATCCACAATTTTACTTACTTGCTGTAAAACAGGAATAGCCTTTGCCGGTTCTTTCGCTGCTAAATAAGATTGTGCTAATAAATTAAGATATTTTTGTTCAGCCTTTACTGTACCTTTCGCCAAGGCTTCATCTAATAACGCCGCACTTTTATATGGCGCACCATGATATAAGTACATTTGCGCCAATGAAGTTATATCATTGCTTTTAGTAACATATCCCGCTTGATAAGCCGCTTCCATCACCGCTAGCTGTTTATCCTCTTGACCTATCTCACCGTACATGGCTGACAGTTGTAACCAATACTGTGCTTTGTCATATAAACGCACTAATTTTTCTAATACCTTAGTCACTTGTTTTGGCTGTTTAAGCGCATAATAATCAGCGCGTTGTAATACTAACCAATTTTCTTTCGCTATTTTATTTTTACTTTCAACCATTAAAATAGCGCTATTAATATAAGTTACACTTTGCTTATATTGCTTAGTTTGATAATAAATTTGCGCAAACAATATTTGCTGACTTGCCGTTATTTTTTTAGCATTATTTGCTTTCCATTGCTGTAAAAAGGCTAATGCTTGCGAATAATGCTGCTGCTGCATGGCTAATTGTGTTAACGAATACAAAGTAGATAAATATAAAGACTGTGGAATAGCTTGTAGCGCAATTAACTGCTGAAAGCTGTCAATTGCATTGTCGATGTCGTCATTAGCATAATACATAAAGCCATAAAAATTCCACAACATCGCTTTTTCATAACTGTTTAAGCTATCAATACTGTCCTTAACATCATCAAGTACATCAAAACCTGCTATTTTGTCACCGTCATCGGCTAACTTTTGCGCTCGTGCTAATTGTGCATAAACACGATTGCGCATTGCCGGTACTTTTACCGATTGACGCTTTGTCACGGACTCTTTTTCTGCCGCTACCACCTTATTTGAAAATAAAGTAACATTGAGCGACAATGCGCCAAGTACCACTATCGACAATAACTGTTTATTGATAAACATTGTTAATTCTCCTTATGCTTTAACCGTCAATTTCAAAGCTTATTTTGTTTTGTACGCCAGTAACGCTCATAGCGACACCATCAACCACTCGCGGTTTATACTTAAATTTAAGTACGGCATTCATCGCTGACTGCTCAAAAACACCTTCGGGTTTAGCTTCAATTACTTTTGGGTTTACCACTGAGCCATTTTTACTGACGGTAAATTCGACAATGACATAACCGCCAATACCACGAGATTGCGCACGTCGTGGATAAATAGGCGCTACTTTTACTATCGGTAAATAATCGCCATCACCTGTTGATAAATTTAACCCACCCGCTAAAGCGACATCGGCTTGTACATCGGTAGAAAAATTAGTGCTGATCGCGTTCGCATTAGGATTTGACTGTTGCATTTGCGGTTGGCTTAATTGCGGCGGCGGCTCTTTCGGTTTAGGTGGTTTACGTGGTTTGCGATCTTTTTTAGTGATCGCCTGCTCTTTTTTTAAACGAATAAAATCAAGCACATTACCTTTAGCTGGTTCAGACATGGCATTATTACCACCTGCAATAAGCGTTTGCATCGCCCATAAAATAATAAATGTTGTTGCTAGTGCTAAGACTAAAGCAATGGCATAACGAATTATTTGTTTACTGGCTTGCCTGCTAATTTGATCCGTTGGTTCGGTTGCAGTTGACATTTTAAACCTCTTGTGCCGCAATAGAAACATCATAAACACCTGCTGATCGTGCTGCATCCATCACTTTGATCAAAGTCTCGGTGGTCGATTTTTTATCCGCTTGAATAACCACTGTCCCTTGTGGATTCTCGGCTTTTAAACGTTCAATATTTGCTTGCACACTACGAATATCAACATGACGTTTATTGATCCAAATTTCACCTTTGTCGCTAATGGCCACTAAAATATTAGCGCGAGCTTTTTTGGTTGCCGTTGCCGCTTCGGGGCGATTAACGTCGATACCAGATTCTTTAACAAACGACGCGGTAACGATAAAGAATATTAATAAAATAAACACCACATCAAGCATCGGTGTCATATCAATTTCTTCACTTTCATTTTGTTCTTGTACCACTTTAGTTAAGGGTGAACGCATAATTTTTCTCTCTTTAATATTTTAATTTTCTTTGTCGCGCCTCGCGGTGCTCGGGACGACCTACAAAGCTAAATATAGGTATACTTGCCTCTACCTACACAGCTTTATTTAATGTGCCATCGGCATACTGTCTTCTAACAATTCAGCTTCACGCTTAGCATTACGTCTTAACCAAGTTGCCGCAAAAACGCCTGATAACGACCCAACCATACCTGCCATCGTTGGAATAGTAGCGCGAGACACACCCGAAGCCATTGAACGTGCATTACCGCTCCCCGAAATAGACATCACATCAAATACTTCAATCATGCCGGTTACCGTACCCAATAAACCTAACAAGGGACATAACACCACTAATGCTTGAATTAAGGGTAAGTTTTTTTGTAATTGTTCTGCACCACGCGATATTAACGCTTCACGAATTTGTTCCGCTTTAATAGATGAGCGCTCAGCGCGCTGCATCCATGTCATTTTTAATTGTTTTTTAATCGTGCGATAATGCTTAAAAACAAATAAAAAACGTTCAAAAATAAGTAACCACATAAAGCAAATAACAATCGCAATAACGCTTAACACTTGACCGCCCGTATCCATAAACTCGCGGATATTATTTAGCATATCGATAAGCGTATTCATCAGTTAAGCTCCCTGCTCTGCTCGTTCAGCAATAATGCCCGTACTTTGTTGTTGTAAAATATTAATAATGGAGCGACTGCGTGAATTTAATAATGCAAAAATAAACACCATAGGAATAGCCACCACTAAGCCTAATACGGTAGTCACTAATGCTTGCGATATACCGCCAGCCATTAATTTAGGGTCGCCTGTACCAAATAAAGTGATCGCTTGGAAAGTATTAATCATTCCCGTTACGGTACCGAGTAAACCAATAAGCGGCGCGACGACTGAAATTATTTTGATCAAGGTTAACTTGCTGGAAATTTTAGGTACCTCGCGCAAAATGGATTCTGAGAGTTTAAGCTCTAATGTTTCATCATTTAAATCAGGATTTTGCTCTTTAACCAGCATCACTCGACCTAATGGATTATCCGCAGATGCTTTTTCTGTTTTAAGTTGACGATTAACTTTACGTCCCATGACCATTAAGCGAATAAAACGCTCTATAGCAATAATTAAACCGACTAAACCTATCGCTATAATAACATAACCTACAGTACCACCTTGCTCAATACGCTCTTGAGTATTAGGCGCTTGTACTAACAAACTTAAAATTGAACCACCTGTTGGGTCAAGCGCAAAAGGAATAACACCTTGTGGTTTGTCTGATAAATCTTGCGCGGTTGCAAGGTAACGACTTGACGGCTGACGCATTAATTCGGCAACGGAGCCTGTTTCGTCAATATATTCAAGGTACTTACCATTAGACACTAAATTAAAACCACCCACACGAATAACTTCAGCAGGTTTACGCGTACCATCGGCGGCAACCACTTCACGAGTAAAAGTAGCAACTTTACCGTTTTCGGTCATTTCTCGCTGTAATTCAAACCATAAGCGTTCAATATCGTCAATTGAAGCAAGTTTTGAGGTTGAACCCATACTTTTAGCAAATTTATCTAAAAATTCACCGCGATTAGGAATTTGCGCTGACACGACAGAGGTTTGAAATTTACTTTTAGTATCACCAGCCACTTGTTGTAACACACCAAATAATTCTTTAAGTTCACCTAAACGTTTATTTAAAGCATCACTTTTATTAGCAAGAGAAATTTCATTATTTTGAAAGGTTGCTTCTAACTGCTCACTTAATTTAACTGCAGTATTACGTTTGTTTTCTGCTTTTTTAAGTAAGCGACCTTGTTGATTTACTTTCGCGGAAAATTCAGCTTCACGTTGTTTATTTTGTTGGCTTTGAGCAATTTTCCCTTGCGCTAGTTGTGCGAGTAAATCATCAAGATTTGTTGGCGTTTTTGCCATAACTGAACTGGCGCTGATCACCAAAGCAATAATAGCTACCGCTTGCAAAGATTGTTTTAGGAGGTTATTTGATATTATGTTTTTCATTAGGTATTTCCTTTAAATCGCAAGAAGGGCTTAAGAAGCATTAGCTGCTAATGGCACCATAATTAAGTCAGGGGCTAGTTGTTTACGGGCAATACGTAAGCCTTTATTAACAGCTAAACGATAACTTTGTGGTAGTTCTTGCCAACTTTTTGCTTGCTTATCCCATAAACCTAATTTGCTGCCATCACGGGTTTGATAGATAAAACTAACCCGACCTATACGTAAAAAATCGACATCACGTTCACTACCGTCAAGGGTTAATAAACCACTATAAGCTTCAATAGTTCTACCGTAATCCACTTCAACTTGATAGGCTTCAAGCACTCGGCGAAACTTTTCTGATACCGCAATATCAGCACGCGCCATCATCGTTTTTAAACTGGCTAAACGTTGACTACGCTCTTTCGGTAAAAAAGGAATATCTAGGCTAACGAAGTCTTCAAGTGAGGTGATCATGCGCGCCATTAACGGTGATATTTGACGCTCCATAACACTCACTTGTGTCATAGACTTCGCTATTTGCGATAATTCAGTAAGCTGATTATTAATTTGCGCCTGCATTTGTTGGTTATACACATTTAAACCATCAATTTCTTTATTAACGGCTTTAAATTTTTGTAATTTACTTTGAACTTTGTCATTTAAATTATCAACGCGATGTTGAGATTTAGCCGCAGATTGATTGATTTGTTCACCAGCTTTTACCACTTGGCTCAATTGCTTGTCTTGAGCATAAGCAGAAACACTTAATGCCCCTACCATTAAAAACATGCTTGCTTGCGCGAGTTGAGAGAGTTTCATTTTCAAACCTTATAAAACTGTTTAGTATTTAATTGATTTGGATTTTACGGGGAAAATGTGACAGTTAGGTTTCACTAATATGGCAAGTTTATGAAATAAGAGAAGTGGAAGCCGCTAAAAAATTGAGAAGTGTCATTAACAATGATGAAATTTTATTGTGATAAGTTACACAACAAAAAGAATTAACTACCCCGCGCCAAGGCTTTTCGCTTTAGCTCAAATTCGTTGCGCGAAGAGGGGATATTATGACGTTAAATGTAGATCGGCATTTATGCCGTCAACTTTATAGGCTAAATAGTCCCCCTCTTTTTTTGTTATAGAAATTATCGTGTATTTCCATGTATAATATTTCATGGTTTTGAGTTTCAATTCTATTTTTTGCACTTTAAAATGAAAAAAATTTATTAATATTACTCGTGCCCTGAAAAATTAAGCCAATACTTCTCATTATTTTTATTAAACCACAAATAAACTTTAAAACACTCTGTTTATACTTAAAAAACACAATTGCTTAATTACGCCACAGCAAAATTAATTGTTTGAACATTAGCTAAATTTAAACCTTGTTTAGCATGCCAAAGATCATAAGCGTCTTG
>JAESPQ010000089.1 GCA_016765535.1 Alteromonadaceae bacterium | reverse complement strand
GGACTGGTCAAATAGCTATATTTTAGGGTAACACTTGTAGGTTGGCCTTTAGGCCATCAATCTATATTTGACGGGCTGAAGCCCGACCTACAAATACTCTATCTGTTACCTTGGTTTGATGAGTCCCATAATTTATATTCAATAATCAAACATAACAAAAATGAACAAGAATGGGATAGCCTAATGAGAATTTCTGACGATATACATAACTATTATGAAAAATTAGTGCTCGATTTATTTAAAGAGCTCAAAGTAGAAGAAAAATATGAGACTGAATTTATCGCGGATTTAACCTGTGTAGTGCTGAATCAATTACCAACGCGCTATATAAGACATGAAGTGGATATGTCATTTTATTTACCCGCTTCAGAACGTTTTGAAATGCAGGGAAAAGTAACCGTTGCTTATAATAAAGCGATTGAGTTTATGAAATCAAATCCAAACGATTAAGTCATTACGATTAAATCATTGTAATTAAATGAAAAATAGCAGAGAGAAGTTGGGTGGCAACTCTCTCAGCCGCACTCCGGCACATGAGTCGTCTGCTGCGGTTGCTTCCTTCCGGATCTGGCCGAGTTCACAGAGTATCATTGCGAAGGGACCGAAAGAGTCACCATAGGCAAGCTTTCTAATTATTTAACTATTTATCAACTTACCTACTTACCTATAACGCAAGAATGCAAGAACAACCTAATAAATAGCTTTATCGTGAAAGCGGCGCGAATTATCGCTAATCACCGCTAAGGATGCAAGCACTTGTTTTAAAAATCAGTTCAACTGTTGTTTTTTCAAACAAGCACCAAAAACAATAAACAACAAACAATCAGCGGTTTTGTGGATTTTTGGGGGTAATATTGATAAATATGTCTTTGAACCGCACTAATTCTTGTTCTATATCAGCCTGAATAAAAACCTCAGCATGTACCGATATCTCTTTTTTAGTAAAGTCTAGGCTTAAAGGCACCACAGGTATTTGTGCTTGGTGAGCAATATGCAAAAAACCACTTTTCCATTGTTTCGTTTTACGACGTGTCCCTTCTGGTGCAATAGCCAATACCAATTGCTCATTTTTATTAAATAAAGCCACCATTTGTTCAACTACGCCATGACGGCTATTACGTTCAACAGGAATACCACCAATATGATTAAGCCAAATTTTAAATGGCCAAAAAAACAATGCATTTTTACCAAGAAAACGAATTTTAATTTGTATTGCTAACATAGCCGCAACCGCAATAACAAAATCCCAGTTAGAAGTATGTGGTGCAACAGCCACTAAAAACTTTGCACGTTGTGGAAACTGACCAACTATTTTCCAGCCAAGTAATTGCAATATAGTTTTACCAAGCCATTGAGAAAATTTATTATTCGTTTGAGGTACGTTCTCGGCAAGTTTTTTTATTAACATATTCTATTTATTACTGTTTTATATACGAACTAGGTGCTAAAAACATTACTTTTTGGCACTTTGTCGCGCTAATTTATCACTAATTTCTAGCAGCACAGACTTTATCACTAATAAGTTTTCTTTACCTAAGCGCAATAATAATTTATCACTATCATCTAATGCTTCTATCCTAGGATCTTTAAATTTATACATCACACTGGGGCGGACAACTTTTAACGTTTCCTTAGGTATCTCCATATCTAAAACTCGTGTTATTGCCTGCTGTAATGTTTCAGTAAAGTCACTATCTTCATAGCCTAATTCAGCATAAGCTTGATCTATTAAGGGTTTTAACTCCATATACCAAGCAACTAAATTTTCACTATCAAAAGATCGTAACAAATCAACATAAAGACTAAAACGGCGAGTGGTTTTTTCATTCCATTGCCATACTCTACCATTTTCTTTACTAAATTTATCCGTTTCTATCGCTGAAAAGGCAACCATAGGTTGTACAAAAGGGCTATGCTCATAAGCGAGTTGTCCTTGCGCAAAATTATCAGTAAAAACGACAAAACGACGGATCATGTCCTCATCAATAATAAGTTTTAATAGCTCTTTACGCCATGTCATTTGAGTTAGTTTTTCTTGTAACCAAGTGTCACTATCATCTAACGCTGGCAAAGTAGGCTTTTTAACCAGAGGCTTTTCTGCAACAAGAGGGTCTTCAATAACTGTAGTTTCGGTAATAGCAGGATCATCAATAACGCTAAGCGGCTCAATAATCTTAGCAGGAGCCGATACCTTTTTAACGACTGTTTTTACTGGCTCTGGCGTTACTATTGGCTCGGGTTTAAAAATAATCCATGCGCCAACAGCAATAACAACAGCGGCAATAATTAGAATGATAGACAGGGGAAATTTTTTAGTACTTGCTACAGATTCAGTCATCGAATACATCACTTGTTTTTAATAAAAAAAAGAAAAAAATTTATTACCTCCATTGCACCGCTTTTTGCTTGTTGATGCAACTAAGAAAATGGATTATTTACAAAATTTGACAAAATAATTAAGAATAAATAAAAAACCGTAATAATTCATTACAGATTATTACGGGTTTCTTATGATTTATTGAAAATTTTTGACTAGTTTAGTTACTGAGCATCATCTTGATTTTCAGGCAATGCCTTCATAAACGCATCAAGTTTATTACAACGTTCGCAAATACCAACAATCAATGGATATTTTGACATAGTTAAACCAAAACGAACGGCATTATACACTTGTGGTACTAGACAAAGATCAGCCATAGTTAATTTATCGCCAAAACAATATTGCCCAGCAGTGTTTGCTAGTTGCTTTTCTACACTGCTAAAACCAATTGCCATCCAATGATGTACCCAAGCAAGTTTTTGTTTATCAGTGACTGACAGTTCATTAACCAAGTATTGCTGTACCCGTAAGTTGTTTACAGGATGAATTTCACAAGCAATATCAAGAGCAAGTGCTTGTACTTTCGCTTTATCAGCAATATTTTTAGGGTATAACGGCGCTTGTTGATAACACGCGTCTAAATAATCAAGAATGGCAACCGATTGACTAAGTACTAGATCACCATCGATTAACGTTGGCACTAAATGGCTAGGATTTAATTTTACATATTCTGCTTGGTGCTGTTGACCACCTTCTTTAACAAGGTGAACAGACTGCGATTCAAAGGTGATATTCTTTAAATGTAACGCAATACGTACCCGATAAGCGGCAGATGAACGCCAATAACCATATAGTTTCATAGTTTAAACCTTAATAAATAGTGCTAAAAAATTAAGCTTTTTTATACTGCACTACTTTTTGATCAATAGCGCCAAAAATACTCTCACCACTATCGCTAAACATTTCAATACGTACCGTATTACCAAACTGCATAAATGACGTACTTGGTTTGCCATCAGCAATAATTTCTAGCATACGTTTTTCAGCTAAACAACTTGAACCTGCACTGCGATCGTAATTAGAAATAGTGCCCGAGCCAACAATACAACCAGCACCCAATGGACGAGTTTTAGCCGCATGAGCAACAATCGTTGGAAAATCAAACGTCATATCAACCCCACAATTTGGTTGACCAAACAATTCATCATTTAAATGAGTGGTTAACGGTAAAAGTACCTTTGTGCCATTCCAAGCATCGCCTAATTCATCAGGAGTTACAGCAACAGGAGAAAAAGCGCTTGAGGGTTTACTACCAAAAAAGCCAAAACCTTTTGCTAATTCACCGGGGATCAAATTACGTAGCGATACATCGTTAACTAACATTAATAATTTTATATGCCGAGCCGTTTCTGCTGCTGTTGCTCCCATAGGTACATCGTCGGTAATTACGGCAACTTCTGATTCAAAATCAATACCAAATTCTTCGCTAGCCACCAAAATTTCATCACGAGGACCAATAAAAGCATCGCCACCACCTTGATACATTAGAGGCTCAGTCCAAAATGTTTCAGGCATTGTCGCATTACGTGCTTTGCGCACTAACTCGACGTGATTAACGTATGCACTACCGTCAGCCCATTGATAAGCTCTTGGTAAAGGTGATTCACAATCGCTTTGTTCAAAAGTTAATGTATTGTCAAGTTCACCTGCATTTAAGGCTTGGTAAACGCACTCAAGTTTAGGCGCGATATCTGCCCAGTTATCTAAAGCTTGTTGTAAGGTAAGCGCAATATCATTTACTTTAACTGCGAGTGCTAAATCACGACTAACAACCACTAATTGACCATCACGAGTATTATTTTTTAATGTTGCTAACTTCATAAATAAACCTTTTAAGTGCTAATAAAGACGTAATAAAGGTTACAAATACTTTTATTAATCTTTGTTTATGTATTTTTAATGTGGGGATTGTACGGGATTTTTCATCAAACACTAAGTCACTACAAGCTAAGTATAGTGTAGAACAATGTTTAAATTTGTTTACAAACAAAGGAGCTAAAAGAGTGGTTATTAGTAGAAAAAAGACTACCAAGCAAGCTAAAATACAGCACAGGCTAGCTATACGCTAACCTGTGCTATTTAAAACAAAGTAACTAAATCTTTACAGTTTTTTTATTGATATTATATTCGCGCAATTTATTGGCAATAGCAGTATGGCTTAACCCTAATTTTTTCGCTAGTTGTCGAGTACTTGGGTAAGCAGGATAAAGCTTTCTCAGTAAATTTGCTTCAAAGTTTTTTACTGCTTCATCTAAGGTGCCTTCAAAGTCTTGTTCTAAATATCCTCGCTCACGAGTATAAGCAGGTAATTGTAAGTGACTAGTCGATAAAGTATCACCTTCAAGCAGCGACACAGCTCTAATTAAAACATTTTCAAGCTGACGCACATTGCCCGGCCAAGGATAATGTTCAATAAACTCACGGCATGATTCACTAAAGGTTAAATGATGTTTACCTGTTTTCTGCCCTGATTTAGCAACAAAAAATTCAGCTAAAGGAATAATATCATTACGGCGTTCTCTTAATGATGGTAAATTTAGCCCTAAAACATTCAACCGATAATAAAGATCTTCTCTAAAATCACCACTGGCCACTAAACTTAATAAGTCTTTATTAGTAGAACAAATAATACGTACATTAACCGTAATTTCTTGCTCGTCATCAATACGACGAAAGCTACCATCTTGAATAACACGTAATAATTTAATTTGTAGTTTGGCTGACATTTCACCAATTTCATCAAGAAAAATAGTACCTCCGTCAGCGAGTTCAAAAATACCTCGTTTAGGCGACTCTCCCATTTTATCAATACTACCAAAAAGTTCTGATTCTGCGGCTTCATCTGGCAATGAAGCACAATTGAGCATCATAAAAGGTTTATCGTGTCTATCGCTGGCATTATGACAAGCGCGTGCTAATAGTTCTTTACCTGTACCTGTTTCACCCGTAATTAACATTGATGATTCAAGTTGAGCCATACGCTTTGCCTCGCGTATAACTTTACGCATCGCGCTGCTACTGGCTTGGATATGACTAAAGCCACTATCATTTGATTGTTTAAAGGCGTTAATTTGTTGTCCTAAACGGGCTTCTGATTTTAAAATCAGCATTGCACCCGCTAATACTTGTTTATCAGACTCATCAGTAACATGTATAGGCATAATATCAGCAACAAAATCATCATCTAAAAATTTTAGACGTCGAGTTTGTGCTAGTACTTCATCGGCTTCAAGGTAGCGAGAAAAGTTAAAACCTTTTAACCAATTACTAACATGTTCACCTTTAATTTCAGCGAAATCACTACTAATAGCAAATTGAGCTGCATTATTAACCAATAAAACATTACCTTTTACATCAATCGAAATAAAAGGATCAGGAAAGGTTTTAAT
Organism: Alteromonadaceae bacterium; assembly: GCA_016765535.1. GTDB lineage: Bacteria > Pseudomonadota > Gammaproteobacteria > Enterobacterales > Alteromonadaceae. Next base: position 41,141 of record JAESPQ010000089.1, on the reverse strand, counting down.
TAAGGTTTCAAGTTCATTACGTTCGCGTTCAGACGGCATATAAGGTGCTGTTTTTACATCGCCAACCCCTTTAATTAAACGTAGTTGTGGCATAAATCGCTGTAATTCTGAAAATTCAAGATCAGGAATATTGATAAAAATTCGTCCGGGTTGTTTTAGTTCAATTCCGCGAACATTTATGTCATGTTCAACAAAAATACCGAGCACTTTTTCACCCATACCAACACGATCATGACATGAAATTTCTAAACGCATTTATCTAACCCTTTTACAAATATCCCGCTAATGTGGACAACAAAAAAACGAATAACAGATGAATAAAATCAGGGCTATTGTAAACTAATTTTTACAAAAAAAAAGCTTCTCTGAATAGGGAAGCTTAATTAAATGTAACTAATTTTAACTAACGATAAACTTTTAGTTATATAACACTAATTTTACAGTAATTTGTCGGTTTTTGCCGCACAGATAAAGTCATTTTGATGTAAACCTTTTATCGCATGTGTCCACCAAGTTACTTTAACTTTACCCCACTCTAATAAAATAGCAGGATGATGAAATTCTGCTTCGGCTAATTCTGCAATTTTATTAGCAAACGCTAAAGCAAGTTTGAAATTTTTAAATTTATACTCACGTTCTAACATCATGATATTATCACGCACTTCGGGGATCCAATCAGGGATCAGCGCTAATAACTCAGCTAATTCATCGTCACTCACTTTAGGAGCATCAACGTGACAAGCTTCACATTTTTGTGTGGCTAGGGTATTAATATTTGACATGGTTTTTCCTTTCTTATTGCTTATTTCTTATTGCTTATTGCTTATTTTTAAGCGCTAGCTTGCTATTTTAGTTTCTTTAGGTGGAAATTTAGCATCATGTAAACCTAATTTTTTAGCTTCTTCTATCAGCGCCATAATATCTTCTACCGAATGTTTTCTTATTTCTTTTAAGTCGCTAACACAATTAAGCATAAAATAAACAGGTTGCATAATATCAATACGATACGGCGTTCTTAATACATCAAGCATATCAAAAGGTTTTAGTTCAAGCGGTTTATTTGACGTGGCGTAATCTGTTTCGCTCGGCGAAGATAATACTCCGCCACCGTATATGCGTACACCGTCAGGTGTATTAAGCAAACCAAATTCAACCGTAAACCAATAAAGGCGCGCTAAAAAAACGCGTTGTTCTTTGCTTGCTGCCAAGCCCATTTCACCAAAAGCTTGAGTATAATCAGCAAAATCACTATTAGTTAATAAGGGACAATGACCAAAAATTTCGTGGAAAATATCAGGTTCTTGTAAGTAGTCCATTTCTTCTTTGCTACGAATAAACGTTGCCACAGGGAATTTTTTTTCTGACAACAATTTAAAAAACTTGCCAAAACCTATTAAGGCCGGCACTGGCTCACATTGCCAACCAGTGGTGGCCTTTAATACCGCACTAACATCATTTAATTGCGGAATGCGATCTAATGGTAAGTTTAATTTTGCTAAACCATCAAAATATTCATTACATGCTTTATCTTTAATGCAGCTAAGTTGTCTGGTGATCAACTCGTGCCATATTTTATTTTCTTCATCAGACCAATGAATGATGCCATTTTCATCCGCATGTCTGGAGACATAATTTGTCGCCTTTGTCATAATAACTTCCTTAATAACACTTATGATTTTATATTATTTTTATAATACCTGTGGTAAACCACTGTGATAACATTTAGTGTAAAGGAAGAAGGTACGAAAAATAAGCCTTTATAAATCGGCTATTATTTGGTCACTTAAGATGATTGTAAAGAGAATAATACAGCGAATGTACAAGTAGCACTAATTGGCAAATGCTAAGACTTATTTTTTATTAACGTACTGACTTGACTAATAACGGCTTTGCGAATTAGCCCTAATTTTGGTTGATCATCTATTAATTGTGGGCAATTAAAGCTAATGGGTCGTGCAAGTTTTAACACCCGCAAGCCTAAACGTGCTGTTAACATACCCGCACCTAAGCCTTGTGCTAAGCGACCTGAAATTTTCCCTAAAATATCAGCACCTAACATATCAGCACCCACATCAGTTAACATTTCACTCGCCCCCGCATAAGCCATATTTACAAAAACTTGTTTGATCAGCTTAATGCGACTCCAATAACCCAGTTTCAGACCATATAAGCCCGCTATTTTATCTATCATGCGTAAATTACGCCATAGCATGATCAACATATCAATAAGCGCGACGGGGCTTAATGCCACTAATACTACCGATTCGGTTGAGAATTTTGCAATTTCATTAATCGCTCGTTCATCAACCTTGCTTAGTACGGTACGAGAGTATAATTGTAATACTTCTTCGCTATTATGTTCTACTTGTATACTGTGTTGCCAATTTTTAGCGCCTTCAAATTGTAGATCACAAGGTAGGTTAGCATTGATTGTTTCGCATAATGCGATACTCGTTTGATGAGTCGCGACTGCTTTTTTGTTGTTTTCAATTGATGAGCGACTACTTGATGAACTACTATTTAGTAATTCAAATGCTTGTGTTTTTATTTTCTGCTGCTGCTTAAATTGACGCAATCCTAGCAATTCACGTAATAAAGCAGTACCACAAAGAACGGTTAAACATAAGGTAATTAATGCAACAATACTGGTCGTTATCGGTGAATCAATAAAACCTGAGGTAAAATAATCGAATGCTTCTACGCCAATTAATACCATAAATAAAGCAAAAACACTTCGCCATAACCAGCGAGGCTTTGTCGATAAGTTATCATCATCAATATTTTCAAATATTGCTTGTTCAACTAAATTTTGTTGCTCTGTTTCTTCGTCTTGTTGCCAGTCGTCATGTTCAATGATCACTTGTTGTTTTGTGGGCAGAATATCATCTAAAGATTGTTGACCATTACCGAGATCATCACTTTGAGCAAATAACACTTGTTGTTGATACGATTCGTTTAAAGGTTTTTCTTTTGGCTGCTCTTTTAGGTGCTGATTTTTTAGGTGCTGGTCTTTTAATGCGCTCATTTCATTTTATCTCCTAATAAAAATTGCAACACTTGATCCATGCGAATATGAGGTAATGGTTGACAACTATTCGTTTTCGCTTGCGGAGCAAATTCAATAAAATTAAAGTGATTATTTTGCCAATACTCTTGCTCTGGCAACTGACTAGGTACTAAACCAGGAAACAAGGTTAGCGATTGCTGATCTTTTAAGTTAATGCCTTTGATCACAGGTAAAGTGCTGCCTTGATATTGTGTTTTTCCTGACGATGTTGCTTTAACGCCTGCTATAGCTAAAGTTTTCATGGTTAAATTATCAAAACCAAGCTGTTTTTTTGACTGATAAACTAACTGATTAAACAACGCAGATAAATTTTCATGCTGCTCAGGAGTAACATGATCAGCTTTGGTAGCCGCAAATAATAGCTTATCAATTTTAGGCGCAAACAAACGAGATAATAAACTTGATTTACCATAATTGTAGCTTTCTAAAATCATCTTAATGGCGAGTTGTAAATCAGCAAAACTTTCAGCGCCATTATTTAGTGGTGTTAAACAATCAGCCAGTACTATTTGGCGGTCAAAACGTAAAAAATGTTGTTTATAAAATTTTCGCACCACCCGCTCTTTGTATTCAACAAAACGTGCTCTTAACATACCTATTAAGCTATCGTCACTGGCATTTTGATAGGCATTCACATCAATATTAGTAAAATTCAAATAAGGGAAAAATTGTAATATGGGGGCATTAGCTAACTCACCCGGTAAAATAAAACGTCCTGGTTGTATTACCGACAGCGATAATTTTTCTCTAAAATAATGTAATAATTGAGTATATTCTTCTGCCAACGTTTTTAATAGTTCCTCGTCGGCACTTTGAAAAGGATCTAATTGTTGTACTTTAGCAATAAATTTTTCTGCATACTCTTTACGTGGCGCTTGTTGCAACAATTGATACATTTGCTCAGACCATTCTTCAAAGGTCTGATTCAACAAGGGTAAGTCTAATAACCATTCCCCTGGATAATCGGTAATGTCTAAATATAATGTTGCCAACTCATCAAAATATTTTAACAATGAATTTTTCGGTCGATACCGTATTGCCAACCTTATTTCGCTAATGCCTGCGGTAGGCTCAGGCCAATGGGGTTGCGTTTGTTCTAACGAGGCAATAGCACCATCATAGTCAAAACGAGCAATATAAAAATGTTTTTGTGGCACACGTTTAGCGGCAATAAAACGCCCTTGATGAACCACATCAAAAAAATTTAATTTTGAATCACTACTTTCATTAATAAGCTGATTAACAAGCGAGGTAATAAATGCCGTTTTACCGCTACGGCTTAGACCCGTAACGGCTAAGTTAACATGCTGATCAATAACTCGATTAAGCGCACCGCTGGCTTGATGTTTTATTTTTTTAAATTTTTCAGAATTAAGTAATGCCATCAAAAACTATAAACTAAGGATGAAGATTAAAGAGATATTAGCGGTTTTTAACATAACTTAACAGTGATCATGCTATTTAAACCGCGCCATTGAATTATTATATTTATAGCTGGTCTATTTCTCTTGAAACGGTAAATTCAGTCGATGTAACGTAAGACTCCATACGTCTTAATTGTTTTTCTAAGCCATTAAATTTACGGCGAATATCATGAAATGCTTGTTTAGGAGGCTCTCCTGCTTGCCAGATACGAGATTTTACTTTAATAGACTCATTGTGTGGTGGTCTTTGCTGGAATGATGACTCTTTCGTTGAATGTCGTTCAAAATCGTTACCTTTTCTTGAAGCATAACTCTGTTGAGTGTTATCAAGCGGCTTTTTGTCTAAAATAAACCAACCCGCAATATAAATCATGATTAAAAAGGGCATACCTAATAACACCCCCGAGACAACTAAAATACGTACTAGCCATGTTTCCCAGCCCAAATAATCAGCTAAGCCCGCACAAACACCCGCAATTTTGCCTTTTTGTGGAATACGATATAATTCACGACCAGAACGTCTTGGTTCACAGCTCATAATATTAGTCCTCTACCCGTTTACGCCATTCTGGCGATTCTGCATCTAATATTGACTCTAAAGTTTGAATTCTATCCACCATTTTATCTGCTAATTCTGATAGTTCAGTTAATTGTATATACTCACTTTCGCTTAAGCCCTGACTGACTTGGCGTTTACTACGATAATGTAATATCAACCAAATTGGGGCTACAACAGTCATAAATATAATGAGTGGTGCCATAATAACTTCTTCCACAATACTTCTCCTTAATGATTAACTTAACCGTTAGTTTAACTAAAAATTATTTAATTGTTTTTTTAGGCGTGCTTTTTTTTAGTTACTTTTTTACTCGTTTGGGTTGTCATGTTAAGTTTAGCTTTTAACTGTGCTAGTTCATCGTCAATCTTTTCATCTTCAGCTAATTCGGCAATTTCATCCGATAATGATTTACTACCTAAGTCATAAGCATCAACTTGAGCCTCAATACCATCAATTTTACGTTCATAACTGTCAAAACGATTTAATGCATCATCTACTTTATCACTATGCATATTACGTTTTACTTTAAGACGTGAACTCGCGGTTTTTTCACGTAATAATATAGATTTTTGACGCGCTTTAGCATCCGCTAATTTATCTTGTAATTGTATTACTTCATTTTGAAGTTTACTAATATGGTCATCAATATGACCTAACTCTTCGGCAATAGCAGCTGAGTTATCACTACATTTTTTCTTTTCTTGTAATGCTGCTCGCGCTAAATCTTCACGATTTTTACTTAAGGCTAATTCGGCTTTGCTTTGCCATTCAAGCACATCCTGTTCGAGACGAGTTACTTGCCGAGCAAGATCTTTTTTCTCTGCCAATGTTTTTGCCGAAGTAGATCGCACCTCAACTAAGGTATCTTCCATTTCTTGAATGATCAAACGCACCATTTTACTCGGATCTTCTGCTTTATCTAATAAGTTATTGATATTAGAATTAATAATATCTGTAAATCTAGAAAATATACCCATTTTGACTTCCTCATGGCTTTAATTAATACAATGTTATCTACATTCTATGTATTCACTTTTTAAGCCAAGGTTATCAAAACCACTAATAGTTTGTTTTAATTCATTTTATTTTATTTTACAAAAAAACTTTAAACATTAGAGTTAATAAAATAGACTAATAGTTAGTGAAAAAAACCAATAAGTAAGTTAAATATGACGCGTTTTAAACAACAAGATAATCTTATCGGGCAAGCAAACAGCTTTCTTGAAGTTCTAGAGCAAATATCCCAAATTGCCCCGTTATCAAAACCAGTATTAATTATTGGCGAGCGCGGTACTGGTAAAGAGTTGGTTGCTGCTAGGTTACATTATTTATCAAAACGTTGGCAACAAAGCTATTTAAAATTAAATTGTGCCGCATTAAATGAAAACTTATTAGAAACTGAGTTGTTTGGTTACGACAGCGGCGCTTTTACAGGGGCGACTAAACGCCATGAAGGTCGTTTTGAACGAGCAGATAAAGGCACTTTATTTTTAGATGAAATAGCCAACACCTCAAGTTTAATTCAAGAAAAACTATTACGAGTAGTTGAATATGGTGAATTTGAACGCGTTGGTGGCTCTCGTACCATAAAAACCGATGCCCGCTTAATTGCCGCAACTAATGAAGATTTACCGACACTTGCCAGTACGGGTAAATTTCGTGCCGATTTGCTCGACCGCTTGGCGTTTGACGTTATTACATTACCACCGCTAAGACACCGCGCAGAAGATATTTTAATGTTAGCTGAACATTTCGCCATTAATATGGCGCGCGAACTTGAGTTTGAGCTTTTTAGTGGTTTTTCAGAAAAAGCCAAACGCACCCTACTCGACTATTATTGGCCTGGCAATATTCGTGAATTAAAAAATGTGGTAGAACGCAGTGTTTATCGTAGTAATAATCCTCATATTCCTGTGCATGATTTAGTCGTAGATCCCTTTGAATCGCCTTATCGCCCACAAACCAGTATTAGACATGCGAGCATTAATAACGATCACCAAAATAACAGCTTAGATAATAACCTACATAATAATAACACTGAAATAGCGACAACAGACGCTAACGGCAATGATGACTCAACTGCAAATAATTCATCCTCTATTAATAATAAAAATAACAGCTTAGTTAATCAAAAAACAGCTATTGAAAATGATCAATTTCCAGTATCATTAAAAGCGTTGTCGCAAAACTATGAAATTGATTTGATCAGCAATGCTTTATCTGCCCATCAGTTCAATCAAAAGAAAACAGCACAAGCATTAGAATTAACTTATCATCAATTACGCGGCTATCTTAAAAAGTATAATTTACTTGAAAATACCAACGATGATCAAAGTTAATTTATTATGTTAAAGCTTTTATAGTGGATTTTACATCACTATTTTATACGACTTATTTTAAAAAGAAGTTTAATAAATGAATACGTTAGCCTATTAGTGAAACCATAAAATGATGTTAGCTAGGCTGTTAAATCACCATGTTGTCTCTACTTTACTCAGTATTAATTTATTATTAATGCTTAGCGCTTGTGCTCCGCAAGATAATGAGCAAAGTGAACGTTCAATTCACGATAATAGCGTTATTTATTGCGCAGAAGGCTCTCCCGAAACCTTTAATCCGCAATTAGTCACTTCAGGCACCACCATAGATGCAACCTCTAAACAACTTTATGATCGCCTACTGGCATTTAACCCTAAAGACGACAGTCTTATTCCTGCATTAGCAAAGTCTTGGCATATTACCCGTGACGGTAAAATGATCACGTTTTATTTACGCAAAGATGTTGAATTTAATCACACCGATTACTTTACCCCAAGTCGAAAACTCAATGCTGATGATGTTATTTTTAGTTTTAACCGCATTCTTGATAAACATCACCCATATCATCATGTTTCTGGTGGTAAATATCCATTTTTTCAAACGATTAAATTTGCGCAATTAGTTAAAGAAGTAGAAAAAATCAATGATTACACCATTCGCTTTAAATTAAATCATGCCGACAGTTCTTTTTTAACTAACTTAGCGACTGACTTTTCAGTGATATTATCTGCTGAATACGCAGAACACTTAACAAAAATAAAACAACAGCATTTACTTGATACCATGCCAATAGGCACTGGCCCTTACAAATTAAAAGAGTTTCGCAGTGGTTCTTTTATCCGTTTTTATCGTAATGAGCATTATTGGGCGCATCCTGTCAAAATAGCACAGCTAGTTTATGACATCACACCTATTAATACCGGACGATTAACCAAATTACTCGCAAAAGAATGCGATGTTATTAGTTATCCTATCGCCCATAAAAAAATCACCGAACATGCTGATTTCACCCTAGACTCAGTAACTTCATTTAATGTCGGCTATTTAGGCTTTAATGTTACTAAACCACCGTTTGATAATATTTTAGTGCGTAAAGCTATTTCGCATGCCATTAATTTTGATACCATTATAAATATTATTTATGGCGATCAAGCACAACTTGCCACTTCATTATTACCCGAAAGCTCTTGGGCGCATAGCAAAGATAAAATCACGCGTAAATACTCACTAAAATTAGCAAAATCTTTGCTTGATGTAGCAGGTTATAAACAGGGATTTACTATGGATTTATGGGCTATGCCAATACAAAGAGCTTATAATCCCAATGCTTTAAAAATGGCGAAGTTAATTCAGGCAGATTTACAGCATATCAATATTAAAGTAAATATTATTAGTTATGAGTGGAATACTTTTTTACGCCGTTTAGCCGCTGGTGAACATGATGCGGTATTGCTAGGTTGGTCAGCAGATCAACCTGATCCGGATAATTTTTTCACCCCCTTACTCAGTTGTGCCGCACGCTTTACAGGAGGGAATCGCTCTTTTTGGTGTAATAAGCAATATGATGATTTACTCGCTAAAGCACTTGCCACTACAAACTTAAAGCAACGCAAAAAATATTACCAACAAGCCTTAAAGATCATAGATAATGAATTACCGTTGATCCCAATAGCTCATTCAAAACGTTATCAAGCAAGAATAAAAACAGTACAGGGAAAAATTTTGCAACCTTTTGGCGGGATCGACTTTAGCAACGTAAGTAAGTTACCAGCACAAACCTTACTTACCAAAACAAATGCAAAGAACAATTTAGACGAGAGTAAAAAATAAAATGCTAATGTTTACTTTACGCCGACTATCATTATTCTTTTTTACCATGGTGCTATTGTCAATATTGACCTTTAGTTTACGTTATTTTTTCCCTGGTGATATGCTGATAAATATATCAGGGCAAATTAATGCCAATGCAGCTGAATTAAAACAACTTGCTACCGACTATAAAATACATGAATCTATTTTCAACCAATATTGGCAATATTTAACGAATATTTTTCAGGGTAATTTAGGCCTTTCAATGGCAAGTCAATTGCCAATTAAAAACGAAATATCCACTTTATTACCCGCAACCATTGAACTGAGCATTATGGCTTTAACCATTGCTATGCTATTCGGCATTCCACTTGGTTTTATTGCCGCTATTTATCATCGTAAAAAAATAGACAATGTTATTTTAACCTTTGCCATTGTCGGCCATTCTATCCCCGTATTTTGGCTTGGTTTATTGGTTATTTTAATGTTTTCAATTCAACTAGCATGGTTTCCGTCTGCTGGTAATATTAGTCTGCTGTTTGAAATTCCTCAACAAACAGGTTTTTTATTTATTGATATACTACTTAGCGACAACCCCTATAAATGGCAAGCATTTATTAATGCACTATCACATATTGTTTTACCTGCGAGTGTTATTGCTTTAGCACCGGCAACGGTATTTATTCGCCTTGCGAGAAGTTCTATGATGGAAGTGCTTGAAACTAGTTATATTCAAGCAGCTAAAACAAAAGGCCTAAGTTTTATACAAATTATTTATCATCATGCTATTCGTAATGCTTTAATTAAAATGATCCGCCATATCGGTTTACAATTTGCTAACTTGATCACTTTTGCGATGATCACCGAAGTTATTTTTAGCTGGCCTGGTATCGGTCGTTGGCTCATTATCAGTATTGGTCAACGTGATTACACTGCCATTCAAAATGGTTTATTAGTGCTGTCGGTATTTATTTTTGTCGTACATATTATTACCGACTTTATCTATGCCTTATTAAACCCGTTAGCAAGAGGGCGCCGCTATGATGCCTAGTGATAAAATCTATAACAAATTTGTTTTTGTCATGCCTATTATTACCGACTTTATCTATGCAGCTTTAATACAGCTAACAATAAACCCGTTAGCAAGAGAGCGTTACTAATTATGGCTCGTGATAAAATATATAATGAAGAAGAATTTCCATCACCTCTGCAACAGTTGTGGGTTAACTTCAAACAAACCAATGTTGCCATGGTGGGATTTTATGGCTATATATTTTTACTTCTTTTAGCCATATTTTCACCTATAGTAATGCCCTACAATGCCATGGAAAGTAATTTAGATTTATTACTCTTGCCGCCAGCTTGGGATAAGTTAGGTAATGTCAGTTATTTATTAGGCACTGACAGTTTGGGACGTGACATGCTTTCACGCCTAATTCATGGTGCAACATTAACCTTTGGGTTAAGTTTTATTGTAGTCGTTATTTCCTTAGCCATTGGCGTACTGTTAGGCTCATTGTCTGCATTAACTCATGGCATTAAATCAAGTATTTTTAATCATTTTTTAGACGTTATTTTATCTATTCCGACTTTATTACTGGCTATTATTATTGTTGCAATTTTAGGTCCTGGATTAGGCAACACCTTATGGGCCATTGTAATGACCTTGATCCCACAATTTATTCATATTACTCACAACGCCGTAAAAGAAGAATTTAGCAAAGACTATGTTTTAGCTTCTCGTTTAGACGGTGCAAATTCGTTACGAATTTTACAATATTCAGTATTTCCTAATATTATTGAAAAAATAGTTAATCAAGCAACACTCGCACAATCAGCCGCAATATTAGATATTGCCGCGTTAGGTTTTTTAGGTTTAGGCGCTCAAAGTCCCTTATCTGAATGGGGTACAATGTTATTTAGTGGTTTAGATTTATTTTATATTGCCCCATGGACTGTTTATTTACCCGGTTTAGCGATTTTATTTGCGGTGTTAACCACTAACCTTGTGGGTGAAGGATTACGCCATGCCGTTAAAATGCGTAAGGAAATCTAATGAATTTACTTGATATACGTAACCTTTCAATTGAATTAAAAACAAAATCAGGGGTGATATTAGCAGTAGATCGCGTCAGTTTAACTATAAAAGAAGGCGAAGTACGGGGCTTAGTGGGTGAATCTGGATCAGGTAAATCAATTTTAGCACAAGCTATTATGGGGGTATTAGATGATCGCTGGCAAGTACATGCTGATCGTTTTCATTGGCGTAATATTGATTTACTCAGTTTAACGCAGCAGCAGCAAAAAAATATTATTAGTCAAGATGTCGCCATGATTTTTCAAGAGCCGATGGCTTGCTTAGATCCCAGTACTACTGTCGGAGCACAATTAGAAGAGGCGGTACCCAATAGCCAATTAACTGGCTTTTTTTGGCAGAGAAATAAACAAAGAAAATTAGCCGTTATTAACCTCTTACATAAAGTAGGCATTAAAAATCATACTAAATGCTACCGTAGTTTTCCTCACCAATTAACCGAAGCATTTTGTCAGCGCGTGATGATCGCCATTGCTTTAGCAAAACGCCCACTACTTTTAATTGCTGATGAACCAACAGCGGCAATGGAAACGACTAATCAAGGGCAAATATTTCGTTTACTCGCTAGCCTTAATCAATTGAAAAACATGTCTATATTATTAATTAGTCATGATCTAGAAAATGTCACCCATTGGACAAATACTATTACGGTGATGTATAGCGGGCAGTTTGTTGAGGCTGGCACCACAGAGCAAATTTTTAATACCCCTTATCACCCTTATACTAAAGCTTTACTAGAAAGTAGCCCTAAAGCGAATATTGAATTACCCGCAAAATCACGACTAACCACTTTGCCCGGTAGCATTCCTGTATTACAACATTTACCTATTGGCTGTAGATTAGGACCAAGATGTCCTCGCGCCCAACAAATTTGTGTACAAGCACCAAAAACAACCAACCATCATGGTCATCAAGTTAACTGTCATTATTCACTTAAAGAGAGTTATTAGTTATGTCTGTATTGCTACAAGTAACGGATTTAAGTAAAAGCTATAAAGATAAACGTTATTGGCGAAACCGTAAACTTAATACGGCGCTAGCGCCTATTTCGTTTACTTTAGATACTTGTCAAACTTTAGCCATAGTAGGTGAAATAGGCTCAGGTAAATCAACCTTAGCCAAATTATTAGTGGGAGCAGAAAAGCCTACTACAGGTAAAATACAATTAAATGGACAAGTACTAACTAAGGGTAATTTTAAGCAAAGTTGTCAGCATATACGAATGATATTTCAAGACTCTGGCACCACCTTAAATCCAAATTTAACCATTTCGCAGTTATTAGCAGAGCCTTTATTATTAAATACAGACTTAAGTACGCTTGAGCGTACCCAATTAATTAGATCGACATTGCAGCAAGTAGGCTTATTAGCCGATCATATGAACTTTTATCCGCATATGTTTTCTGGTGGTCAAAAACAACGTATATCACTTGCTAGAGCGATTATTTTACAACCGCAAGTAATAATACTTGATGAAGCGTTAGCCTCACTTGATCCTTCACTACGTGCGCAAATGATCAACTTATTATTAGATTTACAGCAAAAGATGGGCTTGGCTTATGTACTTATTTCTCATAATTTGGGTATTGTCCGCCATTTTAGCGATAACATTATTGTGTTAAATGATGGTTACGTTGTTGAGTCAGGGAAAACACAAGAAGTGTTAAAGCACCCACAGCACAATTACACGCGTAAATTATTGATGAGTCAGTTTTTTCGTATCAAACGTTAAGCTAGCTCCTAGCTCCTAGCTCCTAGCTCCTAGCTCCTAGCTCCTAGCTCCTAGCTCCTAGCTCCTAGCTCCTAGCTCCTAGCTTAATAAAACAAAAAAAGGTTGCCTAGGCAACCTTTTTTATTACTTAACTAACAATTATTTATGAAATAAAATTAATAACCTGCCGCTGGTGCTTTTACGGTATGACGAGTAATTTTAGCATCGCTTTTTAAACTATTAATATAATTTTGGTAAGCTGACTGCGCTAGTTGCGATGCCAACTGTTTAGCTAAGTTAGTATCTTCTTTGGTATTACCCGCCGTTACTGCTTGTAATTCAACTACAGCTAAATCACCGTTGGCTAAGGTTATTGTTGAAGCAACAATTTTACCTTCAACAGGATGTGGTAATACAAAAGCCGCTCTACTTATTGCAACATTAACTGCGGAGCCTTGACGGGCAACATTGGCTTTAACATCAAATTGTGTATTAAGTTCAGTTAATAACTCTTCAACGCCTTTATTCGTTTTAAGCGCAGTTAATAGCTCTTGTGCTTTTAACTGTGCTTGCGTACTGGCTTTATCTGTAATTAAAGTTGCTCTAATTAGCGCACTAACTTCTGTCAGTGGTTTTACTTTAGCTTCTTGATACTCATTTAAACGTAATACCATTGCTAGGTTATCATTTACCTCAACAACATCTGAATTTAAGCCTTCTTTAAGCACAACATCAGAAAAAACAGCATCTGTAACCTTTTTATTATCAAAGGGTGCTGTATTACCACTACGTTTTAACCAAACAGAAGTAACTACTTTACCATTAATGCTACTAGCCGCATCATCTAAATTATCAGGTACTTCATAGCTCACTTCGGCTAGCTTTTGTTGTAGTTCAAAAAACTTATCTTGCGCTTTTTCTTTCGCTAACTTCGTTGCAACTTTGTCATGAACTTCACTTAAAGGTTTTACTGTGGCAGCTTTTAAATCGGTTAATTTGATAAGATGAAATCCAAAACTAGATTTAACCACATCGCTAACTTGACCAACTTTAGTTAAGGCAAAGGCGACTTTATCAAACGCTTCATCAATAGCACCTTTTTCTAACCATTCTAAATCGCCACCGCTTTCACCACTTAAGGTATCGGCTGAGTCTGTTTTTGCTAATTTAGCAAAATCTTCACCCTGTTTTATTTTTGCTAAAATAGTTTCAGCTTTTTTCTTCGCGGCAGCTTCATCATCACCAAACTCAATTAATATATGAGCAATTCGACGTTGTTCAGGCTGTGTATATTTATTAATATTATCTTGATAATAAGTGCTAATATCTTTTTCTGTCGCCTTAATACCTTTACTAATATCATTTACATTTAAAGTAATGTAATCAACCTTAACTTGTTCTTTATTTTCAAAACGATGCTGATTAGCTTGATAATAACTTTTAATTTCATCTTCTGAAACGCTTACCGTTTTCTTAAACTGTTCGGCAGCAATTTTAGCAACACGAATATCACGATGCTGATCTTGCAATTTTTGTACTAAATTTTCTTGGTAAGGTAAACTAAATTCTGTACTGGCAATGGCTTGAGTCAATTGACGACGTTTAATCTCAGTACGTAAGTAATCTCTAAAGTCAGACGACTGAAAAAAACCAGACTGATTAATAACCGCTAAATAACGATTATTATCAAATACGCCATCAATTTGAAATTCAGACATATTACGAATAGTTTTTTTTAGTTGCTGATCAGAGACTCGAATACTTAAATCATTGGCATTTTGGTCAATTAATTTTTCATTAATTAAATTATCTAACACACCATTGCGAAAATTAGCCATATAGTCTTTATTAGCCGCTAAGGTGTCAAACATTTCACCAAATTGTTGTTGCATACGACGACGTTGCGCCTGATATGCTTGGTTATAGGCTTGTTGTGAAATTTTTTCGCCATTCACTTCAGCAACGGAAGTATCGACGCTGTTGGTATAACTACCAACACCAGCAATAGCAAACGTTAAGATCACTAATCCTAAAATAATCTTAGCAATAGCACCTTGAGAGTTTTCTCTAATATTTGTTAACATCTTGATCTCTTGTAGAGGATTTTATTTTAATAAATTTGCGCGATTTTAGCAGAATTAAACGCTCGCTTGAAGCGTAGCGGAAAATAAAAATACAACTGGGGCTTGTTAAAAAGAAAAAACCACCATTAGGTGGTTTTTTATAGGCTAGTTATATCGTTATAAAATAACGCTATTAGCCATTACAAGCATCTTTTAATGCTTTGCCAGCTTTGAATGCTGGGATTTTAGCCGCAGCAATTTCAATAGTGGCACCAGTTTGTGGATTACGACCAGTACGGGCTGCACGATCACGTACAGAAAACGTACCAAAACCAACTAACGCTACTTGACCACCGTCTTTTAGCTCTTCAGTAACAGATTCGATTAAAGAATCTAATGCGCGACCTGCGGCAGCTTTAGAAATATCAGCACCTGCTGCGATTTTTTCAATTAGTTGAGACTTATTCACAGTGTCTTCCCCTTCATTTGTTATTATTCAGCGCTATCATCATTGTTAGCGTTCTGGAGAAACTTTATAACAAGCTTCACTTTGAACATCAAGCGCTGTGTTAAAGAAATCAATATAAAAATTTTGAACTATATTTTTTAAACTATATTTACTCTCTTCCTTGTGTAACCTTTAACGGTAAAGGGTTCAAGCAATATTCAGCGTTGTTAACTTATCATAGTTTCAGCGTTTGAAAAGCGAAATTTATGTTTTTTTTCAATTATTTCGCTTTTTTTCTCTTTTCAATGATAAATCAGACTGATTTTTCTACTATTTGCCATTTTTCAGGAGGTTGCTCTAAGGCAAGCTCTAATACTTCATCAATCCATTTCACAGGATGAATAACAAGATCGGCTTTCACGTTATCAGGAATTTCTTTTAAATCACGCTCATTATCTTTAGGAATAAGCACCGTTTTAATACCACCCCGATGAGCAGCAAGTAATTTTTCTTTCAAACCACCAATCGCTAATACTTCACCCCGTAAGGTTATTTCACCTGTCATTGCGACATCAGCTCGCACCGGATTCCCCGTTAAACTAGACACTAATGCGGTACACATACCCACACCAGCACTAGGGCCGTCTTTAGGTGTTGCGCCTTCAGGAACATGTACGTGAATATCACGTTTTTCATAAAAATCAGGGTTTATGCGTAATTTATCGCTGCGACTTCTCACCACCGTCATTGCCGCTTGAATAGACTCTTGCATGACATCACCCAGCGAACCAGTGTAGGTTAATTTGCCTTTACCTAACACCGAGGCAGTTTCAATAGTTAATAACTCGCCCCCCACTTCTGTCCACGCTAAGCCCGTCACTAAACCAACACGATTCTCGTTTTCTGCTTTACCATAATCAAAGCGCTGCACACCTAAAAAGTCATTAATATTATCTTCGTTAATAACAACCTTTTTTAGTTTTTTATCTAACAAGATCCTTTTAACGGCTTTACGGCACAACTTAGAAATTTCACGCTCTAAACTACGTACTCCTGCTTCTCGGGTGTAATAACGAATAATGCTCATTAATGCACTGTCATCAATATCGATTTCTTTCGCTTTCAAGCCATTACGTTCTATTTGTTTTTCAACTAAATGACGACGGGCAATATTGAATTTTTCATCTTCGGTATAACCCGACAAACGAATAACTTCCATACGATCTAATAAAGGACCCGGAATATTCATGCTATTCGAAGTCGCGACAAACATCACATCACTTAAATCATAATCAACTTCTAAGTAGTGATCGTTAAAGGTATTATTTTGCTCCGGATCTAATACTTCTAATAATGCCGAAGCAGGATCGCCACGCATATCAGCAGCCATTTTATCAATTTCATCTAATAAAAATAATGGGTTTTTAACGCCCGCTTTCGCCATTTTCTGAATAATTTTACCTGGTAATGAACCAATATAAGTACGACGATGGCCTCTAATTTCAGCTTCGTCACGTACACCACCTAATGCCATACGGACATATTTACGTCCAGTTGATTTGGCAATAGATTGACCTAATGAGGTTTTCCCAACACCTGGCGGCCCGACTAAACACAAAATAGGCCCTTTAAGTTTGCTAACACGTTGCTGCACGGCTAAATATTCTAAAATACGCTCTTTAACTTTATCTAAGCCGTAATGATCTTGTTCTAGTACTTTTTCAGCTTGTGCTAAATCACGTTTTAATTTACTGCGTTTTTTCCACGGCACACTGATCATCCAATCAATGTAACTACGCAGTACGGTTGCTTCTGCCGACATTGGCGACATCATTTTTAATTTTTTCAGTTCGGCAATAGTTTTTTCTTTCGCCTCGCTTGGCATTTGTGCTTTTTCAATACGTTTGTTGTATTCTTCGCCTTCATCAGGAACACCTTCACCATCGTTTAATTCTTTTTGAATGGCTTTCATTTGCTCATTCAAATAGTAATCACGCTGCGATTTTTCCATTTGTTTTTTAACCCGCGTTCGAATTTTTTTCTCTACTTGTAATAAATCAATTTCACCTTCCATTAATGCCATTAAATATTCTAAACGCTCAGCAATATTATTAATTTCAAGTACTTTTTGCTTATCCGCCAACTTTAATGGCATATGTGCTGCCATAGTATCGGCAAGTTGTTCGGCATCATCAATGCCTGACACCGAAGTTAACACTTCTGGGGGAATTTTTTTATTGAGTTTTACATAACCATCAAATTGCGAAATAGCAGAACGGATCAGTACTTCAACTGTATCTTCAGGCGCTTGCTCAGCATATAAATATTCTATTTCGGCAACAAAATAATCTTCGGTCTTAGTGAATTTTTTCACTTGTGCGCGTTGTACACCTTCTACTAATACCTTTACCGTACCATCAGGCAACTTGAGCATTTGTAAAATTGTAGCTACCGTACCCGTAACATAAACATCGTCAGCATTAGGATCATCAATAGAAGCATCTTTTTGTGCCACTAAAAATATTTGTTTATCGTTTTCCATCCCTAAATCTAAGCTTTGAATAGATTTTTCACGACCAACAAACAAGGGGATCACCATTTGTGGGTAGACAACGACATCTCGTAAGGCCAAGACGGGAATTTCAACGATACTCGTTTGCTCTATAGACATAGGTACTCTCTTGAAAATCTAAAGGGGAAAGGCAAAAAAAAAGCCATAATAAAACTATATGGGGTTAACAAAAAGGCTTTCAACTAATAACATTCAATAAATAAATAAAAAAGCCAAAGCAATTAATTACTTTGGCTTTTTTGCGACAAGAATTTAATAGCTAAAACTTATTCAGAAACTGCTTTATCTTGTTGGCTTTCATAAATAATAATTGGTTTAGACTCACCTTTTATTACGGCTTCGTCTACCACGACTTTACTAACATTTTCCATTGATGGTAATTCATACATGGTATCAAGTAACACCGACTCAACAATAGAACGTAAACCACGTGCTCCCGTTTTACGAGCCATCGCTTTATGAGCAATCGCTAATAGGGCTTCTTTTCTAAATTCTAATTCAATGTCTTCCATGTCAAACAATGCGATAAATTGTTTTGTTAATGCGTTTTTAGGTTCTTGCAGTATTTGTATTAGCGCCTCTTCATCTAATTCAGTTAACGTAGCAACCACAGGCAAACGACCAATAAATTCAGGAATTAAACCATATTTAACTAAATCTTGTGGTTCAACATTTTGAAAATGCTCACTGATTGATTTTCGTGAATCTTTATCTTTTACTGTCGCACCAAAACCAATGCCAGTACCAACATGTGATCTTTGCTCAATCACTTTATCAAGACCAGAAAAAGCACCACCACAAATAAATAAAATCTTTGACGTATCTACTTGTAAAAACTCTTGTTGTGGATGTTTACGACCACCTTGAGGTGGTACTGAAGCAATAGTGCCTTCAATAAGTTTTAACAGTGCTTGTTGTACACCTTCACCAGAAACATCACGCGTAATGGATGGATTTTCAGATTTCCGCGAAATTTTATCAATTTCATCAATGTAAACAATGCCACGTTGTGCTTTTTCAACATCGTAATCACATTTTTGTAGTAGTTTTTGAATAATATTTTCTACATCTTCACCAACATAACCAGCTTCAGTTAACGTGGTCGCATCAGCCATAGTAAACGGTACATCTAACAAACGCGCTAAGGTTTGCGCTAATAGAGTTTTACCACTACCTGTTGGCCCAATTAATAAAATATTACTTTTACTTAATTCTACGCCATTGTGGGCATCACCATTACGTAAACGTTTGTAGTGATTATAAACTGCGACCGCTAATACTTTCTTAGCATGATCTTGACCGATAACATAATCGTCTAAATCACCGCGAATTTCCATCGGTGATGGTAATTTTTCGTTTGCTTGCTTTGGCGAAATCTCTTGAATTTCTTCACGAATTATATCATTACATAACTCGACACATTCATCACATATAAATACAGAAGGCCCCGCAATTAATTTGCGAACCTCATGTTGGCTTTTGCCACAAAATGAACAATACAGCAATTTGCCGTTATCACCGTCACCTTTTTTAATATCGGTCATACGGTACCTCTAACCTTTTTACAAAAATAAAATATCATACTTAATAAGTACTCTTTAATACCTTAAGTATTTCACAAAATCTCAAGATAACAATGTTAGCTGCTATTTATCGAGTCTTTTCTCTAATATGGCATCAACTAAACCATATTCAACTGCACTTTCGGCACTTAAAAAATTATCTCTGTCAGTATCTTGCGAAACTTGCTCATAAGGCTTATCAGTATGCTTAGCCATTAAACGATTTAATTTTTCTTTAATGTACAAAATTTCTTTGGCATGAATTTCAAAATCAGATGCTTGCCCTTGAAACCCCCCTAAAGGTTGATGGATCATCACCCGCGCATTAGGTAAACAATAACGTTTACCTTTTTCGCCACCCGATAATAAAAATGCGCCCATGCTCGCTGCTTGACCTATACATACGGTACTAATATTAGGTTTAATAAATTGCATAGTATCGTAAATAGCCATACCAGCAGTGACCGAACCACCAGGAGAATTAATATATAAAAAAATATCTTTTTCAGGACTTTCTGATTCTAAAAACAATAATTGTGCAACAATTAAATTTGCCATGTGATCTTCTACCTGACCACATAAGAAAATAACCCGCTCTTTTAATAAGCGCGAATAAATATCGTAAGAACGCTCACCTTTAGGCGTTTGTTCTACCACCATAGGCACTAAGGCCGCTTCGGGTGATGGATTGGTAGAGATATTGGTTATACCATATAAATTTTGATGAGATGTGATCAACAGATAATCCTTCTTAAAATAACGCCATTGGCTCTAGCCGTAGCCCTTAATAGATAAAACCATTTCTAGATAAAAATATTAGCTCGTAAACGTTTTTAATAATAAAAATTTAATAATAAAGCTAACTGATATAAAAATGGCTTATATGAAAAACATATAAGCCATTAAAACCCATTGCTTAAAGCAATGTCAAGAATCGATGTAGCTTATTTCGCTTCTGGATTCATTATGTCTTTAAAGTTAGCTTTTTTATCTTTAACGCTAGCTTTTTCAGTGATTAATTCAACGGCTTGTTCTTCTAAAGCAACATTTTGCATTTGTTGATTTAATTCTTGATTCGATTGGTAATAGTTAATCACTTCTTGTGGATCTTCATAAGCAGAAGCCGCCGATGCAATTAACTCATCAACTTTAGCTTCATCAACTTTAAGTTCATTCGTTTTGATCACTTCACCTAATAACAAACCAATTTTTACACGACGCTCAGCTTGTTCAGTGAACATTTCGGCTGGTAATTCTGGCATGTTTTTAGGATCCATTTGACCTTGGAAACGTTGCATAGCTTGTTGACGTAACACATCAACTTCTTGCGCAACCAATGCTTTAGGTAAATCGACAGTATTAGCCGCTAATAAACCTTCAATAACTTGTTCTTTAACTTTAGCTTTTACCGCTTGGGTTAATTCACGAGTCATATTTTTACGTACTTCCGTACGTAAAGCTTCTACACCACCATCTTCAATACCGAAAAGTTTTGCAAATTCTCCGTCAACTTCTGGTAATATTGAACCTTCAGTTTTCTTAACGACGATATCAAATTCTGCTTCTTTACCTTTTAGGTTTTCAGCATGGTAATCTTCTGGGAAAGTTACTTTAATAGTTTTTTCTTCACCTACTTTCATACCAACAATGTCAGTTTCAAAACCAGGGATCATGCGACTAGCGCCTAATTCAAGTTCAAAATCTTCAGCTTTACCGCCTTCAAATTCTTCACCATCAATGCGACCAGAAAAGTCGAGTGTTAACTTATCGCCTTTTTTAGTTTTACGCTTGTTTTCTTTCCACGTTTGATGCTGTTTTTGTAATGTTACAAACATTTCATCTAAATCTTTGTCAGTTACTTCAACAACAGGACGTTCAACCGCAATTTTCTCTAAATCTTTTACTTCAACGTCTGGGTAAACTTCAAACGTTGCTTCAAATTCAATCGCCTCACTATTAGCTGCGCTTTTCTCAACAAATTGAGGACGACCTGCTGGATTAATTTTTTCAGCAACAATAGCTTCAACAAAGTTACGTTGCATTAAATCACCCGTAACTTCTTGACGAACACTTTGACCAAAACGTTTTTGGATCACTGACGGTGGCACTTTACCAGGACGAAAACCATTGATACGTTGGGTCTTGGCGATGTGACGAAGACGATTTTTTACTTCAACATTTACTGTTTCGGCAGGAACTGTAATAGTTAAACGACGTTCCAAACCTTCAATAGTCTCAACTGAAACTTGCATTTATATACCTCAAAACTTAGCGCATTTACGCTTTTTTTATAACGCATCTATTCTAAAATCAACCCACACTGGCAATAGCTAGCAACTAACTAATAGTAACCCTGCGATCTTTGCTTTAAGCAATTAAACCACTAAGTTTCGGGTAATTTGAAAAAGATGTCCTGATTAAAAATTATGACGCAGAATTATATCTATGCTTTAGCAAAGAGTCGAGTATAACTGACAATTAATTTACTCTCTTTATTTTTTTTATTTTTATCAAGGCGGTAAAACAACAAATAAACCTTAACATTCAATACATTGAAATAAAAATAATAATTTCATTATAATGTGACTTTATTACTTAATTTTCCCTAACAGTTGCTTGATCGCTTGCTTTGCATCATCAGCTTTAGTTATTGCACTTACTACAGCTATATTTTTTATCCCTGTTTTTAACACTTCATCAACGCGTTCAAGATTAATACCGCCAATAGCAACACAAGAATATTGCTTCATTAAAGGGACAAAATGTTTTAATTTTCCCAATCCTTGTATTTGTCCTCTCATATCTTTGGTTGGTGTTGGATAAACAGCACCAAAAGCCATGTAACTAGGTTGATAATAATGAGCCTGTAGCATTTCATAAAAACCATGGGTAGAAATCCCTAAGCGTAACCCCGCAGTTTTTATAGCGGCCAAATCAGCGTTGACTAAATCTTCTTGTCCTAAATGCACACCATAAGCACCGTGTTCTATGGCAAGTTGCCAGTGATCATTAATAAATAATTGAGCTTTATGTTTTTCAGCCAGTTTTACTGCCTGTACGATATTATCACTAAGTTGGGGAGTATCTTTGTTTTTGATACGCAATTGTACGGTTTTAATCCCTTGTTCAAGGCATAGTTCAAGCCAATTAAGGCTATCAACAACGGCATATAAACCCAGTGGCTGCTTACATTGAGGAAAACCAGATATTGAAACAAGTTCAGCATGACGCTGTTTTTCACCGTTATAATCTAATGCAAGTGCTTGTGCTAACGGCGAATGAGGTTCGACAATTTCAGGAAAATCGTTTAAGTTTTCAGGAAAACCTAAATGCGCAACACTACCCTCACCATAAGCAATTTGTTTAGCGACTTTAAGTCCTTGATTAATGTATGCTTTAGCAAGAATAAAGGCATCTTTAAAAGGATAATCTAGCGTTAAACAAGCAGCAATGACTGAAGCAAAGCTACAACCTGTGCCATGAGTGTGCATAGTGGCAATATTTTTACTTGCCAACCAATAGTACTGTTCAGAAGAATGATTAACAGTAAACTCTGTGGCAAAATCAATACAATAACCATCAATAACATCCCAGTGCCCACCTTTAATAACCACAGCCTTTACCCCCAATTTTTTAAAGGCATTAGCAGCATCAATGACAGCTTGTGAGGATATTAAGTAGACACCGGTAATGCGTTGTGTTTCTGCCGTATTGGGCGTTAAAACATCGATTAACGGCAGTAGTTTTTCTTTAATTATCGCTAAAGTGTCTTCTTCTACTAAGCTATCACCCGTTGAGGCAACCGCGACAGGATCATAAACAATAAGCGGCGCTTTTGACCAAGTATTTTTATAATGTGTTATTTTTTTTACAATAAACTCTACTTGCTCAATATTAGCGAGTAAACCAATTTTGATCACTTGAGGGAGTTTGTCTTGTTCAAGCGCAGATAATTGTGAATTTAATAGTTTAATACTCACGGGATTAATTGCTAATACTTGCGCACTGTTTTGTGCCGTTAAGACAGTGATCACGGTTGAACCTTGTAAGCCAAAACTTGCCATGGTTTTAATATCGGCTTGAATGCCAGCGCCACCGCCAGAATCTGAGCCAGCAATAGTCCAAAGTGTTTTTTTCATGGTTTACTCATCTTTCTGTTTTTTAGCTAGTTTGTCGAGGTGTGTGTCGAGCCTCGCTACGCTCGGGTCGACCTACAGTTTTATCTCACTAATTTTGATGCCAAAACGGCGTATCTAAGGTTGGTGTAGACGGATGTGCGGTTTGCCTTGTTGGCATTATCCCAGCAACATAAGCTTGTGTACCTGCTTTTATTGCTTGCGCAAAAGCTGCCGCCATTACTACTGGATTATCCGCTAACGCCACCGCGCTATTAAGTAATACGCCGTCATACCCCATTTCCATCGCTAAACAAGCGTCTGAAGGTTTACCTATCCCCGCATCAATAATTAACGTTGCCTGGGGCAAACGTAGCCGAATGGTTTCTAAATTATAGGGGTTCATTAAGCCTTTGCCAGTACCAATCGGTGATGCCCACGGCATGATCACTTCACAACCTAAATCATATAAACGCTGACATAAAACCAAATCATCGGTGCAATAAGGTAAAACCTTAAAACCCGCTTTTAATAACTGCTCTGCTGATTTTAATAATTCAATCGGATCAGGTTGGAGATTGTAATCATCACCGATCACTTCTAATTTAAACCAGTCAGTTTGAAATAATTCCCGACTCATTTGTGCTAACGTATACACTTCATCTGCCGATTTACAACCAGCACTATTAGGCAATAATTTTAACCCTAGAGATTGAATATGTTGCCATATTTTTTCACCTCCATTAGCACCAGTACTTTGTCTTTTTAATGATAAGGTGATCACCTCACTGCCACTGGCTTTCACCGCTTTATTCATCACTTCGGGAGAGGGGTATAAAGCACTACCAATTAATAAACGGCTATTTAATGCGGTGCCATAAATAGATAATTTCATTTGCTACTCTTTTTATTTATTAACCACCAACAATCGGTACTAACACATCGATACTATCGCCTGATGTTAATAAGGTTTGTTGATATTGATCTTTACCAATAAAAACGCCATTAACCGCGCAGGCAAAAGTGCTGTCTAACTGATAGCATACCAAAGCGGTGGCTAAATTTGTTTCGCCATTAAATTCAAAAACTTGACCATTGATAGTAATAGTGAGCAACAAGCTTTTATGTAAACAAGTCATTAAGTAACCTCTGTAAGTAATCCAGCAAAATACTGGCTGAGAGTAAAGTCTGTCAGCCGAGGATATTGCTGACTGATCACAAACAGCGCATGTTCAAGCAGTACTGGCGCCAATAAAAAACCATGACGATATAGACCATTAATTTGTAATAATCCTGCCTGCCACTTAATACGCGGTTTGTTATCACTAAAAGCGGGACGACAAGCACTCACTTGCTCTAAAATTTTCGCCTCAGCAAAGCCTGAATGCACACTATAAGCCGCTGATAATAACTCTAGCGCTGAACGTACTGTCATTTCACTACTATCATTTGACTCAATTTCAGTAGCGCCCACCACATAATGATGATGAGGTTTAGGGGCAATATAAAGGTTATATCTTGGGTGCATTAAGCGCACTGGACGAGTAATATTCACCTCGGGAGCCAACAGTTGAAAAAGCTCACCACGTACCGCACGCAACTGCGGCAATTCGCCTATCGCCCCAGTACCACGACAGTCGATCACTAAATCAGCCGTTTTAACGCAGCCATTAAGGCAAAATTGATGGGCTTTAACTTGACTAACCTCAGCCCCTAACTGCCAGTTGATATGTTCCTGCTCAAGTTGCCGAGTTAAAGCGCTGAGCAATTTTCGATTACCAAGTTGCCCTTCATTAGGTAAATACAAAGCGGAGCTAAAACGTTGTGCTAACTCAGGTTCAAGCGTTTTGAGTTGTTGTCTATCAAGGGTGGTTAACTCGCTATTTTGCCAATGTTTGTTCAAATGACGAACAAAGCGTTGTTGTTCGCCTTTATCTTGCTCATGACTGACAATAAGAGAGCCTTGTTGCTGAAAAAAAGTAAAGCCGTCAAGATTCGCTAATATCTTCGGCCAGAGGCCTAAACTAACCAAGCCCATGTTAACAATTTCTGGTTCAGCAATTAAGGATTCACTCAAAGGTGTTAACAAACCACCTGCAGCGCGGGCTGCACTGCCTGTACCGCGCTTGTCGCTTTTATCAAAAAGCTCAATAGCATAACCAGCACGATGTAAATACAGCGCGAGTAAACGCCCCATTAAACCGCTACCAATAATGGCAATATTGATTTTATCCATCAACATTACTCTACTGGTTGATAAATTTTGCTACCGGCATTTTTAAATTCTGCCGATTTTGTTCGCATTTCTGCCGCAACATCGAGCACTTTGATGGTAATATGCTCACTATCTTTTATCACTAAGCTCTTTTCTTCAATCACTTCATCTTCAAGGGAACTTGCATAATCTCTAACCTCTTGAGATATTTTCATTGAACAGAATTTAGGCCCACACATCGAACAAAAATGTGCAACTTTACCTGATTCTTGCGGCAATGTTTCATCATGATATTCTCGCGCTCTTTCAGGATCTAAGGCGAGATTAAATTGATCGTTCCAACGAAATTCAAAACGTGCTTTACTTAATGCATTATCACGAATTTGCGCCCCTGGATGCCCTTTCGCTAAATCGGCGGCATGAGCAGCTATTTTATAGGTGATCAGCCCTTCTTTTACATCTTCTTTATTGGGTAATCCCAAATGCTCTTTGGGGGTAACATAACAAAGCATCGCACAGCCATACCAAGCAATTTGTGCTGCGCCAATACCCGAGGTGATATGATCATAAGCAGGTGCTATATCAGTCGTTAATGGTCCAAGAGTATAAAATGGTGCTTCATGACAATGTTTTAATTGTTCATCCATATTCGCTTTAATCATTTGCATTGGTACATGACCGGGTCCTTCAATAAACACCTGTACATCGTGCAGCCATGCTATTTTAGTGAGTTCGCCTAGAGTGTGTAATTCAGCAAATTGTGCTTCGTCATTAGCATCCGCAATTGAACCGGGACGTAAACCATCACCTAATGAAAAACACACATCATAGGCTTTCATGATCTCACAAATGTCTTCAAAATGAGTGTACAAAAAGTTTTCTTGGTGATGCGACAAACACCATTTTGCCATAATAGAACCACCTCGCGAGACGATACCTGTTAAGCGTTTAGCTGTCATCGGCACGTAACGTAACAGTACGCCAGCGTGAATAGTAAAGTAATCAACGCCCTGCTCAGCTTGCTCAATTAAGGTATCACGGAAAATTTCCCAAGTGAGGTTTTCGGCAATACCATTAACTTTTTCTAATGCTTGATAAATAGGTACAGTGCCAATAGGCACAGGCGAATTGCGCACGATCCATTCGCGGGTTTCATGGATATTACGCCCTGTCGATAAATCCATTACCGTGTCTGCCCCCCATTTAGTTGCCCACACCAGTTTTTCAACTTCTTCTTCAATTGATGAGCTCACCGACGAATTACCAATATTGGCATTAACTTTTACTAAAAAATTACGTCCGATGATCATCGGCTCTGATTCAGGATGGTTGATATTATTGGGTAAAATAGCGCGGCCACGGGCAATTTCATCACGCACAAATTCAGGGCTGATAAACTCAGGAATACTCGCGCCTAAACTTTCACCTTGTTGCTGCTTAGCCAGTATTTCATCTGCTATTTTAGTGCGCCCCATATTTTCACGAATAGCAACATATTCCATTTCAGGGGTAATAATACCTTGACGAGCGTAGTGCATTTGCGTGACATTTTTACCTTGTTTTGCGCGACGTACTGTTAGTAATTGCTCAAAACGTAAATGTTCTAAGCCTTCATTTGCCATGCGTTGCTGAGAAAATTTCGAGCTAGCAGTCGTTAACACTTCAGTATCTTGACGTTGTTTTATCCATGTATTACGCATTTTTGGTAAGCCCTGACGAACATCGACTTTCATTTGCGGATCGCTATAAATGCCAGAGGTGTCATAAACACGCACTAGCGCATTTTTTTCAATGACTTTCCCGTCAGCATTCAAGGTATCAGATAAGCTAATTTCACGCATGGCCACATACACGTTAGCCAATTGCCCTTGTACGTAAATTTTTTCTGAATTAGGAAAAGATTGCTGCTCAAGATCATAAATAAAATCTGCAGCACTTTCGCGCATTTCACGACGCGAGGGTTTATTAGTGTTTATTGAATTTTTTGCTGTTGTGGACATGACACACCTATTTTTTAATTAACGTAAAAAAGAAAATGGTCTTGTCTGGAATGGTTGTGAACGGTGGTGTTTAGGTTTGAGCAAGTAATAACGTTTTCTGTTGAAAATGTTACTGCTTAATATCATTATAATACTCAATAAAAGTAAGAATGATAATTGCTTGTTTCCTACGTAGATCTTAATCTATTCAGGTTCACGGATCCCGCTTTCGCGATCTCAGCCAGATTTATTTTCATCGTAAAATGATAAAATAAATCTCGGCACTCCGACAAGTTTCAGCGTTAGTCTACTTAGCATCTAATTAATTAACAAGCATAAAATACCGTTATTAAAACAAAATTAACAAAATTTAAACTATGATAATTAGTATTGATTAATTTATACTTCACTTAACAGCTCTATTATTTTTGAATACCCTTAATAATGACAACGAATATAATCGGCAACAAAATAACTAATACAATAATTCAATGAATTTACAAAATTACAAAGTAAAAATTAGTTGGCAAGTACCTATTCTATCACTGTTAGTGTTACTGCCTGCTGCCGCTTACAATTTAATGATGTTTCACACCCTCATTGAAGGTTTTACCATCGTCGTTGCCATTTTAACTTTCGTGGTTGCATTTAATAGTTATCCTTTTTCACATTCGAATTATTTAATGTTTATTGGTTGTGGCTATTTTTGGGTAGGCGCCCTCGATTTTTGCCACACCTTTTCATTTGCACAGTTTGGCATATTTAATAATATAGATGCATCAACCACCATTCAATTTTGGTTACTAGCACGTTTTTTAGAAGCGATGATTTTAATCGCATTTCCTTGTTTTATTAGTCGCACTATTCACCGAAAATTAATGTTTTTAGGGTTTGCTATTGTTTTCTCGCTTGCATTTTGGCTAGTGTTTTCAGGTTATATGCCAGAATCTTATAGTAAAGAACATGGTTTAACCGCCTTTAAAATTTATAGTGAATACTTCATTGTTGCTTTATTAGTCATCGCAATAATGATGCTGCATTGGCATAAAAAACATTTTAATCGTTCTATATATAATTTATTGGTGCTATCAATTGGCTTAACCATAGCCGCAGAAATTTCATTTACGCTTTATACCAACTTGTCGGGTTTATCGTTAATTATTGGTCACTTTTTTAAGCTTTTTTCTTTTTGGTTTTTATATATTGCCTTAGTAGAAAGCACATTAACCCAACCTTTTAAAAAATTATCAATAAGCTCAGACACTTTTAATTCGCTCCCCGACGCGATCATAGTTGTAGACAAAAATGGCATAATTTTGCATGCGAACAAATCTGCAACGCAAAGCCAATCAATGTATGAGTCCATTGTAAATTTACATGTGCATGCGCTTTTTCATACCCCTCATGTGAATACTGAAAATTGCCCTATCTGTCGCGCCATTTATCAGTCTGAGCCGATGAAATATCAAGAAGTACAGCGCTTACAACATTGGAAGGAAATATCACTCACCAAGATTAATTATCATGGCGATCAAGAAATGTTGCTGCACGTAAGTCGAGATATTACTTTACGTAAGAACATGCAGGACAAATATCAAACCTCAAACCGTCTCTACACCATTTTACGTTTAACCAATCAAGCGATAATAAAAAGTAAAAACAAACAAGATTTACTGGATGCTGTCTGCAATATTTCCGTAAAACATGGCAATTTCACTATGGCATGGATAGGTATGATCCAAGACAATAAAATAGTCCCTATTAGCTCAGCAGGCAATAGCAGCCCCTATATTGATAACATAAAAATTCGTTTAGATGACTCAAAATACTCACAAGGCCCCATAGGTATTAGCGCCAAAAAGTGCGAAATAGCTTTCGTAAACAATATTAATACTGATAAAGCATTTCAGCCTTGGCGAGCCGCAGCACAAGAGTATGGTTTTAATTCATTAGCGACCATTCCAATTGTTCAAGCTGAAAAGTGTATTGGTGTTTTTGCCATTTATTCTAATCAACTTAATAGTTTTGATACCCAAACACTAGAGTTACTCAGTAGTTTAAGTGATGATATCAGCAGCATTATTAGTTTTATTCAAGTTGAGAATCAACGGGCTATTGCTGAAGAAAAATTACAGCACCTTTCGCAGGCGATTGAACAAAGCAAAAGTGCAATCATCATTTGTAACACTCAAGGTATAGTTGAATACGTTAACCCTTTTTATTATCAGCTAACGGGTTTTTCGAGCGACACTATATTAAGCAAAAGTATTCATCAAATACCAAGAGAAGTGACCAGTATTGAAGTTATTCAACAACATTGGCAACAAGTATTAAATGGTCATGATTGGCAAGATGAAAGTGCTTTAAAGGCAAAAAATAATAATACCTTATGGGCGACACAAACCTTATCACCTATTTTTTCAAATGGCAAAGTCGATAGGATTGTCTATAGCGCTAAAGATAATACCGAGCTGCATAATGCTCAAGAAACCATCGGTTTATTAGCCTATTATGATCCGCTTACCGCCTTACCAAATAGACGTTTGTATCAAGATCGCTTTAAACAAGCACTGAATAGAGCAGCTAGACATAAGACAAAAGTAGCTTTGTTGTATTTAGATTTAGACAATTTCAAATATATTAACGATAGCAAGGGTCATGATTTTGGCGATATGCTATTACAGCATGTTGCGAATACACTAAAAAATAGTGTCCGTGAAACGGATACCGTAGCTCGACTAGGTGGTGACGAATTTAGTATTATTTTAAATGATATTAATGGTAATCAAGATATTATAAATATCACCAGTACCATATTAAAAAACTTAAATACCCCTACCAAAATAAATAAGCATGAATTAACTATTCACAGCAGTATTGGCATTAGTATATTTCCTGATGATGCTGATAGCCGAGAAACATTAATGCGTAATGCAGACATGGCGATGTATCATGCAAAAGCCGAAGGTAAAAATAACTTTCAATTTTTTGAAAAATTTCTGAATGTTCGCGCACATGATCGTTTAAAAATGGAGAACAATCTAAAAGAGGCCATTAGTAATAATCGTTTTGAAATGTATTATCAACCGCAAATAAATGTTAAAACAGGAAAAATATCAGGTGTTGAGGCTCTGATCCGCTGGTTTGATGATAAAGGCAAGGCGATCAGTCCCAATGATTTCATTACCATTGCCGAAGAAAGTAATTTAATTTTAGATATTGGTCAATGGGTTATTAATACCGTTTGTCAACAGTATGCACAACTATTAGCACAAGGATTTCCTAAAGTAAAAATTGCCATAAACATTTCAGCGGTTCAGTTTAAACATCCGAAAAGACTCTTGAATGAAATCGAAACAGCTCTAGAAAGTGCTCGTTTGCCTAGTGAATTATTACAATTAGAGCTCACCGAAAGTGTACTAATTAACGATATAGAACAAACATTACAAGTTATTGAACAATTAAAAGAGCATCATATTAGTTTTGCCATTGACGACTTTGGTACGGGTTATTCCTCATTAAGTTATTTAAAAAGCTTTCCTGTCGACATCATTAAAATAGATCGCAGCTTTGTTAAGGATATTGCCACAGATAACAATAATCGCGCCATTATTCGCGCCATTAACTCAATGGCGCACGAACTTGACTTAAAAGTATTAGCCGAGGGGGTTGAGGATAAAATACAACTCGACTTTTTAACCCTGCACCAATGTGATTTTATCCAAGGTTATTATTTTGACAAACCAATGACATTAGATGCTTTATTTAAAAAATACCGAACATAAAATAAGTAAAAACATGTTCTTAAACTTTAAGGTCATAGCTCTGATTTATTAACACTAGTGTCTTTGACCAAAGTCCAAGCAAGCACAGAAATTGCTAACGAAATAGCGCTAACTTCAAACACTAAGCTTTTATCGGCAATTTTATTAATAAATAAACCAATACCCAGACTTACTAATAATTGCGGCAGTACTACCGATAAATTAAATAGCCCCATGTATAAACCCATACGTGATTGTTCTACCTTTTCAGACATAATGGCAAACGGCAAACTAATAATGGCCGACCAACCGATACCGAGCAGCGCCATTAACAAATACAATATTTGCGTATTAGCACCAAATAACACCACTAAGGCATAACCTAACGCCATCGATGCTAAACAATAAGTATGCGTTTTAACGCGGCCAATACGTTTTGCTAATGGTTCTAACACTAATGCCGGTAAAATCGCTGAGACTGCACTTAAAATCAAAAAACTGGTGGCAATAATTTTACCTAAATCATCATTACTGACATTAGGTAATTTGTCTTGCAAAAAGGCAAAAATAAAGACAAACATAGTTTGCACGCCAATCCAGCTAAACGAATGTGCAGCAAGCACTTTTCTAAAACCAATTAACCCCGCTTGCTGTTTGTTGTATCCTGCTTCAGTAGTTACCGTTTCTTTAACTAACAAAGTTTGCAACACAAAAAACAGTGTAATAATAGCGGCAATAATTTCCGCCCAATAATGTTCAGTTTTAATGCCCGAAAGTTGTAATGCCATCGCATAAACATCGTAAGCAATAAAACCCCACAAAGGTTTAATATTGAGCATAACATCACCAAATGAAACGTTTTGCTGCTGATTATAATCATCATGAGTCACGGCTAACTCACGCGGTTCTTCAATAAAAAACGGGGGTAAAATTGACAATAAAAGTACTAACCCTGCGCCAAAATAAATCAGTATATAGTTTCCCCAATAAGCGCCAATGCCATACGCTAATACACCAAAAGAACCTGAAATAGTCTGCATCCAGGTATAACCTTTAGTGCGTTCTTCTCCTTCGGGAGTAACATCGGCAATAATGGCACGCGTCGGATTAAAACCAAGGTTAATTGATAAGTCTAAGGTTAACGCAACCGTTATAGCTACCCCCATTAGTCCAGCTATACCTAAACTTGTTGAAACCACATCTATATTAGGTAAGGCCAATAACATTAGCGCCGCTAGTGTACCGCCAACCAAAATAAAAGGTTTACGGCGACCATTCCATAGCCACACATTATCGCTAATAATGCCCACAATCACTTGCCCTAAAATACCCGCAATAGGCCCAGCGGCCCAAACCAAACCAACTTGATGAATGTCTAGCCCATATTGGGTGGTTAAAATCCAGCTTAGTGCGGATATTTGTACCGATAAAGCAAAGCCCATTGCGGTGGCAGGCAAGCTTAATAGCATGTAAAAGGATTTTGATAATTTTTTTTGACTGGCTAGCATCAAGCGCTCACTTGTTATTTTAATTATATAGAGACTGAAATAAATTCAGTATAACCACACTACTTGGTTACCCTGACGAAGGTCAGGATCTCAACAAAGTTACGCGTTTAATGACTTAGCAACAATATACTGCATACGTATTCAGCCTTTTATTTGTGCTAAACACACTTTAATGCTTACAATACTGTTATTGCTTTAAGCAACAAATTTCACTAAAAATAAAATAATTAAAAAACAAACGGAAATACAATGAAAATAACAAAAACAAGTGCCGCAATAACGTTAGTGCTCGCATTAAGTGGTTGTTCTAAACCAGCAGAAAACAATACAAACAGAACAAATATTCAGGCAAACGCCCCCTCCACTGTGGTCAGTAAAACCACAGCACCCGCAGCATTTAAATGGCAAGCCGATCGTTTTGATGATGTACGGGTACTGCGCTATCAAGTACCGGGTTTTGAAGAATTACCACTAAAGACAAAAACACTACTATTTTATTTATACAAAGCAGCTCTCTCTGGTCGTGATATTACGTGGGATCAAAACTATAAATATAACCTAACTATTCGTCACACCCTTGAAGCGGTAATGCAAGATTATACTGGCGATAGAACAACAAATGAATTTAAAAACTTTATTGAATACACTAAAAAAGTTTGGTTTGCTAACGGTATTCATCATCACTATATGAATAGCAAATTCACCCCTAAATTTAGCCAACAAAGCTTTGCCGATTTTATTAGTAGTGTTGCTGACAAAGGGCATTTACCCTTAAGTCATGAAGAAAACAGCGCACAGTTAATTAGTTTATTAACACCCATATTGTTCGATAAAAACATTGCCGCTAAAATGGTCGATCAAAGTGCTAATATTGATAACGTGAAAGCTTCAGCCGTCAATTTTTATGAAAATGTAACAGAGCAAGAAGCCCGTGATTTTTATAATGCTAAAGTCAATGAAGATCCTAAACACCCTGTTTCTTGGGGATTAAATTCAAAGCTGGTTAAAAAAGAAGACAAACTTATCGAGCAAACATGGAAAGTTGGCGGTATGTACGACAAAGCCATTAGCGAAATAGTTCACTGGTTAGATAAAGCTGCGCAAGTTGCAGAAAACGACCAACAAGCTAAATCGTTAAAATTACTCGCTAAATTTTACCGCAGTGGTGATTTAAAAGACTTTGATCAGTACAGTATTGAATGGGTCAAAGATACTAACTCTGCCGTAGATGTAGTGAATGGATTTATTGAAGTATACGATGATCCGCTAGCTTACCGTGGCTCATTTGAGTCAGTAGTGTCGATTAAAAACATTGAAGAAACTAAAACTATTGCAAAAATAGCAGAGCAAGCACAATGGTTTGAAGATAATTCACCTTTATTGCCTGAGCATAAAAAGAAAGAGGTTAAAGGTATTACGGGTAAAGCTATAACCGTAATAGTTGAGTCAGGCGATGCGTCACCATCAACACCTATTGGTATTAACTTACCAAACTCTAATTGGATACGCGCTGAACATGGTTCAAAATCGGTAAGTTTATCTAACATCGTTAATGCTTATGATAATGTTAGCGGTAATTCTTTAAGTGAATTTGTTTGGGATGATAGTGAACTTAAACGGGCTAAAAAATACGGTCCTCTTGCCTCTCATTTACATACCGATCTGCATGAGGTTATCGGTCATGCTTCTGGACAAATAAATGCCGGTGTTGGCACACCCAAAGAAACATTAAAACAATATTCATCCGCACTTGAAGAAGGCCGTGCCGATTTAGTTGCGCTTTATTATTTAATGGATCAAAAACTGATCGATTTAGGCGTAATGCCAAATTTTGAAGTTGGTAAGGCAAGCTACGACAGTTATATTCGCAATGGCATGATGTTGCAATTACGTCGTTTAAAACTCGGTGAAAAAATTGAAGAAGCGCACATGCGCAATCGCCAATTAATCGCTCATTGGGTATTTGAAAAAGGTGCTAAAGATAATGTTATTGAAAAACGTGTGCGTGAGGGTAAAACTTACTTTGTTGTTAATGATTACTTTAAACTACGTACTTTATTTGGTGAGTTGTTACGTGAATTACAACGGATAAAATCTGAGGGTGACTTTAAAGCAGGCCAAGCCTTAATTGAAAACTATGCGGTTAACGTTGATGAAAAACTACATAAAGAAGTACTCGCGCGCTATAAAAAGCTAAACTTAGCCCCTTATTCTGGTTTTATTAATCCTAAACTTACCGCAGTTTATGAAAATGGCGACAGCACTGGAAAAGTTACTGATGTAAAAATATCATACCCTGATAATTTCCAAAAACAAATGTTGGAATATGGTCATGATTACAGCTTATTACCTATGATCAATTAATTTTTTGCACCAGATCAGTGTAGGTTAAGCAACATTGATCAAGACAAAAAAAGGATGAGCAACAACTCATCCTTTTTTAATCTCTAAAATAATTGAATACAAATAAACATTACTCGGTCTTATTCAACAAGCGGAACCGATCTTTCTTTATATTGCTAAGTAAGTAAACAGAGGATAGAACCAATGAATAAACCTGAATTTAAATTATTACCCTGTGTGTTTTGCACTTTAGGCTACAACACTTATGTTGCAGGTCATCGTTTAATAAGTAAAGGTGCAGAATTACTTAGCAATGATACTCATACAACAAATACCCCGAATATCACAGAACAATTACCCCCCATAACGATTAAACCGCATAAAATGACCAACATATTAAAAGAATAAAGTTTTTACAAAAAAAAGGCCGCTCCTATTTTAACTGCGCCTAAAAACTATTTTTTCATTTTTCTTGTTTTATTGTCTATTTCATATAATCTAATAAGTGAGTAACCTAATAAGTGACTAGCCTAATAACTGACTAGCCTAAGTAACTGACTATAAATAGCCATGTCAGTTTCAATAGCCAAATACCAAAATATTAATTTTTATCATCTCTTAAAGATAATTTCCTAAAGAGATTTACTTAAAAGTGATCTTCTTAAAAATACCCCTTTAGAAAAATAACCCCAACCACCTAACAATCAAACCTTAAGAAAACCTTAAGAAAACACTATAAATACAACAAATACCTAGACTAAAATCAACTATACATAGATGTTATCAATCTTAAAGATAATTAAATTGATGCCGATAATTTAGTGTAAGAAAAATAATATTTGTTTTTCTACAATCAACATTGTTTGGAGATTTATAATATGAACGTATCTTTAGCTTCGAATTCGGTGATGTCTGTAGCGGCACCAACATTTAATAGAACTGAACAACTTAATGAGGGAACACAACCTGACGGCGATAACGATAAAGACGACTCGCTTCAAGTTGCGGCTACAACTCAAAGTAGCCCAGTAGGCGCATCAGGAAATACTATTAATACTTATGCTTAAACTTAAACTTAATACTTATTATCTGAATTTAAAAATTAGTATAATTTAAGCAGAATAATTTTTGATCCCGTAGATAATGACACTTATACCAGTTTTATTACTTAGTAATATTGGTATAACTTATATAGTTAACTAGCAGTCGCAATAATAACTATTTATTGCGACTGCTTTTTGTTTTTATATAAATAAAGTGGGTTATGGTAGCGCTTGTCCGTTTCTCGCTTCTAATAATCGATACCAATCTTCACGATTATAATTAATACCTAGAGTCTGCTTTGCCGCCACAATTCGTTGTGGCGTAGTTGAACCAATAATAGGACAAATATTGGCGGGATGTTTCAATAGCCATGCAAGTATTAATTGCCATGGTTCAACATTATATTTTTCAGCTTGTAAGTTGATTTCTCTATTAATACGTTGTTCGTCATCAACAGAAAAAGTATTTCCCCACGCAGGATAAACCACGCCGCCTAACGGACACCAAGCAATAGGGGTAATACCTAATTGCTGACATTGATCAAGCGTACCGTTTTCAAACGCATCAATATTATGAATATTGATTTCAACTTGATTAACCAATAACGGCATATCACAAGCACTTTGCAATAATGAAAGTTGCGAGGGTTTAAAGTTACTAACGCCAAAATGCTTAACTTTACCACTGGATTTTAATTCACTAAATGCTTGCGCAACTTCATCAGCATTCATTAAATAATCAGGGCGGTGTAATAAAAACATATCTAAATAATCAACATTTAAGCGTTTTAAAGAACCATTGACACTATCAATAATATATTTTTTAGAAAAATCATAACGATGAGGATCACCAGACTTGGGTGAGTTAATACGACGAATACCTGCTTTTGAGGTAATAATTAACCGTTCACGTAAGTTAGATTGTTCGGTTAACAACTCTGCCAGCATTTCACCAAAAAGACTTTCACATTCACCATTACCATAAATATCGGCATGATCAAAGTGAGTGTAGCCTGCATCAATTGCACTACGCAAAGCAAGTTTACCCTTTGCTCTATCGGCAGGTGAATTATCACCAGCAATACGCATGCAGCCATAAATTAAGCGTGATGTAGTTAATGCTGAATTTTTAAACTGAATTAGCTCCATGTATTTATTTTAACCCTTTATTTTTAATCTTATGTTTAACCTGCTATTTAATCGGCTATTTAATCTGATTGCAAACGATCAATATTTTGTTGATGCGATAAAAAGTTAAGACTGCAACCTTGTAAAAACTGTTGAATATTTTGTTCATCATATAAATCTCCCTTGTTAGGCTGATTTGGTGAAAGTGGCGGAAATGCACCATAGCCTCCTAATAAACACTGCCAAGAAACCGCATCAAAATGATTATTTAATCCTTGCCTTTCAATTTCGGTAGCTAAATCTTCACGCTTGTACCAAACATCTAAAATATGTAATAGCGAGTCAGACAAATGTTGATTTTCACGATTAGCCCGCCAATAGTCACTATAGTCACGGGTATTTAATTTATAATGGGCAACAATATAATCACGTACTCGTTCAAACCGCTCTTTAACTAAAACGTTATATTCACTGCGAACCTTATGACGAGCGGTCAACGAATTCAAACCTTCTTGTTCAAATTTAGTGATAAACATTTCAATACATAATTGTACTAAATGCAATGCTGTGGCTTCAAGTGGTTCAATAAAACCTTGCGATAATCCCAATGCTAAACAATTATGCGACCAATGTTTTTCTAAACTGCCAACATTCATTTTTAAATGCCGAGCTTCTATATCAGTCTCTAAACAGCCAAGGTGAGCGCGTAATTCAGTCTCAGCATTATCGGCAGAGATAAAATCACTGCTATACACATAACCATTACCAAAACGATTTGTCAGTGGAATTTTCCAACACCAGCCCGCAGACAATGCACTAGAAACCGTTTCTACGGGGATATTTTCACTGATAGTGGTTGGCATGACTACCGCTGAATCGTTAAATAGATTATCTTTATAAGCATTAAATTTAACACCTAATGTTTTTTGTATTAGCAATGCTGAAAAGCCAGTGCAATCAACAAAAAAATCACCTTTAATGACTTCACCATCACGGGTAACAATGGCACTAATATCACCATTATTGGCTCTTTCTACCTGTTCGACATGCGCTTTTTTATGCGCAATACCTTTAGATGCAGCAAAACCAGCTAAAAAAGTACCTAATAAATTCGAATCAAAATGATAGCCATATTCCATTTTAAAGGGAAAGTTTTCTGGCGTAAGTGGCCCCTTTCCTTGTTTGGCTAGCACGCCATTAATTAAAAAATCGGCAGGTTTAGTATTAACCTCTAAACCTAAACGACGAGTACGACCATTAACTAAAAACGCTCTTGAGGTAAACGTATCAATTTGAGAAGTGAATGGGTGACTATAACTATTAATGCCCGATTTAGGACTCCAATCATCAAAACGAATACTCATTTTATAGGTGGCATTGCATTGTGGCATCCACTCATTTTCGCTAATATTTAGCATTTCAAAAAAACGTTTTAAGGTTGGTGTTGAACCCTCACCAACCCCAATAATACCAACCTCTGGCGATTCAACTAAAACGACTTGTACTTGTTTTGTCGACCATTGCTTGGCAAACAAATTTGCCGCCATCCAACCTGCCGTACCACCGCCGACAATCACTATTTTTACGGGTTTACTCATGATAGTAATCTCACTATTCGTTAATGACTCTCTATAAGTTAATGACTTATTTTTATTCTAGCTTCTAGAACCTAGAAGCTAGGAGCTAGTTTCTGCAAATTTTCATTATAAATTCATCATGGCTTGGTAATTTAGACAAAGGCTCATTTTTTATTGCTTTTAAGCGATTAAGCATATCCATTAACTGGGCTTCAGAAAGGTTATTGGCAATGGGATGATAATCTTGTGGCTCAATGCCTTGACCGATCATTACTTGCAACCATGATGATTCAAGAAACAAATCATTTTGATCTCTAAATAATTTACCGTTGTCTTTAAATAGTTGAATTTTATGCTGTAGAGTTTCCGGAATATCCATATTACGTAAATACTGCCAAAAATCACTATCGGTACGTTGCTGTACATGATAATGCAAAATAATAAAATCACGTATTTGCTCATATTCCACTAGTGATTGCTTGTTATATTCAGCAACACTTGAGGCAACAATCCCCTGATGAGGGAACAGGTGTATTAAGCGTACAATCGCCGATTGTATTAAATGAATACTAGTAGACTCTAATGGCTCTAAAAAGCCACTAGAAAGTCCAATGGCAATCACATTTTTATGCCATTGTTGTTTACGACGGCCAACGTTAAATTTAAAGAGTTTAGCATCGCCAATAGCTTTACTTTCTAAGTTATTAAGCAATAAATCATGGGCTTGTTCATCGCTAAAATGTTCACTTGAATATACTAAACCATTGCCATTACGATGCTGCAATGGAATACGCCATTGCCAACCAGCACTATGCGCAATTGAACGAGTATAAGGTAATGTTTTGTCAAAACGTTCTGACGGCACCGCTAATGCTCTATCGCAGGTTAGCCAATGACTCCAATTTTCATACCCTGTTTTTAAGGTGTCTTCAATTAATAGTGCGCGCATACCTGAACAATCTATAAACAAATCACCTTTGATCACGCTGCCATCTTTTAATACTAACGCTTCAACATAACCCGTTTGTTTATTTTGTTGAACCTGTTCAACTAACCCTTCGGTGCGCTTAACGCCTAGTTTCTCGCTAAACTTGCGTAAAAATTTCGCATACAAGCCTGCATCAAAATGATACGCATGGGGTAATTCTAAAACAGGGTCTTTACTATTAATCACTGCAAATTTTCCTGCTTTTGCACACAAGGCATTAAGATCATAATCCCATAAGCTATCTTTCAGTCCTAACTGTTGTGCGCGTTTAAAATAATGATGAAATTGACAAAAAGCGCTACTGCGCCCTGGCGCACCAAAAGAATGAAGATAACTTTCGCCAATACTCTTCCAATTCTCAAATTCAATACCTAATTTAATTGTTGCTTTGGTTTCACGAATAAATTCGGCTTCATTAATGCCTAACACCTGATTAAAGGTACGAATAGGAGGAATAGTCGCTTCGCCTACGCCAATAGTACCAATGGTTTCAGACTCAACTAATTCAATATCAACGGCTGTACCTATAACTTTTTTCATTAACGACGCCGTCATCCAACCTGCAGTGCCACCACCTAAAACAACCACTTTTTTGATTGTTTGATTATCATGATTTTCCATTATTACTTCTCTCTATTCGCCTATCGACTTACTGGTATGTTTTTATATTTAAACGATTTAAAAATCACTAAATGACTAAATCGTTTAAATACAATTAAAGTTTTCGGGACTGGTCAAATAGCTATATTTTAGGGTAACACTTGTAGGTTGGCCTTTAGGCCATCAATCTATATTTGACGGGCTGAAGCCCGACCTACAAATACTCTATCTGTTACCTTGGTTTGATGAGT
>JAESPQ010000088.1 GCA_016765535.1 Alteromonadaceae bacterium | reverse complement strand
TAAATAAATTGAAATCGCTCCTCCTAAAAATGGTCCTTTTATGTTATTCCTAGCTACCCAATCCTCACTCAGGCTGATAATAATAGTAACATGGTCAGTTTGATCTCCATTCATACTCATTTCACTATCTAAAGGAATATAAAAGGGAATACCATCGATGATAAATTTATATTTTGTATTTTCACTAGGTATTACACCGCTTAATTCTGCGGCAATTGTAACATTGAAAAAAAACACAATAAGAAAAATAATGTTTTCATTAATCATACCTCCATAATAATTTTATTTTTTGTTAATATAGCTATAATCAAAATTTGCTACCTCAAGCGCTAATGAAACATAACCTACCGATTTAAAAGGAATTGATAGAAAAACGCCGCCTATAGCCACTGTACCTTTCAATAAAAGCGCTCCTGCTTGAGCTTGAATTCTGGTTCTGTTTTTACTCGTGTATATAATTTGAACCATATTTCTCATGGTTCCTATTCTAAGTGTTGAAAAAGCTTTTGTAGAATGCTCAAAAGCTTGCAACTCTTGTCGATTCATTAACGGAATAATTTCCATAATGTCATTATAATTTTTCAACAAGCTTAACGCCTCACTAATTTGATCTAAAGCAGCGTCAATTTTTAAAACTTTTTTTCCTGTGGAATATCCTTTAACCCCTTTCTTATACTTATTATACCAACTATTAATTTTAGCCTGCCTAGATGATTTACTACTGACACCACTTCCGCCTGAAGGACAGTCTAAATCACCTCTACAAGTAAAACCCTTGGCTTTTGGAACCATACCAAAGGGATCTACATACTTATACGGATTATTATTCGCATAAACGTACCGGTTAAAACTATGAATATCTCTGAACCCAATCGGATCATTACTATAAAACCGCCCGATCTCTGGATCATAATATCGTGCGTTTACTGACCCTGACGCACACTTTTGCTCACAAAAGTATTTTCCCTAACCACTTCAATCATTTAAAGAACAATTTCCTAACGGATCATTACACTATCAATTTTTTGCCCTAGATGCACTTTTTCTGGTGTGATTTTTATCGCTAGAAGTCGTTAATTTATCTGGAGAGGTAAAATATTTTGAAAAGAAAATATGACACTCAAATATTAACAGCAAGCAGTTAATATTTGAGCATCGAGGATTAGTAAGCGAGTACTTCTAAGCCTTTATTAGCGACTAAATTTAATAATTTAAGTGATGTGCCTTTGGGCGATTTACCACCTTGCTCCCACGACCTAACAGTCGATGGACTGGTATTTAAGTAAGCGGCAAAGACACT
Source organism: Alteromonadaceae bacterium (assembly GCA_016765535.1). Lineage (GTDB taxonomy): Bacteria > Pseudomonadota > Gammaproteobacteria > Enterobacterales > Alteromonadaceae. Next base: position 12,341 of record JAESPQ010000088.1, on the reverse strand, counting down.
TTGACTCACATGAGCATTTTCACGAATAGCTTTGATATGCGCAGCATCATAACGCTCAACTTCAGGTAAGCATAAAACATCAAATTCTCTCATGGTTTTAACGTCCATGACTCCTGCATCGGTTAAGCCTTTGGCCGTGCCGTGCATGACATCTAAAATACTATTACTCATGATTTTTTACCTCTATTAATTCACTGACTTCAATGGCTTGTTTAAGCTGTTTATCTGAATAGCTCAATAAATCTTTCGCCATTAATTTCAGTGCTTTTAACTCTTTTTTATCGATATTATCTTTTTGGTTTTTCGCAAAACCGAACATGAAAAAGGATTTATCATCCACCTTAAAGGCAATAATAGTACGCAGTCCTCCGCGTTTGCCTTGCCCTTGAATGGCGGCACGTTTCTTATAAACATGACCACCTAATTCCCCATCGTTCAGTCCATCTTCCATTTCAGTGATTGCTTCAGTTAAGGTTTTATCCATTAAACCTTCTTTCTCAGCCCACTTATTGAACCATTTTGACTTGAATATGCGCATTAATACCTCTTTCCTTAGATAAAACTATAACACTAAGTGGTATAGTTTTCACGCAGAGATTATCATTTTGATACTGTCTGTGCAATTTATGACCAGTAGAGGTGATGACTGAAAAATAAATTAAAATTATTTTTTCATCAAGGCTCTCTTCAATATTTCTGTTTTTCCAATGACTTATCAAGGCTAAAAAACTTGACACTTTAAAATACTTCAAATAGGTTCAACCTATTGAAATTACAAAGGTATTTATCTGCTCGTTTCTTTTCTGTATAATATGTTTACAAGGTATATTCAAGCATATTGTTCCATTGAGTTGCTAAGTCAGTGTGATTTTTTAGTCTTATTTTGAGACCTCACTTTCCCATCGTTTCAACCAACAACATGCTAGCAAATTTAGCAGACAGCCACTCAATAGCAAATTTAGCCAAATTTAGCAGACAGCCACTCAAAACTTAATCGAACATTAACAGCATAAAGCGGCTCATTCTAGTCGTCAATTTAAGGAGTTATTTTAAAAAAGGGCTAAATAGTAGGTGTTTTCGTCTGAAACTAAAGAATTAGGCACACGAAATGACTAGACTGAGCTAGTAAGAATAAAAAATTTGCTTTTGATGAAACTAAGCAAATAACTTTTTACAAATAGAAACCGTCGCTCGCTTTTTAAGGTGTTGATGTTGGCAAAAATCAGCAAGGGCTTCACTGTTACCTACTGCACCATGAAACACTTTTCTAAATTGAGTAGTTAAAATCAACCAATTTTCGGCGCTTATATTTAATCGACTTAATATTGGTTGTTGGTTATTCTCAATATAACCACGTTTGTCTTCACGAATACAACGCCCAGTTAATTCAACCAGTTGAATATAATCTTGTAAATCAAAAGGTAAACCTGTCGGCATGTTTTTTCTGGGGTTACCAATAAAAGGTTGTAATGTTTTGGGTTGTTTGCCTGTGAGTGCCGCTTTAATGCGTTGTTGAATACTGGTGTGGCTTGAGTCTTCTGGTGTTTTTGCTATTTTAGCTCTAACGGGGTTTAAATCAACATACGCCATACAAGCCGCAAGGGCAGCTTCATCAAGCAAGGCTTGTGATTTAAATCGACCTTCCCAAAATCGCCCTGTACAGTTATCTTCTTTATTGGCTTGGCGTGCTATATCTTCATTTAAAATGCGCATAAACCAACTAATATCCATCAGGCGTTGACGGTAAACCTCAACAGTTTCTTCAAGCATTTTCTGTAGTGGCTCAATCAGTGTTTCACCGCGTAAATATTGTTGAGTTATTAAGGTGCCTTTAAATAGTTGATGCCAGCGTGTTATCACTTCATGCATTGACCATGATTTGGCTTGCTCAACATCAACAAACAACACAATATGGGTATGGTTACTCATTACCGCATAGGCACAAATATCAATGGAAAACACTTCACTTAACGCTAATAACTTATTTTCAACCCAAGCTCTGCGGTGCTCGTAGCTAATACCCGACTCTTTATCTTTGCCGCATAAAAATGCGCGACGAACACAACGCGAAACACAATGATAATAAGGCGTATCAATCAAGCTGATTTGTTTCTTTCTTGCCGTTGCCATAATCAAAACTCATTCAACATTGTTGGTTATTTAACCATAGACTAGGTTTTGCTTATTTTCCATTTGAGTGGCTGTCCGTTATTTTTTGTTATTTTTTGTTATTTTGTTAGTCCGTTATTTTGTTGATGGGCCGAAGATAACCTTTTGTTGGTTCATCATATTGGAGCTACGATTACTGGGATGAAACATGGGACTGCAATGATTAATTGGTTGATAAATAACTCAGCTGAAATAATACAGCCAGTACATGTTATTGGTGGTGGTATTGGTTTCTGGCAAAAATTGAAAAAGCGTTGGCCTGATAGAGTTAATAACGTAGATTTGCGATCTAGTGAATACGACCTTTTGCTAGAAAAGAGAAAATATTAACTATATTGGAATAAAATATGAACTTACTAAATAACTTTCCTAGATTAATACTGTTGGCATTTTTCTACATTTATTAGAGCCATTAATCTAGTTTTTGTTTCTTGGTTTTATTTCGATGCACAAAAGGTAGTGAAGAAGCAATTCACTCAAATTAGTTTACCTATAAATAAATGTATTGGAATAAATTATATCAGCAAAAAAAAATTTAGAAGTCGTTTAGTGTAATACCGTAGAAGCTTTGAGTGATTTATCTATTTGTAAAGTACTAGCAGAGATAGAAGAACTACAAACATACGTCCAGTTTGATACTGTTCGAGTAGTTATGACAGATGGTGATTAGGTAAAACATTATCCGTGACATTAAATTGAGATTTTTAATGGATATTATTAGTATTATAGTTCAACAAAGTCTATGGTGAATAATTCGTTATAAATACTCGATGAGGCTAATACACTATTAATAGTAATACGTCCGCCAATAGTAATATCAATAATACCTGAAGCGCCGCTATTAATTGTTTTTGTGGTATCGGCAATAATCAATCCATTGGCTACATCACTCACTAATTGACCGTCTGGCACATAAATAATGCCGTTGCCATTATCACCATGAGAGTTGAGTTTAATTTGTACTTGTTTATTTGGGTTAGCAAAAATACGATATCCCCCCGTCGTGCCGGTACTGTTCGTGCAGATATTTTGCGAGGTTAAATTGGTAATAACTTGCGTATTGTAGGCCATTTGACAAGAACCAGAGATAAAAATGATGCTACCAAAGCTAAGCGTTTTAGTCTCAACAATATAAGGCGTGATTGCCGCTTTTAATGGTAATGAAAAAAGCCCTATGATAAACATAAGCCAATAAAGTATAACTTTAAAGTTTATAGTGTTTTTTATCATCTCACTTTTCTCTATTGGTTAATGTTAATTGACAGCACGAATATGGCTAAAAATGGCATTACTCACCACCCAGCCTTTTACTTGCAATACTGCTAAAGCTTCTTTAGCAGCAGCTTTACTTAGGTAAACTTGGCTGATCAAACAATACCATTGGCGATTGCGGTATGATTTTTCTGCGAAACGAATATTGTCAACGTGACTAAACACTTGCGCACTCGCTAATATTTGTTGTTTGTTATGTCCTGCCATAAACTGAATAACATAGCCTTGGCTCGCGTTTTTATCCTTTTTATCGCTTATCGACAAACTACGTACAAAAACAGAAATATTTTTAGGCAAGTTGTTTTTTGCAAAATATTTTGCTTGGTTATGACTAGAAAATTGCCCTAACAACACTCTGAACATCTCTTTTGGTGTTGTTGTTATTTTTACTATAAAAGTTTTTTCTCGCAATAATTTTAGCTCATTAGCGACTAGCTTAGATACCATTTTTTTTGCCGCGTTTTCGCTAGCAAAAATCCCCAGTTGTAACGTAAATTGGGGTATATCATTAACTAAACTATTTTGTTCTATTCTGGTTTGCTCTTTAGGTATATTCTTATTAACTTTTTTATTATGAGACGTTGTTGTTGCGATGGTGGCTTTAGCTACTTGCGCAGTATTAACATGTAACTCTCCCGTTTGCGGATCAACGGGTAACACACTTCTTACTATCGGTGTTATTGGTAAACGACTTCTAACAATCGGTTTAACGGGTAATTCTGTTCTCACCACGGGTTGCCATGATGGTGTGCGTATTAAGCTTACTTGCTTGGCTGCTCGCTCTTTTTTTTGTAATGATGACTCGATTACGATAGGTAGTTGGCTACGTCTAATTGGCTGCTGTAATAGTTTTGTTCTAACAATAGGTGTAATAGGTAATTGAGCGCGAGTAATCGGACTTATGGGTAATTCATCTCTTATTATGGGTTGTATCGAAAACTGTGTTCTAACCACTGGAGATACGGGCAGTTTCACTCGTGTTACGGGTTCATTAGGTAATGATTTTCGTACCACAGGAACATTAGGCAAGCTATCAGGTTGTATTGCACTTTTTTGTGTCCGATATTGTCCTGATGGATTAAGACTGTACACTTTACCTTTGTTTGGATCATCACCATCAAGCCAAACATTAGTTTCTACATTCAAATTAGCCGTATTTAGCGGCTTTGATAATTCTGCTAACTTGCGCTCATTTAGTGGTAATGTTTGTAAATTTAAAGCAGGTAATTCAACTAGTCCGCCTCGAGATGGTGTATTTAATTGGTAGCCTATAGTGTCAGTAGTATAGCCACTTTGCGTTAAATAATTATTCGCAACTCTTATTTTATAATTACCCGGCAACATGTCTGAAAATTGATAATAACCATCAACATCAGAGGTCATCAAATTTATTAATTTATCATCACGGTTAAGTATTTCAACAACAACGCCTGATAATGGTGATTGTTGCTGGTAATAATTACGTTTATAAACAAAACCAGCAAAGTCAGTGGTAACATAAAACGGCATATTAACATCGATATAGGCTCCCGGATGCGTATAAATAACATAGTCGTTGATTAACGATTTAGTGCCGTATTCCCATTGTGCATTAAATTTATAAGGTGATCGCGTCGGCACCCCCGGTAAAACTGTTTTACCATTAGCATCACTTGATAAATGCTGCCACGCTGGATTACCACTAAAATTTACTCCTTGTAAATCCCAATCACCTTCATCGCGCCAACCATTCGGATTTCGGTCTAAATAGCTATAAGTGTTAATGGTTGCGCTATTAGCGGCAAGCTGGCTAGAAAATATTGGTTTATGATTATAATAATCATAGGCAAGAAAAAACCGCACTCCTAGCGTTAACATCCAACGAGACTGAGCATCATAATTAGCAGCGAGTTGTAACTGAAATTGTTCGCTGCTCCAACTCAAATTGTAATTAACATTCCACTTATTGGTTGACTGCTTTAATTGGTAGGTGCCACGCAAATTATGATACAAATTTAAACCATCGCGCCAGCTTAAAGATAAAGAAGCATTTTGTACAACCTGACTTACATCGGGACGGTAATCAACTATAGCGCTTATTCTTAGTGTATTAGAAATAGAGCCTGCGGCAACAAAACTTCCAGATATTGAATCATTATAGTTGTTCTCAAATTCGTTACGATTATAAAACAAATTATTACTAAAATTAATATTAAAAAAATTGCGTGATAAAAAATTTCTTAATTGCCAATTTTTATTACCGTCAACATCATTATAATTAGCACCCAATGTATAGTACCAAGGACGCAAATCACCACTATAAGATAAATCGACATGCTGGAGCTTAATACCCGCAGAATTAATTCTTCCGCTTTGATAATCATCCGACGATTCATATAAAAAGTTAAAGGTATCACGATTAAAACCATTACCACTTAAACTGGTAATTTGCGCGTAACCCGCACCATCTTGTAGAGATATTTCGTTATTAAATAACAACCCCGGAAATGATAACGAGTTTTTTAAAGTGACCAAATTTTGCTGTTGCGCAGCTAAATCTTTTTTCATGACATAATTAAAACCCACCAACCAACTATCGCTGATCCCATAACTTAATGAAACACCACTATTATTTAGCGAATAGCTCTTGTTGCTTTGATTATTGATCAAGCGCTGCTTATCATCTAAGCCGTAAACACTGTATGCTAACTGCCCTTTTGCTAACGCATTTTGGTCTAAAACAAGATCTTGGGTGCGAACTTCTTTTTCACCAAAAGGACCGTACAGCTTTATTTCATAATGATTATTACCGTATTGAGTCTCGACATCTTCAAAAATAAGATTACCGTCACTAGGCACAGTTTTTAACTCAATAAATTTTCCATTCCAATAAAGCTCAGCATCCCAACCGGGAATAGCGGTTTCAGTGATACTCGTGCCAATATTTCGATAACGAAATTGTTCTGGTTCTTTCGATAAAACAAACCCTAGCCCTGATTGTGTACCACTCGTTAAATTATCTGCAATGTTATTAATATCCCCAAAACTATATCGGTCTATGGCTCCTGCGATTAATGAATCTGGTAAAGTTTTATAGCGAGAAAAATTTAATCGTCCCGACATCTCATTTGTATTCGCATCATTAATGGTTAAACTGGTTGAATGATATAAAAAATCAGACACGGTTTGTACGCTATAATTTAAGCTGTTTTTTTGTTCACTACTCAAGGTGCTATTAAAAGAAAACGAACCATGGGGCAAGGTAAATAAACGATATTGATCGCTAATGACTTTTCCTGATATATATTTTTGATAATCACCTTCGCTAACCGCTTGTTCTAACTGTCGTAATTTGGTTAGCTTAGCTAATTTTTGCGTAGGAAACTTAAATGTTTTAGTGGTGATATTTAACGTTAATCTTTCAGTGTTATAGTTAATATCAATATTAAATAATTGCCGTAACGTTTTTTTATCTATATATAAATAAAAACCATCATCAGCCCAATACCCTGTTAGGTCCTCATTATTCACATCGGCATTCAATTTAATATCTATAATTTGTTTGTTTTTCCATACTCGCAGTACATTTTTACCTCTTGAATAACGTAGCGCTAAATTATCAAATAAAGGTTCTACCGCTAGTAATAATTTACCGTCGACTAGGTAGGTGTCTAAGGTTGAAATTAATGGCTTACTGTCTAAGTAGGTATCAAGTAATAATACATCATCTTCGTTAGGCGTTAATTTTGACAAGGAGTATGCAACAACAAGAGGAGAATAAAGATAAAAAAAACAAAACAGTAATCCAAAGGATACTAATAAGTAACGCTTGTTAAATAAGCGAATGTACTTAAATTTTAGGAGGTACAACATAATATTGTTTAGTGTACATAGTTGTTTTTATTTCTTATTTTTTGTTTCCTGAATTCAGGAGGTAAGCAATCACTCTATTTTATTATTTATAAGCTAACTTGGTGCTGAACAACCAAGTTACCACCATATTTTTTATCTTCAATAAAGCTTATCAATAATGATGATGGCTTAGTATTTTTTGGTAAAGAAAATTCAAAGTTTCGATAAGATGATTGGGTATAAATAGAGACACCCTGTAAATAATTAACTACTTTATTTGTATCAGCATTCACAATTTCAATTTTACCGTACACTGAACGGTTTCCACTGCGATTTAAACGAAAAACCAGTTTTCCATTATTATTAACATGCGCATTACTAATACTTACTTTAGCTGCTAACTCACCCGTGCGAGCAATAACAGGCACGTCATGCACTAAACGCGGTGTGAGAGAGAGTGTTTCAGATTTTTGACTTTTATCGATAATTTTACCGCAATCGATACTAATATAAGATTGATATTCGCTTGGCTTCATATTAGCTTTACGCCTTAATGAAAAACGTACGGTTTGGCTATGACCAGATTTTATCGAAAAAGCTCTTGGGGAAAAACGCACCCAATTTATTACGCTAGTTTTTGGTGTTTTCCCCGTAATACGCTTGCCCATATTACCCGCATTATCAAAGGGAAAGTCTTGCCATGATAGTTTACAGTTTTCGCTTTGTTGCCCGCGATTAAACACCATAAAAGCTTCACTGCGATGATTTTTATCTAAATAGATACGATAACTAGTTAAACTAACAGCAAAGCTTGAGGCAGAATAAGTGTAAATAAAGAGAAGTAAAAAAGAGTATATCCGCATATTTAGTTGTACACCTAAAGCTTTTAATAATAACTTTTAATAATGAAATAAATAATAAGATGATTCTATAAAAAGTAGAGAAGGTCAATAAAAATCAACCCATGTAATGTGGCAACATGGTTGATTTTTAAATATTTTTATATTTAAAAGCCTTAAGGCTAAATTAATATATTGCCACTATGGTGAAATTTTGCGTATACACTGTTGCCGACGTTAGCGCTTGATTAACCGTAATAGTACCGCCAACAGCCAGCATTAATTGTTTATCTACAGGGTTAGTACCACCAGCATCCGTTGAATTAGCCAAGGTTACGGTAAGGGGTGTCCCTGCGGTAAAGGCAAGGCAAGAGTCTGTGTTAGCACCCGCGGTGCCATCATGATCAATGGCACAACCAGACGGAACAAAACCAAAATCAGCATTACTAGCAGAATTTATCGTTACTTTTACATCCGCACCACTGATCCCCGTTAAACGAAAATAGCCACCTTGATTACCACCAGCCCCAGCAGCAGTAGTAACACAGCCACTACCAGCAACATTACCAAAATTAGAGCCTGATAAAGAGGCCAATTCAGCTTGCATAGTAACCGCTAGCGGTGTCGCAACATTCATGGTACAAGTGCCCGCATTGGTAATAAACATGGTAGTACCAAACGAAATAGGCTGTACCTCTGTAATAGTAATATCTGCTACCGTAGTAAAACCTACCGCAAAAGTACCTGTTGCTGCATTTGCACTACTCATTACAGACAAAGCAATAGCACCAACAAAACATGACTTAACTAATGATTTTAATGCGACTTTTTTCATAATAATTCCTACGTTTAGATGCAAGTTTAAATTAACGGATTAATCGATTAACGCAGCAATAAATGAGCCATAAAAAAAACATTACCGCTAAATTAACTTAAACATTCAAAGATGATTCGATATTTTTTCAATACCCTATTCGATATTATCGGCTATCACATTAAAAACTTTAGCAGACAATTTATATTTCATATTAAAGTCAAAAGCACATTAACTTCTATACTGCTCGTCTTCATTTTTTTTCAATAATTCAACACCACATTTAGGACATTTTACGGGTAAACCTTTAAATCTATGATGCAATGCCTCTAAATAAATGGGTTTAGCATCACCATCACTAATACCTAATGTGCTCTGCATTTCACATAACTTGTCTTGATCGTTGGTGGTTAAAATACCATCAGCAAAGGCTTGTTCTACTTCATGTTCATATTTTTGACGATTACGACGAAAAGTATTGCCAAATCCAGACGCAATAATCCCCGTAGGTAACGCCACCATAGATATACCTACTAATGTTATAATACCACCAAAGACCTTACCCGCGCTGGTAATAGGGGTCACATCACCATAACCTACTGTGGTTAACGTAGTAACAGCCCACCACATGGCCGATGGTATACTGCCAAATTCTTCAGGTTGTACTTTATGCTCAAGTAAATAAATACCGCTAGATGCTAACACTATGATAGTAAACATAATAAAATAAGCTGCTACTAGCGCAGGCATTTCTTCTTTTAATACTGATGTTAATATCCGCATAGCAGCAGAATAACGGGTGAGCTTAAAAATACGTAATAATCGTAATACCCGTAAAAAACGTAAATCTAACGCCAAAAACATTGAAAGATAAAATGGTAAAATAGCTAATAAATCAACAATAGCCATCGGCGTAAACATATATTTAAGTCGTATTTTAAAGGCTGACTTATTATCGATTGTGTTAGGTAAATCAACACAAGACCACAGCCGAGCAAAGTATTCAATGGTAAAAATAATCACCGAAAAAACATCAAAAAAATGAAACCAGGCGTAATATTTAGTTTCTAAGGCAGCCTCTGATTCTAAAACTATTGCAACCACATTGGCAAAAATAAGTACAAACAAACTAGTATTAATGGTTTTCCCTAACAAATCATTAGCTAAATTTGTCGAAAAAACTTGTGCTACGCGAAGTCTAATGTTTGGCATAATTAATGGCACCAACTACAGCTCTATTTGTGCTAAATTACCTTTACTTTGTAACCATTCTTTGCGGTCACCACTACGTTTTTTAGACAATAGCATATCCATCATTTCCATGGTTTGATCATGCTCTTCATCTGTAGCGGTAAGTTGCACTAAACGACGAGTATTGGGGTCCATAGTGGTTTCACGTAATTGCAATGGGTTCATTTCACCTAGTCCTTTAAAACGTTGTACGTTAACTTTTCCGCGTTTTTTCTCGGCCTCTATCCTGTCTAAAATACCGTTTTTTTCGCTTTCATCAAGGGCATAAAACACTTCTTTACCCACATCAATACGATATAATGGTGGCATGGCTACATAAACATGACCCTGTTTTACTAAGGGTAAAAAATGTTGCATAAATAAAGCACAAAGTAAGGTGGCAATATGTAAACCATCGGAGTCAGCATCCGCTAAAATACAAATTTTACCGTAACGTAATTCTGATAAATCATCACTGTCTGGATCTATGCCTAAAGCAACAGAAATATTATGTACTTCTTCTGAGGCGAGAATTTGCCCTGAGTCGACTTCCCAAGTATTTAATATTTTACCTCTAAGGGGCATTATCGCTTGAAATTCACGATCTCTTGCCTGTTTTGCACTTCCGCCAGCCGAGTCTCCTTCAACTAAAAACAATTCGGTACGGGTTAAATCTTGGCTACCACAATCGGTTAATTTTCCGGGTAAGGCTGGCCCCGATGTAATTTTTTTACGGACGACTTTTTTACTGGCACGCATTCTTTTTTGCGCGTTGTTAATACAAAATTCAGCAAGTAATTCGGCAATATCAGTTTGTTCGTTAAGCCATAAACTAAACGCGTCTTTTACTACGCCGGTAACAAACGCAGCACATTGTCGTGATGATAAGCGTTCTTTAGTTTGTCCCGCAAATTGTGGATCTTGTATTTTTACCGATAATATATAACTGCATTTATCCCAAATATCGTCAGGCGTTAGTTTTACCCCACGAGGAATTAAATGTCGAAATTCACAAAATTCGCGCATTGCATCAAGTAAGCCTTGGCGCAAACCATTTACGTGAGTACCACCTGCAATGGTGGGAATTAAGTTAACATAGCTTTCACCAATATTTTCACCGCCTTCTGGTAACCAAGTTATCGCCCAATCAGCCGCTTCTTGTTGCGAACTAAAACGGCCAACAAAAGGATTTTTAGGCAAGCACTCATAACCGCTAACCGACTCTCTTAAATAGTCTTCTAAACCGTCTTCGTAACACCATTGATATTTTTTATCTTCATTTTTATCATGAAACTTAATGATTAAACCGGGACATAAAACCGCTTTTGCTTTTAATAAATGAGTGAGTTTTAAGACAGAAAATTTTGGCGAATCAAAGTAACTTACATCGGGCCAAAACTTAACGCGCGTTCCGGTATTACGACGCCCTACAGTACCTGTTTCGTGAAGTTCTTCTACTTTTTCGCCATGTTCAAAGGCCATTTCATAAATTTTACTATTGCGGCGAATACTCACATCAACACGGGTTGATAAAGCATTAACAACTGAAATACCAACGCCATGCAAACCACCCGAAAATTGATAATTTTTATTAGAAAATTTACCACCCGCATGCAGTTTACAAAAAATAAGTTCAACGCCTGAAACCCCTTCTTCAGGATGAATATCTATCGGCATACCGCGACCATCATCAATAATTTCGAGTGATTGATCTTTGTCTAAAATAACTGAAATATTTTGTGCATAGCCCGCTAGCGCTTCATCAACTGAATTATCAATAACTTCTTGCCCTAAATGATTTGGACGAGTGGTATCTGTGTACATACCCGGACGGCGGCGAACAGGCTCTAGGCCGCTAAGTACTTCAATGGATTCAGCATTGTATTGGTCAGTCATAGTTTATACTTTTTGTTGGGTAATTATTATGGATTAGGTTGCACATAAGTATTGTTAAATGAAATTTATTGTAGGTTGTCACTAATAAAACGAAGAAAATATGCTTTATTTGTCGCAGCAAGCGGCGACCTACACTTTTAAACACTTAAAATATAATAGTTTGGGACTCATCAAACCAAGGTAACAGATAGAGTATTTGTAGGTCGGGCTTCAGCCCGTCCAATATAGATTGATGGCCTAAAGGCCAACCTACAAGTGTTACCCTAAAATATAGCTATTTGACCAGTCCC
>JAESPQ010000087.1 GCA_016765535.1 Alteromonadaceae bacterium | reverse complement strand
TACGTAGGAAAAATTGCCAAGAACAAGGCATTTATTTTAATAACTAGTTGTTCTAATTATAAAATAAATAACGCGGTTATTGGTGATTTTAACAAGTAGAAATGATCACTTAGTTTGTGAGATTGGTATGAGCATAACCATTTGGTTATGCACTTTTAATCATTATAAATAAGCAGGAGCGTAATAATGGGTTTTATAGCGAATAAAAATCGCCTGTTGATGCCCGCTTTGTTGAGTCTTTTTATAGCTTCAACATACACAGGCGCAGAACCAACCAAGTTTGGTAAGTTACCAAATATAAAAGTGAACCAAGCAAAAGCAGAATTAGGTAAAAGATTGTTTTTTGATAAACGTCTTTCGGGTGATGCGGTAATTTCGTGTGCAACGTGTCATCAACCTAGTAATGGTTTTGCTAGTAAAGAAGCGTTATCACCGGGTTACCCTGGTAATAAACATTTTCGTAATGCACCCACCTTAATTAATACCGTATTTAAAAAAAGCTGGATGCATGATGGACGTATCGGGACTAATTTAAACGATGTTACTCGTGAAATGATCACCGAAGACTACATTATGAATATGGACATGCGTTTAATGCAAGAGCGTGTTAAACAAGATCCTATTTATATTGAGATGTTTAAAAAAGCAGGTTACGGCGAACCTTCAAACGGTAAAGTGCGTAAAGCGATCCCTGAGTTTTTAAAATCATTAACCAGCACCAATACCGCTTTCGATAACAACAAATTAACAACTGCAGCTAAACGTGGTTTTGCGTTATTTAAAGGTAAAGCGGGCTGTGCTGCGTGTCATAACGGCCCTATGTTTTCTGACGGTCAAGCCTATAACACGGGTGTGCCAGAGAATTTAGATATTTTTACTGACGTTGCTCGTCATCAAGCATTTATCGCTTTTAATATGTTTATGGGTAATGAAAATTACATGGCATTAAAACGTGATGTGGGGGCGCATGTTCGTACCCATAATGCTGACGGTTCTGATATTGGTAAATTTATGGTGCCAACGCTACGTGAATTAACTTATACCGCGCCTTATATGCATAACGGCATGTTCACCACGCTAGAAGAAGTGATTGGTTTTTACAATGCTGGCGGTGAACAAGATAAAAATAAAGATCCTCGTATTAAACCACTAAATTTGAATAAACATGAACAGATGGATCTAATCGTCTTTTTAAAATCCTTATCTAGCGACAAACCATTAACGTCAGCTAAATATGTTTGGAAAAAAGATGATTACAGCTATCAAGTGATTGAAAACTGGCAGTCAGCAAAAAATTAGGCGGAAACCATTATGACTAACTTAATAGAAAGAAAAAAAATACTGTCTATTACTGCGCCAGTAATCACTATTTTACTGACAGCATGTAATACCAGTGTTATTGCGGCGGCACCAGCACCAACAAAAAGTAACTTGGTAAACGTGCAACAAAAAAGCACTAAAAAAATAGATAAACAGTTACAAAATTTAATTGTTAAAGCACAACAACCATTGAAAAAACTAATAAATAAAACTGTTTTATTAAAGGGTAAGCGATATTCAGCGTTGAAACCTTTAGGACCTGTACCTGTGCCAAGTGACAATCCGATAACGGCTGAAAAAGTGGCTTTAGGAAAAAACTTGTTTTTTGATGGTCGTTTAGGTGGTGACACTTCAACGCCTTGCTCGGCTTGTCATATTGCAGAGACAGGTTGGGATTTTCCTAATGATATTTCAATGGGGTATCCTGGTACAACTCATTGGCGTAATTCGCAAACCATTGTTAATTCAGCTTATTACGGCAAATTATTTTGGGCTGGTTCAAGTAAATCTTTAGAGTCACAAGCTAAGGGCGCAGCCAAAGGCGCGGTAGCAGGTAATGGCGAAAGTGATTTAATGGAAGCGCGTTTAGCCTTAGTACCTGAATATGTCACTGCTTTCAATAATATATTTGGTGATACTTGGCCAAAAGTGGGTAACGCATGGAAAGCCATTGCAACTTTTGAACGTACTTTAGTACAGCGCGATACGCCAATAGATAAGTACTTATTAGGCGATAAAAATGCTTTAACAACTGAGCAATTGAAAGGCAAAGCATTGTTTGAAGGTAAAGCACAATGTATTGCTTGTCATAACGGAGCTATGGTCAGTGATGAGTCTTTTTACAATATTGGTGTACCAAGCAATAAACGTTGGGAAACTGAAAGCTTACCGCAAATTACTTTCCGCTATGAAATGTATGGCAAAGGTTCAAATGAAAAACTTTACCGTAATGCTAAAGCAGATCCGGGTGTGTATTTTCGTGGAAAATTAGCTGAAATGAAAGGTAAATTCCGTACCCCATCATTACGCTATACAAAATATACCGCACCTTATATGCACAACGGCACCATAAAAACGTTAGCCGATGTGGTTGATTTTTATGACCGTGGTGGTGTTGCTAAAGACGGTAGAACGACAGGTTATCCACAAAACAAAAGCAAGCTGATTAAACCATTAGGGTTAACGAAGCAAGAGAAAAAACAGCTGTTAGCCTTTTTAGATGCCTTTTCAGCAGAGCGTATAGCACTTACTCGTCCAACGTTACCAGCATATAAACCGCTGTTTAGTGAAAAAGAATTATTGGAGGCAAAAAAATGAGCTCTACAAATTTAAGTAAAGAAGAAAAACAACAAGAAGCCAAAACACATGGCAAATGTATGTTGTCGCGCCGTGATTTTTTAATTTATAGCGGCGCAGCGTCAGCAACCACCTTAGTGAGTGTGTCGTTGTTTTCTGGGGCAGCCAATGCTGCTGAAATTCCTGCGCGAATTTCAAAGTATCCACGTAAAAAAATTGGCACCCTAAGTCAGTTGAAAAATAACCAAGTGGTTGATTTTAATTATCCTGACAATGGGCTTAATTCGCAAGGCATGTTAGTTAAAGCGGCAATTGAATGTGGTGGAGGTGTCGGTAAAGACAAAGATATTGTTGCCTTTAGCTATATGTGTACGCACAAAGGCGGGCCTTTAAATGGTAGCTATAAAGTGACAGGTGAACACAGAACGGTAGGTCAATGTCCTTTGCATTTATCAACCTTTGATATTCGTCGTCATGGCATTATCGTTTCGGGTCAAGCGTACGAAAGTTTGCCACAAATATTACTTGAGGTTGACGGTAACGATATTTATGCCGTTGGTATTATGGGGCTGTTATTTGGCCGTAACGAAAACATTATGGCAGTGTAGGAGAACAATAATGACTACTAATTTTTATATTCCAGAAGATCGGGCTCCATT
>JAESPQ010000086.1 GCA_016765535.1 Alteromonadaceae bacterium | reverse complement strand
TGCTTCTGCGCCAACGAAGTCGATATCGCTGCCTTCGCTAAGAGTAACGTACGCTTTTTTCCAGTCGTTACGACGACCAGTACGAGCACCTGTACGTTTAACTTTACCCTTAACATTTAAGGTACGAACACCGTCAACTGAAACTTCAAAAAGTTTCTCAACAGCTGCTTTGATTTCCGCTTTAGTCGCATCAGTAGTTACTTTGAAAACAACGGTGTTGTTTGCTTCAGCAGCCATGGTGCTTTTTTCAGAAATGTTTGGTGCTAAAAGCACTTTTAACAAACGTTCTTCGCTTATCATGCTAACATCTCCTCAATTTCTTTCACTGCATCGGCAGTAACTAAAACTTTTTCGAAACCAACCAAGCTAACTGGATCAATTGCAGCTACGTCACGAACGTCAACTTTATACAAGTTGCGAGCAGACAAGAATAAATTCTCATCAACTTCTTTCGTTACGATTAAAACGTCTTTTAATTCAAGACCTTTTAATTTAGCCACTAATTCTTTAGTTTTTGGTGTTTCCACAGTAAAATCGTTAACGACTACTAAGCGTTCTTGGCGAACTAACTCAGATAAAATGCTGGCAATAGCGCCACGATACATTTTACGGTTAACTTTTTGGCTGTGATCTTGCGGTTTAGCAGCGAATGTTACGCCACCAGCACGCCAGATTGGACCACGAGTTGTACCAGCACGAGCTCGGCCAGTACCTTTTTGACGCCATGGTTTTGCGCCACCGCCGCTAACTTCTGAACGAGTTTTTTGAGCGCGAGTACCTTGACGAGCACCAGCTGCATACGCAACCACTACTTGATGTACTAATGCTTCATTAAACTCACGTCCAAAAGTTGCTTCAGAAACTTCAAGAGCGCCTGACGCGTCTTTTAATGCTAATTCCATCACAAATCTCCTGAACGTTAGGCTTTAACAGCTGGTTTGATGATTACGTTACCGTTAATTGCACCCGGAACCGCACCTTTAATAAGGAGCAAGTTACGTTCTGCATCAACACGAACCAATTCAAGGTTTTGCGTAGTAACTTTCGCAGCACCCATATGACCAGACATTTTTTTGCCTTTGAAAACGCGACCTGGTGTTTGACACTGACCTAACGAACCGTTAGAGCGATGTGACAACGAAACACCATGCGTTGCATGTTGCATAGTAAAGTTCCAGCGTTTAATACCGCCTTGGAAACCTTTACCTTTCGATGTACCAGTTACGTCTACTAATTTTATATCATTGAAAAGCTCAACAGTAATTTCACTGCCAGCTTCAAGACCTTCACCTTCGTTTGCATCTAAACGGAATTCCCACAAGCCACGGCCTGCTTCGATACCAGCTTTTGCAAAATGTCCGGCGGTTGGTTTGTTAGTACGATTAGCTTTTTTGCTACCCGTAGTAACTTGAAGCGCTGAATAACCATCGTTTTCTACAGTTTTAACCTGAGCAACGCGGTTGGCTTCAACTTCAAGGACTGTTACAGGAGTAGAAACGCCATCTTCAGTGAAGATACGTGTCATGCCTACTTTACGTCCAACTAGACCTATAGTCATTGCTAAAACCCCTTAACCCAAGCTGATTTGAACGTCAACGCCAGCTGCTAAATCTAAGCGCATTAATGCGTCTACAGTTTTATCAGTTGGTTCAACGATATCAATCATACGTTTATGAGTACGAATTTCGTACTGATCACGTGCATCTTTGTTAACGTGCGGAGAAATCAAGATAGTAAAACGTTCTTTACGTGTAGGCAGTGGAATAGGACCACGAACCTGCGCGCCAGTACGTTTAGCAGTATCTACGATCTCAGCTGTAGATTGATCAATCAAACGATGATCAAACGCTTTCAAACGAATGCGTATTTTTTGATTTGACATGGGATCAAATCCCCTTTTAAAGAACAAAAAAATACAGCCCTCTGCTTCCTTTGTTTAATTAGGAAGGGGGTGTATGCGTATATAACATTCAACTCCCAATCGGAGTTGCTGGTGTAATTCACTTAAAACTTACTTTTAATAAAAACAAGCTAGCATTTAACTGTGAACTATAAAACACAAACAGACTTGCTGAATGTGGTCGCGTATTATATCGACAATAGCTTAAAAAGCAAGTTCTATTTCATTACACTCTCAATATTTGCACAAAAAAAACCTCAGTCCTTTAGTCTACTGAGGTTTTTGTTAATACTGTAAATAGTTTACTCTTTAATAAAATCATCTTTAAAGGTTTTTTTAAACCAATCAGCGATCATTTTTTTATCGTAGCTAAAAGACTGATTACGGTAACGGAAATTGTTTACATACATAAAGCCCATATCTTTGAGTGATACGTCGGCTGATTTAACCACACTTTTATCGGCATTGATTAGCTGATAAGAAAACTTCATACTCGGAAAATAAAGATCAGTGACAATACGTATTCTATTTACAACACTACCAATATTTACATCACCGGCTAAATCAACATCCGTTATCTCTATTTTTAAGGTTTGCTCTGCAGGTAATTTTTCTGCTAGTTTAGCAAAGTGTTTCTCAAAGGTAGAAAATACTCGTTCTTTATATGCTTTACGGTTTTCATCACCTGCTCTAATATCACGATACTTCTCGGGATTAGTCCATTTTATTTCAGTTTTTGCAGCATAAGAAACTGGTGATATGATCATAGCTGAAAGAATAACCATTAATATTAAGTTAGTTTTAGTCATTAGCTTACCCTCTTATTTATCCTTACTTCTATTTGACCACGATTTATCAAAATATGACTAAAAAAGTTGTAGCAAGATGTTATTGCCCATTTTAAATACTTATTATGTCATTATTCCGAATCTGTTAACTCTATTTGACAACGTTGTTGATACAATTCACGCGCTTTATTAAATTCAGGAATAGCTTCGGTGGTTGTATAAGGTTTTAAAATCACTAGAATTTTTAAAACGCCTTGATAAAAAACAGCGTCAGTTATTTCAACATCAATATTTTGCGTTTGATAAAAACTTAACCAGAAGGTATTCACTAAACGTAAAATACTCACAATATCAGCTAACTCATTATCTTCGAAATCAATAATTTTCGAATCACGTAATGAAATTAATAATTGACTAACACGCTCAGCAATTGACTGCTGTACTTCAACGTATTTTTCGCGCAAATTAGGATTTTTATCTAATAACACTGGCAAGTTGCTATAAAAAAAACGAAACTTCATCATCATTTGAAATACTGCATCCATATACATAATAATAGCGTCGAGCGATTTTACTTCTGGCGATACCTGCGGAAAAGTTTCCAATAGTAAGTTACGCGCATATTCATCATAAATAGATAAAATAATGTCTTCTTTATTACGAAAATGATAATACAAATTTCCGGGGCTAATGCCTATGTGAGCAGCAATATGATTAGTGGTAACGTTTCTTTCACCTTGCTCATTGAATAAATCAATGCTTGCTTGAATAATCTTATCGCGTGTCTTCATTTAGTTTTCTTATGTTATGAGCTTGAATAGATATTCACATCATACTATCAATTTTTAGGCAAAGAAAAGAGTTTTGGAGTAAAAGCTTTAACCTTTTTTAGTTATCGACTTGTAAGTTGGGTGTTCTGATGATTACAATAGTGATTACAATAACTAAATTAATCTACCTTTATGACCGTAAAAGCAATCTACCCAGGCACTTTTGATCCTGTCACCAATGGCCATACCGATTTAATCGAACGTGCAAGCCGATTATTTACCCATGTTATTATAGGGGTGGCCTCTAGTCCAAGCAAAAAACCGATGTTTGATTTAAACCATCGAGTTGCCATGTTGAAAGAAGTATCAAAACATTTAAATAATGTCTCTGTTATTGGTTTTAGTGGATTATTAGTAGATTTTGCTAAAGAACATCAAGCTAATGTGTTAATTAGGGGGTTGCGCGCAGTTTCAGATTTTGAATACGAATTTCAACTGGCAAATATGAACCGTCGTTTATCGCCTGACTTAGAAAGTGTATTTTTAACACCCGCTGAAGAAAATTCTTTTATTTCTTCCACACTGGTAAAAGAAGTGGCTTTACATCATGGTGATGTAGATCAATTTGTACATCATGAAGTAAAAATTGCTCTAATGGATAAGTTACATAAAAAAAGTTAAAAAAACACATTAGTTAAAATGGTCGTTTATATGTAAGTACTCAATTAACGTCCAACTTTGTTTTCAGAATTAAGCCAACCTTGGCATATTATTTAAGTATTAGATTGATGATATTAATGACGTTAATAGTTAAAAACCCTATTAACGTCATGATTTCTATACGGTTATACGACTAAAGAGGGATCACTTTAGTAGCACAAGGACCTTTTTGACCTTGGCCAACTTCAAATTCAACAGTTTGACCGTCATTTAGTGTAGCGTAATCACCGCCACTTTGAATTTCTGAATGATGAACAAAAAGATCTTTACTGCCATCTTCTGGTGTAATGAATCCGAAACCTTTATCTGCACTGAACCACTTTACTGTACCTTTACTCATATTTTTCTCTTTAATTGTGTTTTGTTAATTGTTCGCAATAGTCTGCTTTTACATTATACCTACAAAAGATGAAATACACGAATATTAATAGTGCATATATAACATATTATTAAACAAAATTAACTTCACGGCATAAATTTCAGCATTACTATTCAAAAATATTGAATTATATTTACTTATACCTTTATAAATTGACAATCAATACGTTACAAAATTAACAACTAACAGGCTAGCACTCAGCAGGATAGCAATTAAATCACTCAAATAAGCTATTGTTGACACTCCGAACAAAACACAGAGCTTCGCCCTGCTTGTCTAATTTCTTCCAGTACTGTTTTACATACGAAACAAGATTGCCCAGCGCGACCATAAACCATGAGTTCTTGAGCGAAATAACCGGGTTTGCCATCACTTTGAGTAAAGTCTTTAAGGGTTGTACCACCTTGTTTTATGGCGGCAGCTAAAATAGTTTTAATAATTTCGGTAAGTTTATCTAAGCGCTTTTTAGTCATTTTACCTGCTGGCGTAGTCGGTAAAATGCCCGCTTTAAATAGCGCTTCATTAGCGTAAATATTACCAACACCAACAACAATATGGTTATTCATAATAAAAGTTTTAATGGGTACTTTACGATTTTTAGCTTTTGTAAACAAATAACCCGCAAAAAAATCATCGGTTAATGGTTCAGGGCCTAACTTAGTTAATAAACCTTGCTTATCAATATGCTCAGCAAACCATAATACGGCACCAAAACGGCGCGGATCATTAAGTCGTAAGATCTTGCCATGCGTAAAAGCCAAATCAAAATGATCATGTTTTTTAACTTCAACATTACTATCAACAATACGTACTGTGCCTGACATACCTAAATGCAGCAATAGTGTACCCGTATTAAATTGTATTAATAAATACTTACTACGGCGTTTAACACTAAGTACAGTTTCGCTTACTAAGTTATTAACTTCGTCGGGAATAGGCCAACGTAACTTAGCATTACGGACAATAACACCGCTCACTTGTTGATTAATAATATGCGGTAATATGCCTAAACGGCATACTTCAACTTCGGGTAACTCGGGCATGTTAATAACTCATTTTCGTGGTGATAATAACCGTTGCATAATTTCACGAGGTAATAATTGATAGTACATTGCCGGTGCTAACGACAGCCATTGTTTGGTTTGCTGGTTATATATTAACAATTGGTCTTGAGTCGGATAAAGAGCAAGCTGATAAGTATGATTATCATCTGCCAGAGTGGCGTTAATAATAATAGCCGCTTGTTTAGTTAAGTCATAATCAAGCGTTTCAACAATGCCAGTTGCTTGCTGCCAAGACTGCATCATTTGCTCAAGCGCTTGTGTACTTATATTGATATTTTTAGGCGTAATTGACCAACGTTTTCCTTGTCGAGTAATAATCATTACATTATTCAGTGATAACGTTAATATAACACCGTGATCTTTAAATAAAAAAATATCTTGGATATAGGCTCCCTCATCATTACGATGAAATAACTTATTATTGGTTACATTCAAAAAAATGATAATTAACATCACTGAAAGAATAATGACATTGTTCCAGCCAGTACGAGAAAGTTTCATATTTTTTTGTTATTAATAACGATGTAATGATTGTAACCTAACTAATCATTATAAAAAACAACTACAAATAGCAGGCATAAAAAAACCCAGTAGCTTTAACGGCAACTGGGTTTTTTAAATCCGAAAAAAACTTACTTAATTTTAGCTTCTTTATAGATTACGTGCTTACGTACTCTTGGATCAAATTTTTTGATTTCCATTTTTTCTGGCATGGTTTTTTTATTTTTATCTGTAGTATAAAAATGACCAGTACCAGCACTAGAAACTAAACGAATTTTATCGCGCATTATGATTTCCTCTAGGTAAAGCGGTTAAACTTTTTCGCCACGGGCACGAATGTCAGTTAATACTGCATCAATACCTTTTTTATCGATAATACGCATTCCTTTCGGAGTTAAACGTAATTTAACGAAACGATTTTCACTCTCAACCCAAAAACGGTGAGATTGAAGGTTAGGCAAAAAACGACGACGAGTCGCATTTCTTGCATGAGAACGATTGTTCCCTACAACTGGTTTTTTACCAGTTACTTGACAAACTTTAGACATTTGGGTCACTCCAAAAATTAATTTCAGCTCGAGCTTATTATCCTCAAGACCGTCGCCTCAGGATCCTGAAAAAGGTGGCATATTATAGAGAAAGAATTTAACGAATACTAGTATCAATCAAAAAATAAGCCAAATTCATTTTTTAACTATGTTTTACAATAAGTTAAATACTAAAAAGAATAAAAATAGCGATTTAAACAACAGTTACTGTATGAATTTTACTCAATCAGTGTGTGATCCTAGTAATTTTTGCAAACTATCGCGCTGATCTTGGTTACATAATTCATTAATTAAGATGCGAATGATATGTGATTTAGCCAAATCAGTCCCCGCTGAGAGTTGCGTCAATTGCTCAATAGCATCTTCACTTAAAGTAAAAGTTGCCCGTCGAAACGGTTTATTATGCTTTTTATTTTTATTCTCTAAATGTTGCTTAGCCATTAAAATAGCTTGGCTCATATTAATATCAATATTAGCGCTTTTTGCACCACCACTCACTATGCTAGGCGCACCTTTAGCATAGTTTTCAGCATCAGAAATAAATTCATCAATGGTAAAGCTTTTCTTTTTAACATAATGATTTTTCTTCTTTTTTAAATCAGACAAACTCATGGGCATTATCCGGTTTCATCGCTAATAATTCTTCAGCAATAGCAATCATTTCAGCCGCGGCTTTACCATCAGGCTCATTTTCTAATACTGACGAGCCTTGCTCTTCACTATCATCATAAATATTACGATTATAAGTAACTGCATTTAATACGTTAATGCTGTATGAAGTACAAACATCTTTAGCTTCCAATATACGTTTTGCTTGGTTAGGTAACGATGGGCATTGGGTGATAACAAAAGAGGCAAGCATTTTTGGATTAACCATTTTACAGGTGCTAAGCATGTCTTCCATGTGCGGTACGGTTTTTAAATCTCGACGTTTAGGTCTTAACGGAATAATCACATGATCAGCAACCGACATCGCCGCACGTAAGGCTAAATTATCTTGACCACCACAATCAACAATCATGTAATCATAATGTTGTGCCAAGCTAAGTAAATCATTGCGAATTTTACCGTAAAGTTGAATACAATTTATGGGCGGTAATGAAGGATCACTATTACGTGCTTGTATCCAATCTGAGGTAGTACGCTGCGGATCACAATCAACCATTAGCACAATGGCTTTTTTATCTCTGGCGAAATAAACTGCTAAATTTTGCGCAAGACAGCTTTTACCGCTACCGCCTTTTTCGCCACCTACTAATATCATCATGATGTAAACCCTTATACTACTTAACTAAAATAAGACAAATTGACTATAATTATCGTTGATTATTTAATTTTTATTCATCAAGCTGCAAAGCAATATGAAACCAACCAGAATCGTCTTGAATACAGCGTAACACTTTACCAGACAATTTTTGACTCGTTGGATGAGCCGCTTTGAATAATACTTCTATCGCCGTTCCTATTGGTATAATGTGATCACAATCTACTTTTAAACCACCTCGAGAAAAATCTAAACACACTATTTTTCGCTGCTGAACATTGCCATTTTCATCAGTCCAAGAAATATCAACTAATTCTTTTTCCATATCGATACGAAATGACTGCCTACGTTCATCATCAATGTTGGCACTATCAGTCATAAAATCACCCTTTTACCCTTTAAAAAATTAACTACTCATTAAAAGTTAATCGTCATTAGTCATTGTTGCAACTTTTTTCTAACTTTTCTTTTGATTTTATACAATTAAACAGTGTACATACCCAAACCACTTAAAGTTGCCCACTCTCTGCAAACGAATAACATTGATGACCTGCAACAATTAAATGATCAAGCACACGCACATCAATTAATTGCAGCGCCTGTTTGATCCGTTCAGTAATTTGTTTATCGGCAATACTTGCTTCACACACCCCTGATGGATGATTATGCGTTAAAATAACCGCTGCTGCTTTATGCTTCAATACCTGTTCAACAATAATACGAGGATAAACCGCAGCAGCATCAATAGTGCCATAAAACAAACGTTCAAAATTAAGCACTTGATGTTGATTATCTAAAAACAATACCGCAAACACTTCTCGACTTTCATTACGTAATTGCGCTTGTAAATACTGCTTAGTTGCCTGCGACGATGTTAGTGCATGACCGCTTTTCATTTGTTCCGCTAAAAAGCGTTTCGACATTTCTAAACAGGCTTGTAATTGCACATATTTAGCCGTGCCTAAGCCATGCTGTTGACAAAACTCATCGTGATCAGAGGCAAAAATAGCGGCTAAACTACCAAAATTATTAAGTAAATTACGTGATAATTCAACCACATTACAACCTTGTACACCTGTGCGTAAAAATATTGCTAATAATTCAGCATCACTTAAACTTTGCGCGCCTTGTTGTAGTAATTTTTCTCGAGGACGTTCTTGAACTGGCCAATCTTTTAGCATTTTGCTTCCTTGCTTAAATTTTCTATCAATTTATGTTATCTTTGCGCGATTAAGTATTTCACTTTTTAAGACTAGCAGGTTATGAGAAATCTTCAGGATAAAAAAATTATTTTAGGTATTTCTGGCGGCATTGCTGCTTATAAAACTCCTGAATTGGTCAGGCGCTTAAAAGAACAAGGTGCTGACGTGCGCGTAGTGATGACACAAGGCGCACAAGCATTTATTACCCCTTTAACCTTACAAGCTGTTTCTGCTAATGCGGTTGCCGATAGCTTGCTTGATACGCAGGCAGAGCTAGCAATGGGGCATATAGAATTGGCTAAATGGGCTGATTTAATTTTAATTGCCCCTGCCACCGCCAATATTATTGCCAAAATAAGTCACGGCTTAGCCAATGATTTACTCTCTACTTTATGTTTAGCAAGTGCCGCCCCCATTGCCATAGCCCCCGCGATGAATCAACAAATGTGGCATGCCGAGGCCACTCAAACTAATATTCAAACCTTAACTAAACGTAGTGTTACTATTTTTGGCCCAGGCAAAGGTGAACAAGCTTGTGGCGATATTGGCTTAGGGCGCATGCTTGAAGTGCATGAACTAGTAGAATTAACCACACAACATTTTGCCAACCAACAAACATTATCAGCAGAATTATCGTTAACAAGCTTAGCGGGACAGCATTGGGTCATTACCGCGGGACCTACGCGAGAAGCGATTGATCCAGTACGTTATATTTCTAATCATAGTTCCGGAAAAATGGGTTATGCTATTGCTCAAGCAGCACTAAACGCAGGAGCTAAAGTAACGTTAATTTCTGGGCCTGTAAATATTAGCGCACCACAAAACTGCACCTTAATTAACGTTAATAGTGCGGTAAACATGCACCAACAAACACTCGCTTTAACCACTGACAAACATATCAACGTTGATGTTTTTGTTGCGTGTGCTGCGGTAGCTGATTACCGTGTAGACAACATTGCCATACAAAAAATAAAAAAAACAGCTAACAACGATACTATGACACTCAATTTAGTGAAAAACCCCGATATAGTTGCCGATGTTGCTAAACTGAGTAATAAACCTTTTGTGGTTGGCTTTGCCGCGGAAACACAAGAGGTAAAACGTTATGCAAAAGACAAGTTGAGCCGTAAAAACCTTGATTTAATTGCCGCTAATGATGTTTCTAACAGTAAGCAAGGATTCAATAGTGACGATAACGCGTTGAGCGTATTTAGCGCAACCGAGCAATTTGATATTGCTTTAGCCAATAAAACTAAAGTAGCCCAAAAGCTAATCGCTATTATTGCCAAACAAAATAAAAACATAAAATAAAATTATTCAAATAGAGAACCCTAATCTATGTCAGCCAATCAAACAGTTACTAAAAAAACAAGCAAAAAAAACAATAGAAAACAACAAATTTTAGAATGCCTAGCGCTGATGTTAGAAAGTAATCATGGCCAACGCATTACCACGGCTAAGTTAGCGGCTGAAGTGGGTGTTTCTGAGGCAGCGTTATATCGCCATTTTCCCTCAAAAGCCCGCATGTTTGAAGGTTTAATCGAATTTATAGAAGAAGCAATATTTTCACGCATTAATTTAATTTTAAGCGATCACAAAGAAAGCTTAGTGCGCTGTCATCATATTTTGCACGTATTATTAATTTTTGCTGAACGCAATCCGGGTATGTGCCGTATTTTATCAGGCGATGCTTTAATGGGCGAAAATGAGCGTTTACGAGTACGTGTAAACCAATTTTTTGAAAAAATAGAAACCCAATTTAAACAAGTATTACGCGAACGAAAACTTCGCGAAGGTAAAACTTTTTCGGTTAGCGAGCAAGCACTGGCTAACTTGCTATCGGCCTATGCCGAAGGAAAAATAAGCCAGTATGTTCGTTCAGGTTTTAGTAAAAAACCGAGTACCGATTTTAATGAACAATGGACTTTTTTCATGGCCAATAGCTGATCACCCATTAAATATAAAAACAAAATAACAATCAATGCGTTAAGTTTTTCACTGCAACGCTAAACGATACATTCAATTTAAGTAATAACAAATAATAATTACATTAGGAATAACAATGAGCGCACTTTCTACTTTAAAACCAACGAGCTTATGGCAACTGTTTGAAAAAATTTGCAGCATTCCGCACCCTTCAAAGCACGAGCAAAAAATATCGTTGTGGATCCAGCAATGGGCGAACGATTTAGGTCTTAATGTTAAAGAAGATAAAGTAGGCAATTTGATCCTTAAAAAACCTGCGACAAAAGGTATGGAAAATCGCAAAGGCGTGATATTACAAGCGCACATGGACATGGTGCCACAAAAAAACAATAGCATTGACCATAACTTTTTAACAGATCCAATCAAACCTTATATTGTTGAAGACAGTGAAGGCACTTGGGTAACGGCACAAGACACCACTTTAGGCGCAGACAACGGCGTTGGCTTAGCCTCGGCATTGGCCGTACTTGCGAGTGATGATGTTGCCCACGGCCCTTTAGAAGTACTAGTAACCATAGATGAAGAAGCTGGCATGACAGGCGCTTTTGGTCTTGAATCAGGTTGGTTAGACGGTGACATTTTAATTAACACTGACTCAGAACAAGAAGGCGAAGTTTATATGGGCTGTGCTGGTGGTATTGACGCAAGTGTCACCTTTGACTTAGCTTTTGAAGCCGTACCACAGGGCTGGCAAGCGTTTAATTTGTCTATTTCAGGCTTAAAAGGCGGCCATTCTGGTGTTGATATTCATACTGGTCGCGCCAATGCCAATAAACTACTTATTCGCTTTTTAAATCAAGCCGCACAACAGTTTAACATTCGTTTAACCGAACTCAACGGGGGTAGTTTACGCAATGCTATTCCGCGTGAAGCCTTTGCCAGCTTTGTCATTGAACGGAGTAAAATTGATGATTTTAAACAAGCATTAGCCCGCTATTTAACCACAACCAAAGAAAACTTAAAATCTATTGAAACCGATATCGATATGCTGCTTATCGCGCCTGAAGATTTTGAGAAAATGTGGAATAAAAAAACACAAACACAAATATTATCAGCCTTAAATACATGCCCTAATGGGGTAATTCGTATGAGTGATGACATTACTGGTGTGGTAGAAACGTCATTAAACCTTGGTGTTATTCGCCCCAAAGGTAACAAACTTAGTGTAATGATTTTAATTCGCAGCTTACATGACGATGGTCGCCTGCAAATAGAAGAAATGCTCAGTTCTTTATTTGCCTTAACGGCTGCGAGTATTGAGTTTTCTGGTGGTTATCCCGGTTGGAAGCCTGATACCAGCTCAGCGATAATGAAAGTAGTGAGCAATACTTACCAAGACTTATTTAATAAAGTACCCGAGGTAATGGTTATTCATGCAGGGCTTGAATGTGGCTTATTTAAAACCGCTTATCCAGAATTAGATATGGTTTCCATTGGCCCTACCATTAAATTTCCACATTCACCTGATGAAAAAATATTGGTGCCAACGGTTGCACTATATTGGCAATTATTGATTAAGGTTTTAGCAAATATTCCGACTAAATAATAACATTGTTTTAAGCGCTAAATTTTAATGTTACATACCGCTACAAGCTAAAATTTAGTGCTTGCTCTGCTTTTGCATAATAAAAGCAGTTTATTATAGTTAACTTTACTTATGTTAATATTTGGTAAATAATGTAACCAATCGAATTAAACAGTCGTTATTTATAATGACAAGGAAATAACAAATATGACTGAACCTGTTTTTGAAAACACAAAATATTGCAAAGCTTGTATTCAAGAAATACCCAGCGAAGCAACTAAATGCCCTTATTGCCAAACGTATCAACACTGGTATAAAAACCCACAAAATTACGGCATTATGGTTGTATGGCCATTTCTCTTCATTATGTTTTGGAATACAGGTGTGTTTGGTAACGAAAAATTTCCAGACTATCAAGATGACTTTGCAGTATCCATTGAGAAAATAGTGCTAATTCAAAACACTAAAACACGATTAATCACTTACAAAATAAAAAATAATAGTGACTATAAATGGCGGAGTATTAACTACCTTGTGATTAGCAAAAAAGAGGATGAACTTATCACTACAATCACAGGTATTGACTATTCATGGGTAGTACAACCGCATGCAATATCCTTACTAACCGTTAAAGTACCTTACGTACGTGGCGCAAACTCATGGCAGTTAAAAATAAAAGATTTAACGGTAGATCGCTAAATTTTCACTAAAAACAGGATAAAAAGCTATTTTATCCTGTTAATTTAAATTTTGTTTTTATTCATGTTTCGGGACTGGTCAAATAGCTATATTTTAGGGTAACACTTGTAGGTTGGCCTTTAGGCCATCAATCTATATTTGACGGGCTGAAGCCCGACCTACAAATACTCTATCTGTTACCTTGGTTTGATGAGTCCC
>JAESPQ010000085.1 GCA_016765535.1 Alteromonadaceae bacterium | reverse complement strand
AGCATAGCCAGCGTTATTTTTCCGTTTGATTACCTTGTTAGTTGATTTGTAGCTGTAATACGCCAAAACAACCAAAGGTAAAAATGTTTAATTATCTTGCGAAAGAAGCAAAAAACACCCCGCCGCAACATTCGCTTGCCGTGAATTTTTGAGCCAACCCACGGAAAAAATAGTAAGGATAGAAACGGCAGTCATTTACCAATAAATACCGCGTTAAAAATACCATGAGCACCTAAAATGATTTGGTGAAAAAACTGTTTAACCAAAAACTAAAACAGATTTTATTGCGCTAAAGTTGCCACAAAAAAGAAACGAAGCAAGTGCAAAATTTTAGTTAAAACACTATAAATGAGTAATACAAGCATTAAAATGCGTTGCGGCAACTAACGTTACAATAAGCGGACTAAAATAGTGGGTTATAATGTGGAGCGAAGCGAAACGTAACCCACTGTTTTAGTTCCGTTTAATTGCCTTGTTAGCTTTCTTGTACACCATCATCTACGAAGCCGTACTGTTCCATCTCTTTATGCACATCTAGTAATTCACCATTTAATTGGTCAAGGTATTCTTTTGCTACATGATAAAAAAGGTCTTTATCAGCATCTTTCAAATTGATTGAAAACACTCCCTTTTTCAAACGCTCTATTAAACAGTTAAATGCAGATTTTACGGCATTAGGATCATCATTTGAGATGGGGATAGAAATTTTTGGTTCTTCTAAAATATCAATGAAGTAATTATCATCAATCGTAACCAATTCTGCTTCAATTATTTCCATATATTTTTCCTCTTTCACCAAAAGCATTCTGCCCACCTTCTAGGGTTTTCATACTAATTTGCTTCCAATCTAAAGTTTTTTCTGTATTTTCCAAACATATCAAGCTATTTGAAAATGGATTTCCTGTATACGTACCGTATCCATCTTTATCATGACATCTATAAATAGAGTTATAAGGCAATGTTCTGACAGCGACATTCGCATCATGAGTGGATATAAAGACCATTTTACCTTGTATTGCTTTGTCATTTATTAGTGGGATAATTACATCATTAATATATTCATTACCAAGACTTCTTTCTGGTTCATCTAGTAGGTAAATTTCTTTATCCTCAGCTAACTCACTATGTAAGTTAAGCATTGAACATTCACCATTCGAAGGAGAGTAATTCTCGCCAGATAAGGTGAACCGTCTCCAGAAAAGTAACAAATCAGAAAGACTTAATATTTTATCAATATCAACAATTGCATTTAATTCAGTAACTGAGTCAAATAAATCATCAGATGTCGCTTTATCATTTATTGAGCCCATAATTCGAACAAATTCTTTTTGGTCTTGTTTTCGCATACTTTTCATTGATAAGTATTTAGACTCGTGAATACCGCCATTCTGAAACCGAAAGCTAGTTGCACATTTTAGCAAGCCCTTATCAGGACCAAGAACACCAACGTTTTCTATTTTGTCTTGGATACTTTTATTGATATTTTCAATGACTTTTTTTGAATCCCGACCGATGTTTAACCTATTTGTCGCGAATGTTTTAAAGCCAGTATCACTTGGCTTACTTCTTTCTCCTGTTTTACGGGTAACTTCGTCTCGAAAACATTGAGATGCACAGTCAGTTAATTTTGCACTCTTCCATTCAGCAAAAAGCTCCCAAGAGCCATTTTTAAGTTTCGATGAAAGCCCATTTAAATCAGATATTAGGCCAGCTCGCTCTTCATTTGTCGTCACTTCATCTACAGATGAATTAGTTTTAAGAAAATTCACCATCTCCTGTACTTTACTATGTGCTTCTTTGTATTCATTAAACTTGCTGTCAGAATTTTCTGAAAGAAGCGTAGGAAGATCTTTTATCTTCATTTTTTTAGCATTTTTGTTTTTGTTTTCTGAATTGAAGAATTCACGATATTTATAAAGGCTTGTAATGTCTGATTCTTTAGCTTTTCTAATCCGACTAATTTCTTCGTGACAGCAATCTACACCTTGTAAATCTATAGATTCTTCAATGTTTTTTCCTTTAATATCAAATCGATCTGCTAACTTATCTGGTGCTGACTCAAATACAGAAGCCATTATTCCACGATTAGAATAATGCTTAGCGATCGCTTCAAGAATTTTAGTTTTACCAGTCCCCTTAGGGCCAAAGATAATATTAATATCATTAAACGCTCGGATTTTAACCTTTGTTTCATCTTCGAAAGGTTGAAGCGTTAAAATTTCAGAATGCTTCCGTTCTATAGCTGTATCTATGGCAGGTACATTTTTTTCAAGTAAAAGACAAAAATGCTCGAAGCTATCTACAGACAGCCTCAACTCTGGTAGCTCCTCTACATTTTCTGTATATTTATCCCAATCTTGTACATCAGAGCCATACATTGATTTGTGCCCATGGGCAATAAATATTCCCGCAGAGATAGAGTTTGTTGCTTCTTTAATCACACGATTAGAGTTTATTCCCATGTCCAATAGCTTAAGAATACTAGCTTCGCTCATATCAGGCTTCTTACCCAAATAATGAGCTACATATATTGGAGCAAGCTTTTCAAAAGACTCGACTGTATCTTTTAGTGAAATGGTAAACTCGTCTGCGGATTTCCCCTTCGTAAGTTGCTTAATTATCTGATCAAATTCATCCCGTTTGTCAGGAGAAACAATAACTATCAAGTGAGACCTTTTTCCGTCATCGATTACATCTAACTCTATACCAGGCCAAATTTGAACAGCACCATCTAAACCAAGTTCCATTTGATTGAATTGTTGTACATCGAAAACATTATGGTTTGTTATAGCTAAGATTTTCACGTCAGTTGATAATACTATTTTAGAGAACTTTTCAGGTGTGACTTCTCTTGTAGGAGCGTCTCCTTGCTTAGTTTTTCTAGTATGAACATGTATATCTATCTTCACGACATCCCTTATCTATGATTGAAAGCTAACGCCTTGCTAAGCGGCAAATTATGGTTGGCTAAAATGCGCGGAGCGCGAGCCAACTGTAATTTGTCCGTTTGAGCAACTTGTTATATGCAACGCTGGTTGAACCAAGCTTTGCACGAATTTAAGAAGCCCGTAATATATAACCTAACTGTGAACTTTTACGCTACACGCGAAAGGTTGAACTGAATTAATAGCATTGCCACCTTTGAAAAAGGTATAAAAGGCAATGCTTATTAGTGATAACGCCAAACCATGTTTAGCGAAAAACTCTGCACTAGAAAGCACTTTATTTAAAGCTAATTTTTAATAGCATATAACGCCTTGCTAAGCGGAAATTAATGGTTGGCTATAATCGCGAAGCGATGGCCAACTGTTAATTTTCCGTTTGAGCAACTTGTTATGTAACTATTTAACCGCTATATGAACTTCGATTTCACTCCCATTTGGATAAAACTCAAAATCAGTTGAATAAAGCCTTTGATGTTCCACTTTATCTTGGGAAAAATAATTCCAAACCTCTGTCCAAGCATCAATGGCTATTTGAGGCATTTCCCCTTTATGCTTAAATACAAGGTAATTTGCTTCAGGAATAGTTATTGGTTTCAAGTTTGAACTGGTTGGAAAAGAGGCTCCATCAAAACCAGCAAAGACAGTAAATTTTCCGGTGTGATCAGATTCATAGTCTGTATATACGCCGTATACTCTTTCGCCATTTTTATAATCGACTGGAACAGTCTCATCAAATGTTTGCCATAAAGCTCCAATGCTCCCTTTGTTCTGATCCATCTCAGTTGCATTATCAGTTCTGATACTCAACCCATTTATAATTTTTTCTGAAACGAATCTCAATTCCATCTCAATACTCTCCTAGTTACATAACGCCTCATTAAGCGGCAGATAACAGTTTGCTAAAATGTGTAGCGAAGCGAAACCGAGCAAACTGTTAGCTGTCCGCTTGAATGCCTTGTTATATGCAGCAGTGGTTAAACCACGCACTGCTCTTTTTTATAATTGCCGTAACACTTGCGCCAAACCGTGAATTTGAGCCAAGCACTAAAGCCCAAACGAATTAATAGCTTTGCCACCTTTGAAAAAGGTATAAAAGGCAAAGCTTATTAGTGACGATAACCTAGCTGATTTAGGCGAAAACTCGTAGTAATTAAACCACAATAAGTTTTATTAAAATACCGCTATAAAACAAATTCTTAAACAAAAAGCCTTTAGCATATAACGCCGTTTTAAGTGGCAAAAAATGGTTTGCTATAATGCGAGGCACGAGCACAGCAAACTCTTTTTTGTCCGTCTTGAAAACACTTGTTATGCACTTGTGATTAGAAATACCACAAATGCAAAGTTTGATTGTAGCTTTGGGAGCTGCGGAAGAAGCCAAAAATACGCTTGCCACCACAACTACAACCTTGAATTTTAAGCCACTCGCTAAACTTAATCAGCGAACATGCATATTTTACTTTTTATCGCTAAATGTCATGGCGCGACAAGCACCAAACCAAATTGGCGAGAAACAGCCGGATAAAAATACCAAGCTAGATTTTGACACTTAAATTACCACAACAAGGAATAGAAACAAGTGCAAACCAATTTATAAAACACCAACCGTTATAACGTTAAATTAACGATGTTGGGGTGGTGCATAACGCCTCATTAAGAGGCAAAAAATTGTTTGCTAAAATGTTGAGGAACGAAAACAGCAAACTGTTTTTTGTCCTTTTGAATGACTTGTTAAGTTTCGTCGTTTATACTAGCCTTAATTAAAGACCACTTTAACGTACTGGTGATAGTATGACAACTAGAATATTAACTGAAGCTGCTGCAAGTATTAGCGAGCTTAAAGCAAACCCGATGAAAGTTGCATTAAGTGCTCATGGTGAAGCTATTGCAGTACTAAATAGAAATGAACCTGCATTTTATTGCATACCAGCAGACACTTATGAATTTATGATGGATCATATTGAGGACTTAGAGTTACTTGCTATTGTTGAACAACGAAAAAATGAACCTAGTGTAAAGGTTAGTTTAAATGACTTATGAGCTAGAGTTTAAAAAGTCAGCACTGAAAGAATGGAAAAAATTAGGATCAACAGTTCAGAGGCAATTTAAGAAGAAGCTTGAAAATATTTTAGATAATCCGCATGTAGAAAGTGCAAAGCTATCAGGCGGAAATGAATTATATAAGATTAAACTTCGCCAAGCTGGTTACCGATTAGTTTACGAGGTAAATGATGTAGTCATTACAGTCGCTGTAATTTCTGTAGGAAAGCGTGATAAAGGAAAAGTATATAAAGTTGCAATGGATCGCATCAATTAGAGAAACTTAACGCCTCATTAAGCGGCAAATGATAGTTGGCTATAATGCGCGAAGAATGAGCCGCAGCCAACTGTTATTTGCCGCTTAATGAGGCGTTAAGTTTCTCTAATTGATGCGATCCATTGCAACTTTATATACTTTTCCTT
>JAESPQ010000084.1 GCA_016765535.1 Alteromonadaceae bacterium | reverse complement strand
GGACTGGTCAAATAGCTATATTTTAGGGTAACACTTGTAGGTTGGCCTTTAGGCCATCAATCTATATTTGACGGGCTGAAGCCCGACCTACAAATACTCTATCTGTTACCTTGGTTTGATGAGTCCCTATAAAGGTATAAAACATCGCCATATCTAAAGCATTATGTTTATCTGCTTTTGTTAGTGTGACAACAACAATATAATAATTTGTAGTCAAGGCGGTATAGTGATTATGTTTTTGATCGTACCAGTTATCACCAGCATAGAAAAATAATGCGAGTTATTAACTGCATTTAACACTAAGCTTTTTCTAACGAATACTGCACAATTAAACGCTGTAATCGTGGTCGCGACACCCCTAAAATTTCACACGCTTTACCCTTATGCCAATTGGCTTGTGCTAATACATTTGCAACATGCTCTCGCTCTATTTCTTGTAAAGACCAATCCTCTTTATCCGCAGCTGTCATTTCTGCCTGCTCATCAGTATTATTGACTTGTTTATTATCACTTAATTGCGGAAATAAATTAATAGTCAGCACATTCGATTGGCACAAAGCCACCGCTTTAGTAAGCATGTTTTCTAATTCGCGCACATTACCCGGCCAAGCGTACAGCTTAAATAGTGCCATGACTTCGTTGGTTATTTGCGTCACTTGCTTATGCATTTGTTGATTGATTTGTGCTAATAATATATTAACTAAGGTGGGTAATTCTTCATACCGATCACGTAACGGCGGCATTTGTATATTGATTATTTGTAAACGATAATATAAATCTTCACGAAAATTGCGCTGTTTTATTTCGGCTAATAAATCACGATTAGTCGCTGAAATAACGCGCGCGGTGGTTTTTTTAACTTCTTTACTACCTAACGGGCTGTATTCTTTTTCTTGTAATATACGCAATAACTTCGCTTGCGTTGCAGGGCTTAATTCTCCCACTTCATCAAGAAAAATACTACCGCCATTGGCCAGTTCAAATTTACCTATTTGTGTGGCAATAGCTCCCGTAAAAGACCCTTTAGTATGGCCAAACAATTCTGATTCTATTAAGTTTTCAGCCATTGCAGCGCAATTTATGGCAATAAAAGGCCCGTCAGGGTTTGTACCTGAAGCATGAATAGCACGTGCTGCCATTTCTTTACCCGTACCACTTTCACCTGTAATAAGTATAGTTGTTGGTGTTTTTGCTACTAAGCCAATGGTTTTAAAAACATCACGCATGGCTTTAGAACTACCGACCATGCTTTTTACACCATCGGCAACTTCCCTTTGTGGTATTTGCATAATGTCTTTACGTTTTAAGGCACAGGCTTTAATCGCCACGCTAACGGCATTATCAAGCTCCATTAGGTCAATCGGTTTATGAATGTATTCATCTGCTCCTTGTTGCATTGCGGCTATAGTGCTTTCCATATCATGAAAGGCAGTGATCATAATAATGTGACAATCAGGTAATTCAGCTTTTAACTCCGGTAAAATTTCTAAACCGCTTTTACCCGGCATACGAATATCTAAAATAATAATTTGGGGTTTAAATTCAAGGGTTGATAGTAAGCCTTGCTCGGCATCATGAGCTAGTTGTACTTGAAAATTTTGACTAGAAAAATGAATTTGCAAGGTTCGACAAATAGCAACATCATCATCAATAATTAATAATTTTTTTATCATTTGTTATTCTTTTCCAAGTTTATTTTGATCGGCAAAATCACCGTACAACAAGTACCATCTTTATTATAAGGCGTTAACGAAATACTACCTTGATAGTGATCAACAATATTTTTAACTATCGCTAAACCAAGCCCTGTACCTTTGGCTTTGGTGGTATAAAAAGCTTCAAAAATCTGTGTACTAATTTGCGGATCGACACCTAAGCCATTATCTATTATCTTAATCATTAACACTTCGCCCCTTTCCAGCAAAGCATTGGTTATGCTCACTTGCACTTTGGCTTGCTCGGTTTGTGTTTGTAATGCTGCTTGTAGGGCATTAACCAATAAATTTTGTAATAACTGCTGAATTTTTGTGTTATCAGCAATAATAGTAGGTAAATTATCAGCGACATTGTAATCAATCATGACATTTTGATAAGCCTCTAACTGTTGTTGCTGTGTAATTAAACGAGATAATATTTGCTCTACCGCAACACTTTCTTGTTTATTTTTATCAGGACGAGCATAGGTTAATAAGCTCGTCAAAATTTCTTCCATGTAAGCAATTTGCGTTAACGATATTTCGGTAAGCTCTTTAATTTCGGCAGGCAAACGATTAAAAATATGTTGTAACTGACTGGGT
Organism: Alteromonadaceae bacterium; assembly: GCA_016765535.1. Classification (GTDB taxonomy): domain Bacteria; phylum Pseudomonadota; class Gammaproteobacteria; order Enterobacterales; family Alteromonadaceae. The sequence continues at coordinate 8,634 of JAESPQ010000084.1, read as the reverse complement.
AGCATTTGCACGGTCATTTTTACTGAAGATAACGGATTTCTTAAATCATGCGCAATCATATACGCCATACGACCAATGGCGGCATCATGCTCATTTTTAAGTTTTGCATTGTTTTCTTCTATTAATTCTAAAGTTAAACGCCGCTCTTCGGTAATGTCTCTTTTAACCGCAATATAAGCAGTATTTTCACCTTTATAATTTTTCACCGCTGAAATAGATGCTACTTCCCAATAAAGCTCGCCTGTTTTTTTCTTATTACAAAATTCACCATGCCAAACGTCACCCGCTGAAATTCTTTGCCACAAATCGTCATAATTTTGCTTAACTAAATTATCCGCTTTTAAAAAGGCGGGATCTTTACCTAGCACTTCTGCTTTTGTGTAACCCGTTAACTCGACAAAATTAGGGTTTACATACGTTATTTCACCCTGCAAATTAGTGATCATCACCGATACTGGAGCTTGTTCTACTGCTTGATTTAATTTACGGCGTTCTAAGTCTATTTCACGTTGTTCGGTAATATCATCACCAATTAAGGTCAAATAACAATGCCCATCAACGTCAGTAAAATAGCTTGATGACCAATTAAATGCCCGCGCTTGTTTTTCGCCATTATAGATATGAAATTCTAATTTTTGTTGCTCTGCAGGTTGTGCTAATAGCGCCGACATTTGTTTTTGTTCGGCTTTATGTTCAGTCAGCATAAAAAACTGCTGCCAGTCTTGGCCAATTACTTGATGATTGGCAAACTTTAAATGTGAAATAAAATAAGGATTAGCATAAACCAACTTCCCTTCAGGGCTGATAGTAATTGCGGCGAGTTTTAGTTGTTCTAAAATTTGCCGAAAACGCTGTTCGTATTTATTGCGCGATAGCGTTTCATGATGATGAAGGCGAATTCTAATAATAGTAAATAAAAAAATCACACAGAGTAAGGAAATCACACCGTAAATAGGTAAACGCTGCTGGTTAAATTCTATTTTTATTGGCATTAAATCAGCACGTAATAGTTGTGAAATAAGTAGCCAACCTTGTTGGTTAGTCTCTTTAAATGATGTATTTGAATTAATTGAAGTATAGGTATAATAACCTTGATTAACCTGCATTTGTCCTTGCTTTTCGCGTTGAATTTGCGCTGAAATATTAGGGTAAAGCTGCTCAAATAATTTTACTTCTCCCAAAATCCATTCTGATGAAGTACTTTTATTACGTAAATAAAGTAATTCACCATGTTTGTTCACTAAAAACAACTGCTGCTGATGTAAACCAGAAGCTTTAATAAAGTGCGCCATTAATTCACTGGCTAAATAGTTAACCACCACAACACCTTGACGTTGGTGTTGTTTGTCAAAGACTGGCATAGCAAAACGAATAGTAGGTTTTAGTGGTTTCTCTATTTTGCCATTTTCAACATTCCAATCGATTGACGAAATATAGATATTATTCCTCGCCAACTTACTTGCCTGTTTAAAATAATAACGACTCGATTTATCTTGCAATAAAGTTTTACGTTTTAATAACGAATAACCATTGGCATTACGGTCAACACGGATCACTTCCATCCCTTGATTATTTAAATAGCGTATTTGATCATAGCGTGGTTTATTTTGGCTAAAAAATAGGAACTGTGTTTCTAAGCTCGTTTTGACATCATGATTAATTGCGCTAAACACATTAAAGTCTGAGGCTAAAATTTTTACATCAGCAATTACCTGACTTATATCGGCGTCCAATGCCAAACGTCCAGCCTCAATAGCACTGACTTGCTGTTTTTTCATTGCCTGCCAGTTACTATTAATCGTGCTTTGATAATCGACAAAATAAATTAATAAAATAATCAACAAAGCAGGAATAATAGTTTTTATATAAGCAATGAAAAAACGATTAAGATCCAATGTAGACTTCCACCCAAGTTATAATTAGCATTTGCTAATGTATGCTGTTTTGTCCATACAAACAACTAATTTGCTGAAACAACGCACGACGCACATTAAAGTTATCGCTTTGGGCTAGTTTCGCTAAAATAACCTGCGTAGCTTGCTGTTTATCAATAACGTTTAATGCCTTACCAACCGTGTCCGCCAATACACCACCATCGGCACAGCCCATATTTACTAATTTTTCAATTTCAATGACCTTATGCTGTTGCATAAATTCTATCGCGGCTCGACGAACACCATATTCACTATCGTCTAAACATTCACTAATTAAACGAATAGTTCTTTCATCTTTGCCTTCGTCACGTACCACATGCTGATTATTAGAGATTTTATGCGCGCTTAACGAGATTAATTCCGCAAGTGCTTTGATCGCTTGAATACGAACATTATGATCTTCATTTGTTAACGCATCATGCAGGGCAGGGATCGCTTGGCGATGCTTTAAATGTGCTAAATTTTTAGCTGCAAGACGCTTAATTTCGTTATTGCCACCATAAAGTAAAGTCGCACAAATACCAACAACATTGCTTAAACCTTTAATTTTACTGTGTTTACTAATAATACGATCTAAGGCGGTTAATAATGCTGCAGCTAAATTAATATTCGTGGTGCGTAGGCTTTCAATAATCAAGGTAATGGTGTTACTACAAGGGTAGTGCGCTAATGCTTGCGCAGCTAAAATTTGATTAGGGATAGTATTAATTCTAGCGACTTTTTTACGCGATAAACCAAGCTGATCACTGCTTTGTAAATGCTGTTCAACAATATCATTATACGGCAACATAGTGTCATTTTGCTCTGCCAGTAAATTACGTAGATATTGGTCTTGATCGAGCTCCGTTTTATTTACTTGTTGTATAGCTTGTTGATTAGGATTTTCTATTGCGAAAGCCCCTAAAGCCGCCAGCGTGCTATTTACCGATGTTGTTTTTGATTCATCTATTACTGTTTCGTTATGAGTAATCACTCTACTTGACCGTTGTTCATCCGTATACAAACTTGCTAACGTAGAATTATAATTTTCACTTAACTCTTTGGTTTTATTTTTGTTTTGATTGTTTTGATTGTTTTCGTCAACAAAGGTCACCGGGATCACTTGACTAGCAGTAATGTTTTTTGCCATTACTGTTTTTTTATTATTGTTTTTTATATCACTGCTGTTTCTCGCAACAACTCGCTCATTAACAAAACCAAATAACGTTTGCTCTGCAATATTTCCTATTTCATTATTAGCCTTGTTATAAGATCGAGCGGCAAGTTGTGCGATCACTTCAAATATAGCGGTTTTGATGACATTTTCTTGTTTATGATCTTGTTCACCATTAACCTTATTATCCTTAAGTAAGGTTAATAATGGCGCAATATCCTCTTCGCTATTGACCATATATTTACCATAACAATGAATTAAACTACGGCGAATATGCACCGCTAAGGCTTGATCAGAAAAACAACTAATTAACAAAGTGTTATATTCACTATTAGCTTCCACAAACAGCAATTGATTAGCTAATAATAATAATTCTGGCTGCTTTTTTCTAATTAAACGCGCTAAAAATTTAAAGTCATCTTCATCCATATTATTGGCATAGTTCGACATTTCTAAGGCTATTTTTAATAAGGATAAACATGCTGCTGGTTGCGCATTTTTAGCCATAGATAAGAGTGAATGAGCCGATATATTCGCTAAACCATTAGGTATTTTTTTAGCAATATTAATCATCGCCCTAATAGCATTTTCAGCAACATCACTATTATTATCAACAAAACAAGGCATTAATGCGGTTAGCGTTTCTGCTTTGGCATAAATACTTAACGTTTTACATGCTGCCAAACGAACTTCGGCTTGCTGGTGAGCTAATAATAACATTAATGACGTTAAGCACTTTTCCTGTTGTTCGCTTTGTACAAACGCCAGCGCATTAATAATACGGCGCAAGGTGCGAGTATTGCTGTGCTCAATTAAAGACAATAAGTAGTTAACCCCCTCAACACTGGCTTGTGCTAATGATTTTAATATTTCTACTTCAATATCTTGACCATCTTCTGAATTAAGTAATTGTTTTAGTAAATCAACGCCAGCCGCAATTTGTTGTTCGCCAATGGCGATAACAGCAATACGCTGTATATCCCAAAAGTCATTCCAACCACCGTCAAGTTCACCTTCTAGTTGATTATTATCAACCACTAAATCGAGTAATAAATCCTTTGCTTGGCTGTTATTTTTATTCTCTGCTATGGTCGCTAATGCTTGTGTTGCTGCTATTTTTACATCACCTAAATCATGATGTAGTACCGCTTCTTTTAATAACGATACTGCTTGTTCACAACCTAATTCGCCTAACGCGGTTGCAGCTTCAATACACACATCATCGTCTTCATCAGTTAAGCATGACATTAACTGATCACTACTTTCTAGCGCTTGCAGTTGTGATAAGGTACGTATTGCGTAAAATTTATCAGCCTCATTACCTTTATTTAACCAAGTCATTAAATGACTAATAACTGCTTCTCTACCCATCATGTTATTTCCTAAAATGAATTATGCTGTACTAATAATTTAATAGCAGCTTATATACACCTAAACTAAGCAAGCACTGAACCAACGCTCAAAAATAAATTAATCTATTGTTTTATAAGAAATATATTGTTTTTTATATTAAATTGGTTACAAGAAAACGTAACGATTCGTTCACTTTTTTAAAAAATTTAACGTTAGTAAAAGAAGAGTAACAAAAAAGGAGATCAAAAGATCTCCTTAAAATAGGTAGTAAAATATAGTGATTTAAAACTTATAATTTACATTTAATTGTAAACGCGACCGCTCATTTTCATTAAAAATGGCATCGCTTGGTGTCGCAGGTAAATCCGCTTTATCAACTAAACGTTGCATACTAAACCAACGCAAATCAATACCAACCTTAGCATTAACTTTATAGTCAACTTCTAAACGGTAACCATCATAGTTTGATACACCCGTATTACCTGGGTTTGGAAAATCGTCTTGCGAGAAGGTACCATCACCTATGGTTGAAAAGGCTTCTACATGCAACCAATAAGCACGCACTCCCCAGCCATCACCTAATGAATAACGCGCTTGCAGAGTATAAGCAACATTTTCTATATCGGCATCTGAGTCAATATATTCACCAATTAAACGTAACTTATTAAATTTCCAATCAAGCATGGTCATTAAATAATTTTTACCATTAAAGGCATTATTGCTATCGACGGTAGCGCCACCAAAGGCAAAGGTTAATTTGCTATTATCAAGCTTAGCTTTATAAACACCTTGCGCAAAAGCAGCATCAATATCATCATTCCAATTACCTTCAACAACCGTTGCATAAGCGGCATTAAAGGTAAAGTTTCCTTGTTTATAAACAGCAGCCAACGCTTCGGGATTAATATCTGCATCCCAAAAAACTTCGGTGCTATTGGCAAAATTTAACGCCGTTTTACCTGCCACTAACGTTAAGTGATTAAAACCTGTGTAAGCAATAAAGGCTTGATCAAAGCCAATATCGGCATCACTGCTATCGCCAACAGCTTTACCATCGACTATTTTTACGGTATTAAAATTAACGTGCGGTGAGTTAAGACTTGATGAATTAGTAGCAAGACGCATTTGCCCTAACCAATTATCGGCTACCGCATATTTTATTCCTAAACGCGCACGATAACGCATACGTTCACGATCGCGGATTGAACCATCGGCTTTTTCGCTATCGTCGCGTTCAGCACGTATACGCATATCGCCAAATATTTTCACGGTTTGAGCGCTATCTATCGCGACATCAGCATAAGTAGCGGTTGAAATTAAGGCAGCTGCAATGGCACTGCTTAACACAGAGAGTTTTACATAAGACATTATAATTCCCCTATTGGGTTTGAAAATGGGGAGAAAAACTCCCCTTATTTTTAGTTGCGATTTAAGCTTTATACGAAATGGCTTTAAACGATATTTCGCGGTGCAAATGAGAAGCTGCGGAACTCGTGCTTGTATTTGCTTTCGCCTAGTTTGCGAATATTGGCAACACCCATTTTGTAGTTATAATTACCTGAAATATTATCAACAACACGCGCTGTTAAAGAATTACTCGGTTGCCTCATGTCCATCATGTTGGCATATAACACGCCTTTTTTGATGGCTGGCGTAACAATAGCTACAGCGGTTACCGCGGCTGTACTCAATTCAATATGACCATTTTTCATTAATGAGCTAAATTGAAAATCATCGCCATGCACACCTAAAATAGTATCTTTAAAGGCTGCCACGCGATCGGAATAAAGCATCACTTGATCGCCAGATTCAATACCACGTTTTTTTGCGTCTTCAGGGTTGATTTCTACCCAGTTTTCAGGCCAACGTTGAATGGTATAAGCTCGGCGTTCAACATCATCAAAACCTGATTGCCAAATCTCATTAATACGGCCATTAGAAAACCATAATTCATCATTTTTAGGCGTTAACCATTCATAAAAGTCTGAAAATAATTCCCACGGATGTTTTTGCAGGTTAATTTTTCCCGTTTGGGTATTAAAATGAGTCAATTTTTTACCTAAAACATTAGCGCCTTTAGGACCATTTTCTAAACCCATTTCTTTTAAACGCACTTTATCGTGTGCTAATTCAGTATCATGCAAACGTTTAGTGCCAACAAGTTTTTTGGTGTCGTAGTTATAAAATACGGGTCCTTGAATACCGTCGGTGCCGAATTCTTTTAATTTTTGATGTAGCGTTTTGCCTTCTTTATGAGCCGCTATTTTTATCATATGAAAGTCTTTACGCGACCCCCGAGAAAAACGTGATGCTTCTTCAGCAACATCATTAGAATTTTGCCAATCAAAACCATCAAAGCCCATACGTTTTGCTAATTGGCTAATGATCCACCAATCTGGTTTAGCTTGTCCTGGCGCGTCATTAAATTTTTGGTATAAACGCAAACGCCGTTCGCCATTGGCGCGCATAAAGTCTTCTTCACCCCAACTCGCGGCAGGAAAAACAATATCAGCAAACTTAGCACCAATAGGATCGCGTAAATAAATATCTTGGTTAATCACTACCATACCGCCCGAGTCAGCACGTTTTTTTAAGGTGTCAATAATGTCGTGTTTAGAATAACTATAAACTTGATGTGGATTCGTGGTTACTAGCTCCCAAAACTTTTTCTGTAAGCCCTGCGATCCGCACATAGATTGGATCCACGTCGTGCCAATAACATGCGCAAAACGAGTATGACCAGAATAAGTCCAACGATCTGTATCTAAGGCTCTGCGACGACGACCTGGTACCTTTTCAGGAGATTTATTGCGCGGTAATTTACCACCACCTAAACCGCCACGTTGATGCCCACCTAAACGACCAATAACTTGTCCCGGACGACCACCCGTACCAATAACAGTGGCTAACGAACTAATAGCATTAGTATTACCAGTATTGTTTGACCAATAAAAACCCTTTTCAATAGCAATAGAGGTTTTAACACGAGAACCATCCGCTTTAGGTTTAGCCAACATTTCGGCGGCTTTATAGATTTTTTTAACATCAATACCTGCGACTTTCGCCGCATATTTAGGTTGATATTCTTTACGAGTAAGTAACCATTTTTTATAATCTTCAAAACCTTTAGTTTGAAATTTACCCCAAGTAGTACGCCACTGCCACGGTGTATTACGTGTACCTTGACCAAAACCAGAGTCAGATTCCCATTTGTTATTTACCCATTTATCAACCCATGCTTCGTCTTGCCAATTATTTTTTAAAATAACGCTAATAATGGCTCCTAACACGAGATTGTCTGAACCGGGGTTAACATCAAGATGTAAACCACCATGTTTTTTCATGTAGGCAATACCCGCCGTTTCACGCGGGTTTAAAATAACTGTTTTCATACCCCTTTGAATGGCTGGCATAATGAATTGTGTGAATAAAATCGTTTTAGTTTCGTACGGATCTGTGCCACACACCATTAACGTATCAGCACTTCCCCAATCATCATATGACGGACCAAAGTTATCAAAACCTGCATCTCTAAAGCCCGGTGTTGAAGTTACATCTGAGGGGGTATCATGAAAACTAAAATTAGCCGTATTTAAATGCCGTAAAGCATATTTAGTAATTGCATAAGTATTTTCAATATATTGATATGAATAAGATTTAACACCATAGGCATTAGCACCGTATTTATCTTGCACATACTTACCAACCTCTGCGGCAATATCAAGGGCAAAATCCCAAGGTACTGGTTGTAATTGCCCTCCAATACGAATTAATGGTGTGGTTAAGCGATCACGCGTGCCTGTTTTTGGGTTATACGGTTTTTGCGCAAGTAAACCACCACGCATACTTGAATCACCATTTTTATTAACATATTTATTGTCTTTATCAGGCACAATGACAATATTATGCGGTTTAGAATTATGCATTATTACGTTATGCTGCGAGGGTGCGACCCAAGACTGTAAAGTCGCTGAGGGAAAATCAATGCCAAAAGCATTTTGACTGGCTTTTACACCACCATCACCCATTTCTAACGGCCATCTAAATACCGTATAACCACAGGCAACAATACAATAATCACAGGCTGTTGTTATTTTTTCTGCATTTTTAGGAGGCAATGGAGCCCGATCTTCTGGAATATAAAAATTAGTAGTCATTATTGTTCTCCTACACTGCCATAATGTTTTCGTTACG
>JAESPQ010000083.1 GCA_016765535.1 Alteromonadaceae bacterium | reverse complement strand
TTCAGGACAATATGCTCCTGCATTGTCGAATAAGTTACATCCATGTAACGTAGCCCGTCAAATATAGATTGATGGCCTAAAGGCCAACCTACAAGTGTTACCCTAAAATATAGCTATTTGACCAGTCCCTTTATTTTTATCAGAACAAACGATTTGTCATTAGAAAAAAAGTTCTTATTTGGTGACTAAATTTTAGTTAATTAAATAACGTATCCACAAGCGATGCCACTTGACCAACAAAACTGAAAGTTATAACCGCCAAGCCAGCCTGTTACATCAATTACTTCACCAATAAAAAATAGGCCTTGCTGTTTTTTGCTTGCAAAAGTTTTGCTTGATAATTCGTTAGTGTCTACACCACCTAAAGTTACTTCTGCGGTACGATAGCCTTCGGTACCATTAGGTTTTATTTGCCAAATATGAAAATATTGCTGCAATGCAGCTATTTCAGCATGAGTTAATTGGTTTACTGACTTCTCAGGAATATTTTCTGTGGCAATGGCATCAATAAAGCGTTTTGGCAAAATACTGCTAAGTAAGTTTTTAATTGATTTTTGCGGCTGTTCTTTTTGCCATTGACTAATAGTGTCACTTAGTCTTTGTTTGGGTAATAAATTTATGCTTATTGCTTGTCCTGCTTGCCAATAAGAAGATATTTGTAAAATAGCAGGTCCCGATAAACCGCGATGGGTAAATAAAATGTTTTCGTTAAAACTAACACCATTTTCACTGCTCACTTGGCAGTTAATACTTATCCCTGATAAACCGTCAAAGCGTTGTTTGTCATGTTGATGCAAAGTAAAAGGTACTAAGGCGGCGCAAGTGGGTAATATTTGTATTCCAAATTGTTCGGCAATTTTATAACCGATAGGTGATGCACCCAGTTTTGGCATGGTTAGTCCACCAGAAGCAACTACTAATGATTGGCATTGATAATTTTGATTGCTAGTTGTTACTAAATAACCATTGTCAGAGGTGGTTACTGATAATACTTCGCTACGCATGGTTATGGTAACGCCTGCCCATTCGCATTCGGTTAATAAAATATCGACGAGATCTTGGGCGCTATCATCACAAAATAATTGCCCTAAAGTTTTATGATGATAATTAAGTCCATGGCGATCAACCAAGTCAATGAAATCGTCAGCACTATAACGACTTAGCGCTGATTTTACAAAATGAGGATTTTGGCAAATATAATTATCTGGGCTGGCGTTGGTGTTAGTAAAATTACAACGTCCGCCACCGCTGATCAAAATTTTGCGAGCAGGCTTTTTTCCCATATCTATTACGGTAACATTACGACCACGGTAGCCTGCGGTTGCAGCGCACATTAAACCTGCGGCACCAGCACCAATAATGAGTACGTCTGTTTTGTTTATATTAAGCAAAATTTAAGGCGCTGTATTTGTCATAACACTGGTTGATGGGTTTTTTGCTAGTTCAGCTAAATCCTTATCAACAAAAAATAATGCATGGCCATCGTGACCGACAAGGTTTATTTTATCCAAAATACTTTTAAATAGTGTTTCTTCTTCATGCTGTTCGGCAACATACCATTGTAAAAAGTTAAAGGTTGAATAGTCTTGATTGGTAAACGCTTGATGAGCAAGAGCGTTAATTTTTTCAGTGATCAAGCATTCGTGTTGATAGGTCTTTTCAAAAACATCGGCTAATGAATCAAATTCATGTGGTGGCGCATCAATACTGCCTAAAATAGGTAATGCACCGGTTTCATTAACATAAGTAAATAAGCGATTCATGTGTCCCATTTCTTCGGTAGCGTGTTTACGCATAAAAGTGGCGGCACCTTCAAAGCCTTTTTCTTCGCACCAAGCACTCATTTGCAAATAGAGATTAGAAGAATAAAACTCTAAATTAATTTGCTGATTTAACTGTGTGATCATTTCACTTTTTAGCATGACATTATCCTAATAATACCGATACAGCGAATTTTGCCTTGTCTGCTGCTGTTAAGCAATAGCTAAGCAACAACTAGCGTTTGATTAATGTCTTTTACCTGCCTAACAACATCATTAGAGATGTTTTGTGCTAATTCGCTGGCTTGATTTACTTCGTAGCTAACATTATTTATTGCCTGTTCAAAATGGATGAATTTTTGTTGTTGCTCATTAATATGCAATAAAGCCGTTTTTGACATGTTAGCAGAGGTTAATGCTTGCTCAAGCACTTGTTCTGCATTATTTTTAAGTTGTTGTGAAATAGACTTTTGCTGTTCAGAAGCATGTTCAATACCTTGCATGTTATCGGTTAAAGCATTACTGGCAAGTTGTAATTGATTCAAACTTTGGCTTACTTGCTGTAATGATTCTTGGGTTTTTCCTGCTAATTGGCGTACTTCACTGGCAACCACTGAAAAACCACGACCATGTTCACCAGCACGAGCTGCTTCAATGGCGGCATTAAGCGCTAATAAGTTGGTTTGATCGGCTATTGCGCTGATCACATCAACAATTGTGCTAACACTTTTAACTGAATCACCTAATGTTTTTATTGATTTTTTTGCTGATATTGTGGCGTTGTTAGTACTATGGCTAGCCGTCAGCACTTGATTAACGTGTTTTTGGCTTTCACTCATTGCATGTTGAGTTGCTTGAGCATTACTGGCGACTTGTTGTGATAGTTTGCTGACAGTATTAGTGACCTTGTTTAAAGTGGTCATAATTTCTCGCACTTCAGCTAAATGCTCGGTGGTTGTTTGTGATGAATGGAGAATGTTATCAGCTTGATTTTCCATGGTTTTTAAAGCGCTTGAAACTAAATTAAGTTGCTGCGCTTTTTGTTTGTCGTTTTCGGCTAGTTTATTTACTAAGGCATTAAAACTACTTGCTATTTGTCCTAGCTCTGTTTTTTCTGGAATGCCATTAATATTATCTACTTGCCCGCGTTCAACTAATAACACAAAACTATCACGTAAGCGCCGTAATGGGTTTAACACCACAGAACGCATCAGCCAGTAATTGGCACATAAAAAGCTCACTAAAAATATTAATAAAACAATAACAACCAAGGTTAATAACTGATTTAACTGCTGCTGTTGGTTATTAAAGTTTTGTTCACCTTGAGCTAAGCTTTGCTCTATGTGGGTAACTGCATTGCTTAGTAAGTTAAAGCCCGCTTTGGTTTGCCTAGCAAATTTAATGGTATTGGTTAATTCATTTTGATAGCGGTTAGCTAATGAAAATAATTCATTAATGGCTTCTTCACTTAAATCAGTTAGTTCTTCATCATCACTTAGTAGGTCTTCTTCATTATCTTCTGCTGGCGGATAGATTTGCAGTAAGGGTAATTGCTTTAATTGTTTGATTAGTATAATTAACGTGTTAATTTCATGTGTTAAATTTTGCTGGTTAGTGTGTGTTTGTGAAAAAAGTTTTTCTCGGGCGTTAATCACAGCTAGTAGTTCATTAGCAATATTATGGGTAAGATTAAAATAAACTATTTTTTCATTAGGGGTTAATAAATCACTATTTTGGGCATATTGATGTAATTGGTGATTTAGTGCAATAAGTCCTTGTTCGTTGTTTTTAAGTAACGCATAAGGATCGGCACTAAGTTTGCCCATAGCTCTAAACTTGTCTTTTAACTCAATACTTAACGCTTTAATTTGGTTACTTAAGTCTGTTTCTAGGCTCGCAATCGCTAATTTTTGCGTGAGTGTTAGCATGCTATTTAGTTGCCGCTCTGCTTTTATGAGTAAGCTGGCATCGCCATGTTGTAAATAATTATTAATTGTGCGATAAAAACTTACGGTGGTTAGTGTTTTTAGTTGTTGATAATTATTTAATTGATTTTTACTTTGTGCAAAAGAGCTGGCGACTTGCTGCATAGTCACTAAAAACACAAAGGTAAAAATAGCCATGGCTATTGCTGAAAAACGAGAAAAAGTAGAAACGCGCATTATGTAAATATCCCTAAAAAATTTTAAGGATTGTCGCTGTTAAGTATGACGATTTTATGAAAAACAATAATATAAAGAAGATGGGTTTATTTTGTTTTTATTTTTGTTTTAAGTTGCTTTAGTTTTTTTGTTACATATTGCGGTAAATTAACGGTATCTATGTTTGTAATTAATGTTTTTGCCTGCGTTTTTTTATCTAAAGTTAACCATAATTGTGCTAATGCAATTTGAGCTTCAATTCGTTTGATTTTATCTTTAGCTAATATGGCATGCTGTATAGCATTAAGATAATTTTGTTGTGCATTATTAAACTCTTGCATGGTATTCTGACTGTTGGCTAAGTTAAAATATACGGTTGCAGTTTGTTGTTCATTCGCTAATTCTTTTGCCCATTTTAATGACGTTAACCAGTAAGTTATGGCTTGCTTTTTATAGTTAAGAATATCGGCTAAATGCCCTAAATTGCCATATAAGTCTAGATGAAAAACAATATCGGGATATCGCTTATAGTTCACGGCTAATGTTTGTAATAATTGGTAGGCCTGTTGATATTCTTCAATAAACATCTGAATGTTAGCTAATTTAATTAATAGATTCGGATCAGGATAAGCCTCATTCATTAAGGCTAATAACTGTTTTGCTTTATTTATAAACTTTTTACTTTCTTGCTTAATAAATATAGGGTTTAAGGTGTGCTCTTGACTGAGGCTTTTAGCGTAATAAATATTCACGCTTATTTCAAAAGGAATAGGTAAGTTTTCTTTATTAACAAATGATTTAGTGACTTTATTAAGCTCACTTATATCTTGCAAAAGAAATAATGACTCAAATTTATATTGCATTAAATCATACCAAACACGGCTGTTTTGGTGAGTTGTTTGCAGCTGTTCGTTAATTTCAGGTAAGCAATTAGCAGGAGACTTACTACAAATGCGATGAATATCGACCATATTCTTCGCGGAAACCTGTGTTATTAGCAAAAGGGAGAGTAGTAAAAATATAAGGGTATAAAATTGTGAAGCACTACAACGCATAAAATCTACTACTAGTTGATTAGATAAAGTTTAAGTATAGATCAAAATAAAGCGATAAAGGGTTAGGGAGCATAAGTCTATACAGGATTATTCATAATGTCAGCCGTTAGGGTGGTAAAATCGGTAATACTATTAAAATCGCTAATAATATTATCTGTCTTTTTACTGTCAGGATTAGCCACGGCAAGTAAGTGTTTAATGCCAAAGCGCTGAGCTGATTTTAATATTGGCAAGCTGTCGTCAACAAAAAGCGTATTTTCAAGGGTAAAAGGCTGTTTTTGTTGTAAACGTTGCCATAATAATTGGGATTCTTTGGTAACGCCAAACTCATGCGTGGAATAGAGCACATCAAAATATTTATCGAGTTTGGTGCGCTCTATTTTTAGCGACAAAGCGTCTGGGTGAGCGTTAGTCACTAAAATAATTTTACGGCCGCTATTGCGCAAGGCCGTTAAAAATTCATCAGCATCCGCACGTAATTTAATTAAGTGTTCAACCTCACGTTTTAACGTTAAAATTGGCATTTTTGTTTGTTCTGCCCAATAATCTAAACAGTACCAAGCAATAGTACCAGTAACCTCTTGATAGTGATTTATCAACTGTTGCTTTGCTTGCTCGACAGAAATGTCCATTGCTTCGCTATAGCGTAATGGTAAATGTTCAAGCCAAAAATAACTGTCAAAATGTAAATCTAAAATCGTTCCGTCCATATCAAGTAAAACAGTTTTAATTTTTGACCAATTGATCATAGATTTATTCCTAGTAAAAGCATTATTATAGAGGCACTATTATATACCATTATTAGGAAGATCATGGCGCTAAAACATCAATTACCCAATATTACTCATCGTAAACAGGTGGCTAAAAGCCGATTATTTGCTATAGAGCAAGTAGATTTGACTTTTAGCAACGGTGAACAACGTGAATATGAGCGCATGTTAGGCTCTGGGCGTGGTGCGGTTATGATTGTACCGATGCTTGATGAAGATACTTTATTATTAGTGCGCGAATATTGTGCAGGCACGCATAGTTACGAATTAGGTTTTCCTAAAGGCTTAATTGATGACGGTGAAGAAGCCGAAATAGCAGCTAATAGAGAACTTAAAGAAGAAGTAGGTTATGGTGCTAAGCAATTAATTTTATTAAAACAGTTATGCATATCACCGGCATTTTTTAATGCTAATATGAGTATTTATTTAGCGCAAAATTTATATGCCGAAACACTCATTGGTGATGAACCAGAGTCGCTTGAAATTGTCACTTGGTCGCTAAAAGACTATAAAAATTTGTTAGCACAAAGTGATTTTACTGAAGCACGTAGCATAGCCGCGTTATTTTTATTAAAAGACTTGTTATCGTCTTAGTGTCATTAAAAGTGTTGCTAAGCAATAATTTTTGTCAATAGAGAATGTATTATGACAACAGATCAATTACTTGCCATTGCTATTGAAAGTGCTAAAAAAGCGGGTGTTGAAGTAATGAAGCATTATCATCGCGGTGATTATACGGCTGAATTAAAAGCGGATAATAGCCCTGTTACTAGTGCTGATATCGCGGCAAATGATGTGCTCATGGCGCAGTTAAAAAGCCTTACCCCCAATATTCCTATTATTTCAGAAGAAGTGGGTAGCCTTGATATTGAACAACGCCAGCATTGGCAAAAATATTGGTTGCTCGATCCTATTGATGGTACAGGTGAATTTATTTTAGGTAGTGGTGATTTTGCGGTAAACATTGCTTTAATTGAAAATGGCTGGCCAAGCATTGGCGTTATTCATGCCCCTGATCATAATATTACCTATTATGCACAAAAAAATTTAGGCGCGTTTAAAGAAAACATACTCGGTACTAATCGCATTAAAGTTGCGGATTATTCGCAGTCACGAAAAATTATCGTTGCTATTAGTCGTCGTCAAGAGCTTGCCTTAATGGGGCAATATTTAAATGAGCAAGATCACGATTTTGAATATGTTTCGTTGGGGAGTTGTTCGTTAAAAAACTGTTTAATTGCCGAAGGTGGTGCAGATTGTTACTTGCGTGTTGGTCCTACTGGTGAATGGGATACCGGAGCAAGTCATTGCATTATTGAGCAAGCGGGCGGTAGCATTTTAAATAGTGAATTTCAGCCATTAAGCTATAATCGTCGGCAGAGCTTAATGAATCCTGATTTTATGACTTTAGGTAATGCCAATATAGAATGGCAAAAAATCATTAAATATCACCGTACTGAACGTGAATATAATTAAATTTAATCAATTACATATAATCATTAAAAGGAAAATAAAATGCGTTTAGCATTATTACTAGTAAGCATCATTATTTCACTACCATCATTTGCAGCATGGCAATTAAATAATCAACAATCGCGATTAAGCTTTATTAGCATTAAAAAAACTAATGTGGCTGAAGTACATCGTTTTACGCAATTATCTGGCGAGTTATCCAAAAACGCCAAAATTAGCATGATTATTGACCTTACTAGTGTTGATACGGGCATTACCATTAGAAATGAACGTATGCAAAAGTTTTTGTTTGCCACTGATTTATTTCCTCAAGCAAAATTTACCGCCTCTTTAAGTAAAGAAGTATTAAACAATATTGCTGAAAATTCTATTATTTCGGTGACTGGTGAGCTCAGCTTACATGGCATGAAACAAGCCATTACCGTTGATGTTATGTTGGTGCGTGTCAATGATAATAAGTTTGTCGTGAGCAGTATGCAGCCGATTATTATTCAAGCCGCTAATTTTAATTTAGGCGCCGGTGTTGAAAAATTACAAGCGTTAGCTAAATTACCAAGTATTAGTAAAGCGGTTCCCGTTAGTTTTGTATTAACCTTTGAAAAACACTAAATGGGCTAGTTTAATCATAAGGTTGGTTGTTAAATTGCTCTGTCGACATTATATTTACGGTTTGATGCAGTTCAGAAAATACTAACACTAAATTACCTAGCACAAGTTGTTGATGCACTTGTGCTATTTTTTCATCTAAAGAAACTTCAATCTCACCATAATCAGTACCTTCACGTAAAATAAAACTTTCAATAACACCATAAAGTGCTTGTTGTGATAAATTATCAACAGGAATTATCATAAATGGTTCTCCAAAAAATTAATACTACGTTGTTCTAGCCAAAATTGAGGTTTTAAGGGATTATTACCCGCAATAAAACCCACATGTCCGCCATTGCTACTCACTTCAAAACGAATGTTTTTTGGTAAATTATGTACTTTAATAATGTCTTGATGTGATAAAAAAGGATCATCGCTAGCATGAATAATTAAACAAGGGGATGTTATATTTGCTAATACATCCCGTCCGCTGGCTTGTTGGTAGTAATGTTCGGCATTGTTAAAACCATTAATTGGCGCGGTCACATAATCGTCAAAACCCCAAATTGTTTTTATGCGGGCTAACTTATTAGTGCAAAGTTGAGGAATTAGTTTTAGTGCGATTTTTTCTTGAGTACTTGCTTTAAGCATATCTACTAAATATTGTTGATATATTTTAGAAAATCCTGAATTAATACGTGTGCTGCAACTTGCTAAATGTAGTGGAGCGCAAATGGCTATTGCTGCTTGATAGGGTGATGAAGTTTGTTCAGCTAAATAACGCGTTAAGACATTGCCGCCTAACGAAAACCCTATAAGAGCTAAAGGTGATTGTGAGTATCTATGGTTTAGTACGTTAGTTAAAAAAGTAATGTCACGAGTGTCACCTGAATGATACGAACTCGCTTGACGATTTTGTTGTTTGCCACAGCCGCGAAAATGCATCAATACGCCGATCCAACCTTGTTTTTTTATTGCTTTGAGCATGCCCTTAGCGTAATGACTGTCTTTTGAGCCAGCTAAGCCATGTAATAAAACGATTATTGGACGGGTGTTACCAGTTTTAGGAAGCTCGGTCCATGCGAGTTCAATAAAATCATCATCAGGTAATTCGAGTATTTCGGTAATGGTATTTAGTTGCTCTTTGCGGCGTAAATATTTCGCACCAAGGGTTTGTAAGTGCGGATTTGTTAACCACCATGCGGGTTTAAATTCACTTTGAAAAAGCGTTTGATAAGACATTGAAGGTAATATATGAAAAAAACAGAATGCTAGTGTAATCGAAAGTGCAAAAAAAAGAGAGCTAATACGCTCTCTAAAAATGTCAGCTATAAACTAAAACTAAAACGAAAGGGCATAAAATCAAACAATGATATTATCCACTTGGATCACTAACAATTTACTTGTCATTTTGAATATGGCTAATAAAGTAGTAAATGTAATAAGCACCAATACCTAATAAAATGATAAGACCAGTAATGGCGGATAATACTATGGGATCATTAACCAACATTTCAAAAAATTTCATCATACTCTCCAAGTCTGTAAACAGTCACTTGTTAAGTATAGAAAATAATCGCATGTTAAACTGTGATTTAGATCAAGCTAATATGCTTTTTGGTTCGCTAACTCCGCTTTTAATTTTTCTTGTCGTAAAATTTTATCATGAATAATATTGGCTTTATCTCGTGCTTTTTGCAGGTCGGCAACATTGAGGTTATGTTCGTCAATAGTTAAACTACGTACTGCTTTTTGGTAACCATTACGTGCGGCAATAATGTTCCAAACATAAGACATAATATTGCTTTTTTCAACACCTTTACCGTCGTAATACATTAGCGCTAAATTAAATTGTGCTAGGGCATAATTTTGGTTGGCTGCTTTTTTATACCAGCGTGATGCTTTTAAATTATCTTTTACCACGCCATCACCAAAATAGTACATTACGCCAATGTTATATTGTGCGCTTGGAAGATTTTTTTTCGCGGCTTTCATCGTTAACATAAAGGCTTTTTTTAAATCTTTTTTAGTGGCGATACCGTCACTGTACATATTAGCTAAATCAAATTGTGCATCGACATAATTTGTATTGGCTGCCAACGTTAATAGTTTGAAAGATTTATTAAGGTTTTTTTGTACACCATCACCATTTTTATAAATCATTGCCATTTGATATTGTGCAGGGGCATAACCTTCGTTAACCAAAGGTGTTAATAACGCTATCGCGGTCTTAAATTCACCCTTATTAAGCAGATACATGGCATCGTCATAAGTGTCGGCAGATACTTGAAAACATAACGAGCTAATTAATAATAGTAGGGTGGCGCGTAAGGTAATTTTCATCACTGTTTCCTTAAATTTAAAGGTTTTAATGTTCATTGTTTTTATCAATATTTTTATTTACTTTGTTAAGTGTAGCAGTTTATTCGGTCTATGCACCACTCATAATTGTTTCAATTTCTTCTTCAATTTCAAGCCAGTGCACTTCTGCTTCTTCAATGTTAGCTTTTAAATTAGCTTGTTGTTTTAATAGCGTTGTTAACTCTTTTTTATGCTCAGCTTGATAAATACTGTTATCGCTTAGAGTGTGTTCAACTTCTATTAGTTCAGTTTGCCAAATATGTATTTGTTGCTCATGTTTTTGCGATTTTTTACGCAGTGGTGCGGTTTGCTTACGTAATTGTGCTTGCTCTTTACGCTGATCTTTTTTGGTAATGTTATTGTTTATTGGCGCTGATTTTTTGTTTTCTTGATGGAGTTGTTTTTTATCATCATTTAACCACTGCTGGTAATCGTCAATGTCGCCATCAAAGTCGTTAACTTTGCCGTTAGCCACTAAATAAAATTCATCTACGCAAGATTCAAGTAGGTAGCGATCGTGGGCAATTAAAATTAATGCGCCTTCAAACTCTTGCAAGGCGAGTACTAACGCTTGCCGCATTTCTAAATCAAGATGGTTGGTAGGCTCATCTAATAACAGCAATTGCGGTTTTTCTAATACGACTAAGGCTAAAACTAAACGGGCTTTTTCGCCACCTGACATAGTTTCTACTAAAGCTAATGCTTGATCACCACTAAAACCAAAGCTACCTAAAAAATTGCGTGCGCTTAAATCGGTCATTTCCTTATTGGCTTGTAGTATGTGATCGAGTGCAGTATGACCTTTAGTTAGCTGTTCTAGTTGGTGTTGAGAAAAATAGCCTATTTTTAATTCTTGCGCGCAATAGCGCTTGCCAACCAATAATGCTAATTCGCCTTGTAATGACTTTATTAAGGTTGACTTACCTGCGCCATTTCGACCTAGCAAACCAATGCGACTACCCGGTACTAGGGTGATATTGGTGTTATGTAATATTTCAATGTTGGGTTGATAACCGCAATTAGCCTCGGTTAAAGATAATAACGGGTAGGGTAAATGATCAGGTTTTTGAAACGAAAAACTAAATTGGCTATCAACATGTGCTGGTGCTAATTCGGGTAGTTTTTGTAAACGTTTTAAGCGACTTTGTGCTTGTTTGGCTTTACTCGCTTTTGCACGAAAACGATCAACAAAGGCGGTTAAATGGGCGACTTCTTTTTGTTGCTTTTGATATTGTGCACTTTGTTGTGCTAAATGTTCGGCACGCTGGCGTTCAAAGGCGGAGTAGTTGCCTGAATATAATTTTGCTTGTTGATGTTCAATATGAATAATTTCGGTAATAACATCATCTAAAAAATCGCGATCATGTGATATTAATACTAACGTGCCAGTAAAGCGTTTTAACCAACGTTGTAGCCAAATAACGGCGTCTAAATCTAAATGGTTGGTGGGTTCATCCAACAATAATAAATCAGCACGCGCGATAAGTGCTTGTGCTAAATTTAAGCGCATCCGCCAACCACCCGAAAAATCGCTCACTGCATTATTAAGTTGTTCTTGAGTAAAACCTAAACCATGCAATAATTCGCCAGCTCGTGCCGGTAAACTATAACCATGAATGATTTCTATTTGGTTTAGTATATTCGCTTCTGTATGGCCATCCTCTTTTGTTCTTGCTACTTCTAGCTGTTGTTCTAATTTTCTAAATTCTTTATCACCGTCAATTACATAATCGAGAGCGCTTTTACTTAATGCGGGGGTTTCTTGTTTTACCGTGGCAATTTGCCAATTACTGGGTAAAGACAAGTTACCCGCATCAGGAGATAATTCACCTAAAATAGCAGCAAATAATGATGATTTTCCACAACCATTGGCGCCAACTAAGCCTACCTTGTGACCCGGGTTTATAGTAAAACTTGATGACTTTATTAAGTTTTTAAAACCACGGTCTAAACTTAATTGTTCAGCAATAATCAATGCAATAACCTCAAAACAAACAAATGTTGAAAATAATGATGCTATTGTCGCTTTTCTCTAGGGGTAGATTCAAGGTAAAATAAGTGAAATAGCATGAATAATGAGAAAAGTATGAAAAATGTCATTAAAAAACGTTTTATTTCAGGTGCAATTTGTCCCCAATGCAAAGCGATGGATACTATGGCATTAACCAAAGAAAATAATGTTGAAACGGTTACTTGTGTTGCTTGTGGTGAAAAAATGGTGCAACCAGAGGTTCACGTTGAGAAAAAAACGCGCGCGAAAGAGCAAATTATTGGTGTGTTTACGCCAGAGTAGGGAGTGTTTTAAGTTATAACGTGTTAATAATGCGGTGGTGGTGGCTCTACATCATTATCACCACCTTCATTAGGGCGTAATTCTTTAATACGCCCAGAAATGAGTTTTAGCTGGTATTTTAAATCCGCTATTTCTTCTTGATGAGTGGCAAGCTCTACATTAAGTTGTTCAATTATATCATCTTGAAAAGCATTACGAGTTTCTAAACAGTCAAGACGTTCATTTAAGTGTTCATTATTATTACTATTTAGATCTATTGTGGTATTTGCCATAACTCGGTATATCCTGACGAACTTACAGTGTAAACGGTATGTTTACCTTGGCTATTATCGCCAAAAACCACGCTATAAACAACTGCCCCAGTAGGATAATTAGCTTCTTTACGAGTAACTTGCCATTTAGTTAAACGTTTTCCTGTACTTACCTGCCATATATTAATAAATCGAGATGGTGAACCAGTGGCTAAAAACTTACCGTCATTGGAAAAGCGGGCACTACTAAAAATTTGTTGGCGCTGGGTAAATTGTAATGTGCTGATTAACTTACCCGTTTTTAAATCCCATATTTTTGCTTTTTTATGGCTATCTGCAGTAAAAGCGAAACGTCCTTGCGGGTCTAATACTACTTTAATTACACGATTAGGATGGTTAAAACGGTAAATAATTTGTCCTGTTTTAGTATCCCAAACATAAGCGATAAAATCATTACCACCAGAAATGGCAACTCGGCCATTAGGGAGCATATCAACCGAATTGACTTTTTCTTTGTGTCCTAAAAACTCTAAACGTCGACCTGTTGCTAAGGTGATATGTTTTACCTTGCCATTCGCTTTACCAATAAGTATGTGTCTTCCTTTATTTGATACCGCAATATCGCGAATATTAGAACCACTAACGCGCCAAAATCCCATTGATTTTCCCGTGGTGGTATTCCAGAGTGAAAAATCAGTGCGATTTGCGGTTAGCACCATCGAATTATCATTCGCTATTTTGGTGAGTAACACTAAGTTGTCAGAATTATTTTGTTGTTGTGACCAAGTAAACTTTAACGCGTTGTTTTTTATATCCCAAAAACTTACGCCGTGATGCAGCGAGGAATAGACACTATAATGTGCATCTGCTGAAATATCGCCCGCATAAGCGCCTTCAATTGCTTGTTGCCAACGCATCACTGGTTTTGTTTTTGCCGGTTGACAAGCGCTAACTAATAGTAATAAGAATATTGTTGTTACAATTTTTTGATAATATCTAAGAAAAAACACTATTTATTTACTTTTTTATTTTAACAATTACCGTTAGTATAAGACGTTTTTTAGCGTAAGCTATAAATTTTTTTGATTGGAGAATTCTCCAATTGTGTTGTTAGATGGAGAAATAAATGAAATTTTTAAAACCGACTGTTATTGCATTAAGTTTAGTGGCAGTTTTTGGTTGTCAACAAGAAACAAAAAAAGAAGAAGCTAAAGCACCAGAACTTAAAACTGAAATTCAAAAACAAGCTTATGGCTTAGGTGCTTCAATTGGTATGTACATGGAAAAAAACCTAACTGAGCATAATAAATTAGGCTTAACGTTAGACAAAAAATTAATTACCCAAGGCTTTATTGATAGCTTAGCGGGTAAATCGGTGATTAAAAAAGAAGAAGTGCAAACATTATTATCCAGCTTAGACGCAAGCATGAAAGCTAAAATGAAAGACGCTGAAACTAAAAAAGCAGAAGACAGTCTAGCCGAAGGGAAAAAATTCCTTGCAGAGAATGCTAAAAAAGAAGGTGTAAAAGTAACTGAATCAGGTATTCAGTATGAAGTATTAAAAGAAGGTACGGGTGAAAAACCAAAAGCGACAGATACCGTAAAAGTACACTATAAAGGTACTTTTTTAAACGGTGAAACGTTTGACAGTTCTTATGATCGCGGGCAACCAGCTACTTTCCCATTAAATCGTGTTATTAAAGGTTGGACTGAAGGCGTACAATTAATGTCGGTTGGTTCAAAATTTAAATTTACTATTCCTTCAGATTTAGCTTACGGCAAACGAGGCAATCCACCACGTATTCCGGGTAATTCAGTATTGCAATTTGACATCGAATTATTAGATATTATCAAGCCAGAAAAACCAGTGGCTGTTGGTGACGAAAAATAGTTATACCGTATAGGGTATTAATTAACATTAATTGGTTAATTAAACAAAATAGGCTAGTAACGTAACGTTACTAGCCTATTTTTTATCGTGGGTTTTAAGAATAAAAATTACCCATTACAGTGCTTGTTCAAGTAATTTATTTAAACGCGCTGCGGCTTGCAATACTCGTTGTTGTAATAATGCTGAATAATGTGCTTGATAGGCTGGTGTATATAAATGTGCCGATTGCTCTTTTGTACTCATGTTACACACTCCTTTACTGTTTATATGGCAGTAACCCAAATTAGCTTCACGGACTAATTGTAATGATTCGTCTGCCCATTGTGCTACGCTAGTTTGTTGCCATTGCTTAATTGGAGCGTATTGCCATTGCTTGTTTAGCTTTGTTAACCATTGTTGTTCGCTTAAGTGCTTTCTACTTAACAGGCAGGTATCCCATAACCAATGTAAGTTAGTGCATTTTTTATCAGGGGAGTTGATTTTTATTTTATTTCCTCCCCAGTCACTGGCATAACTTACATGTAATGGTTGATGAACATCGCCTAACCAATGACCTAAAAACATTAATGCTTGTGTTTTTTTTTGCTGGTTTTTAGCTGTTTTCAATAAAGCCTGATCCGTTTTAATTGCTTGTGTAACACAGTCACTACTACATGAATTGTCTGTAATATGCTTAGCACTGCGGCTAACATTAATGTAGTGCCAAGATTTAAATTTATCAAACTGTTTATTTTTTTTGATTGCATCAGCCCAAATACAGCTTTTAGCAAACGTTATTGGTGCCTTTTTATCTTGGTAGAGATAATTATTAATTAATGTTTTAGTTGTGTTAGGCATACTTAATAATAATTGATTTATGCGCTGTTGTTTATCTTTTGATAAATGATCAAAAGCAACCTGACATACCAATTGATGACCTAGTTTACCTAAAGCAAAACTAGGGAGAGATAAAAGCAATAAGCTTAATAAAAGCGTAAATCTAAACATAATAAACCTATAAATAAAAATTGACCGATTGGTTAGATTGTTGCGTTTTTGCATATATTTAGCAACATAAAGTTATATAACTTATACTATCTTTAATGGGGACTGGTCAAATAGCTATATTTTAGGGTAACACTTGTAGGTTGGCCTTTAGGCCATCAATCTATATTTGACGGGCTGAAGCCCGACCTACAAATACTCTATCTGTTACCTTGGTTTGATGAGT
>JAESPQ010000082.1 GCA_016765535.1 Alteromonadaceae bacterium | reverse complement strand
GCCCATTCTTCAGTATCTTTTATAAGCATTTTATTCAAAACCATTATTGATAATTTAACTTAAATGATCTGATCATCAACAATGGAAAAAGTTCAGTTTTAGCAAAAAATATTTGTGTATAAGAGTTAGGTGTCAGACTAGTTGTCGCCTCTAATATTTAGTTAGAGGTAATCAAAATGAGTCAGAAATTTTCTCAATCATTTAAGAAACAAGCAGTAGAAAAAGCATTAAATAGGCAGGATAATATCACTTTAAAAGAAATAGCAGAGCCTCTTGGTGTCGGTTTGTCATCCCTTTCACGTTGGATATTACAAGCTAAAAACCAAGAACTAGAAACAGTTTCACCTAACGAAATAATGAATATGACTAAAGATAAACGGCCACAAGACTGGCCATTAGAAGAACGCCTTAACATGATCATAACCTGCGCCACCTTAGACGAGGTAGATTTAGGAGAGTATTGTCGTAAACAAGGCATTTATCCTCATCATATAGCTCAATGGAAGTTAGATTTTGCTAACGGTAACAATTCCAATAACAAGGCAACATCGCGCACTGAAATCAAAACGCTTAGAAATGAAAATAAAGCGTTAAAAAAGGAATTAAATCGTAAAGACAAAGCGTTAGCGGAAACCGCAGCGCTGTTAGTTCTCAAAAAAAAAGTCAACGAGATTTGGGGAAACGACGAGGACAACTCACTATGAGTCATGAACGTGCTGAAATTATTAGCTTGGTAGCCGATGCGCGAAAGTCAGGCGCAAAACAAGAAAATGCTTGTGATATTATTGGTATCAGTGCTAAAACACTGCAACGATGGCAGCGTGATATAGAAAAGCAAGATGGTCGTATTGAGCCCAAACATAGCCCTAAGCATAAATTGACAGAGAGAGAGCGCCAACGCATCATTAAAACAGCCAACGAGCCTGAATACGCTAACTTAGCTCCATGTCAAATAGTGCCGAAGTTAGCAGATACCAGTGTGTATATTGCATCAGAATCAAGTTTTTATCGCGTATTAAACGCACATAACCAATTAAAACATAGAGAAAAAAGCAAACCTGCGCGTAAAGTTATTAAACCCAAAGCGTTAACGGCAACCGCTCCTAATCAGGTCTATACATGGGATATCACTTATTTGCCAACACGAGTGAAAGGCATTTTTTTATACCTATATCTAGTGCTTGATATTTACAGTCGAAAAATTGTTGGTTGGCAAATTCACAATGAAGAATTAAGTGCGCTAGCGGCAGATTTGATGACCGACATATGCTATCGAGAAAAAGTAAAGAAAAACCAAGTTACTTTACACTCGGATAACGGCAGCCCCATGAAAGGGGCAACAATGCTAGCCACATTACAAGAATTAGGCGTAGTGCCCTCATTTAGTCGACCATCGGTGAGCAATGACAATCCCTTTTCAGAATCAATATTTCGGACTTTGAAATATCGCCCTGAATATCCTGAAAAAGCCTTTGGGGATATAGGTAAAGCCAGAAGTTGGGTTAGCGGTTTTGTGCAGTGGTATAACTATGAGCACTGTCATAGCGGCATTAAATTTACCACGCCGCACGAACGTCACACAGGTAAAGATGTAGACGTATTAGCCAAAAGAAAATTAGTTTATAAAGAAGCGAAATTGGCAAATCCAGGTCGATGGTCGGGTAAAATTAAGAATTGGGATCATATAAAAGAGGTTTACCTGAATCCTGAAAAAGGTAAATCAGAGATAAAAGAGAATAAGGCGGCATAAATTTAAACTTTAGGCGACATCTAGCTTGAAAAACACCGCGATATAAAGCTAGCGAGATGCTCAATGATCTGCTCTTTGCTTAAACCGCTAAATTGAAATTTCTTTTCCTGCGAGATGTCATACTCTAGCGTTGCCATTAGGTTGTCAGCACTGCCATAAATGACAGTTTCCCCCTCTAGCACCCATTCCTTTTTACTAATATTATAGTCACGCGCCTTACCTGCATCAGCGTAAATACCTTCAAATAGCCTGCGGTGAATATTAAGATATTCAATGGGCGACATAACAAAGGTGTGCTCTGTTAAAATTTCTGCAATTTTAGCTGAAACTTTATCTGCTTCTTCTGTTCTGTTGGTATTATCTTGTACAGGATGTTGCAGATAATAGCTGTCAATACGATCTTTAACCTGCTCAATGCTGATTGTTCCTTCGATATTTTGTATCGCAATTTCTATTAAATAGCCAGAGGGTGTTAGGTTATCTACTTGCTGTAGACCAATAGCGGCTTTCCAAACTTTGGCTTTCTCTGCTTTATTTGGCTCACCTTGTTTTAGATACTGATCAAATTCATCCATTACGAATGTACCTCTTGCAATAACTTCATAATATCGACAGAAACGGCATCTAAATCGGCATCTATTTCTTCTAATGCTCTTGGCGGTTGGTATGCGTAAAAATGACGGTTAAAGGGGATTTCGTAACCGACAATACCTATTTCACCGTCTTTGCTATCAACCTTGGTTTCATCAATCCATGCGTCAGGTACATGCGGTAATACTTCACGTTTGAAGTAGGTTTGTACTGACTCTTTTAATGGGATGTTTTCATTATCGCGTAAATCAGGGTTTGGCTCTGGTTGACCTTTTTGTTTGCCTGATTCAAAAAGACAAGTTTGTGCGGTTTCGTCTTGTTCGGCAAGATGTTTTGCGATCAGTTTAAACTGTGCTGCACTTATTTTATGACGGACTGAAGTCCGACCTACATGTTGGTTCAACTGTTTTTGAAAGCTATTGCGAGTAGACGTTTTTTGACTAGATGTTTTTTGACGGGCTGAAGCCCGACCTACATCTTCATTTTGTAGGTTGGGCTTTAGCCCATCATTTATGTTTTCATTTAACTGTTTTTGAAAGCTATTGCGAGAAAGTATTTTTTCTTCACTAAAGGTAGCGAGTGATTCTAAAATCACCTGTTGCAACGCTTCATCTATTTTATGCCAAGCTTTGTCTGCGCATAATGCTTCTACTTTACTAAGTTCACGCGGATAAAAAGCTAATTTTAACGGACGTTCAACGGTAATGCGTCGGTAACCAAAAGCTTTATAGTCAAATATTTTACTAAAGTCCTTATCTGATCGAGAGCCAACAAATTGCCCGTAAGTTTTAACTATGGTTGCAATGCTCTCTTCGGTTAATTCTCTGCGCTTGCTACCCAATGATTTACGCATAGCGGTATAAAAGATATTTTCATTTTGTAGGTTGGGCTTTAGTCCATCACTGTTATTAGATAATTGACTTTGACGGGCTGAAGCCCGACCTACACCACGATTAGCTTTTGGTAATTCTTTTGAGGCATTAATTAGTTGCACTTTGCCTTTGCGCTGTGCTGATTTGTTATTCGACTTATTGTTTGAAAGAACCCAAACATAAGTGGCAATGCCTGTGTTGTAAAACATATCGGTAGGTAAGGCGATTATGGCTTCAAGTAGGTCGTTTTCTAATATGTAACGTCTGATCTCACTTTCACCACTGCCAGCGCCACCGGTAAATAAGGGTGAACCGTTTAATATAATGCCTATACGAGATCCGCTTGCTGATGAAGTATCTTTTAAGTTAGGCGAAACAGGTCGCATCTTACTAATAAGGTGCATTAAGAATAATAACGAACCGTCTGAAACCCTTGGTAAACCTGCACCAAAACTACCTTCAAAGCCTTTGTCTTTATGTTCTTCGACAATGCCCTTTTGTACTTTTTTCCAATCAACACCAAACGGAGGGTTAGAAAGCATGTAATCAAATTTATCGGCTCGTAGCTGATCGTTTGATAAGGTATTACCCAATTTTATGTTATCGACTTTTTGCCCTTTAATCAGCATATCGGCTTTACAGATGACATAAGACTCAGGGTTTAATTCTTGCCAAAATGCCGATAATGCGGATTTATCGTTAAGTTCATGCACGTATTCCATGCCTGATGATAAAAAGCCACCCGTGCCAGCGGTTGGATCGTAAATACTGCGTACTAAACCTGCTTGGGTAAGTAGGTCATCATCATTACAAAAAACTAATGAGGTGGTTAAACGAACAATATCGCGTGGGGTAAAGTGCTCCCCTGCGGTTTCGTTAGAGCTTTCAGCAAAACGTCTGATTAATTCTTCAAAGACGATCCCCACCCCATAATTACTGATGTTTTCAGGCGATAAAGGCGCGTTAGCAAAGCGTTTAGCTACTTTATAAAGTAAATCGGCTTCTTCAAGTTTGTCGATAGTATTAAAGAAATCAAAATGCTCGAATATTTCACGGGAATTAGGGCTAAATGATTGCACATAGCTTTCAAGGTTTTGTGCTACGCCTGTTTCACCTAACTTGTTTAAATCCATTTTACTGGTGTTATAAAAACTTAACTTAGCAGCATGGGTAAGTATTTTATCTTGTGCTTCAATTGGTTTGTCTTTTACTGACTCGAACATAGTAAGAACGCTAGGCTTAGTATTTTCAAGCACACACTCTAAACGTCTTAATAGGGTAAAAGGTAAGATAATGCGCCCGTATTGGCTTTGCTTAAAATCACCACGGAGAAGATCAGCAACAGACCATAAAAAAGCGGCTGTAGAAGAAAAATTGTCTGACATTTGTTATTCCTAGCGTGGCCATTAAAGTGACGCGGTAAGGTGTTAAGTTTTCCATAACCTTATTGACGGGCTAAAGCCCGACCTACAAAGCTGTAATTACTCATTAATTAAGCAGTTATAAGCACATAACTAAAAATTGTTTTTTATTGCATTAAATTTATCATATTACATAGAGTTATAAAGTAAACTATTCCTTAATATGTAATTTAAAAACAAAAAAGCCGATACTAAAATCGGCTTTTTCTGTATTTATTGAGCGGTAAGCCTAAAACGGCATTTTCATGCCCGGTGGTAATTGCATACCGCCCGTTAGTGCGCCCATTTTATCTTTATTTTGCTCTTCTACACGACGTACAGCATCGTTAACGGCAGCAGCAATTAGGTCTTCTAGCATTTCTTTATCATCAGCATCCCCCATTAGGCTATCGTCAATTTCAACACGACGAACACTGTGGCTACCCAACATGGTTACTTTTACCATGCCTGCGCCCGCTTCACCAACAACTTCCATTTTAGCTAATTCTGCTTGTGCTTCTTGCATTTTTGCTTGCATTTGTTGGGCTTGTTTCATTAAGTTGCCCATGCCACCTTTCATCATTGTGTTTCTCCAAATGTATTAAATGTTATTTTAAAATGATTGTTATTATAAAGCTTTGATCGTACTTTCATCAATTGTTGCTTGATAATCTTGTTGTAATGTTTGTACTATTTCATCTTGTGCAAGCAACTCTTTTGCATATTGATAACGTTTGTCATTTATATGCGATTGAATTTTATATGGATCTGCCTCAGTTTCATTAACAATGTTAACTTCAACTTTAATCGGCTTTGCCAACAATTCAGTTAAACTTTGCTCTAATTGTTGATAAGCATTATCGCTGATCAAGTGTTTAGTGGCTTGATCTAGATTTAATATCAGTAAATCATCCGTCGATTTTTCATCAACAGTGGCGTGAATAGCTAATTGTCGTAAACGCCCACCTAACGCCATAGAATCAATCATATGCGCCCATTTATCAACTTGATTAGCTTTGCGAATTTGCGCAGGATCAATAATGTCGGGTGTAAAAGGCGTTGCTGGTATACTTTCTACTTTCGGCAGAGCTTTTACTGTAGCCTCTTTTTGCTGTGCTGCCTTAGTCGCTTGCTCTTTGTGAGGTTGACGCGCATTTGCGTCACTAGACTTTTTTGACGATTCTTCCTGCGATTTGCGTCGACTTCGAAGCATGTTTCTATCGGCTAAAATAGCGTCTACCGCTGTTGCTGGTGGTGTTTGCGGGTTATTTTCTGCTACTGGTGGTGGCACCGATTGTGCTAACAGGTCTTGAGGGGCAACTTGTGGCTCTATTACTGGTGCTGGTTCAATTATTGATGTAGGGTCAACAAACTCTTGAATTAATGATTGTTGCGCAGATAAAGCATGTTGCTCTGATTCAGCAAATAAGTTTGCTTCATTGTCAGTAATTTTCTCTACACTTTTCCCTATATTTTTATCTGTATTTTCCTTGGGCATTTCATCTTCAACAGCTCGATTTACCGAAGCGGTTGTGTTTTCAACTACCGACGTTTTACTTTCATTTATCGCTACTTGAGTATTTGTTGCTATATTTTTGTTGATGTCATTACTAGAGTCATTTATTTGTGTTTCCTTTAAATCTTCAGCGTTTAAGCTGTCTAAACTTAAACGTGATGAATTTTCTACTTGTTTAACATTTTCAAGCGCTTGAATATCATTAACATTAGCTACCGGCTTAAAGGCAAGTAAACGTAAAATAGTCATGTCAAATGCCGCTTGTTCATCGGCAGCGTAAGGTAGGTCTTTACGACCATTAAGCACTATTTGATAATACAATTGTACGTCTTCAGGGCTCATCACCTGAGTGAACTTAGTGAGCAATGTTGACTGTTCTGGTGATAAATCAAATTGTTGTTCAACCACTTGTGCTAAAGCAATTTGATGGAGCAATTGAATTAAATCAGCCAATAAACGTGAATAATTAGGCGCATAAGAAGCAATTTCTTGCGATAATTTCATTAATGCTTGCGAGTCTTGTTTGATCAAATGAATTAAAATTTTAAACGGCCAATTGTGATCAACGCCACCGAGCATTTGTTGCACATTACTAACATTAATATTGCCCTGCCCTTGGGCAATGGCTTGGTCGGTTAGGCTTAACGAATCACGCATACTGCCACGTGCCGCTTTGGCAATTAAGGTTATGGCGGTGTCTTCAAAAGTAACACTTTCAGCTTTAAGTATGGTTTCGAGTTGCTGGCTAATTTGCTGGCGGGTTAACGCTTTTAAATGAAATTGCAAACAACGTGATAATACTGTTACTGGCAGTTTTTGCGGATCAGTAGTGGCAAGAATAAATTTAACGTGCTCTGGTGGTTCTTCTAAAGTTTTTAATAACGCATTAAAACTACTGCGCGAAAGCATATGTACTTCATCAATAAGATAAACTTTATAGCGACCGCGCGATGGTGCGTATTGTACGTTATCGAGTATTTCTCGGGTGTCATCCACTTTAGTTTTTGAGGCGGCATCAATTTCTAATAAATCAATAAAGCGCCCTTGATCAATGTCTAAGCAAACATCACACTTACCGCAAGGTGAAGCGGTAATGCCGGTTTCACAATTCAAACTTTTGGCAAAAATTCTAGCAATAGTGGTTTTACCGACACCACGAGTGCCAGTAAATAAATAAGCATGGTGCAAACGATTTTGGTTCAGTGCATTCACTAAAACCGTTACAACATGCTCTTGCCCCATTAACTCGCTAAAGTTTTTCGGACGCCATTTTCTTGCTAAAACCTGATAACTCATAAAAAGAGCCTATTTGTTTTTTTAATAAAGTATTATTCGCCAAGATATTGTAATAAGGAATAAACACTTAAATCACATTTTTGTAAACAAGTTTCACCACCAAGATCAGGTAATGAAATAACAAAGCCAGCATGTGCGACACTCGCACCTAAGCGACGAATTAATTTTACCGTTGCTTCAATGGTTCCGCCAGTGGCAAGTAAATCGTCAATAACTAACACTTTATCTTGCGCGGTTAATGCATCTTGATGAATTTCAAGCGTGTCTTGACCGTATTCTAATTGATAGTCTTCGCTGATCGTTGCCCGTGGTAATTTTCCCGGTTTGCGTACCGGAACAAAACCTACGCCCAAGGCTAAAGCTAAAGGAGCGCCAAATAAAAAGCCGCGTGCTTCGGTGCCAACAACTTTGGTAAAGCCTTGTTCTTTAAAATGCTCTACTAATAATTCAATGGTCAGCGAAAAGGCTTCAGCATTGTCTAATAGGCTAGTAACATCGCGAAACATAATGCCTTTTTTAGGATAATCTTTAATGGTTTGAATAGAATTTTTTAGTATTGTTAATTGTTGTTCTGTCATAGTAAATCAGTTAAAAATTTTAGTGTGACAAGAATATAATAATTGGCTAGGTTTTTATAGCAAAGATTTACGCATAAAAAATAGTATGGTAAAAATATATGTTTGCAGTAATTCAAATAAAAAAACCTTATCACCTAAAACGGCAATAAGGTTTCAATTCGACAATATACCTTTATTGTTCTTTTTATTTAATTTTTC
>JAESPQ010000081.1 GCA_016765535.1 Alteromonadaceae bacterium | reverse complement strand
GGAGCCCTTATTTAATTCGGTAATTCTTTTGTAGGTCGACATTTATGTCGTCAAAGGCTGAATAAATGACATGAATTGATGGGCTAAAGCCCAACCTACAAGTTTACCTGAACCAAGTACATAGGCATGTATTTTATTGATTACGCACTTTGGGTGATGTTGTTATTAGCATTAGTCCTTTATGCAAAACACAACAACTGGCGCAATTACTGCCTATTCTCGGGCGCTGATCTCCGTTGGCGTGTTAATAGTGATGATCGGTTATATTATTGGTGCTGGTTTACTGGTAAGTAAAATCTTGTCGCTAGTTGCGATTTAATTGTTAGGACTTTTTATGGAACTCTCTTTATTTAAAAAACCATCTTTAGCGTTAGAATTTGCCTTGGTGCTTTCATTAAGTATATCGGTTAATGCAATAGCGGGTGCAGAACAACTTTCGCATAATGAGTTAAGGCATAATTTTAGCTCAGATGTTATTGGCATGAGTGAACAACAATTAACGATGGATCATTGGCTAAATAAACTAGTTAATGGTCACAAATTATTAATGACGCAAAATGAAATCAATAAGCAAAACAAAAGACTTATAACTAACAATGTTTTTGTGAATGATCCGTTCGCTATGCCTAATACACTGTCAAAGCAAGCACTGGTAAAACTTATTGATAGTATTAGTAAAATCCCTAATGGTGATCGTTTTTATTATGATGGTAGTAAACTTAACGGACAAAATTATCAAGAGTATCTTGCTAGTCTCAACAAACATGCCATTAAAGCACAAAATAAAGTTGAGTTTGCTTTAGTGGTTAAGCGGGCGTCATTACGAACGTTTCCAACGTCAGATAAAGTTTATAAAAAAGGCGGAGGTCGCGACTTAGATAGATTTCAAGAAAGTGGTGTTTTTCCTGGTGATGCCGTTGCCGTATTACATCACAGTGCTGATAGTCATTGGTTATTAGTACAAGTTTATAACTACTTAGCTTGGCTGCCTAAAAATTCTGTGGCTATTGGTGATAAACAAGTGATCAAAGCCTATAAAAATAGCGCTGAGTTTTTAATGGTGACAGGCAGTAAAATATTTACTAACTTTGTGCCACAACAGCCACAAATTTCTAACCTACAAATAGATATGGGTAGCCGTTTACCTTTAGCTAAGCGCAGTGAATATGCTAACCAAGTTTATGGGCAAAATACTTATGCTAACTACATTGTTAAACTACCGATACGTGACAAAAAGGGTAAATTAAACATAATATTAGCGCCTATTCCTCGCTCGCAAGATGTTCATCGTGGTTATTTAGCTTACACAAAAGCCAATATAATTAAACAAGCCTTTAAGTTTTTAGGTGAACGTTATGGCTGGGGACATGATTTTAATGGTCGTGATTGCACTGGTTTTGTTGGCGAAGTGTATAAAACCTTTGGTTTTAACATGCCACGTAATTCAGGTGATCAGGGGCATAGTGCTTATGGCATTAATCACCGTTTTGAAAAAACAGTTAAAACAGCAAGCAAAATGTCGGTGATTAATCAGTTGCAAACGGGCGATTTTATTTATATTCCTGGGCATGTAATGATGGTATTAGGTATGGAAAATAATAAACCTTATATTATTCACGATGTACACGGTTTAGGTTACTTACAGGCTAATGGTGACTTTTATCGTGGCGTATTAAACGGGGTTTCTGTTACCCCATTATTACCGTTACGAGTATCTAAATCAGTAAGTTATATAGATAGCATCTATAACATTAAGCGCATTGCTTTAATGAATGAATAACT
The DNA here is from genome assembly GCA_016765535.1 of Alteromonadaceae bacterium. GTDB lineage: Bacteria > Pseudomonadota > Gammaproteobacteria > Enterobacterales > Alteromonadaceae. The sequence continues at coordinate 11,319 of JAESPQ010000081.1, read as the reverse complement.
TGATTTATTAATGGTATTAAATATAAAATTTGCCAAATAAATAGAGAAAAACATGATCAAAATAATTAAAAACTCACTGATATTCATTTGTATGTTACTGGCTATAAATAGTTATGCCAGCGAAAAACAATTATTAGCTAGCCCTGATCATCAACAGTTAATTATGGTGATAACCGATAATTGGCAAGTAGATCATGGTTTACTTTATACTTTTGAAAAAATTGAAAATCATTGGCAATTAGTGAGTGAAAAAAATCCAGTGACTGTCGGAAAAAATGGTTTAGCGTGGGGGGTAGGCTTACATCACAAACAGCAGGGACAATATAAAAAAGAAGGAGATGGTAAAGCACCCGCAGGTATTTTTACCTTAGGTGAAGCGTTTGGTTATTTAAAATCAGTCAATACAGGTTTGCCTTATCAACAAATGACGGAGAATGATTATTGTATTGATGTCAACGATTCTCCTTATTATAACCAATTAGTGAGTAAAGCCGATGTTGGTGCTATAGGCATTAAAGGATCAACAGAGCCAATGCGCCGAGATATCCATGTTAATGGTGATATTCGTTATAAAAAAGGTTTAGTGGTTGAGCATAATAGGCAAAATATTGCAGGACAGGGCAGTTGTATCTTTATGCATGTATGGAAAGCTAAAGGTATACCGACATCAGGGTGTACCGCTATGCCAGAAGAAACGATCACTCGTTTATTAGCATGGCTTGATGCCACTAAAAAACCGCTTTATATCGTTTTACCCAAAGCACAATATTTATTGAAACAAATAACTTGGAGTTTACCTGCTATTTAACCATAATAGTATGTTATACCAAGTTGATTAAGTTCTGAGTAGGGAAGAAATTTAATTCAACTTGGTATTAGTTATGTTTAAGTTAAACGCTTAGAATGGTTGCATTATAGGCGGTTTAACACTATAACTTATTTAGCATATTATTTGTTTTATCAATTAAATCACCACATAAATATTTCTCTATTAGAAAATGGAACTTCTTGTCTATGAAGTCGATGGCGCAGCGCTCTGTTCGTACAATACTTTCAATTATTTCTGCTATTGGTGTACTCGTTTTTGTCGTTTATTTTGCTCTTAATTTTATTGTTAGTATCGATAGTAACGAACGTCTAAATAATCTTGAAAAAAATCAATTGCCTATGTTGGTGAGTATTAATAATGCCTCGATAAATATATTACAAGTGAAAGAATATTTAAGCTCTGCAATTATATCTTCTGATGCAGATGCGGTTACTCAAGCTGAATATTATAGTCAAAGTGTTATTAAAGAGCTTCAAACCTTAGCTAATTCACAAGAAAGTTTTGCTCCTACCGCTAAACATTTATTAATTAATCATAAGCAATACTGGCAGCATTCTAAAAAGCTTGCATTAGCGATGCTTAATGGCAGCGTGGACTATGATAATCTTTTAAAATTATCTGAAAAAATGAATGCGAGTTATGTACAGGTATCGTTAGCTATTGACGCATTAAAAACTGAAGTGTTGCAAGATTTTGCTGATAATTTAAAAAAAGTAAGAGAACGTAGTGAATATGGGCTACTGTTTGGTTTTATTATTAGCGGATTTTTTTTGATTTTTACCGTAAGTGCAACCAAGTGGACAGTAAACCGTTTTGTTATTCCTTTAAATACATTGACTAAACATGCTGATGCGGTAGCCGAAGGAAAGTTTGATCACAAAGTTAAAATAAAATCACAGGACGAATTTGGGCAATTAGCGCTCGCCTTTAATAAAATGTCAGCTAATTTACACCAATTAGTGATTGATTTAGAGGAATCACGCGACAAAGCGTTGGCTGCATTTAAATCTAAATCTGAATTTTTAGCGAGTATGAGCCATGAAATACGCACGCCGATGAATGGCGTTTTAGGTATGTTAGGTTTACTCGCGCGTAGTAATTTAACTTCTGAGCAGCAGCATAGGGTTAACTTAGCTACTTCAAGTGCAGAATCTTTATTAACCTTAATTAATGACATTTTAGACTTTTCTAAGGTTGAAGCAGGTAAGCTTGATATTGAAATTTTAGATTTTAATTTAAGAACAATGTTAGGTGAGTTTGCTGAAACTATAGCGCTAAAGGCGCAAGAAAAAGACGTAGAAATTATTCTCGATGTTAGTCAAATACAATACAGTCATGTACGTGGCGATGCAGGCAGAATACGACAGATATTAACTAATTTAGTGGGTAATGCTATTAAATTTACCAGTGATGGTGAAATTGTTATTAAGGCTGCTATTAGCAAGGCAAGTGAACAGCAGTTAAAATTTACCTGTACTATTACTGACAGTGGCATTGGTATTCCTGAGCATAAGCTTAATAGTATTTTCGATTCTTTTACCCAAGTTGATGCTTCGACCACAAGACAATATGGTGGCACAGGCTTAGGTTTAGCTATTTCAAAGAAACTTTGTCAGCTAATGCAAGGAAATATCGATGTTAGTAGTGTTATTAACGAAGGGAGTTGTTTTAGTTTTACAATTATATTAAATAAAAGTGAACAGTCAACCCAAGTGATCCCTAGCGTTGATATAAAGGGAGTGGATTTATTAGTTGTTGATGATAATCAAACCAATCGTGAAGTATTAACAGCACAGCTTGAGTTATGGGGCGCTATTGTTGTAGAAGCTAAAGATGGGCAAGAAGCTTTAACTATTTTACTGGATAATAAACATAAAAATATTAAAGTGGCTTTTTTAGATATGCAAATGCCAGAAATGAGTGGCGCGCAATTAGGTGAGAAAATTCGAGCTATACCTAGTTTACACTCTTTAAAACTAGTCATGATGACCTCAATGGGCAGTCGAGGCGATGCTCAATATTTTGAAAAATTAGGCTTTAATGCTTATTTTCCTAAACCTACAACCACTTCTGATTTATTTGATACCTTGGCATTAACTTTAGCTGAACAATCAACGAGTAAATCAGCAGATATAATTACACATCAATATTTACAATCATGTACTCATGATGATCAGCAAAATAACCATCAACAAGGTAACTATAAAGCTAAAGTAGAACAATTATCTCAATGCCGTTTGCTATTGGTTGAAGACAATCGTATTAATCAAGAAGTTGCCCGTTGTGTGTTAGCTGAATTTGGTATTCATATAGATATCGCTGCCAATGGATTTGAAGCATTACAGTCACTGCAAAATGCCATTGGGGATGATGCTTATGATCTTATTTTAATGGATTGTCAAATGCCTGAAATGGATGGGTATCAAGCGACACAAGCCATAAGAGCAGGAGACGCAGGTTTAACATATTTAAATATTCCTATTATTGCGATGACAGCTAATGCAATGAAAGGAGATAAAGAAAAATGTTTAGATGCTGGCATGAGTGATTACTTGTCTAAACCTATTAATAAAGCGGCATTGCAAGACAAGTTATTAATATGGTTTTGTCCTGTTGATGAAATAGTTGATATTCAAAATGTGGCAAACAATAGCGGTTCTCTTGATCAAAAAAACAATAAAACAGCCATTAATACGAAAGAGATTAAAAAGGATGATATAGATAAGCAACGAGTTTGGGATCAACAAAAATTTTTACAGCGCCTTAATAATAATCAAACACTTGTTAATGAACTTATTGCTATTTTTTTGGTAGAAGTTCCAGAGCAAATGGCTAAATTACACCTTGCTTTTGCTCAAAAAAACAGTGAATTATCCAAATATTGCATCCATAGCATTTTAGGTATTGCTGGTAATATTAATGCTAATGATTTAGCACAAGCATGTAAAGAGTTACAAGTATTAATTAAAGCGAATAACTTTGATCAACAGGCTTACCAAGCCTTGCTCGTTAGTTATCAGCGTTTAATCTCTTTATTAGAAACTTATTCGTAGAATAATAATTATACCTATGCCACTTAAATAGGCCAGTTTCAGGAGGTATGGGCAAACCAATTAAAATAATTCCACTTCATCATTATCACTTATTTCACCAACATTAAATTGGCTAATTAACACATTAAGCTCATTTGATAATTCATGTAATTGATTACTTGTGGTTATTGTTTCATTTGCTTTTTCAACGGTGGTATCTGCTACCGTATTAATACGAATAATATTTTGATTAAGCTCTTCGGCAACTTGGCTTTGTTCTTTATTTGAGGTTGAAACCTGTATACTACGGTCATTAACTTCTGATACTAGGGTTTGAATGGCGGTTAAGGTTTGTTCGACTAATTTTGATTGTTCAACATTAACACTTGCTTGTTCGCTACCTTTTTTCATCACCTTTACCGCATTAGTTGCATCAATTTGTAATGCTTTAATTATACTTTCTATTTCAACAGTAGACTCTTGAGTACTATTAGCAAGCGATCTAACTTCATCGGCCACTACCGCAAACCCTCGTCCTTGTTCTCCAGCTCGAGCGGCTTCAATAGCGGCATTAAGCGCAAGTAAATTGGTTTGATCGGCAATACCTCTAATAACATCAACCATAGAACCTATTTGTGTGGTTTTATTATGTAGTTCGTCAATAACATTTAAAGCAGTATCAACTTCGTGTGCTAAATTAGCTATAGTGCTGCGGTTTTTAGCGACTATTTGCGCGCTATTAGTGGTTTCTTCACTGGCTTGATGGGTTAAGTTTGACGAATCATCAGCATTTATTGCGGCCTCGGCAGAGCTTGCCGAAAGTTCGGTTACCGCAGTGGCAACTAATTGAATTTCTTGTTGTTGTTCAACAATACCATGTTGAGTTTCACTAGCAAGATTATGTAATTGTTCAGCTTGTAGAGTTACTTTTTTAGAGACGGTAACGGTGCGACCAATTAATAATTCCATCGAGCCCATAAAACCATTAAAAGCGGCAATTAAATCACCAATTTCATCTTGGCTATTAATGGCTAAGCGTTTAGTTAAATCTGCATTGCCTGATGACATTTCATTCAAATATTGGGTTACATCAGTTATATGTTTTTTAATATTAGCCGAAATAAAGTGGGCGATAATCAATAAAATAAATATCATTATTACGCCTAAATATAAACCAGTGACTAAACCATTTTTATTACTATTATTGGTTTTAATTATAGTATTTTTAAATTCATTATTTACATCTTTACGTAGTTCACTCAAGCCGTCATTTATCAAGGCAAAACTTTTATTCATCTGTTGAGAAAGTTTTGCTAAATTATCATAATCTACCGTTTCATTAATCATACCTAAGGTTAATTGCTTTGCCTGTTGCCAATAGTTATTTTGTTTGTTGAGTAAATCAGTGGCACGTTGAGCAAACTTACCATGCAAACTTTTAATTTTATTTAGTACCGTTAATATATTTTGATGATGTAGTTCGGCGTTATCTACCATGCTGGATTCTGATGAACTAATAGCAACACTTAAAAATGTTTTTAGTTGTAGCATGTCTAGTGAGGCATTATTAATACCTTCTAATACGGGAAGTTGACGGTGTTCTAATTTATTTAACTGGCTTTGTGTTTGGCTTCCTTGAAAATAACTAATAGATAAGTAAATAACAAAGCCTAAAGCGCCTAAAATGGCAATGATATTGATTTTTGTGCGTATTGATAAATTAAATAGTTGCTGCATAGTGATAGTTCCAAATGAAGAATAAAGCTTGAAAATAATGAGTCATCAAAACAACAAGATAAATAATAATGATCATTTATCTTGTTTATTTATTGTGTTGATTAGATAATAAATTATTGGAGTAAAAAGCTCCATTGTAAAGTGACGGTATTGTAGTTATTGCTATGTTCATTGTTGCTGTGACTATATTCAAATTTAATGGTGTTGTAGCCATCAATATCGTAGCGTATTCCTGCTACTTGGTGGATTTGTTCTTGTGCTTTTAGTATTTGATAATAGGTATCGTCGTTATCAAATGATAACTGACTGTAGCGATATACAAGCTTCATTTTATCTGAGAGTTTATAACCCGGTTGCACATAAAACGCAGTGCTTGAATGCACACCATGCTCTTGTCCATGAGGGCTACCTTTTTCATCATTTTGTAAAAAGTATACTTCGCTAAGTAAATCAAACTGATTATGTTGATAATAAAAATCAGCACCATAAATGGCTTGTTTTACTAAGGTGTCGCCCTTTGCAGTTAAACCGTTATTGCTACTTTCACCAATATTATGTTGCATAGTAAAAACACCTAACGACCAGTCACTGTCTTCAGGAGAATAAGTAAAACGGGCGGTAATACTCTTGTTTGCGTTATTATCACTTATGTTATTGGGGTCTAATGTTGGTTTTTTCCCAGGATTTAAACCTCCGCTTGAATCTAATGATGGGCCATTGCTAATTATTACTTCGTAATTTAATGCTTCGCTGTCGGCAAGTACTAAACCTTTAGCCATTAAACCGATAACATGTACGGGTAAAATACCCGTATCACCATCTTCAAAATCTAAAAAGAAAGGGCGGCTTACTGTATCTTGTAATATTGCACCATGATGTAGATTACGGTTCCAATAACCAATAGGGGTGTGAAAACGTCCAGCAGCAAGTTTGAAGCGGTCAGAAAAAACATGCTCTATCCATAAACGCTCTAGGTCAACCACAAAACCATCACCGTTGTTTTCAAAAACTAGCTCAACTAAACCAAAGGTGTTGTCGTTAACGCGTTGTGCGGCAAAAAAATCAAGTGCACCTAAGGAAAAACTACTATTTTTATCTTTTGCGCTTGAATTTTGTAAAGACACATCACCAAATAGGCTAAAATCAACAGCATGACTAACAGCAGAAGTTAATGCAAAAAGCAAAAGAGCTGGTTGTATTATTTTTTGAAGGGTAAATTTATGGTTATTTTTGTTCTGGAATTTAGGGTTTAATAAAGCCATTACTGAGAATCTCCAAGGGAATTATTTAATGGTAAGTAAAACTTTGACAGAATCATCTTTAGAGCTAACATCAATATAACCAATGCTTGCTGGATGCTTACTCAACCAATGTTTAACTTTATTATCATCAGCGAGTTTACGTGGCGGAAAACTATTGCCCATAAATACTAGCTTTGCCCAATAGGCTTTCATTTCACTGGTACTTTTTTTTAGTAATTTTTGATAAAATTCAATTTGTGCGGGAGTATCTTCTTGTTGATCTATAATGATGACTTTTTTACCATTTAAACGTTTCTTTTTGCCCATCCATAATTTTGCTGCAACCTTGTTAGTTATCGCTGTTATGGAAGAATTTTTAGCGGCAACGATGAGTGTTTCTGCACTAGCACTAATTGCGATGGATGAAGTAAAAATCAGTGAAAAAGCAAAACTAAACAATAGCTTTTTTTTGGGTGCTTGCATTGATAAGTTCCTCAACTTGATTATTGTTTTTGATCGGGAATTAAGAAAGTCCAGTTAGCCGCTTGACAGCTTATTAACGAGTTTTTGCTATTCCTGAAAACCCTAGAATTACTATAGTATATTTTACCATGATAACAAGCGTTTTTTGATATAGATCAAGCGATTATTGGTCTCTTATTATTTATTTTGTGATCACCAAGTAGCATGTAAATAAAATTAGTACATATTTATGATTTTAATGGAATAATATATTCTTAAGTGGTGTGATATATCATTATAAAAATTAATAACAAAAAATAAGGTTTTTCATGGCAGCTACCTATACAGGACTCGATTGGACAGTATTTATTGCTTATGGTTTATTATTATTATTCTCTGGCTGGTGGGTTAATCGACAAAAAGTCGTTAGTAGTAGTGAGTACTTTTTAGGCGGCAATGCCATGCCTATGTGGATGGTGTCAATATCTGTACTCGCTACTTCGCAATCGGCAGCCACCTTTTTAGGTGGACCTGATATGGGCTATCGTGGTGACTTATCCTATTTGGCCACCAATATTGGTGCTTTTATCGCGGCATTGTTTGTAGCTGTTTTTCTCATTCCAAAATTTTATCAATATAAAGTGTTTACTGTTTATGAATTACTTGAACAACAAATTGGTGCAAGAGCTAAAAAACAAGCGGGTATTATGTATTTGTTTGGTCGGGTATTTGCTAGTGGTGCGCGTTTATATATGGCAGCCATTGCCGTAGCGATGATTTTATTTGGCAATATTCATGCTGACAGTGTGGTTATTGCTACCCTTATTATTAGCGTTATTGGTTTATTATTCTCTGTATTTGGCGGGGTACGATCCGTTATTTATGCTGATGTTATTCAAGCGGCTGTTTATATAAGCGCGGCATTATTTGTAATTTATTTTTTATATGCGGCAATTCCAGCTGATTTTTCACAAATACTTACCGTACTTGAAAACCCTGGTAATGATGCGCCATCAAAACTAGCATTTTTAAAATTTAATTGGGATTTTAGTGGCGCTGGAGTATTTAACTTTTGGTCGTCGATCACGGGGTTTGTATTACTTAATATTGCGGCTTTTGGTTTAGATCAAGATATGACTCAACGCGTATTAACCTGTAAAACAGCTAAAGAAGGCAGCAAGGCAATGCTATTTTCGGTATTAATGGTTATTCCAGTGATGTTGTTATTTTTGATCATTGGTTTGTTGCTCTATGTTTTTTATCAACGCCCAGATTTAATGTTCAATGACAGTGCAGTACAAGCAATACAAACATTTAACGGTGAAAAGATCACTATTTTTATGTCTTATGTACTTAATGAAATTCCTTCTGGGGTGCGCGGCTTAGTGACTATTGGTATTATTGCGGCAGCATTATCAACACTCAATTCAGGGTTAAGTTCAATGTCGTCGGTTATTGTGCAAGATATTTATCGTCCGTACTTAGTTAACAAAAATATTAACAAAGCCGATCAATATTTTGTTCATGCGGGTAAAGTAGCCATGATTATTGTTGCTATAGCGCTTGCTGGTATGGCGATGCTTTCGTGTTATTGGCAACAATATAGTGATATGCCCTTGCTGACGTTTGCATTAAGTGTGATGCTATTTTCATACAGTGGTTTATTAGGCGTTTATTTTACGGCTTTATTTACTCAACGCGGTAGTGAAAATTCTGTACTTGCCGCCTTAATTGTTGGCTTTATAGCAACCTTATTAATGCAACCTTATGTGCAAACGCTGTATTTATCGCCCGAGCAGCAATTCGATCTCGCTTTTACGTGGAAACTTTGTATTGCCACTTTTATTGCTACCTTGGTATGTTTGTTGGGTAAGCGTAACATTAAAACTATTGATAACATTTATATTAAAACAGATGTCGAGGTATGTGCTTAATGGCGCAAATAGCAAAAAAACAGTTATTAAAAAAGCAACCATTAGAAAAACAGTCATTAATAAAGTATGTTTTAGGTATTGATGGCGGTGGTACTAAAACGCTAGCGCGCTTAGTTAATTTACACACTAAACAGTGCTGGCAAGTACAAGGTGGTTCGTCATCTTTAACTAATGATCTTAATGGTGCAATAGCGACGATTGCCGACTTATGCCGCCAAGTCGTTAACCAAGCAAAGCAAATTGACGATACGTGTGATTATGCAGACATATCTGCGGTGTTTGGTTTGGCTGGCGCAGGTAACAAAAAACGAGTACAGCAATTAGAAGAAGCGTTGGCAATGCCATTTGCGCAATTAACTATTTGTAGTGATGCTCGCACGTCTGCTTATGGTGCTAATGGCGGCAAAGCTGTTGCTGTAGTTGCTTTAGGGACTGGTTCAGTTGGTATGCGTCTTAATGACAAGGGTGATACTTATATCGTAGGCGGTTGGGGATTTACTGTGGGTGATGAAGGCAGTGGTGCTAAATTAGGGCTTGCAGCTGTAAAAGAAACTATAGCTGAACTAGAAGACCAAGGCATTATACAAAGCGAATTAGCACAACAGGTTAGTAATACTATAGGCAAAGATCGTCTTGCTATTTTAACTTGGTTAAGCGCCGCTAAACCGAGTGATTTTGCACAATTTTCACCGTTAATTTTTTCTTTGGCTTTAGCTTGTTCAACAGCAAAAAATCTTTTAGAACAACACCTAGTTGCTGTTGAACAACTTATTCAATTGACTTTAGCTAAGAGTAATTTACCTTTGGTGTTACTTGGTGGCTTAGCGAGTGCTACGCAACCTTATATTTCGGCTAAATATCAACAACAACTCATAACAGCAAAAGGGGATGCCTTAGACGGTGCTTGCCTTTTTGCTCAACAATAGATGGCACAACAAGACTTAACACAAGATCATTAGACCTGATCTTTTATTTAAAGTAGTAGTAATTATTTATGTTAAATCAAACTCTTACATTATTAGAAAAACAAAACAAATTAGTTAATGACTTGCAAAATATCGCCACCGAAGAACAAAACCAAGACACCTTAGATATTGATTTGTTAGACAGTTTAGCTGTGGTGCAAAAAATTAATAACGAAGATAAAAAAGTAGCCTTTGCGGTAGAAAAAGTTTTACCACAAGTGGCTCAAGCGGTAGATAAAATTGTGGCAGCATTTGCCGTTGGTGGTCGACTAATTTATATTGGTGCGGGTACTAGCGGTCGTTTAGGAATACTTGACGCGGTTGAATGCCCACCAACCTTTAGTGTTAGCGATAAACAAGTATTAGGTATTATTGCGGGTGGCGATAAAGCTATTTATAAAGCGGTTGAAGGAGCAGAAGATGATCCTCAGCGCGCGATTGAAGACTTAGAAAAAGTTAATTTCAACACTAAAGATATCCTTGTCGGCATTGCTGCCAGCGGTCGTACACCTTATGTTATTTCTGCAATGAAATATGCTAAACACTTAGGCGCTACGGTTGTTGGTGTGTCTTGCTCTCCTAAACAAATGGTCGCTAAAATTGCCGATATTAATTTATGTGTTGCTGTTGGCCCAGAAGCGTTAACAGGTTCAACACGAATGAAATCGGGAACGGCGCAAAAATTAGTGCTAAATATGCTCAGTACCGCTAGTATGATCCGCAGTGGTAAAAGTTATCGTAATTTAATGGTTGATGTTAATTCAAGTAATGAAAAACTCTATGCTCGTGCGATACGTATTGTAATGCAAGCAACTCATTGTGAATATCAAATTGCCAAAGAGGCATTAGAGCAAGCTGAAAACAAGGCTAAATTAGCCATTTTATTAGTATTAACAGGCGTTAATGCCGAGCAAGGTAAAGCAATGTTAGCGAAAAATAATGGTTTTTTACGTAAAGCAGTAGAGTAAATTTAGCTGAATTCGTATAATAAAAAGGGACTCATCAAACCAAGGTAACAGATAGAGTATTTGTAGGTCGGGCTTCAGCCCGTCAAATATAGATTGATGGCCTAAAGGCCAACCTACAAGTGTTACCCTAAAATATAGCTATTTGACCAGT
>JAESPQ010000080.1 GCA_016765535.1 Alteromonadaceae bacterium | reverse complement strand
AATTTGGCGAGTCGTATAGAAGGTTTAACTAAACAGTGCAGTCGAATTTTAGTTTCAGAACAAACACGTGATTTAGCTCAAAATGACTTTTATTTTGAATATCAAGGTGAACATGTAGTTAAAGGGAGAACTGCCACAGTGAAACTTTATAGGCCAAAAGCCAAGTGAGCGTATTAACCAAAAAGTAAAATAATCCGTTAATGCAAGTCGTGATTATATATAAGAGCTTAATTAGGATAACAATATGTGCCATAACCGCTATTTTTTATTGTTGATACTACTGATATTCAGTAGTTTTTCAACGCTGTCAGCACCAAAAGTAAAGCAAGGGAAGTTGATCAAAACAAGTACTTTATTTGCACAAGCGAGTAAGCAAAGTAAAGCCGTGATGCAACTTAAAATAGATGAAAGTGTTGTAATACATAAACGTCAACGAGCTTGGTATCAAATTACTACCCAAGAAAAACCACCGCATTCTGGTTGGGTTAACATGCTCAATATTCGTTTTGTTGGGGTGAGTAAACGTCAAGGCGAGTTAGGTGTTGCTGCCTTATTGTCGAGTATCAGTAATGATACTCGCGCCACTAGTTCTACAGGTATTAGAGGTTTTGATGAAAAAGATCTTGCTAATGCCAAAGCAAATATGCAGCAAGTTGCTTTGCTCGATACTTATGTTGTTACACAAGATTCAGCAATTAAGTTTGCCAAACAAGGCGGGTTAGCCACTAAAAAAATGAGTAATGAACAGGTGAAAAAATGAAAATTATCATCCAAAGAATAACCTTGTTAATTATAGTGTTGTCATTATTTTCCTGTAAAAGCACAGGGTTGAAAATTGGTAATTTTGATGTCGGTAAATTAGTTGATCAAGGCGTTAAAATTTGGGATGCCAATAATATCGATCAAGCGCAAGAGGTGCAGTTTGGCAAAAATATGTCAGCGGTATTACTAGGTGCTCGTGGGCTTTATCAAAATAAAAATATTAACGAATATGTTAATCAAGTAGGTATGTGGCTTGCCATTAACAGTTCTCGTCCTGATCTGCCTTGGCGTTTTGGGGTGATTAATAGCAGTAGTATTAATGCCTTTGCCGCTCCAGGTGGTTATGTGTTTATTACGTTAGGTATGTTGCATAAACTAGAGAGCGAAGCTCAATTAGCTGCAGTATTAGCGCATGAGATTATTCATGTTACACAAAAACATTATTTAAATGCTCTAAAAGATAGTAGTTTACGTGGTGCGATAACAGAAACGTTATTTATGTCGGCAGAGGCCTATCAAAATAATACTGGAGCGAATGTTAATGATCAACAGTATCGTGCTTGGGCAAAAAAAATCACCTTAGCAACGCAAGATATTTATAGTAAAGGCTTAGATAAAACCGATGAATTTCAAGCAGATCAACAAGGTATGCTATTGCTAGCAAAGTCGGGTTATGATGCTTATGCATTAATTGATAATTTACAATTATTAGCGTCTATTGCGGCAGATGATGCTAGTTTAGCCTTGTTATATAAAACTCACCCTACGGCTGAGCAAAGATTAATAGCCCTTAGTGAGCAGGCAGAAAAATTGTCAGGTATTAATGGCTTGTCGTTAGTTAAGCGTTATAACAAACGAATTTCAACGGAATAACATTATTGCCAGAAAGTTAAAAGCTATAAGAAAGTTCTGCACCAAGTTGCTTGCCATCGGCTTTTAATTCAGTAATCGCACCTAAGGCGGCGACTGAATTAAAACGTAATTCACTATATCTGGTATTAGTGATATTTTTCCCCCATAAAGAAATGCTTAGTTTTTCATTTATTTCTAGTGAAGCGCTCATAAAAAACGCATTTTATCTGATTTTATTTATAGTAATCCTTATAAGCTTGCTTTAACCCGCACAGCAAGATAGTTCAGAGACGTCTTTATTAAAAGTCTGTGCGCATAATTTTAAACCTTCAACCATCGTTAAATAGGGAAATAATTGCCCAGCAATATCTTCTACGCTCATATTATTATGAATGGCTAAAGCTGCACTTTGAATGAGTTCGCCGCCTTCGTGAGCTAATATTTGTGCGCCAATCAGTCTTCCACTGTGTTGTTCCGCAACTAGTTTTATAAAACCGTCAGTGGCAAAGTTTGCTAAAGCGCGTGGTACATTATCCATAGTAAGCACACGACTTACGGTGGTAATGCCTTGTTTCTCGGCATCTAGCTCTGTTAATCCTACGGTCGCTACTTGCGGGTCGGTAAATATTACCGCAGGCATAGTGGTTAAATCTAAACTTGCTTCGCCATCTGTCATATTAATACCTGCTCTGCTGCCCGCTGCAGCCGCAACATAAACATATTGTGGTAAATTAGTACAATCACCAACGGCATAAATATTCGTTACAGAAGTTTCCATTTTATCGTTAACCACAATACTGCCATTTTTTTGAGTGACGACATTTACAGCAGCAAGATTTAGTTGCTCGGTATTACTATGGCGACCTGTACTAATTAATAATTTATCAGCATTAATTTTTTTACCATTGTGTAAGGTTAACGTAAATTGTTCACCGTCATGGCTAACTTGCTCTGCTTGGCTATTAATTAATACTTTTATGCCTTCTTCTATAAATGTTTTCGTTAATGCTTCACCCAATAAGGGCTCTTCTTTATAAAGCAATGTATGGCGCGCAATAATAGTTACCTTTGCACCTAAACGGCGATAGGCTTGGGCTATTTCTAAAGCGATCACGGATGAACCAATAACAACTAAATGTTTTGGCATTGTTTCGCTAAATAAGGCTTCTGTAGAGGACCAATAGGGCGTTTTGCTTAAACCCTCTATATTAGGAATAGTGGCGGTTGACCCCGTTGCAATTAATATTTTATCGGCACTAAATTCACTTTCAACGCCTTGGCTGTTACTAATAATTAAGGTGCTAGTATCTTTAAAGCGTGCATAGCCTTTAATTAAAGTTAGCGCCGTGTTTTTGTCTAAAATACTTTGGTATTTAGCTTGGCGTAACTCGTCAACACGCGAACTTTGTTGTTGAGCAAGTAGTGCTCTGTTGAGTTGTGGTGTGTGGTTTTTTAATCCAATAAAAGGATTATTGCGTTGCTGCTCGGCAAGTTGAGCTGCGCGAATTAATATTTTTGATGGCACACAACCAACATTAACACAACAACCGCCAATAACATCGCTACCTTCAATAAGGGTGACGCGAGCACCATTTTCTGCAGCTTTAATCGCGGCAGAAAATGCACCTGAGCCACTACCGATAATAGCGATGTGAGTTTGTTTGTGTTCTTTGTTTTTACAACAACTACTCTTAGCCTTTTCAGACATCTTTGTTCCTTAATTTTATAAATATCCAGATAAGTAACTAAATAAACCTTAGATTCAAATAATTAAACAGCACAACTTTTGTCATTGCAGCGTTTATTGGCAGGAGAAATCAAATCCCAAAGAGAAACAGCTAGCATTAACGCTAATGCTGAATAGGTTACGTAGGTGCTCCAAGCGTATTGAAACCAAGGATAAAAAGATAACAACAATAAAGTAGGGCCTGCCATGCCTAATAAAGTACGCTGCCATTGTTTATGACTAAAGTACCCCAGTGCGTTGATAACTAACGTTAACCAAGCAAAAAATGGCAGTAAAGTATCTAAAAACAAATCTTCCCATTGACCTAAAAATCCTAAGCCTATCGCCGCGCCAATATTGGCTATAGCAGGAAAACACATCGCACAACCCATCGCAGAAACGATAGAGCCAACACTACCTGTTTTGTCGCCAATGCGAGTGAAAAAATTTAATAGTTTCATAGCAGACCCTTTTGAATGTTTATTTATTGACGTCTTTTACTTTTGCAGGATAGCCCGCATTAGTAGAAGCAAGCGCTATTTGTTTCGCATTTGTTTTACTTGCATCATAAGTTACGGTAGCTGTTTTTGTTTGGTAATCAACTTTTGCTTGTGTTACACCATCTAGTTTTTCTATCGCTTTACGAATGGTGATATGACACATTTTGCAGGTCATTTTATCTACGGAAAATATTTTTGTAGTTAAAGTTTTCTGAGCGGCTCGATCTGTGTTTGCCATAGCAATGGGCTGTATTGACAGGCTTATTAAAGTGAATAAGCTACTCAATGTTACTATTTTTAGGGCGGTTTTTATTGGTAATATCATTGTTCTCTCCAAATAAATAAATAAAGGTGTAGCGTTATTCAAAAATATAATCTGCGTAATAAGGAAAGCTCATCATTGTTATTAACATGATGCTAACTAACCAAAAAATAATGCGTTGGCGGGTTAATACTTTAGGATTTGCACAAACATCATTGGCTTTACATCTAGGAGGAGTTATATAAAGTTTTTTAAACACTAATACTAATATAAAGAGTGTTACTGCACTAAAATAACCACTATAAGGTTCCATCGCGGTTAAATTGCCTATCCATGCGCCACTTACACCTAAAGACAGTAATAATAAAGGGCCAATACAACAAGCTGATGCGCCAATACCAGCAAAAATAGCGAAGAATAATGGTGTTTTAGTCGTCGTAGGTTTTTCTATTGCGTTATCTATTAAACCAGTCATAAACGTCTCGTTTTAAATGAACATACGACAAGTTTACAGCCTGTACCATGGTACAGAGTCAAGCGTTTTTTTATGCTTTAATTAAATAGAATGTAAGAAAAATTTTCCAAATTAATCTTTTAAAAATCCTTGCTGAGATAATGCTTCAATAAAGCCACAGTCTGAGTCTTTATTATGTTGCTCACAGCTATTTATTAAATTATTTAAAACGCGCACTATGGTTTGCAATGAACTGATTGTCTTAGTTATTTCATTTTTT
>JAESPQ010000079.1 GCA_016765535.1 Alteromonadaceae bacterium | reverse complement strand
GGACTCATCAAACCAAGGTAACAGATAGAGTATTTGTAGGTCGGGCTTCAGCCCGTCAAATATAGATTGATGGCCTAAAGGCCAACCTACAAGTGTTACCCTAAAATATAGCTATTTGACCAGTCCCAAACATTAACAAGATCGTGTTATTATAGTTAGTGGTCAGCTATGTTTTTCCTATGCTTTTCGATAATACGTTTTAGCTCACCACTTTGTTGCAATTGAATAATTTGTTTATCTATAATATTTTTTTCTGCGAAAAACTTGGGTCTTAAAATAATATTTAACGGGACACTACTGATAGGATCTGGCGAGCGATAAATTTTCTTACCACGAAACTCTGGCTCTTTAATAATGGCAATCGCACTATATTCATTATAAATAATATAGTCACAACGTTTTTTAAATAAAACTCTCAACATGCCGCGATGACCCGATAAATCCATACGGATTAATTGACCGCTATCAAAGTATGGCTGTAAGTTAGGATAACTGAATCCTTTTCTGGTACAAATAATTTTATGACTTACTGTTGCTAAAGAAAATTGTTTTGAAAATTCTGATGTTTGGTATAAATAACTACGATGTTGATCTATTGCCTTGGTAGCAATTAATTTGTCAGGATATTGCAACCAAGACTTACTGAGCATCATCAAATCTGCTTTTCCTAGATACATATATTCTTCACTTCGTCTTCTACTATTTGAAATAAATTTAATATTAAGCTGATGGTTAGCCATAATGCCGTGCAAAACATCGGGGATCACCCCCATATACAATCCCGTATCACGATCAATATATAAATAGGGTTCTGAGCCTGGATAATTAACAATAAAAACCAAAGGTTGTTGCGCAAAAATAGCTAGGCTAGCAAAATAACTAAGTATGAGTATTTTGCTGACTCTACCCCTTTTAAAAGAGCAAACAAAACTTTTTTTAAAAAACGACAATTTCTTCTCCATCTCTTTCTTCTAAGTTCAATAATAGCTGAATTTATTAAAAATTTATTATTTATTATTTATTCTATTCTTTTTGCACTCTTACTGTGCAACGCTTCATTTACTGCACTTTTAATAAGCACATTTAATAATTAAAAACACCCGCAAAAAATAAAACACCTTTATTTTTATGGTGTTAAATAAAAATAATCATTTGGTACACAAGTTGCGATAGTTAATGAATAAGTCATACATCAAACACAAGTTTAAATTTCGTGTAATGAAAATAAGCGGTGAAATATGAGTACAAAAATTAAATTAGTAGTTATTGGTAATGGTCCTGTAGGCCATCATTTTTTAGAGTCATTGGTGACAAGTGGTAAAGCAAATAACTACCAAGTAACCGTTTTTGGTGAAGAACCATTACCCGCCTATGATCGTGTGCATTTAACTAGCTGGTTTAAAAACCAAGATGTTAGCGATATTAATATGGTCAGTAATGGGTTTTATGCTAATAACCACTTTACCTTACATATTGGCGATAAAGTGACTCAAATAGACCGTTTCAAAAAAATCGTTACTTCAGAAAATGGCGTTGAAGTGAGCTATGACAAAATTATCCTCGCCACAGGTTCTTTTCCATTTGTGCCACCAGTGCCTGGACATCAACGCGATAATATTTTTGTTTATCGTACCATTGCCGATTTAGAAAAAATTACTGCCGCAGCCAAAACAGCTAAAGTAGGCGCTGTTATTGGTGGAGGCTTACTCGGTTTAGAAGCGGCAAAAGCACTACAAGATTTAAATTTAACAACCCATGTTATTGAATTTGCGCCACGCTTAATGGCAGTACAAATTGATGACGGCGGTGGTAAAATGCTACGCAAAAAAATTCAAGACTTAGGCGTTAGTGTTCATACACAAAAAAACACCCAAAACATTAGTGATGGCGATAATGCCGTTCATAAAATGAGTTTTGCTGATGGTGAAGAATTAGAAACCGATATCATAGTGTTTTCAGCGGGTATTCGTCCCCGTGACGAACTCGCCCGTCAAACAGGTTTAGGCATGGGCGCACGTGGTGGTGTGGTGGTCAACAACCATTGTTTAACCTCAGATACCGATATATATGCGATTGGCGAGGTAGCACTTTGGGACAATAAAATTTACGGTTTAATCGCCCCCGGCAATGCTATGGCACAAGCGGCAGTTGACCATTTAACACAAACTGGCGACAGTGAGTTTACTGGTGCTGATATGAGTACTAAACTTAAATTAATGGGTGTTGACGTTGCTTCAATTGGTGATGCGCATGGCACCACACCAAATTGCCGTAGTTATACTTATGTTAATGATCGTGAAGAAGTTTATAAAAAAATAGTGGTAAGCTCTGACGATAAATACTTACTTGGCGCGGTACTTATTGGCGACGCGGCTGAATATGGTTCACTACTACAATTTATGCTCAATAAAATGGAGTTACCCAGCGAACCAGAAGGATTAATTTTACCCAGTGTCGATGGTTCTTCTACAGGGATTGGGGTTGATGCGCTACCCGATTCAGCTGTGCTATGTTCATGTATGAATGTTAGCAAGTCCGATGTTATTGCAGCCGTGCAAGCAGGTGCTAATGATATGGCGGCGATAAAATCTTGCACTAAAGCCACTACAGGTTGTGGCGGTTGTACGGCACTAGTCACGCAAGTATTAAATAATGAACTTGAAAAACAAGGTGTAGAGGTAAATACCGATCTTTGTCAGCACTTTGCCCATACTCGCCAAGATTTATACAACATTATTCGTGTTGAAAAAATTAAAACCTTTGCCGAGTTAATTAGCTCACACGGCACGGGCTTAGGTTGCGATATATGTAAACCCACCGCCGCGTCTATTTTTGCTTCTTGTTGGAATGAGCATGTCATTGACAATAAATTACATGGCTTACAAGACACTAACGACTATTACATGGGTAATATGCAAAAAGACGGTACTTATTCGGTAGTTCCGCGAGTTGCGGGTGGTGAAATCACCCCAGAAAAACTCATTGTTTTAGGTGAAGTGGCTAAAGAGTTTAACCTTTACACTAAAATTACGGGTGGTCAGCGCGTTGATTTATTTGGCGCACGCAGCGAACAGTTGCCCGCAATATGGAAAATTTTAGTCGAAGCAGGTTTTGAAACAGGCCACGCTTACGGTAAATCTCTGCGTACGGTAAAATCCTGTGTAGGTTCAACTTGGTGTCGTTACGGCGTACAAGACTCTATGGCAATGGCAATATTATTAGAAAATCGCTATAAAGGCTTACGCTCGCCACATAAACTAAAAATGGCTGTTTCAGGTTGTACCCGTGAATGTGCCGAGGCACAAAGCAAAGATTTAGGCATAATTGCAACGGAAAATGGTTGGAACATGTATGTTTGTGGTAACGGCGGCATGAAGCCTCGCCACGCCGATTTATTTGCCGCTGATCTCGATGATGTTACTTTAATCAAATACATTGACCGCTTATTTATGTTCTACATTCGCACCGCAGATCGTCTGCAACGCACTTCTGTCTGGATGGATAATATGGCAGGTGGTTTAGAATATTTAAAAGCGGTGATCATTAATGACAAACTCAATATTGCTAGTGAACTCGAAAGCGAAATGACTAATGTTATAGACACCTATCAATGTGAATGGAAGACAACTATTGAAGATCCCGAAAAATTAAAACGCTTTACCCATTTCGTCAACAGCCAAGCGCAAGACGATAATATTATTTTTACTACCGAACGCCAGCAAATTCGCCCAGCCCTTGCCAGTGAAAAACTTATTATGGAGGTTAATTAAATGGCACAATCAACAACGAATTCAACCAAAAATACCGCCAAAATAAACTGGTTAAGTATATGTCAATTAGACGATATTGTACCTAACATGGGTTGCTGTGCTTTAGTGTCGAATGCAAGTAACAAAGCACGACAAATTGCCATTTTTAGAATTGTCTCATTGCAAGGTGAAGAACAACTGTTTGCTGTCGATAATTATTGCCCCTTTAGTCAAGCCAATATTATTTCGCGCGGCATAGTCGGTGATTTAAACGATAAAATAGTCGTCGCATCACCATTATATAAACAACACTTTGAATTAAGTTCAGGTCAATGCATTGAAGATAAAAGTGTTCGCCTTAATAATTATGCAATACGTTTAAATGGCAGTACGGTTGAACTTGCCCTCTCGTCATTAACCGCAGCACCCAAACAAGAACAGCAGAAAAATCCGCAACTAAAGCAGGAGGAAAAATAGCATGAATAGCAAAATTAAAAACAGCTATAAAACTAAAAAAACTTATCATTATTACACTGCTGATGTTTTTACTGAACAAGCTTTTAACGGTGTACCTATTCCCGTATTTGCTGATGCCAGTGGTTTAACAACCGTACAAATGCAACAATTGGCAGCAGAACTAAGCACTTCAAGTACCGTGTTTTTATTTCCTTGTAAGCAAGTTAGCAACAACGCAGAAAAAAATATTCGAGTATTTTCACCTCAAAAAGAGTTGCCTGCAAGCATGCATACCATTTTGGCGGCCAGTTTTATCTTAACTGAAACAGGCTTTGTACCTTTGAACAATAAATACACAGCAATTTCTTTTGTTGAAGGCTTTACGGCTAATAAAAATGATAAAAGTAGAACAATACAAACCTATGTAAGTAAAAAATCAGATAATTCAATTAATGACAGCAAAGCAGGTTTAGTACAGCAAACTTATAATACTCATGCTGCGATTGATTATTACACTCCTACCAATGAAGAATTAGCGTCAATGCTATCGCTTAGCCCTGCTGATATTGGTTTTGACCATTACAAACCCTTAATTGTTTCTTGTGGTGTGCCTTATTTAATTGTACCTATTATGTCTTACAATGCCATTCGTGAAGCAAAATTTAACGAGGCGGCATGGAGTAATTCATCGGCACCAAGCTCGCTCGCACAAGAAATATTATTGTTTGCCAATAATACCGATGATAATCCTGCTGATTTTCATGCTCGCTTACTTGGGCCTGCAATTGCTCACCATGAAGATCCGCCTATTGGTGGCGCTATTGCCGCATTTGCTAACCATATTTGTAGCCATGAACACATTCAAGTGGGTACTCATGTTTTTGGTATTCAACGCGGTGCTAATGATGCGCGTAAAAGTTTCTTTTTTGTCGAAATGGACAATAACAAAAGTCACGATTTAACCATACGTGTTGGCGGTTATGCGGTATTAATGACCGAGGCAAGCATTAAAGTATGATGATAATTAAGCCATTTTTTTTAAATGGTCGCTATTCCCATCTATAGACTTAATACGAAGATTTTCATACAAAGTAGTTAAATTTGTGGCAAACTAACTTATATGAAAATTTGGTTATTAATTCACAAAGCTCCTATCAGAGTAATACGTATTAAACGTAAACGCTTTAGTGTGCGTTTAAAACAGCAAATGTTATTGCTAAAAGCGGCACTTAGCCAAGAAAAAGCAGAAACTAAAGCCATGCTCGGTATTTATCGTAAATATACCCAAGGACAAGCGTCTAAAGAAGAAATTAAAATGGCTAATCAACAATTTGGTGATGTGGTCAAAGGCTTAGGTATAGGTGTTTTTGCCGTGCTACCTTTTTCACCCATCACTATTCCGATAATGATAAAGCTTGGCAGAATGGTGGGTGTCGAAATATTACCGAGTTCATTTAATCGAGAATCAGGTGCAAAAAAGAACAGAAAAAACTAGTACCAACAAACATGACTTTTGGCACTGTTGAACAACCCCCTTTACACATAAAATGACTCTATTGAATACTTTTACACCGAGAAATTATTATGTTCACACAAATT
>JAESPQ010000078.1 GCA_016765535.1 Alteromonadaceae bacterium | reverse complement strand
TGATCAAGTTCGCATAAACTTTTTAGGTAAAAAAGGTTTATTTACTGAACAAATGAAAGGGTTAAGTAAATTACCGAAAGAAGAAAAGCCCAAAGCAGGGCAAGTAATTAATCTTGCTAAGCAAAAAGTGCAAAAATTATTGACTGAGCGCGGTGAGTTTTTACGCAATGAAGAACTTAAAAAGAAATTAGCGGCTGAGTCTATTGATGTTACTTTACCGGGGCGTGGTACGCAATTAGGCGGGGTTCATCCCGTAACACGTACTATTGAGCGCATTCAAAGTTTTTTCGGTGACTTAGGTTTTGAAGTGAAATCAGGACCTGAAATAGAAGATGATTATCATAATTTTGACGCATTAAATATTCCTGAGCATCATCCTGCGCGCCAAGATCACGATACTTTTTACTTTAATCCAAAATTAGTGTTACGTACACAAACCTCTGGCGTACAAATTCGTACCATGGAAGTTGAAAAGCCGCCATTGCGTATTATCTCGCCAGGCAAGGTTTATCGTAACGATTACGATCAAACGCATACACCCATGTTTCATCAAGTTGAAGGTTTGATGGTTGATAAAGACGTTAGTTTTACTCATTTAAAAGGCATTTTGCACGACTTTTTACACCACTTTTTTGAAGAAGAAGTTGAAATTCGTTTTCGTCCGTCTTATTTCCCGTTTACAGAACCTTCTGCCGAAGTCGATATTATGGGTAAAAACGGTAAATGGTTAGAAGTATTAGGTTGTGGCATGGTTCACCCAAATGTGCTTAAAAGCGTGGGTATTGATCCTGAAATTTATACCGGTTTTGCTTTTGGCATGGGTGTTGAACGTTTAACTATGTTGCGCTACGGTGTGAATGACTTACGTGCATTCTTTGAAAATGATCTTCGCTTTTTAAAACAATTTAAGTAGGAAACTCATAATGAAATTTAGTGAATCTTGGTTACGTGAGTGGGTAAATCCTACACTTTCATCAGATGAATTAACGCATCAAATCACCATGGCTGGCTTAGAAGTAGATGGTGTAGAACCTGTTGCTGGTGAATTTACTGGTGTTATTATTGGTGAAGTGGTTGAATGCGGTCCACACCCAGATGCAGATAAACTGCAAGTAACAAAAATTAGCTTGGGCGACTTTGGTTTAGATCAAGAGAAAGGCTCAGACAAAGTTGCGCAAGGCGAGTTAATTGATATTGTTTGTGGTGCTAAAAACTGTCGTTTAGGCTTAAAAGTCGCTGTTGCTACTGTTGGTGCAGTATTACCGGGTAATTTTAAAATTAAAAAAGCTAAATTACGCGGTATTGTTTCAAATGGTATGTTATGTAGTGAGTCAGAAATTGGCTTGGCTGATAGCTCTGACGGCATTTTAGAGTTACCACAAGATGCGCCGATAGGTGTTGATGTTCGTGATTATTTAAA
The DNA here is from genome assembly GCA_016765535.1 of Alteromonadaceae bacterium. Lineage (GTDB taxonomy): Bacteria > Pseudomonadota > Gammaproteobacteria > Enterobacterales > Alteromonadaceae. Next base: position 9,145 of record JAESPQ010000078.1, on the reverse strand, counting down.
TTTAAATGACGTTACCATCGATGTAGATTTAACCGCTAACCGTGGTGACTGTCTAGGGCTTAAAGGTTTAGCGCGCGAAGTTGGTGTACTTAACTCTCTTGAGGTTAGCGAACCTGAAATTAATGCCGTTACGGCAACTATTGATGATGCTCTTACTATAAATATTGCAGCAGGCGAAGCTTGCCCTCGTTATTTAGGTCGTATTATTAAAGGCATTGATCCTAAAGCTCAAACGCCATTATGGATGATAGAAAAGTTACGTCGTTGTGGTACACGCGCAATTGATCCTGTTGTTGATGTTACTAACTATGTGTTGTTAGAACAAGGTCATCCAATGCATGCTTTTGATTTAGCTAAAATTGATGGTGGTATTAATGTTCGTTATGCTCAAAAAGGTGAAAAACTCACTTTATTAGATAAAAATGAAGTCACGCTAAATGAACAAACTTTAGTGATTGCTGATACGGGTGTTGAAGGTAACGGCAAAGCATTAGCAATGGCGGGTATTTTTGGCGGCTTACATTCAGGTGTAACTGCTCAATCAACTGATATCTTTTTAGAAAGCGCATTTTTTGCGCCACTAGCCATTTTAGGTAAAGCACGCCAATACGGTTTACACACTGATGCTTCTCATCGATATGAACGTGGTATAGACCCTACATTACAACGTGATGCTATGGAGCGCGCCACAGCATTGTTATTAACGATTGTTGGTGGTCAAGCAGGTCCTATTGTAGAAGCACAATCGAGCGAACATATACCATCAGAAAAAGCCGTGACTTTACGTCGTGAAAAATTAGACACGCGCATTGGTCATCATATTGATGATGCGACGGTAACTGAAATTTTAACGCGTTTAGGTTTTTCGGTAAATGTAACTGGTGCAGAGCAAGAGAAAAAATGGCAAGTTGTTGTACCAGCATATCGTTTTGATATTAAAATTGAAGTTGATTTAATCGAAGAAGTTGCGCGCATATATGGCTATAACAACATTCCTAATGTAGCACCCAAAGCCTTTTTGAAAATGTGTACACAAAAAGAAGCCCAAATACCTTTAACTAAAATACGTCAAACCTTGGTTAATCGTGATTATCAAGAAGCAATCACCTATAGTTTTGTTGACCCAAAAATACAATCGTTAATTCATCCTGACGAAGCTGTAATGACTTTACCACATCCTATTTCATCTGAAATGTCGGTAATGCGCTTAAGTTTATGGACAGGATTGTTACAAGCGGTTGTTTATAACCAAAACCGTCAACAACAAAGAATTCGTTTATTTGAAACAGGTTTACGCTTTGTTCCCGATGAATCGGCTGAAAACGGTGTACGTCAACAACAAATGATCGCGGGGGTTATTGGTGGTCAGCGTTTTGATGAACATTGGAGTCAAGAAAAGGCTGCGACTGACTTTTATGATATTAAAGCCGACGTTGAGGCCTTGTTATCATTAGCGGGTGAAAAGGCTAGCAACTATGAGTTTTCTAAAGCAGAAATAGCCGCTTTACATCCAGGACAGACTGCTGCCGTAACTAAAAACGGGACTTTGGTTGGTTATATTGGTGCCTTACATCCTGAATTAGAACGAAAATTAGGATTAAATGGTCGCACATTAATTTTTGAATTATTATTGGCTGAAATTTCAACATTGAAAATCCCGCAAGCCTGTGATGTGTCTCGCTTTCCTGCGAATAGACGTGACATCGCTGTGGTCGTAAAAGAGCATGTTGAGGCAAAAAATGTGTTACAACTTATTGAAAAGGTTGGCGGAAATCTTTTATTTGATCTAAAATTATTCGATGTATACCGAGGTAATGGTATAGACGACGGGTTTAAGAGCTTAGCCATCGGTTTGTTTATGCAAGATCGTGAGAAAACTCTTGAAGAAAAAGACATTAACCAAGTGGTTGATCGCGTAGTAAAAGCACTAACTAGCGAACTACATGCATCACTGAGGGATTAAAACAATGGCGCTAACAAAAGCAGAAGTAGCAGAGCATTTATTTGAGAAAGTAGGTTTAAGTAAACGTGATGCAAAAGATATGGTGGAATGTTTTTTTGAGAACATTCGCGAAACATTAGAAAGTGGTGAGCAAGTAAAACTTTCTGGTTTTGGTAATTTTGATATTCGTGAAAAAAGCGAACGTCCGGGTAGAAATCCTAAAACGGGTGAAGATATTCCAATTTCTGCTCGTCGAGTGGTAACTTTTAGACCGGGTCAAAAATTAAAAAGCCGAGTAGAATCTGGTAATAACGATAAGTAACGTTTAGTTTATATCGTCTTTATCCGTCTGATTTTAATTTAAACATCATTATGATTTTTTAATCGTAATGATGTTGATTATCTGCTTTAAAATTTTAACGGTATATCGGTTAAAACTGATTTATTGTATATGTTTAGAAAGCGCACAAGAAAACTTTAACTGGTATTCAACACACATTAACAGGTAATCTACTTGATAAATGGGAGGAATATTGATTAACTTAATTAACTTGTTCTATGTTTTGGTTGATATATGGACATACTCCTTCGATAATTGGGGAACTGACCAAGCAGATAAATATCTAGACCAAATAGACGAAGTGCTTCAGTTACTTGCTACAAATCCGCTCATGGGGATAAATTAAGAGTTATTCGTGTGCTAGGCGGAGAAATGAATCATGTTCAACATTTAAAATGATTACTTAAATGTTTTTTTTGTGTTTTCTCACTCTTTAAAAAGGGATGTGAGCCACGATATTTTGTGACTCAAAGATCTTGGGTATATAATGGTGTTATTAAAATAAAAAAGGCTGCATTGGCAGCCTTTTTTATTTATTTGATTTTTTATTTAATTTTTAGCGATTGCTTGTGCGAGTTCAACTAAAATAGTTTCACTGGCGGGTAAGTCAATGCAAGCATCCGTAATGCTTTGTCCGTAGACTAAATTTTTTGGCTCTGTTACGGCTTGTTTTCCAGCCACTAAAAAGCTTTCGATCATCACACCAAAAATATTGCTATTACCCGCTACAATTTGTTCGGCTAACGAAGTAGCAACCTCTGCTTGTCGGGTATGGTCTTTATAACTATTACCATGACTGCAGTCAATCATAATACGGGTTGGTAGCTCTGTCTTTTTTAATAAATTGCAAGCGTTAGCAATATCATCAGCATGATAATTAGGTTCTTTACCGCCACGTAAAATCATATGGGCAAAAGGATTACCATGAGTTTGATAAATACACATTTGACCACTTTTATCAGGCGAATAAAGTACATGAGATACACTGGCAGCCTTTATAGCATCACTGGCTATTTTGACATTACCGTCAGTACCATTTTTAAAACCAACAGGGCAAGATAGCGCAGAGGCGAGTTCGCGATGAACTTGGCTTTCGGTTGTACGAGCACCAATAGCTCCCCAGCTGATCAAATCAGAAATATATTGCCCTGTAACCATATCTAAAAATTCAGTACCCGTTGGCAGACCAATATCATTAATTTCAATTAATAGCTGTCGAGCTAAATTAAGCCCTTTGGCAACTTTAAATGATTTATCAAGATCAGGATCACTAATTAAGCCTTTCCAACCAACCGTAGTGCGAGGTTTTTCAAAATAAACGCGCATCACAATAAATAAATCATCTATAAATTTATCATGTAATACTTTTAATTTTTTAGCGTAATCAATTGCTGCAACAGGATCATGAATAGAACAAGGGCCAATAACTACTAATAAACGTTTATCTTTACCTTCAATAATATTTTCAATGGTTTTACGACTATCGATAATAAAATCGGCTGTATTTTGAGTTAATGGAATTTGTTGGGCTAATTGAGCGGGAGACACTAAGTTTTCAATTAATGAGGTACGAAATTCATCAGTTTTTATGGTCATTAAGCATGCTTCGATTTGACATATTTACTAGGCGGTTAACATAGCGAAAAAGTGTCGTAATGCCAACCTTTTAGCCTGATTTAAATCAACTATTTTAGTAGAAATTAGTATTTATATCTTTGCAGTTTAGTTTCCGATAAAATTTTAGCGGTGATCTCTTCCACTGACAATTTAGTGGTGTTTAAAAAAGGAATTTTTTCTTTTTTATACAATTTTTCAACTTCTCTAACTTCCATACGACATTGTCTAGCGGAAGAATACTTACTGTTTGATAAACGGTTGTGTCTTATATCAATTAAGCGCTGTGCATCTATGGTTAAACCAAATAATTTCTTTTTATGTTTTTTTAAAAAGTCAGGAATTTGCAATTCATCCATATCATCGTCGGTAAAAGGGTAATTTGCCGCTTTAATACCATATTGTAATGCTAAATAAAGCGAGGTTGGGGTTTTACCTGAACGTGAAACGCCTACTAAAATAACATCGGCATGTTCATAATTACTTATATTGCCACCATCATCATTAGCAAGGGCATAATTTACCGCATCAATTCTAAAATCATAGCTATTTTCATGAATACTGTGGGTGCGATGAGCTTTTGGTTTTGCTTTTACGCCAAGTTGTTGTTCAAGCGGATTAATAAAGTGTTCTAAAAAATTATAAATAATCGCATCACAGCTATCAATTATTTCTCTAATTTCAGGCTTAACAAAGGTATGAAAAACTAATGGTGGCTCGCCAGAACGTTTACTTGATTTATTTATTTTGTTTTTTGTTTCAAGCGCTTGTTCAACTGTTTCAACAAAAGGAATAGTATAATGTTCAAATTCCATTGGAAATAAAGACAATAAAGCATGACCAAAAACCTCAGAGGTGATAGCCGTGCCATCAGAAATATAAAATGCTGCGCGCATAACAATAGACTCTTTTTGTAATAGCTTATGAAAACTTTTAATTTCGTTTCTAAGGCTGTCAGTGTAAAATGATATTAGTTCTCAATAAAGAACTTTATCAATTAAATATTATCCCTTTAATGGAGAGTTGTCGTGCAAGAATATGTACTTTGGTATGAAAATTTAGGAATGAATGATGTAGATCGCGTTGGCGGTAAAAATGCATCACTCGGTGAAATGATTTCAAATCTCGCCAATGTTGGTGTGCAAGTCCCTGGTGGTTTTGCAACTACCTCTTATGCTTTTAATGAGTTTTTAGAGCAAAGTGGCTTAAACGACAAAATTTATCAATTATTAGATGATTTAAATGTTGATGACGTTAATGCCTTAGCAAAAGCAGGTAAAACTATTCGTCAATGGATCATCGACACCCCATTTTTACCACAAATGCAGCAAGAGATTGATGCAGCTTATGCAAAACTTGCTGGGGAATTTGCAACGGATGCCTCTTTTGCCGTACGTTCATCGGCAACCGCTGAAGATATGCCCGATGCGTCTTTTGCTGGCCAGCAAGAAACCTTTTTAAATGTACGTGGTTTAGATGCTGTTATGATCGCTATTAAGCACGTATTTGCTTCGTTATTTAATGACCGTGCTATCTCTTATCGTGTTCACCAAGGTTATGATCATCGTGGTGTGGCGCTATCTGCAGGTATTCAACGCATGGTACGTAGTGACATTGCTTCATCAGGTGTTATGTTTTCTATTGATACTGAATCAGGCTTTGAAGATGTGGTATTTATTACCTCAAGTTATGGTTTAGGTGAAATGGTAGTGCAGGGCGCTGTTAACCCTGACGAATTTTATGTTCACAAACCTACTTTAGCGAAAGGGAATCCTAGTGTTGTTCGCCGTAATATTGGTAGTAAAGCGATTAAAATGGTTTATACCAACGCCCAAGAGCATGGTAAACAAGTGGAAGTGATTGATGTTGATGAAGCCCAATCGAATCAATTTTCATTAACCGATGATGAAGTGCAAAACCTTGCTAAACAAGCGGTTATTATTGAAAAACATTATCAACGCCCTATGGATATTGAATGGGCAAAAGACGGCTTAGACGGTAAACTCTATATTGTACAAGCACGTCCTGAAACCGTGCGTAGCCGTGAAAGTGGTAATGTAATGGAACAGTTTCAATTACAAGAAACTGCTGAGGTTGTTTGTACAGGACGTTCTATAGGACAAAAAATAGGCAGTGGCGCAGCTAAAGTATTATCCTCATTAGATGAAATGGATAAAATACAACCAGGTGATGTGTTAGTGACTGATATGACCGATCCTGATTGGGAACCGATCATGAAAAAAGCCTCTGCTATTGTGACCAATCGTGGCGGTCGTACTTGTCATGCGGCCATTATTGCTCGTGAAATGGGTATTCCTGCTGTTGTTGGTTGTGGTGATGCGACTAGTAAAATTAAAGCGGGTGATAAAATTACGGTGTCGTGTGCCGAAGGTGATACTGGTTTTATTTATCAGGGATTACTTGATTTTGAGGTGATAAAATCTGAAATTGACAATATGCCAGAATTACCGCTTAAAATAATGATGAATGTGGGTAATCCTGACCGAGCATTTTCTTTTGCGCGTTTACCACATGCCGGTATTGGTTTAGCACGTTTAGAATTTATCATTAATAAAATGATCGGTATTCATCCCAAAGCATTAATTAATTACGACACTCAATCGGCTGATTTAAAAGATGAAATTGATGATATTATTGCTGGTTATGCAAGTCCTATTGAATTTTATATTGCCAAACTAACCGAAGGTATTTCTACGCTAGCGGCGGCTTATTCACCTGAAAAAGTGATTGTGCGAATGTCTGATTTTAAATCAAACGAATACGCCAATCTAGTCGGCGGTGAAGAATTTGAACCCGATGAAGAAAACCCGATGATCGGCTATCGTGGTGCAGCTCGTTATATCTCAGCAGATTTTAGAGATTGTTTTGCTTTAGAATGTGAAGCAATAAAACGGGTACGAAATGACATGGGCTTAACCAATGTTGAAGTAATGATCCCATTTGTTCGTACGTTAGAAGAAGCAGAACAGGTAATTGAAATTTTAGCTGAAAACGGTTTAAAACGTGGCGAAAATGGTTTACGGGTTATAATGATGTGTGAATTACCTTCAAATGCTTTATTGGCGGATCAATTTTTAGATCACTTTGATGGTTTTTCAATTGGTTCAAACGACTTAACACAGCTAACACTAGGTTTAGACCGAGATTCAGGATTAATTGCTCATTTGTTTGACGAGCGTGATCCTGCTATAAAAATGTTATTATCAATGGCAATAAAAGCGTGTAAAGCACGAGGTAAATATGTGGGTATTTGTGGTCAAGGACCATCCGATCATGCAGATTTTGCCGCTTGGTTAGTTGAGCAGGGCATTGATAGTGTTTCGTTGAATCCTGATACCGTGTTACCCACATGGTTGTATTTAGCAGAGCAACATAAAAAAGGTTAAGTGTTCAATAATTTCAGGATTCAAGAAGCCTTTTAAAATTCGATATTATCGTTTATAGGAGCGGTTTTAGGAGAATGTATATTCTGCATTCTCTAATAAATCACATTCATGTGATGTAACCGCAAAATTCAATCCAATTTGACTCTTAAGAGACTAAGAAAAGTTGGCTAAAATTAGCAAGGCACGAGCAAAAAACCAACTGTTTTTTACCCGTTGATTGCCTTGTTATATTTTTAAGCGCATAGTGTACGACATTGCCGTACAAAACAAGTGATCTAATTATGAATAGCATAAGCGTAAATCAGTTTAGAGACAACCTAAAAACATATGTTGAACAAACTGTTAATGAGCATGTGCCGATTAAAGTAACCAGACGCGCTGGTGATGATTTTATTATTATGAGTGCCGATGACTGGGAAAGAGAACAAGAGACATTATACATATTACAAAGTAGTAATTTGATGAAGCAAATTGCTACTTCAATGGGTACTCATGACAGTAATAAAGGCTATAAACCAACAAAAGAGCAGTTAAATGAGATCATTAGTCTTTGAAGGTAAAACTTGGCTTATTTATGAGCAGCTTAGAGATAAAGATAAAAAACTCCATAAGGCGCTGTGTAATATTTCAAAAGAAATGTTACGCTCAGATCCTGCAAGTGGACTTGGAAAACCAGAGCCTCTGAAACATAACTTATCAAGCTTATGGTCGAAGCGGATTTCTCAAAAAGATAGGCTGGTATATAAATTTGACGATGACTATGTTTACATTTTCGCAATTGGTGGACATTACGACCAACATTAGAAAAATACCAACGCCCTGTTATTTTTCCGTTTAAGCAACTTGTTATGTGCTTTTGCTTACGTTTGATCTACAATGTAATACAAAACAGGCTAAATAGGAACTTAAAAATGAAAACAGAAATGCTCACAACTCGCATAGACCACGATACGAAATTAGCTTTTACCCATATTTGTGATGAAGTTGGATTAAGCCCTTCTCAGGCTCTTAAACTGTTTGCTCGAGCTGTAATAAATTACGGCGGAATTCCTTTTGAATTAAAAGTAAAACAACCTAATGTTATGACAGTAACAGCTATCCAAGAACTATCACAGGGTTTAGGTGAAAAATCAGAGAGTGTTACCAGCCTTATTTCAGAGTTAACGGAAGGTAAAGTAGTAAATGTTAATTCTTGATTATTCATCTCAATTTAAAAAAGACTTTAAAAAAATAACGAAATTACCAATACCCGAAATAATTGAAGTAGGTAATGTTATATCAACACTTCAAAAAAGTTTAATTCTTGATGCTAAATATATTGATCATGCTCTAGTTGGCAATTGGCATGGATTCAGAGATTGCCACATAAAATCTGATTTGGTTTTAATTTACCGTATACATGAAACCTATTTACAACTTGCTAGAATTGGCACGCATAACGATGTGTTTTAAATACTCTAAGCACATAACGCCCCATTAAGTGGCGCAAAATTTGTTGGCTATACTAGCGAAGAATGAGCGCAGCCAACAGTTTTGCGTCCATTTGAATGCCTTGTTAGTTGCGAATTAAAGCGCAAGTGTTTGTTTTTGCATTTTAAACCAATAAGTGATTCATTTTACTGTGTGCGCAATAACAAACCAAAAGCACAAAACTTAACTGTTACTTTTGATAATTAACTTTTCTATTTGCTGTACCCAATAACACCACAATAAATTAATGCGCCATTTTGACATAATTAAGGCGGTTATTTAACTAACAATATTTGCAAAACTTAATAAAAAGTAAAACACATATCATTGAGCCACTAACGCCGTTTTAAGTGGCAAAAAATGGTTTGCTAT
>JAESPQ010000077.1 GCA_016765535.1 Alteromonadaceae bacterium | reverse complement strand
GGGACTCATCAAACCAAGGTAACAGATAGAGTATTTGTAGGTCGGGCTTCAGCCCGTCAAATATAGATTGATGGCCTAAAGGCCAACCTACAAGTGTTACCCTAAAATATAGCTATTTGACCAGTCCCACTAAATCGTAAATTTTGTCACCGACCCCTTATTAATTAGGCTATAATTTTTGTCACTGACCCCGATGACTTCAGGTGACACCGCCCCCTTATTTTACTTATTTTATCGAGAGGTGATAATGAACAGTCAATTATTCAAAAAAATAAAAAATCGGTTAAATGCTCATAAGCAACTAATTGATAAATACAAAGCCCCAGAAACACTTTTTATTTATCAAATGGGGAAAGTAGGTTCTACTACGTTAGAAAACTCACTGCCCAATGCAGTGCATATTCATGCTTTTTTTACTAAAAACCATACTTGTCCTATACGTTTGTATGGGCAAGCTAAATTCGGTTTTAAATTTTTTATTTATCGATTAGAACAAGAGTTATTAGCTTATTTATTACGTAGAGCGTTTAAACAACGACAAAATACTAAAATCATCACTTTAGTTAGAGACCCTCTTGCGCGTAATATTTCAATGTTTTTTCATGATTTAGATGCTTATTTATTTGCCGCTCATACTAATTGTTTGAATACTAGAAAAGTTGCTTTACCTACGCGTGATCAACAAGCAAGTGTGTTGATTGATGTTTTTCAACAAGAGTTTGATCATGATTATGCTCTAACTTGGTTTGACCGCGAATTTTTTCCGATGACTGGTATCGATATTTATCAACAATCATTTGATAAAGCAAAAGGGCTAGGCATTATAAAAACAGAGAATATTGAGGTGCTTTGTGTTAGAACCAATAAAATAAAAAGTAATATTAATGAAATAAGTCAGTTTATAGGGCAGCATGTTACTTTATCGGATGCAAATTTGGCCGAAAATAAATGGTATGGAGATATTTATTTAGCGTTCAAAAAGCAATATCAACCTAAAGAGTTCTTAATTATAAAATTAAATAATAGTAAATTTTCAAGGCATTTTTGGTAGCTAAATAAGGAATAAAGCAGCGTAGGGGGCAGCGATATAGGGGGGCAGTGACAAATTTTGATCTACTTATAGCTAAATTAACTTTCAGGGGGTATTTGTCACTGACCCCTTTGAGCCTTATTAGTAAAATGCTACAATACGCGCCATTAAATAATGTGGTGATGGATAATAAATAAATGGCACATGAATTACTCGATTTAGAAAACTCTTCAGATATTGTTAGCTTTACAAAGCTTTATCGTATGGTATGGCGCATGAAGTGGTTTATTATTTTGGTAACCGTGTTATTTACTTTTATAGCCGCTTACTTAGCTTTACAAAAACCTAATGTTTATACCGCAAAAAGTATTTATGTTCCTGCTCAAAATGATTCATCAGGGGGATTGTCGCAATTAGCAGGTCAGTTTGGTGGTTTAGCAAGCATGGCTGGTATCAATATTGGTGGTGGTAAGGGTGATAATAATGCGATTGCCATTGAACTATTAAAGTCGAGAAGTTTTTTACAGGGATTTATTAGTAAACATAAAATTTTACCTCAATTATTAGCAGCAAAAAGTTGGAATAAAGCAACTAATTCTCTAATCTATGATGAACAAATATATAATAGTAAAACACATAAATGGGTTAGGAGTGCGCCGCAAGGGTTCAAAATTATCCCTAGCACTTGGGAAGCTTATGATAAAATGCTTAGTTTAATTAAAATTGAGTATAAAAAGAAAAAGGGAATGATTATTATTTCTTTAATCACTGTTTCTCCACATTTATCTGCTAAATGGTTAGCTTGGTTAATTGAAGATTTAAATACCTATTGGCGAGAAAAAGATAAAAAACAAGCAGAAGAAAGCATTAAATATTTACAGCAGCAAGTGCGATTGACTAATATTGCTGAAATGCAGCAAATATTTTATACCATTATTGCAGAGCAAACTAAGCAAGTGTTGTTAACCGAAGTAAGTAAAGAGTATCTGTTTAAAACGTTAACCCCTATAGTGACACCAGAACAAAAATCAGCACCATCAAGAGCATTAATTACTATTGTAGGTGCTTTTTTAGGCGGGCTTTTTTCCTTACTGCTTTCGTTTATTTATGTCTCTATTTATCCCGTGAAAGATGATTAATTATTTTCAGCTTAAGCTATGAACCTTGCTAAATTAATTGGTTTTGCTATCGGTCCTTTTGCTGCTGCAGCTTTAGGATTGCTCAGCGTACCATTAATGGCGTGGATTTTTACGCCCGAGGTTATTGGGCAAATTACTATGTTCAATACTTTTTTAGCGGGTACTGCCTTGGTATTAACGCTTGGGTTAGATCAGGCCTATGTTCGAGAATATCATGAGGTTGAAAATAAGACTCAATTGCTACGTTCAGTACTGAGTTTGTCATTTGTTGTTGTTGTTGTTGCTGTTATTGCTATCATTATATTTAATCAATCGTTGGTTAAGTTGCTATTTTCATTATCAAATAATACTTTGCTAATTGCTAGTGGTATTGCTTTAGCTGTTATTGTTAGTATTTTATATCGTTTTCTTAGTTTAGTGTTACGCATGCAAGAAAGAGGTTTTCATTATTCACTATTGCAAGTTAGCGCGAAAGTAACGTTAGTAATTAGTTTGGTTCTTTTATTTATATTCAAAGGTGAAGGTGATTTTTATATTGCTTTTGCTTTTAGTTGCACTGCTTTGGTTGTGGCAGCTATTGTTGCTGTTTTGTTAACCCGCAAAGAATGTTATTTAGCTTTAACGAGTAGTTTTAATAAGAAGATCACTCAAAAAGCGATTAAATTTGGTACACCGTTAGTTGTTTCTGGGTTTGCTTATTGGGGACTAATTTCTATTGATCGCTGGGCTATTCGCTATTACTCAGGTTTAGAACAACTTGGTATTTATTCTGTAGCCTATAGTTTTGCTGCGGTGATGGCTATTTTTCAACAAGTTTTTTCAACCATTTGGGCTCCTATTGTTTATCGTTGGCATCAACAAGGAACAAATATTAAGCAGTTTTTAATGGTTACAGACTGGGTGGTCATTATACTTTCTAGCGTATTCTTTATGGTTGTTTTAGCTAGTCCATTAATTGTATTGTTTTTGCCTAAAACCTATCAAGGTGTAGTGTATTTGTTACCCGCTTGTATGCTGTTTCCAGTGTTTTATACTTTATCTGAAACAACTGTGGTCGGAATTAATATTGCCCGTAAAACTAATTACGCTATTGTTATAACAGTATTACCATTATTTTTAAATTTGTTGTTATGTGTATTATTGATACCTGTTTTTTCAGCGGGTGGCGCTGCGGTAGCGGTAGCAGCAGCGTTTGGGCTGTATTTGATTTTGCGTACTGAAATTTCTAAAAAAGTATGGCAGCAATTTAATAGCGGTAAACTTTATTTTGTTGCCTTATTATTATTTGTAAATGCACTGTGGCCCGCCTTAACAGTAAGTTCTCTACCTTGGTACCTTACACTAACTAGCTTGGTTATAGTGCTTAGTTTATATAGCGAACGAATTTATAATTTAAAAACAATTATTAGAGCAATAAAAAGTTAAATCATGAAAAAAAAACATATTTTACATTTGGTTACTAAGTTACCTGATAAGTATAACAGTAAGTTTATTCAGTTTAGTGAAGCTTATTTGGATAGTTATAATCATACTTATGTGTCATTAATTGCTAGTGATAATGTTAACGAGGCTTTTAATTCAAATGATGCAAATGTTATTCATCTTAATGAATTTAATCGCCTTACTAAAATGACAAAATTAATTAAATTATTTTTATCACCTGATTATGATTTAGTTGTTTTTCATGGTTTATTTTATATGGGACCTTTTTTAGCCTTTCTTACCTTTTTATTTAAATTTACCGCATTAGGTGAAAAATCACTATGGATGACATGGGGTGGCGATATTTATTATTTTCAAAACCGCCCTAAAAATATAGTGGGTTATTTAAATGAGCGTTTACGTAAAAGTATGATTAAAAAATTCTTTTTTATTTCATCGCTTATTCCTGATGAATTAGAGTTAATAAAAATAAATTATCAGAGTAAAGCGGTACATTTAAATGCTTTTTACCCAAATCCGACAAGTTATAAAGCAGAAGCTGATATTGCTTTAACTAGCCAAGCAAAAAACTCGAAAAAATTAAGTTTTTTAGTGGGAAATTCTGCCGATCCGCAAAATAACCATCTTGAAATGCTTGCTGCTCTTGCGCACTTAAAAGGTGATATAAAAATTTATTGTATTTTATCGTATGCCATTGTTGATACTGATTACGTCGCACGAGTAAAGTCGTTAGGTCAGGAGTTGTTTGCTGATGATTTTATTGCATTAGATAGCTTTATGAAGCCAGACGAATACAAAGCGTTTATTAGTGATATAGATTTTGCTTGTTATTATCATAATCGCCAACAAGCGATGGGCAATATTTTTCAGTTTCTTTATATGGGTAAAGCGGTTTTTTTACGTCAAGATACTTTGTCTTGTTTGTTTTTACAACAGCATGAATTAGTTGTACAAGATACCGATAGGTTAGCGGCAATATCGGTAGCTGAATTAGTAAATTTTAAACAAAAAAGTATTGCTGATCTCGCTAAAAGTAAAGGGATTATTATGAAACATTTTTCAGAAGATGCAGCAGCAGATAAGTGGCATATTATGTTTAAAAGAGTTTTTGCATTACTGAAAAAAAGTTAATAGGGTTATGCGATTATGCCTTTTGCTCATGAAAGTGGAAAGTGAAAAGTTGAAAGAATAGTATTTATATTGTCATACTGATACTGAAACAAGTTCAGCATGACGGTTTCAGTATATTAAGCGTCTATTCTCATACACCTTGAATCCTAAATGCGTTTAGCGGCAATTTTATAAGCTGCATTACGCTCTCTTTTACCAACAGCAACGATTGAAATAAGAATTTCTAAGTCTCGCACTTGGTAAACTAAACGATAACCTGCTTTACGTAGTTTTATTTTATAACAATCTTTCATGCCGTTAAGGCGTGACGACTCTACTCTTGGATTTTCTAATCTTTCAATTAGTTTTTTCTTAAACTGCACTCTAATAGTTGGATCTAGCTTATTCCACTCTTTGTGAGCATCTTGTTTGAAAACTAATTCATAGGTCATCTAAATTAACCTTTATTTCAGGCTGATCTTTGCGTTCTTCAACAAGTTGGGCAAGTTCTATATCTTCCAGTTTGTCCATTAAAAGCTCATAAGCAGCAGCAGGAACACAATAAAATACAGGTTGATTACGATTAAGTACAGCAACAGGAAAACCATCAGCTTGCTCAACTACGGCCATTGGGTTTTTCTTTAGTTCAGAAATACTCGTAGTGCTTTCTGCTAATATCGTATGCATGATACTTTCCTTTGAAACCTGTTTATGGTGCTCGTAATAGGTCATTTGTGCTGTTTTATCAATGTTTGTGATTTTAAACCGTAGATGGTAGCGTTAACGATTACATCTCGAATTCAAGTATTAAGACTGCTATCCATAACTCTTTATCTTTACTCAAAAAATGATTTTACTGCGTTAATAACTTGTTGAAGTTGAACTTCACTAAGCTGGTAATACATCGGGAGCCTAACCAGTCGTTGAGATTCTTTTGTGGTAAAGTTATCTTCGCCTTTCATTTCTCCAAACTTTTGTCCCGCAGGGCTAGAATGCAGCGGTATATAATGAAAAACACTCAGTATGTCATTTTGTTTTAAATAATCAATAAATGCACTACGTTGCTTTAGGTTTTTTAGCTTTATATAGTACATGTGAGCATTATGTTCACAGTCATTAGGAATATATGGAAGTTCTAATAACCCTTGTTTTACTAATGGTTTAAATGCTTGATGGTATGTGTTCCAATGCTGTAAACGTTTGTTATTAATAACCTCAGCATTTTCTAATTGTGCAAGTAAATAAGCTGCTTGTAGTTCAGATGGCAGATAACTTGAGCCTACATCTTGCCATGTATATTTATCTAATTGCCCTCTAATAAATTGACTTCTGTCGGTGCCTTTTTCACGAATAATTTCAGCGCGCTCTATTAGGCTTTTATCATTGATAAAAATAGCTCCACCTTCACCACCTGAGGTATAATTTTTAGTTTCGTGAAAGCTAAAACAACCAATGTGGCCTATAGTGCCAAGGGCTTTTTCTTGATAGGTTGACATTACGCCTTGCGCTGCATCTTCTATTACCCAAAGCTTATGAGTATTAGCTACAGCCATTAATGCCGTCATATTACAACTTACACCAGCGTAATGCACTGGTACAATGGCTTTGGTTTTTGACGTTATGGCTGCTTTTACCGCATTTATATCTAAATTCATGGTGTTTTGTTCAACATCAACAAAAATGATTTTAGCGCCTCTTAAAACAAAAGCATTAGCTGTTGATACAAACGTGTAGCTAGGCATAATAACTTCATCATTGGGCTGAATATTTATTAATATGGCTGCCATTTCTAATGCGGCGGTGCATGATGGGGTAAGCAACGCTTTTGGGGTGTTAAAGTTTTTTTCAAACCATTGGCTACACGCTTTGGTATAGGGGCCATCGCCAGAAAGTTTGCCGTTATTAATGGCTTGTTGAATATAGTTAACTTCGCAACCAACAACAGGCGGGGTATTAAAAGGGATCATGTTTTATAAAACCAGTAAGACATTGTATTAATAGCAAAGCCTAATTTTGTGTATAAGGCAATTGCTGACGAATTGGCAAGTTGGGTAGCCACATGTAATTGTTTACTATTTTTAGTTTGAGAATATATCATTGCTTGCTTTAATAATGTTGTGGCAACACCTTGACCTTGGCAACTTGAATTTACACAAATTAAACCTATACGGGATGCACTTTCATTAAACCTTAAAGTAACAAAACCTTTAATGTGTTTATCCTCTTTAATGAGTAAACAAACATCGTCAAAGGTACCTAATACGGCTTTTTCTGCCCATAGTTGGTAAAACTGATTTCGTTGCTGTTCATTAAACCAAGGAGCACGATAACGGCTAGCAGTAAAAGAATTATCAACAATAGTTTTTATTTGCTGAATATCACTTGGTGTTGCTAACTGAATGTTTACTGAATTACTGCCTTTGTTTTTGGTATTAATATTAATTGAAAAATCTATTTCACCTTCCGCTAATTTAAAATTTAGCTGATTAAGTAAATTGATTTGCTGATAATTAGTTGCTAATACCTTTGCTTGAATGAGATCAAAATCGTTACCTTTTTCTATCATGGTAGCGTTTTTTTCAAAACTTAATTGACCGATACGTTGGTTAAAAAAATTACTATCCCATTCAAGTAATTCAATGGTAAAACTATCGGCCATTAGCTATCGCCATTAAATATTGTCCATAACCAGATTTTACTAAGGGTTGGGCTAATGTTTCTAACTCAGTTTGTGATAACCAGCCATTACGAAAGGCAATTTCTTCTAAACAGGCTATTTTATAACCTTGACGATGCTCTAAGGTTTGTACGTATTGGCTTGCTTCTAATAAGCTATCATGCGTGCCAGTGTCTAACCATGCGAAACCACGACCAAGTAATTCAACGTTGAGTTGACCTCTGTTTAAATATTCTTGGTTAACACATGTTATTTCTAGCTCGCCACGCGCTGATGGTTTAATGTTTTCGGCTATTTCAATAACTTGGTTGTCGTAAAAATATAAGCCGGTTAATGCCCAATTTGAACGAGGGTTGGTTGGTTTTTCTTCAATGTGTTTTACTTTATAATGCTCATCAAATTCAACTACACCAAAACGTTCAGGATCTTTTACTTGATAGCCAAATAACGTTGCACCGGTAATATTCTTTTGTGCATTTTCTAGTTTAGTCACAAATCCTTGACCATGGAAAATATTATCGCCAAGCACTAAGCAAACACTGTCGTTACCTATAAATTCTTTTCCTAACATAAATGCTTGCGCTAAGCCTTCAGGTTTAGGTTGTATTTTATAGCTAAACTGAACACCAAATTGACACCCATCGCCTAATAATCTTTGGTAGCTTTCAATATCTTCAGGGGTGGTAATTATTAATATTTCTTTAATATTAGCTAACATTAATACCGATATTGGATAATAAACCATCGGTTTATCATAAACAGGTAATAACTGTTTAGATATTCCGCGAGTTATTGGGTAAAGTCGAGTGCCAGAGCCGCCCGCAAGTACTATTCCTTTCATTTTGTTTCTAATCCTAGTCGTTGTGTTTGGTAGCTACCGTCTAAAATAGCTTGCCACCACGGTTTGTTATTTAAATACCATAAAACAGTTTTTTTGAGCCCTGTTTCAAACGTTTCTTGGGGTTGCCAATTTAATTGTTTTTTTATTTTTGTGGCATCGATAGCATACCTTAAATCGTGCCCTGGGCGATCGCTAACAAAACTAATGAGTTCACTAAAACTACTAATGTTATTAGGTTTGTTTTCAATTAATTCATCTAAATATTGGCAAAGGGTGGTGACTACTTCAAGATTGGTTTTTTCATTATGACCACCAATATTGTAGGTTTCGCCCACTTTTCCTTTTTGGGCAACGGTAAGTAAGGCTTGTGCATGATCTTCTACATATAGCCAATCTCTAATTTGATCGCCTTTGCCATAAATAGGTAAAGGGTTGCCATTAAGTGCATTGATGATCATTAGCGGAATTAGTTTTTCAGGAAAATGATAAGGGCCATAATTGTTTGAGCAATTAGTTATAACTACAGGTAAACCATAGGTTCTATGCCATGCTCGTACTAAGTGATCAGATGACGCTTTAGAGGCAGAATAAGGGCTGCTTGGATCATAACTGGTTTCTTCGGTAAAAAGCTCATTAGTATTGGCTAAATCGCCAAATACTTCATCGGTAGAGATATGATGAAATCGAAATGTTTCTTTCGCGTTTTTTTCAAGAGAATGCCAATATTTTCTGGCTACCTCAAGTAAAGTATAGGTACCAACAATATTAGTATGAATAAAATCTGCAGGGCCATCTATAGAGCGATCAACATGACTTTCTGCGGCTAAATGCATCACAATATCAGGCTGAAAGCTGCTAAAAATATGGGTAAGTTTTTCTTGATCACAAATATCTATTTGAGCAAATTGATAACGCTCATTATTTTCATAATTATTAAGCGACGTTAAATTGCCTGCATAGGTAAGCTTATCAATATTTAGTACGTGATCATTGCTTGAGTTTAATATATGTCGAATAACCGCTGAGCCAATAAAGCCAGCCCCACCAGTAACCAATATTTTCATTGCGGTTTATTCCTTTTATTAAACCTTACTTTTAATTTGTGCGAATTTTACTTTATCCCTATCTAAAGCTCAATTGATAGTGGGTAATAATACCAATATTAATATTTGCTTGGTATAATAAATGAATAACGCTCATTTATATTATTTTAATAACAAACTGGTTTAACAGGAATTCAGCCTTGAATACATCATTAAATGAGGTTACTCATCATAATCAATATGTATTAATCACGAGTAATATGTATCGCCCAAGCATTGGGGGAATAGAGAACTCTTTATACCATTTAGGGCAAGAATATAAGTCGCTTGGTTATAAAGTTATTATTGTTGCAAGCGATATTAATGGTTTAGGTTTATGTTTACCTGAATTTGAAGTTGAAGATGGTATCGATATATATCGTTATAGGGCTTGCTCTGGACAAGGTTTTTTAGGATTTACTAAACATATTTATCATGCGTATTCTTTATATAAACATATTTTAAAAAAATATAATCCTGCAGTTGTTGTTTGTCGTTATCATTTTAATTTGATTTTATTAGATATGGCGGGTTATAAAAATATATCCTATTTGATCCCCGGTGTTGTAAAAAATGAAACCTTAGCTAGTTTACCGCAAAATATTAAAGGTATTGCAAAGCTAAGATCTAAAGCATCATTCTTGTTTCATACTCGGTTACAAAGTAAAGCGATAAAACAAGCTAAATCATTATTTGTTTTTAGTCAAAATATGCTAGATCAAGTGCGGGAATTGACATCTCGACAAGATATTTTAGTGACTAAACCCGGTGTGTCATTAAAACGTTTTTTCCCTTTAAGCCAAAATGAGAAGTTAGTTGCTCGAGAGAAGCTAGGAATAGCAACCAATAAAAAAGTGTTTTTATGCATTGGTCGATTGGTTAAAGCAAAAGGTTTTGAAACGGCAATTAGAGCAATAAATTTACTCAATAAAGATAATGCTGAGCTTTGGGTGCTTGGTGAAGGTCCATTAAATGAAGAATTTAAAATATTAATTAATCAATTAAACTGTCAAGCAAAAGTAAAATTATTAGGGCGGCAATCTAGCCCTGAAACATACTATCAAGCCGCAGATTTTTTTGTTATGTCTTCTGTTTATGAACCATTAGGACAAACAATATTAGAAGGTTTAGCAAGTGGCTTACCTATTATTTCTGCTCCTAGTTCAGGCAGTATCGTTACCGCAAGCAATGAGATTATAGATGCAGAAAAGAACTTTTTTACATTTGAACATAGTGTTGATGCTTTTTGCTCAGCATTTTTGCAGGCAAGTGAGTTTGATGATGAAAAATATCAAATGGTTAGTCAATATAATCGAGAACAAGCAGAAATTCGTTTTAGCTGGTCGACCCTAGCTAAAGTTTTAATTCTTGATACCCCTAATGAAAAAAACATAGAGGGGCATTAATGTTTTATTTAAAGTTTAACTATTATGTTTTACGTATTATTCAGCTTTTTTTTAGTAACCGTGTTTTAAAAAATGCGACAGCAAAATGCCATACTAATTTAACGCTAGCAAAATATCGTGCTCAGGGAGCTACTATAGGAGCAAATACATTATTGATTGAGTGCAAATTATCGGGTTCAAGTAAAGGAGATCGTTTTTATATAGGCAGTAATTGCACTATAACAGGCGTTACTTTACTTGCTCATGATGCTTCACCCACACTTTTTTTACCCGAATTAACTAATTTTGAACCTTCATATTTACCTGGGTCACGATGTTCTTATCGTGATCCTATACATATAGGTGATAATGTTTTTATTGGTTGGGGATGTATTGTTTTACCAGGGGTTTGTATTGGTAATAATGTTGTTATTGGTGCTGGTAGTGTTGTAACTAAAAATATTCCCGATAATAGTGTTGCAGTAGGTAATCCTGCAAAAGTGATCAAGAATATTGAGGCTTATAAAGCGTCTTATTATGAACTTTTCAATAAATATCCGGAGCGTTTTTAATGTTTGTAGCGGTGGATAAAAAAGTTCAAGAGCATGTACCTATCATTATGTATTTACATTATATAACGGTGTGGATGCTAAGTGCTTATTTATTAATAGATATAATGTCGGGTTTTTTTGTTATACAGTTTGGAGTTGATTTAAAACTTTCTCTGCTTTATAAAATGCCTCTTTTTGTTTTGTTGATGCTATTAATTAGTCGCTATCAATTTAAACTTTTTATTTTATTATTGTTTTCAATTTTGTTGTTATTAATTGGTCCTACGGCTGAATTATTTAGGCGGCCTATAGTTTCATTTTTTGCTGTTGATTTTGGTTATGTAATTAAAATACTTATGCCTGTCGCTGTTTTCTTGTATTTCTATTCTTTATTTAAATATGCACCAGATTTTACTGAAAAATGGATAAAAATAGCGTTATGGTCGAATTTTTCTTTTTTATTAATAAACCTTGGTTTTGCTGCTTTAGGGTTTGGGCGATCTTCTTATGTTTTATCGAATGATGAAACGGTGGGTGCTAATGGTTTTATTTATGCAGCGAATGAATTAGGGCCTACTTTTATTGTGTTATTTGGTTTTGCACTCTATGCCGTTTGGAATAATTATAAAAAATATTATTTGTTAATGTCAGTGCTAACCTTGTTTTGTGGGGTGTTAGTGGCGACAAAAACTGCGATGGTAGCCGCATTTTTATTGGTGTTTTTAATTCCTCTTTTTAGTGAAAGAAATCATTTTTTTCGCTTTACTTGGTTAAAATTAAAAATATTTTTTCCTGCCATTATTATGATCATTATGTTAATAATTTTTATTGTCGATTTTTTAGAAGCTTTAGGATTATATGATAAATTGTTGTGGGTTTTTTCTCAAAAAGGTGTTTTAGGGATACTTTGGTCTGGGCGCGATGAATATTCGAAAAATTTACTTGATGTTTATTTATATCAAAGTAATTTATTTCAGCAAATTTTTGGACAAGGAAGTGGCGGTGTTGCAGAACATTTACCCGTAAAATATTCTGCAGAAGTTGATGCCGTTGATACTTTTGTTTGGTTTGGTTTTTCAGGATTATTAATCTGTTTTTCAATTAATTTTTATTTTATAACTCAATCAGCTAAATTTTTATTAAAAAAATCTAGCTGTGTTGCCCCATGTGTTTTATTAGTAAATTTATTGCTTTTGTTTCTGTCTCAAATAAGTGGACATGTCTGGATGTCTGGTACTTTAGGCATTAGTTTTGGTTTAATTAATGCTTTGTTATTAATAGAGTATAAAAATAAGGGAGAAAAACTATGCACGCACTCCCTTTAGTTACGGTATGGATACCTACTTTTAATCGAAAACAGCTATTAGAACGAGCGCTTAATTCTGTATTGAAGCAAAGCTATAAAAATATTGAAATCTATATTGTTGATAATGGTTCGACAGATGGTACTGAAAAAATGATAGAGGAATATTTACATCAATATTCTAATATCATATATCATCGTTTTGATGCTAACTTAGGTGCTTGTGCGGCACGAAATTATGCCATAGTGAATGCTAAAGGGGAATTTGTCACGGGTCTAGATGATGACGATGAGTTTTTACCGCAGCGTATAGATCAATTAGTTAAAGCTTATGATGATCAATATACTTTTGTTTGTACTGGATTTTATTGGGATTATGGTGTCTACCGTAAAGCAAAGTTGAATAGTGAATTAGTTATTAATTTACAATCACAATTTAATTTTAATCAGGCATCTAATCAGGTCTTGGTGCGTAAACAACGTCTGATTGAGGTAGGGTTATTTGATGAAAATATGGTTTCTTGTCAAGATTGGGATATATGGACGCGCTTAATTATAAAGTTTGGCCCAGGACTTAGAATTTCAAATCCTTCCTATATAGTACACACAGCTCACTCTAAACCTAGAATTACAGGAAGTATTGAAAATAGACTAACAGGTTTAAAGCAATTTTATCAAAAATATCATCAATTAATGTCTACACAAAATATTAAATGTTTTACGTTTTTAAAATTATATAATGCTGAACGTAAATTAACGTTTCTACAATTAATTAAATTGTTTAGTTGGCCTATAAAAGAGCAGATAATTCGTTATTTTTTTGCTTCTCACTTTCCTAAATTGGCCGAAAAACGATTGGCTCGTTTGCGTACAAAATAACATTTATTATGAAAAAAGTTTATGAAAAAAATTTGTTTTATTTCTAATTTATTCCCTTCAAAAAAAGATCCTTCTTTTGGTAGTTTTGTTGGTTTAAGTTATCAACAATTAAAAGATATGGGTTATAAATTAGAAGACCCAATCGTTATAAATGCTCGAATGAGCCGCTTTAAAAAATTAATCGCTTATGTGATATTTTTCTTTTCAGGGGTTAATGCTTTAATTAAAGAATCGTGTGATTTTTTTTACTTTCACTACTTAACCTATTCTACCTTGTGTTTATTACCTATATTACCCTTTAAAAGAGTTAGTTATGTTATTAATATTCATGGTGATGACTTGGTAGGAGATCGTTTGATTCATAAAATAATGGGGTTTCCATCACCTTATATTTTAAAACATGCGATTGCTATTGTTGTACCGTCAGCATTTTTTAAACGTCGTTTATTAATTATGCATGATTTTGTTGATGATAAAAAAGTAATTATATCTGAATCATCAGGATTTAATGAGAAAATATTTTTCCCTAAAAAAACATTATCAAAAAGTGAGAAAAAAATTCATTTTGGTTATATTTCTCGCATTGATGAAGGTAAAGGCTGGGAGTTGATGCTGGAAGCTTTGCAAAAATTAAAACTGAATAATCCTGAACAGTTTAAGCGTACTACGCTATCTGTTTATGGTGCTGGTTCTCAAGTAGAACAATTTAATGCCATGATACATCAGTTTGGTTTAGAGAATGTGGTTACTTATTATGGCCCTTTAGCACAAAGCGAATTAGGAGATAAGTATCGTAGTTTTGACTATTTTTTATTTCCAACTCGACGTGAAAGTTTTGGTTTGGTTGCTGTAGAGGCTTTAGCTTGTGGTATTCCTGTTATTTGTAGTCATATAGAACCCTTAACTGATTTTATTAGTGATAAAGCTAATGGTTATTTATTTCAAGATGGTAATGTTGATGATTTATATCAGTGCATTTTAAATTGTTATTCGGTATTGAAAAGTGAATATAGCACGTTAAGTGATAATGCTATTAAGTCTGTTGATTGTTATAAATCAGAGGTGGTCTGTAAATGCCTTCATCAAAATTTAGTAAAAAGGGGATTGTAATTTATTTTATTATAAATATTTTTAGTTATGTAATTATAGTAGGAAGACGTAAGTGAAAGACTTAAGACATTTTAATATTACCCCTTTTAGTTCAATATCAGATACTTTGCTCTATATAAAACAGAGTTATACCACACAAGGTGCTTACCATATAATTACTGCTAATCCTGAAATTGTATATGAAGCGGTTATTAATAAAGATTATAACAATATTTTTAAGCAAGTTGAATTAGTCGTTGCTGATGGGATTGGCGTTGCTCTACCTTTGTCATGGAAAGGAGCTGAAAGTCAAAGAATTCCGGGTATTGAACTGTTTGAAGCACTTTTACATGATGAGCAGTTAGGGGGAAACGGGGTTTATTTAGTAGGTGCAAAAGCTGACGTAGTGGCTAAAAGCGCTAATAATTTAATAGACAAAGGTGTTAATGTATGCGGTTATCGCGATGGTTTTTTTTCGTTAGAGTTAGAAACTATTCAAGATATTGCAATAGAAATCAAAAAACATAAACCATCCATTATTGCTGTTGCTATGGGGGCACCAAGGCAAGATATCGTCATATCCTTATTGAGAAAGGAGGGTGTCAACGCTATTTTTATTGGTGTTGGTGGGGCTTTTGATGTATTATCCGGCAACTTAAAACGAGCACCAATATTAATTCAAAAACTAAAAATAGAGTGGTTGTATCGTTTGTTAGGTGATCTTAGGCGATTACCGAGATATAAAAAAATTTTTAATTATTTTGTTTGGTTATTTAAAGAGTAGTAGTCATTGATTAAAGTACTTACCGTATTTGGCACCCGTCCAGAGGCTATAAAAATGGCACCGCTGGTGCTAAGTTTATCTGAAAACCTTAGCATTGACTCTCGAGTATGTGTCACTGCTCAGCACCGAACAATGCTAGATCAGGTCTTGGCGTTATTTAACATAGTCCCTGATTATGATTTAGATATAATGAAAGATGGGCAAGATTTATCAGATATAACAAGTAAAATATTGCTTGGTTTGCGCCCCGTATTAGACGAATTTAAACCTGATTGGGTTTTAGTTCATGGTGATACAACGACAACATTTTCGGCATCGTTAGCTTCATTTTATAAACAAATAAAAATAGGTCATATAGAAGCAGGTTTGCGAACAGGCAATATTTATAGCCCATGGCCAGAAGAAGCTAATAGAACGTTAACTAGTACCTTGGCAACGTACCACTTTGCTCCAACTCAAAATGCTTGTGATAATTTATTGCATGAGCATGTATCACCATCGAGTATTGTTATTACAGGCAATACTGTTGTTGATGCTTTATTCCAAATTAAAAAGGATATTTTAACTAAAACGGATGTTAATGCAGAACTTGATCTGGCTTTTTCTGATATTACTGATAAGCCTTTTGTTTTGATCACCGGACATCGAAGAGAAAGTTTTGGTGAAGGTTTTGAACGTATATGCCAAGCCATTTATCTACTAGCCAAAAAATATCCTAATTTTAATTTTGTTTATCCTGTTCATTTAAACCCTAATGTACAAGAACCCGTTAACCGTTTACTTAAAAAGTTAACTAATGTTAAATTAATAGCCCCCCAAGATTACTTACCCTTTATTTATTTAATGGATAAATCTTATTTAATATTAACAGACTCAGGTGGTATTCAAGAAGAAGCACCATCGTTAGGTAAACCTGTTTTAGTTATGAGAGAAACAACTGAGCGCCCTGAAGCTGTTTTAGCGGGTACTGTAAAATTGGTTGGTACAGATGTAGATTTAATTACCTCTTCAGTTGCTGAATTGATAGATAATGATCAAGCATATAAAAAAATGAGTTATGCTCATAATCCTTATGGGGATGGCAAAGCATGCCAACGTATTATTGATTCTTTGCTGTTATCGTAACAGTTAAATGGAATTGCTATGCTAAAGTATAGAGCTGATATCGACGGTTTAAGAGCTTTTGCGGTTCTAGTGGTACTCTTTTTTCACTTAGATTTTGCTTTATTTAAGGGCGGATTTGTTGGTGTAGATGTTTTTTTTACAATATCAGGTTTTCTTATTACAGGTATTGTATTAAAAGAATCTGTTGGAGGGGCTTTTTCTTTTTCTCGTTTTTATGCTCGTCGTGCGACACGTTTAATACCTGCATATTTAGTTATTATTATCTTTAGTTTAACCGCTGCTTGGTTTTTACTACCACCTATTGCATTTGGGGAATTCCAAGAAAGTGCAATTAGCTCTATGTTTTTTTCCTCTAATTTTTATTTCTTATTTACTCAAGGTGGATATTTTTCTTCTGCAGCAGATTCAATACCGCTTTTACATACATGGTCTTTATCGGTAGAAGAGCAGTTTTATTTATTAATGCCGTTGACGGTTGTTTTATGGTTAAAGATAAAGAGCCAAAAACTACAATATTTTACATTATTAATTATTTTCATTTTAGCACTATTTGTTTCTTATTTTTTAACCCATATTTATCAACAAGCAGCATACTTTTTAGTGGTGAGTCGAATTCATGAGTTTTTAATTGGCTCTATACTTGCTGTTTTGATTTTTAGACAGGCGAGTATTATCAAATTATCCATTGCTGCTGCTAATGTTTTATTTGTTGTTTCTATTAGTTTATTGTTTTATACCGCGATCACTTTTGATGAAGCTTCGCAATTTCCCGGAGTATTGGCTGTTATTCCATGCACAGCTACCGCTGGGATTATACTTGCAGGAGTAAATGGTCGATGTATCTCACATACTATCCTCGGTAATAAACTACTGGTTTTTATCGGGCTTTTATCTTATTCATTGTATTTGTGGCATTGGCCGTTAATAACGTTTGCTAAAATTTATGGCTTTTCTTTAGACGTTAAAAATCAACTTTTATTGTTGGTGTTATCTTTTGTTTTTGCTTATTTTAGTTGGCGATTTATTGAAAAAACAGTGCGCTACTCAAATTGGGCTAAACAACATAAAGTTGCACTTTCTTTTTATGTGCTACCTGCAATTGCATTGTTAAGCGTGTTTTTTGTTAGTAAGGCTAATCAGTTTTTTCCTGTACGATTTGAACCACAGGTTGTGCTTGCAGAAGCGGCTTTAAATAGTAAACCCGAACTTGGCCGCGAAACATGTCATACCAATAATATAAAAATAGATGATTCTGAACGATGCTTTTTAGGCTCTAAAAAAGAGAATGCAATAAAGGCCATTTTGTGGGGGGATTCTCATGCTAATCATTTTTCGGGCTTTGCTGATGTTATGGGAGTCGCTTTAGGTTTAAATATTCTTGAGATAAGCCGAGGTAATTGTCCACCATTATTAGGGCTTTATATTAATGCTCAAGGTGCTAAAAGCGAATGCATTAAGAGGAATGACAAAGTTATAAGTTATATTATTGATAATAAGCCTCAAACGGTAATTTTAGCTGCTGCTTGGGGGGGATATTTATTAGAAGACTTATTAGTTAAAGAAAACAATAAATCAAAGCTCGATATTGTTATAAAGTCATTACGTAATACGCTTGATATCTTACTTGCTCATGATATTAACCCGATAGTCATTGAAATGTTACCTCGTCAAAAAATGGATTTAAGCGCCTGTTATTTAAATAAGTTGTTAAATCATCAAATGAACACTTTAAGTGAATGTAAAGTTTCTCCATTAGAAAAGACTTTTCCAAAGTTAGTCGCGGTATTCAATAATTTACATATTGATTATAATAATAAAGTTGACTTTATATCACCAGAAAGTTTGTTTTGTAAAAAGGGCGAATGCCCAACCTATATAGAGGGTGTCCCCATATATCGTGACTCTAATCACCTTAATTTACAGGGCTCTATCATCTTAGGGGAAAAATATATTAGTTCACTTGGTTTGTGATAAAGCCTTGGCTAGCTTTTTATTTATTAACGCTAATATAATAACTCTATAAACAAAAAAGTAGCCTATCACAGCAAATACTGGCGGCAAAATTAGCTGCCAGCCATCCAGCCAAACCATATATAAAAACATTGGCACCAAAATGCTCAGTTTAATTAGGTTTAATAATATCTTTTCTGGCGCAGTAAATTTATTCTCGGCCTTTTGCATTGTCTCCCTACGCTGTTGCATGGTTAATTCTTGTAAAGCAGGTATGTTTTTAGATGAAAAATAGAGTGTCATAGTAAGTTTTTATTTGTATATTTTAATGGTTGAGCGATAAGTTCTATTATCTTTTACGAAATAGTACCTGATTTTGTTGTTTTGTGCTGTTAAATAGTTGAATAAATTCCATCCCTGACTATATTTTGTTAGAATGCCGACAATTTTTTATAGCTAGTTTTTCTAGCTGGTTCTTATAGGTAGGTATATTAATGAATATCATTGAAGCTAATTTTAAGGCGTCAGGCAAAAAATTTGCCATTGTTGTTTCTCGTTTCAACAGTTTTGTCGTTGAGCGTTTACTCGAAGGGGCATTAGACGCCTTAAAACGTCACGGTGATGTGGCTGACAGTGATATTACTATTGTTAAAGTACCGGGTGCTTATGAGTTGCCCATTGCCGCAAAACGTTTAGCGCAAAAAGGTGAATTTGATGCCATTATTGCTATTGGTGCGGTTATTCGTGGTGGTACGCCGCATTTTGATTTTGTTGCGGGTGAATGTAATAAAGGTTTAGCACAAGTGGCGATGGAATTTACCTTACCGGTTGCTTTTGGTGTTATTACTACCGATACCATTGAACAAGCAATAGATAGAGCGGGTATTAAAGTAGGTAATAAAGGTGCAGAAGCCGCATTAAGTGCTATTGAAATGGTTAATGTGTTAGCTAAAATTTAAGCAAATTATTTGGACGTATAGTGAAAGTATCAGCAAGAAGAAAAGCCCGTGAATTTGCGGTGCAAGCCATTTATTCATGGCAATTAAGCAAAAATGACTTAACTGAAATTGAAACAAACTTTTTGATAGATAACCAAAAAAGACGTTTTGATATTCCTTATTTTCAATTGTTATTACGTGGTGTTGGCGAACATTTAGAGTCGTTAGATGCGGCTATTTCTCCGCATGTAGACCGTCCTTTGAAAGACATTGATCAAGTTGAAAAAGCTATTTTACGTATGGCTGTATTTGAATTGAGTGAAGTAAAAGACGTACCTTACAAAGTAGTTATTAATGAAGCGATTGAATTAGCAAAGTCTTTTGCAGCCGACGATAGCCATAAATTTATTAATGGTGTTCTTGATAAGGCCGTTAAACAGTTACGCCCACAAGGTTAACTTTATTGTTTAGATCCTGACCTACGTCAGGATGACGGCAAAAAGCTGGGTGACGGTAAAATATAGGTGCAGTGACGAATGCTAGTCAGTATATATTCATTGTTTTTAGAAAATATAGGGGGTCAGTGACAAATGCTAGTTATTACATATTCATTATTTTTTAATACGTTGTCACTGACCCCCTACACTACAAAGCATGATCAATGAAAGAATTTGAACTCATTAAACGTTATTTTGCTGAGCAATCAATAACGCGTAAAGATGTAGTCTTAGGTATTGGTGATGATTGCGCTTTAATTCAGCCTACTGAGCGTCAACATATAGCCATTACTACCGACACCTTAGTTGCGGGTGTACATTTTCCGCTAAATACTAGCGCCCGCTCTATTGGTCACAAAGCAGTTGCTGTTAGTTTATCTGATTTAGCCGCAATGGGCGCAGAACCCGCTTGGTTATCTTTAGCGATAACGTTACCTGAAATAAATGAGCATTGGGCTGCTGACTTTAGCGCAGGTGTGTTTGAATTATGTGAATTTTATAATGTTCAGCTAATCGGTGGTGATACGACCCAAGGCCCTTTAAGTGTAACCGTTACTGCACAAGGCTATACACCGTATGACAAGTATTTAACACGGGCAGGTGCTAAAGCTGGCGATTGGTTGTTTGTTACCGATGATATTGGTGATGCGGCATTAGCCTTGCTATATATTCAGGGGTCTGTTGATATTGAAGAAGTTCATCAAGCTAATATTCAAACGAAATTAGACTTTCCTAAGCCTAGAGTCTTGGTAGGGCAGGTATTACGCGAATATGCCTCAGCGGCAATAGATATTTCTGATGGTTTAGCCGCTGATTTAGGTCATATTTGCTCAGCCTCAAATGTAGGTGCAAACCTAATTTTAGATAATTTACCGTTATCGCTAGCAATGCAAGAGTCCTTACCTTTAATGGATGCTTATAAATTAGCGTTAACGGGCGGTGATGACTATGAATTGTTATTTACTGTGGCTGCAGATAATAAAGTTGCCATGGAGACCGCACTAGCGACAACAGGAGTTAAAATAACCTGTATTGGACAGTTAGACTCTTCTCATAAGATAAAAACACTACTTAATGGTGAATCGGTGTTTATTGATATGCAAGGATTTGAGCATTTTACCGATAAATAGCGTGTAAATACCGTCACCGTAGGGTGGTGCAATGAGGAACGAATTGCCCACCACCTTTTAAATATTCAAATAAATTTGTTTTATATAATTTAAATAAAAGATAAATAATAAAAACTAATGACAAAACATACCCCCGCAAAATTCAACTTAAAAGACCCTATTCATTTTCTTGCCTTAGGGTTTGGTAGTGGTTTAGCACCAAAAGCCCCCGGTACTTTTGGTACGCTAGTCGCGATCCCTTTAGTGTTGCTATTATCTTCAATTTCATCTTTATATTTAGCGGTCATTATTTTATTAATGAGCATTGCGGGTATTTATATCTGTGGAAAAACTGCAAAAGATGCAGGTGTACATGATCATGGTGCTATTGTTTGGGATGAAATAGTTGGTTTAATGATCACTATGTTTGCGATGCCAATAACGTGGCAAAGTATTTTAGTGGGTTTTTTGTTATTTCGTTTTTTTGATATTTTAAAACCTTGGCCAATTTCATATTTAGATAAAAACTGTACTGGTGGCTTTGGTATTATGATTGACGATGTTGTGGCTGGGCTTGCTGCTTGGTTAGTTATGTGGTTTATATTTGTATGATTTGGTGGGCAAAATACCCACCCTACGCTGACTATGAATTAGTTCGGTAGGGTGGTGCAATGAGGTAGGAATTGCCCACTATATATAAAATTAATTAATGTAAAACTCGCGCGCGAATGGTTCCTTCAATCAGTTTTAATTCTTTGAGTGCTAAATCTCTATCGTGCGATTCAATATCAATGACCACATAACCAATTTTAGCGTCGGTTTGTAGGTATTGTGAGGCAATGTTGATATTGTGCTTGGCAAACGCTAAGTTAATTTTGTTCAAAATACCGGGCTGGTTATGATGAATATGCAATAAACGATTAGTCCCTGTATTAGCATGCTCTGGTAGTGATACTTCTGGGAAGTTTACTGCTGATAATGTTGAACCATTATCTGAGTATTTTGCTAGTTTCGTTGCAACTTCTAAGCCGATGTTTTCTTGCGCTTCTTTGGTGCTACCACCAATGTGTGGCGTTAAAATAACATTGTCAAAGTTACGTAAAGGCGAAACAAATTCTTCGTTGTTACTTTTTGGCTCAACAGGGAATACATCAATAGCGGCACCCGCGATTTTTTTACTCTCAAGTGCTGTGGCTAATGCTTCAATGTCTACTACTGTACCACGTGAAGCATTAATGAATATTGCCCCTTCTTTCATAGCGGCAAATTCTGTTGCGGTGATCATATTAGCTGTTTGTTTTGTTTGTGGAACATGCAAACTGATCACGTCAGCTTCAGCTAATAATGCATTCAAGCTTTGTGTTTGACTGGCATTACCTAATGGTAACTTAGTTTCGATGTCATAAAAACGTACTTTCATACCTAAAGTTTCGGCTAAAATACCTAATTGCATGCCGATATGACCATAACCGATAATGCCTAACGTTTTACCTCGTGCTTCAAAAGAACCTGCGGCTGATTTGTTCCATTCGCCTCGATGAGCTTTTGCGCTTTTTTCTGGAATGCCGCGTAACAATAATAATAATTCACCTAATACTAATTCGGCAACCGAGCGAGTATTGGAAAACGGGGCATTAAATACGGGAATACCACGCTCTTGCGCCGCACTTAAGTTAACTTGATTAGTACCAATACAAAAGCAACCAATAGCGACCAATTTTTTTGCATGAGCTAACACCTCTTCAGTGAGTTGGGTGCGCGATCGTAAACCAACAAAGTGAACATCGGCGATTTTTGCTTTTAAATCGTCATCGGCAAGTGATGTTTTAATATACTCAATGTTGTTATAACCTTTGGCGTTGAATTCTTCAACGGCACTTGGATGAACACCTTCAAGTAATAAAATTTTTATTTTATCTTTGGCTAATGAATTTTGACTCATGGGCTTTATGGCTACCTTTGTGCTAATGTTAACTGCCATCAAAAAACTTTTTAGACGGCTAGATATCTAAAATATCATATAGTGTATAAACTCTAAAGGGTTATTTGCACATTCTTGCTATTATTTTGTTCGACTTTTTATTTATTGTTGCGAATTTATGCTTAGTTATTTTTATTTGATCACTTTTACATCAGTAGCAGTACCAAGCACTAAAATGTCAGCCCCACGAAGAGCAAACAAACCATTTGTTACCACACCAACAAGGGCATTTATTTTTGTTTCAAGTGCTTTAGGATCTAGTATGTGAAGATTATAAACATCTAAAATGACATTGCCGTTGTCGGTAATAACACCTTGACGACATTCAGGGTCGCCGCCAAGTTTTACTAATTCTCGAGCGACATAGCTGCGCGCCATTGGGATCACTTCAACAGGTAAAGGAAAGTTACCTAAAACATCAACTTGTTTGCTGTCATCAGCAATACAAATGAATTTTTTCGCAACGGCGGCAACGATTTTTTCGCGAGTGAGGGCTGCACCACCACCTTTGATCATCGCCATATATTGAGTTATTTCATCAGCACCATCGATATAAACGTCAAGATCATCAATACTATTTAAGTCGAAAACTTCAATACCATGATCTTTCAAACGTTGTGATGATTGTTCTGAGCTCGAAACTGCACCGCGAATACGATTTTTTATTTGGGCTAATGCATCAATAAAGTAATTTACTGTTGAGCCAGTGCCGACACCAACAATGGTGTCGGGTTGAATAAACTCTAGTGCTTTTTCTGCGGCGGCTTTTTTCATGTCATTTTGGTTCATCATTGACCTTAGAGTTGCGTGTTTCTTTTAAATTTGTTGCGCATTATAACAGTTATTTAAAATGCTTTGCTAGAATCTAGAATCTAGAATCGATAACACTTCGTTGGTGTTATTATTTCAGGTAATGGAATATCCCAACTCTCGCTTGGGATGCTAGCTAGCTGCTGACAGTCATGAGCTAATCCAATAGGGTATAGTGTTGGCTGTTTTTTGTTTTTATGTTTATACCAAGACGCTAAAGTTCGATCATAAAAACCACCGCCCATACCTAGCCGATTACCTTTTTGATCAAAAGCCACTAAAGGCGTAAGTAATACATCAAGTTGCGATAATAAACATAGTTGGGTAATGTTTAATTTAGGCTCTTTAATACCATATTTATTGTTAGTCATCACAGTGTTTTGATTATATTTCAAAAACAGCAATTGCCCTTTGCTAAAAGGGTGTATTACTGGCAAATAAACGTGTTTATTTTGTTGCCAACACCAATGAATAAAAGCTTGGGTATCAAGTTCGCCATCATTGGCTAAATAAAGAGCAATATGTTGAGCCTTGATTATTTTGGGATGTTTTACTAATTGTGTTACTAACTTTAAGGTCGCTTGCTGTTGTTGCTCAAGGGTTAATTGTTGACGGAGTAAACGAACTTGTTGTCTAATTTCTTTTCGAGTTGAACGTTGATCATTCATAGCTATTTTATTGCGTTTTTTAATTATGTTGTTATAAAAACAAAAAAAGCTAACTGAGTAAACAGTTAGCTTTTATTATTAATACGATTTTTGGTATTTATAATATTTTTTCGTAGGGTGGCGCATGAGGAACGAATGCCCACGCGATAGCTATAGGCTAAAATATTGGTGGGCAAAATTGCCCACCCTACTTTTACGTCACAATATATCTCTATTCGCATCTTGAACTTGAGCCAAAGCGAAAATATTTATCGTTATTCAATTATGAAGTATGACCTTCGCTAACCCCTTCATGTGTACCAGTTACTGCCATTTCTTCTTCTAATTTCTCATC
>JAESPQ010000076.1 GCA_016765535.1 Alteromonadaceae bacterium | reverse complement strand
CGTTGCGGCAACTAACGCTTTGCTAAGCGGAAAATAATGGTTGGCTATAATCGCGAAGCGATGGCCAACTGTTATTTTTCCGTTTAAGCAACTTGTTAGTTTTTGTTTACGCTAAAGCTCGAATTACAGCACTTGGATTTTTAGATAACACAGTTAATAAAACCAATGCAGGCCCTCTAGGACTTCTGTCACCTCGCTCCCAGTGCCGTAGCGTTCCTAAGCTGATGCCAAAATTTGAGGCGAACTCAGTTTGAGTCATGTGTACATTTGATCGAATTGCTTTAACGTCAACAGGATCAAATTTATGAACAGTGGCATTTTTAATGTTGCCTTCACTGAAATCTACAGCTTCAGTTAGCCCCTGCTTAATACTTTCAAAGATGCTACTCATTTGAGCCTCCGTAGTTATTAACTAATTTAAGAGTAAATTTAGCTAGCAAGTTACGCTCAGAATGGGATAAGTTAGCTTTTTCATTTTTGCCAAAAAGTGAAAGAAGAAATAATGGTATTGATTCATTATGAAAGTAATAAATCACTCTCACACCACCACTTTTTCCTCCTCCGCTTTTAGCCCACCTTAACTTTCGTATCCCACCAGTGCCCTGCATAAGGTCACCAGCTTTAGGATGTTCTGCTAGATAATTTATTAAAAGTTCAGAATCACTCTTAGATAGATGTTTTTGAACTTGCTTTTTATATTCTGGTAATTCAACTATTGTTTGCATGAGAACAATTATAATCCAATGGATTACTTTTAGCTAGCGCCAAAATCAGATAAAAACTAACGCCTTGCTAAGCGGAAAATAATGGTTGGCTATAATGCGCGAGGAACGAGCCGCAGCCAACTGTTATTTTTCCGTTTGAGCAACTTGTTAGTTTTACATTGCAAATACACTATTTATATCTTGCCCTTGTTTAAGTTTATCTAAATTTTTATAAAGTTTTGATTTATCTATACTGTCGACTAAAACTCTTGAGGCTTTATAGCTACTGATAGAAAAGTCGAACCCATTACTTTTAACAGAGTTAACTTGTTCTTGAGATAAATCTATGTTTTCTAATAAATACGATTTTCTGAAATCGACTAACAGAGCAACCCCCTCATTAAACCAAATAGGTACATTTAACAAATGATTTAGCCAACCAACTCTATGGTGAACTTCTGCATGTGTATATTCGTGAGCAATAACATTAATGTTTTGTCCTTTTGGACCGAAAATTATACATTGCCCCAATGGCGTAAGTAACGCTTTTCCATATGCATTTGAACCAAAATCAGCAGCTTCATTGTCATTTGTTACAATAACCACTTTAGGATTAGAAATCATGTTACCAAAAGTATCATTAACTCTAGATTTCCCTAACTTGATCATAGAAAGTAGTTCTTCTGTTTTGCTAAAATTGAATGAGGAACTAACAAAAATATTAGGTGCGACTTTTGAATAATTTGAATACTCAATAAGTTCACATGCCAATGCGTGCCTTTGACTGAACCCACTTAACAATATAATAAAACTAATAAATAATAGTAAGGATAACTTTAACTTAGACACCTAACCTCCTTGTAAAACTAACGCCTCGTTAAGCGGCTGATAATAGTTTGCTAAAATGTGTAGCGAAGCGAAACCGAGCAAACTGTTAGCAGTCCGACTTTAACGACTTGTTAGGGCTTTAATTCAATGTACATAGAATAATTACACAAAACAATTTCATTTCGTATTATTCTATTTTCTTTTTTTACTACGAAACCAAATTTTTCAAAAAGTGGTTTAGCTACAATTGATGCTTCGACATACAACTGCTGTAATTCTAATTTCTGAGCTCTACCAATAACATATTTAAGTAAAGCAGTTGCAACTCCCTTTCTTTGGAACTTCGGGGATACATATGTACAATCTATATGTCCATCAGATTCTAACTCAATAAAACCTGCAAGTTGCTGATTTATTAACAGCAAATATGGCTTTTTTTGATCAAGTCTTCTGCACCAAGCTACATAATCAATAGGAGATGTAGCCCAAGCATTTTTCTGTTCTTCAGAATAAACGGAGGAGTCGATAGCATGAACAGAGCTATAAAATAGATCCGCAACGTTTTTAGCGTAGCCTGATGAATACTCGATAATTTCCATAGAGCCCTAACGCCTCATTAAGAGGCAAAAAATTGTTGGCTAAAATGTTGAGGAACGAAAACAGCCAACTGTTTTTTGTCCTTTTGAATGACTTGTTATATTTTTTATACCATAATACAGTATATATTGGTACTTTGAGGTTTTACATTATGGCTAAAAATACAAGCGTAACATTGGGCGATCATTTTGATCAATTTATAAACCAACAACTTAACACTGGTCGTTATGGCTCCGCAAGTGAAATTGTTAGAGCTGGATTGAGAGCTTTAGAAGACCAAGAGGCTAAAATATTAAATTTGCGCAACATGTTGATCCAAGGTGAACAAAGTGGCATTTCTGACTACAGTTATGAAAGCCTATTAACTGAATTAGAGAAAGATAACCACTGATGAGTAAATTTTTATTATCTACGAAAGCAAAATCAGATTTAGTTAAAATTGCCAGATATTCACAATTAACTTGGGGTAAATCACAGAGAAATGACTATTTAAAAATATTAGATAATACATTTCAGTTACTAGCTGATGAACCAGAATTAGGCATTAATTGCGACTATATTAGAGAAGGCTACAACAAATACCCTCAGGCGAGCCATGTAATATATTACAAAGAGCATAAAGCTAAACAAATATTAATAGTGCGTATATTGCATAAAAGCATGGATATTAACTCCGCACTCTAGAAAAATATAACGCCACATTAAGCGGCTGGTAATAGTTGGCTAAAATCTGCGAGGCACGAGCTGAGCCAACTGTTAACAGTCCGTTTGAATGCCTTGTTAGTTGCTTGTACCTGCAATTGTTACTGCAACCAAAAATACTGCGATTTAATAACCCTGCGGAAGAGTCACCCCCCCCACCGCAATCGTGCCACTTACCGTGACTTTGAGCCGATAACGCAAAAAAAAGTTAAGCGAACGGCACAAATATTATTTTCTAACGCCAAACTGATTTGAGCGATAAACACCAAAAAAAATTAGGCGAAAACTGTTTAGCCAAAAGCT
>JAESPQ010000075.1 GCA_016765535.1 Alteromonadaceae bacterium | reverse complement strand
TGCCAATATTGGTCGAAGTGCGGTAGGCTATGGTGTAAATAGAGCGTTGGGTGGAAAACAGAGTTGGAACTTTAAAAATGTTGCTGTAGACGCATTTGGCAATGCCTTGGGAAATTCGATTGTTGGGCATATTCAACAGACCGAGCGTGATAAGTTACTTGCTAAACAACAAGCTAATCGAGATATATTAGGTATTGGTGCAAATCCACAACAATCGCCTGTAAACGGTTTTGATCCGATTGCTGCTGCACAACAGCAAAAAGCAATTAGCGCTGGTAAAACTGGTTTATCAACCGATCAATTAAATACTTTATCTAAACGTGCTGAATCATCTGGTACAACATTAGACGCCTTACTTTTAGCAAGAGGAAGTGAAGCTCTCTATTCTGGCAATGATCAACGATTCAATAATGATGCTGTATTTGATGTTAGTGCATCATATACTTTATTAGCAGAGCAAAAATATACACCGAGTGAATTAAGCTTAAGCTTGGTTGATAAATTGGGCTCTATGTTGCCAAGAATACCAGAAGCTAGTGAAGATACTTTTGCGGGCTATATGTGGAATAGAACGTTAGACGGTACTGTAAGTGAAAGGATAATAGCTGCAGCAAAAGCTGAACTTGAAATTTTAGGAGGAGCAGCTCAAATTGCAACAGGTATTGTTGAAAAAAGACTTCCTTTTGGAAATAAAATGAGAGCAGGTTTATTGGCTCATGGTGTGGGTAATTATGCTGGAGGAATAGGTAACTTATCGAATCTTATTTATGGTGGTGATAGGGATTATAATATTACTAAAAGTGTTTATGAAGATGTAGCTGGTTTTGTAGGTCTTGACTCTAAAGTAGGTGAAAAAGTTTTTTATGGTGTTGATTTTGCTATGGGGGCAACTTTACTGATGCAACCAATAATTAAGCCAGGTGTTATTACGATCAATAATACAGGAGTTGTACCTCTTCAGCTTGATGTATATAGATCTGTTCCTGCTTTTCAAACAGCACCTTTACCCATGACTCTTAATGATATTTATCAATTGCAAAGTGCTTTTGGTACAGTAGTTGAGGGTAATTAAATGATTTATATATTGATTTTTTTTATGTTGTCAATTTGTAGATGGTTGTGGATATATAAATTTTTAGTAAAAAAACGTAATTTCAGACTTTTTGCAATGAGAATGGAAATTTTAATATCAATTGTTCAGGTTGTTGTTGGAGGAACTCTTGAAAGATCTACTTCTCATATTGCTACATTTGGTTTTATATTGGTTTTAATTACAATATTTGAAAGTATGCGTTTTAGAACAAAGATATAAAAAGTGTTCAACGGGATCAAAGTAACTTGATCTTTGATCTTTAAAAACAACCCCTAAATATTAAGTGCTTTATAAAAAAGACACACTCACCTAAAGCCCTGTTATCACAACAGGGCTTTATTTTTAGCCGCTATTTTTTATTTAGCGGCTTATTTTCTTTTCAATATCAGGCATTAAAATCAGCTATTACAGTTTTACAAGCTGATCTTGAAATCTTTGATTTTTACCCATTATTTTTATCACACACTATGCAGGTGCCTGCCTTTAGCTACTCTTAGCTTAATTTATTGTAGCCGTCCAAATTCCCATCGTACATTTTGCCAAATTATTCATCGAACGATTCTGCAACATTTGGGCTGGTTTCCCAAATTCTCGTCATACGATATTAGCGGCTTGCCAAATTTAAATCATAACTTTTACCAAAACCCATCGTAGTTTTTACCAAATTCCAGTCATAACCAATAGAAATGACAAAACCAGTAACATTGGTTACTGGTTTTGATGCGATCAATATGACGTTTTCTATCCGTTAAAAATCATCTTTACCTCCTTGCTCAGCGTCTGTTTTTAGACATATACGATGATTTTGCCTGATTTCTTCGCCATAATGCGCGTGTAGCATTGCCTTTATATCGTCTAAAAAAATGATGATAGTCTCGGCTTCTTCCACACTTAAATACTGGGTTAACTGCATTAATTTCATGATTTGACCTGTTGCTTGAGTAATTCATCATGGGAGCGCCAATGAGGCTGGATCAATACTTGATTGACGTGGCTGATGGTCACACTTTTCTTCGCTTCACGACAGGCTTCAATAAGGCTGCCATAACACAAATTGCGACATAACCTTAGATTACCGTTGGCTGAGCGTACGATCACTTCAATTGCACCACTATCAAAGGTGTTAATGCCCATTTTTACTGCTTCTAACTCTTTGACGATATAACGTTCTAGATCATCGTCATTAAGCGGTTTAATGGTTTGTGAAAAGGTAATACGCGAGCGGATGTCTTGATTCACATTGAGTGTAAGGTAGTGCAATAAATCGGGCTCACCAAAGAGCACAAGGTTGTGCTTTTTCGGAAAGCGTTCAAACAACAACCTGAGTTTACGTAATACCTCCATGGTTAATAAGTGTGCATCATCAATAGTAATGTATAAGGTTTTTCGTTTTTGCACGTGCTTAAAGGCACTGTTAATGAGTGCTTGTTCTACGTTTTTTACGTCGTCCTCAAGTTTGAATGATAGCGCTAGCTGTTTGAGAATAACAAGATAAGGATGCATGGTGCGTGATATGGAGACAACGGTGGTATCGCGCTCATTGGCCCAGCTTTCAATATGCTCACGCAAGACGCTTTTACCGACACCTGGCTCGCCAATAATGACCGAAAAGCCCCCTTGTCCTGCATGAATTTTAATAATGTCGATAATGTGTTTTTGTTGCGCCATCGGTTTTAAATCTTGTCGGTTAAATGGCTCTTTAGTGGTGGCAAAAATAGACTTGATCATGATGAGGCTCCTTTCATGCGTTGTTGAGCATTAAAATGTAAATCGAGTTGGGTGGCTTCGCCCATACGTTTGTCTTTGAAATAAACGATAAATTTATCGCGTTGACTGCGGTTATAACGCACTTGAATGGTTTTGTTACGCAAATCAACGGGGCATTCATATTTGTGGCTGTTGATAGAAAAGACGTTGGTTTTACTGACCTTACGGTTTTCTTCGATAAAAAATATTTCCTCGGTAGTGTCATCATCATACAAAAACGTCAGACGAGTATGGTCGAGGGTAAATCTATCAAGGGGCTTCATTTGAATGCCGCTGTGATGTTGATTGTTATAGTCGTTTTCTATCCACTGGTGGGTTTTATCGTTTAATTCATCAAGGGTGGTAAAGTCTTTATTTTCGACTAAAAATCGGTCACGAAAGCCGCGAAAGAACCGTTCAATTTTACCTTTAGCGGCACCATCTCGAATGGGCGCATGGGATAAGTGAATATTGAGCCGTAAACACGCTTGCAGAATTTCCTTAGAGCGATAATTACTACCGTTGTCGAAATACAAGCGTTCAGGCTTACCGCGTTTAAACAAAGCGGAGCGAAAAGCATCACACATATTCACCGTATTATCGGCATAAAAGAATTCACCGTGGGTAATAAGACGCGAC
Organism: Alteromonadaceae bacterium; assembly: GCA_016765535.1. Lineage (GTDB taxonomy): Bacteria > Pseudomonadota > Gammaproteobacteria > Enterobacterales > Alteromonadaceae. The sequence continues at coordinate 1,930 of JAESPQ010000075.1, read as the reverse complement.
GCATCATCAATAAAGGCGATAAGAAAGGTTTTACGCCACCTTCCATCGGTTTGTTTAATGCTTGGGCCATACATAGTATCAGCCTGCCATAATTCATTAGCAAACTGCATGGCAAAGGAGCGGCGAAGTTTTTTACTTTGCTCAAGGTTGAGTAATTCGTTTTCCCGTACCATGCGATAAAAAGAGGTTTGTGATAATTGAGAGCGCTGAAAATAGTTACGCTTAAGTAATTGCCGATAGAGCGCCATTTTTGGCACACTACCATTTTTGCAACGCCCGAGTGTTGGTAGTACTTCATTAATGGCTTCACCTAATTCATTGGGTTGAATTTTACGGTAGGTGTTTTTATCACAACGGGTTTTATTATCGAGTGTGGTAATACCGTGTTTTTAAAACGGTATAGCCATGTGCTAATTGTTCGCCACGTAAATTGATAGCTTTTATCAGAACGACTATCAACAAAGGTGCGTGTTGCCACACTTTGTATTCGTGCTCGAATGCTATTGCCGGGCGCATGATCTACCGCACTTAATACTTGAAGCCGTATTTCAAGGGGTGGGATCGTGTTGGTGTTACTCATTATATTCTCCTTGTTTAAAAGTAGTTAAAGAATAACCGATGCTCATAAGCACTAACACTGACGGGAGTTGTGGGGGATTGTTCTGTTGTATTTACTCGCGTTCATGAGGAGGTTGTACGATGGTTATTTGGTAGGTTTTATGAGGTAAAAAAGGTAAAGATTTAAGAAACGGTGTTTAAAAAGATTAAAAATTTGTTAAATAAAGGCGATTTGTTGGGTAAATTGAAAAGCGGCGCAGGGACAACCCTTAACCGCAAAAAGCATTGCGGTTAAGGTGGTCAGTACAAGTTGGTGATGTTTAAAATGTTTCATCCTATCAGCAGTCTCTACTGGTATAGGCACTTTTAAATAACCACGATAGTTCATCAGGTTTACCTTTAATTGTTTGAGCCAGCGCCAAGCATGGCGGGTTTGCGCTTGTTTGGTCGCTTGGATATAGGCATTACAAACAGAGCGACCTAAAATAAGTAGCGAAATGAAAGCAAATAACACCGCACCAGAATAATGGCGCTTAGGTAACTTACGAGAAATATCAAGTTGATAAGTACGACCACAGCCTTGATGCCCGTAGCGGTTACAACAAATAATGCGTTTACCTACCGCCTCTCTACAGGTTGTTGAATGCTGTTTATAGACAAACCCATGAGAAATAAAATGCTCATGCTTTAAACAATAGTGACATTGCAGTGATGGTGTAGATTTTAGTGTTGTGGTGAACTGCTCAATGGCATTTAAATCTTTGAAAAACTTTTGCATACAAAGAGTAAACAAAATAACTAAAATTAGGACAAGAAAAATTTGTTCATTGCTTCAGTGAAATTTATTTTACAAAGTTATCATTATAACATGGTATGCCTGATTTGATGAAAGTTTGGATTGATATAACCAGATCGGTTAACAGGATGTTGGGAAGTTACAGCTAATACGGGGGTGTTTAGTGGCCAAATAAACGAGCCGGGTAACTACCTTATTCAAGTTAAGGTCAGTGATGGTAGCGACACTATTACCCAGCAATTTACCCTCACGGTTGACGCGTTAAATACCGCGCCACAATATCAGGGTATTACTCAAAGTAGCGTTAAAGAAGGCGTATTTTACCGTCGTACCGTTAACTTTAGTGATGCAGAGCAAGCCAAGGTAAAGGTTAGCGTCTCGGGGTTACCGTCATGGTTACATTATAATAGCGAAACCCAAGAGCTCTATGGTCAAACACCACTTGAGGGTGCTAAGCAGTACACCATTAGCTTAACCGCTACCGACAACCAAGGCGCGAGTACACAAGTTAACGTACAACTTAATGTAACCGCCCAAAAAGTCATAACCTTAGTGCCGCTAACGGATCAACAACTA
>JAESPQ010000074.1 GCA_016765535.1 Alteromonadaceae bacterium | reverse complement strand
TGAAACCATGCGCTGTGCTAACTAAAAAGAGTATCGCAGACGCTCAGAAGTGGCGCAGCTTTTTTTCTGTATATTTTGAATATTTTACGATAGATATTTCCTATCATGATAATAGTTTTTTCCCATTTTGTTATTTTAATAAAAATAACAAAAGAGTCAAGCGTCAATTAACTTGGCCAGTTTCTTGATTTTAGACCCGTAAATAATTCTGTATAACTACCCGTTTTATATTAAACCAGTTAAACGGTCTTCGTATTCAATCATAAGTCGATTCAAGGGCGTTTTCCAGTTTGTTATCTTTACTCAATATTTGCTATCTGCTCACGCATTTGTTCAATCAAAACTTTTAATTCTACGGCACTAGCGGTTATGTCAGTATTAATAGACTTAGAGCCTAGAGTGTTTGCTTCACGATTAAATTCTTGCATCATAAAGTCTAGTCGTCGACCTTGTGCACCGCCTTTCTTGAGTATTTTACGAGTTTCGCTAACATGACTACCAAGGCGATCTAGCTCTTCTTCAACGTCCATTTTTTGAGCTAACAACACTAATTCTTGTTCAACACGAGTTGAATCAAGTTCTATATTAGCATCGTTAAATTTGTCTTTAATACGGTTACGCTGCCATTCAATAATAGTTGGCATTTGTGTTTTTACTTTTTTTGCTTCAACAATAATACCATCAAGACGTTGCTCAATCATTGCTGATAAATTTTCACCTTCGCTTGTGCGAGCGTTAATAAAATCTTTAAGTGCTTGATCAAAAGCGACTAAAAGTTCTGTTTGCACAGTATTCATGTCAGTTTCTTCGGCTTCCATAACACCTGGCCAGCGCAATATATCAATAGGGTTTATAATCGCGTTATTGGTTTGTGTGCTAATAGTATTTGCATGCTGCATTAGTTGTTCAGCCAAGTTTTTATTTAGGCTCAATTGTCCTTTGCTGTCAGGGTTAGCATTAAAGCGCAAATTACATTCTACTTTGCCGCGATTGAGCTGTTTACGAAAGCGTTCCCGTAATACGGCTTCTAAACTTCTAAATTGTTCAGGAAGGCGGAAATAGGTTTCTAAAAAGCGTTGGTTTACGCTACGTATTTCCCAAATAGCATTGCCCCAATCGCCTTTTACTTCAATGCGTGCAAATGCTGTCATGCTATGGATCATAAAAATTCCTGAAATATAAAAGATAAATAATTGTTAATTATGCCTGAGCAGAAGATAAGTTTCTAGAAGATAAAAGTTTAGTTTGCACTAAAATTAAATACTTGTTTGCCAACGTTGTTTTATATGTTCGGCAACCCTAAAGGCATTTGCATAAATAGTATAAGTATATGGTACGCTACCACCCGTTGGCATAAATGAACCATCGGTAACAAATAAATTACTTACTTCGTGTGCTTGGCAGTATTTATTTAAGACTGAGGTTTTAGCATCATCGCCAAAGCGACAACCGCCTGCTTGTAAATTAGGAGGTGGTGCTCCACTAACACCTGAAGAAACATTTACTGCGCCCATTGCTTTTAAAAAATTTTCACCTTTTGCGGTTATGTATTCGCCAACTTGTAAATCATGCTGATGATAACCTACCCGTACTTTAGCTACAGCATCGCCCCATTTATCTGTTATTTCATCATCGAGGGTAACAAAGCAATCATCTGTTGGTAGCCAGTCATTAAACACTTCAAAGCGTAGCGTTTTATAGGTGGTGAATTCTTTTTTTAAATTAACTTTTAATTGTTCACCCCAAACTAAGCCACCTTCTTCATCACGCTGAGTACCATAAGCACGAGCAACGGGATTTTGATAAAATAAAAAGTCGATAGTGCCGCCTTTAGCTTTACCATTCTTAGTTGAGCCAGTGAATTTACTATCATTAATTTGATACCAATCTTGTAAAGAGCGATTAATAAAAGGGCCTACGCGTGATAAGTCTTTAACTTGCTGCTTGGTCATATTCTCAAAAACAAAATCACCTTGCCCTGTACCTCCCGCACTAAAAATCAAATTTTTACCTACTTGACCATTATTGTTAGCTAAGCCATGAGGAAATTTTTCTCCTTTTGAGGAAAGTAGTAAACGTGATGATTCAATGGCTTGGCAGGCAACAATATAGTATTTGGCGGTTACTTTATGTTTTCTATTTAGACGATCGTAATAAAGTACGCCAGATATTTTACCATCGTTATCAGTTGCAATTTTATAGACTTTAGATTCTGGTTTGATGGTGCAATTACCTCCAGCAACAGCATGATTTAATAATGCCGCTCGCCCACTACCTTTAGCGCCTGATGCACAACCGTAATTACTACAATAGCCTGAATATTCACAGCTTCTGCGTCCCATAGCGGGAGTTGATAATACCGCGCGAGGAATGGGGATAGCATGCACACCTGTTTTTTTTGCGGTTTTATCTATCCACGATGCTATAGGGTGTTCAACTAATGGTGGATAATCAAAATTAGTCGAATGCGGCTCTGCAAAAGGATGTTCTACATGACGTCCAGAGACTCCAACATGTTTATCTACCATCGCATAAAAAGGTTCCAGCTCATCATAACTAATTGGCCAATCGGCAATATTTGCGCCTTTTATTTCGCCAAACTCTGATTTTAAACGAAAATCTATAGGTTTTAAGCGATGAAAATAACCACTCATAAAATTAGAAGATCCACCAACAACCGTACCATTCCAAAATGTGCTACCCGATTCGCTGGTAGGTACACCCTGCCAAAATAAGTCGCCTTTATTTTCAGAAGAAGGGGCGTTTTCATATTGTTCTTCAATAACGTGTTGTTCATCAGCTAAATTAGGGTTGTAAGCATCACGCAAACTAATAGCCAATTCGTCTTTATAAAATTCTTTTTCGGTTAACCAAGGGCCTTTTTCTAATACTAATACTTTGGCACCAGCCTTGGCGAGTGTATAGGCAACAGGAGATGCGCCAGCACCACTGCCAACAATACATATGTCGTAGTTCATGCTTTGGTTTTCCTTATTGTTCTAGGAGTTGGTATATTTTTTATTTTAAGCGCTTGAGGATCAATTTTATCACTAATACGATAAGCACCAGGTAATTCATAATAACGAGTGCCTATTTTAGGTAAAGGAAATCCCGCTTGATGATCCAGCCATTTTTCACCAATATGATTTGGATTACCCCCATATATTTCTGGTGTGAGCATGGCTTCAAAAATATAGCTTAATAAGGTTGATAACCAGTTTTCACCAGCTTGTGAATTGCTTATGCCATGTAAAATGGTTTCTTTTTGAGTAAAATTCAAATCAATAAATAATTTGGATAATTGGCTTTGGCTGTAACCGTTTAACCAGCCAACGCCTTTTTTAATAAAGCTAATTTCAGTATCGCTAGTAGGTTGCAACATTACCACGTTATATAAATATTGCAGAGCGTGAATATCTGCTGCGCTTGGACCTGTTTTTGAGGAAGGTAATAAATGGTCGAGTACTGCATTAAGTGTTTGCCATAAAGGTTTAGTGCGCCATTGTTGATCTGCTATTTGGCTTTCTGTAAGTGAATTTTTAGCTAACGTATTTGCCGCAAAGGTATTTATAGACGTCGAAGCTATGGCAACAGCCCCACCTGCTGATTTTAAAAAATTACGCCGTGAACTATTAATATGAAACCATGACTTTTCTTTTAGCCACAATGGTGTTTGGTAACACTTATCGAAAAAAGATTGCATATTCGTCCTTTACTGTTTTGCGACTATGTTGTCTGTAATTTGTGCTGAGTTTGCTTGCCATTTAATAAGGAATTTTAACCATACTTTGGCATTGTATTGGCCATTTTTTTGTAACTGCGCAGTATCTTTTGACAGGATCATTTTACCGGCTGCTGTTGACACGTACATGTGCGGATAACCCAATACAGGAGGTAGCCCACTCATAAAAGCCTTATTTTCATTTGTATTACTGACGTTTACTTTTAACAAGACAAATTTACTATGTAATGCTTGATAAACTTCAGGGTTTTTTTCTAAAAACGCATCCATTTTATTGCACCAAGTACACCAATTTCCGCCTATTTCAATTAACACATTACGTTGGCTATTATTGGCTAAAGCGATTGCGGCAGCTGCATCTTTAAAGGGATCCCTTTTTTCACTGTACACTTTACTGTAATTAGGTAAATCAGCGGCAATGATATTTGTGGTTTCGGCAATAGCAGTGGTACTAAAAATAATAAAAAAGGTTAAAATAAGTAAATAACGCATAAAACTTCCTAATAAGCGAGATCATCAATAGATTGAGTTACTCAAAAGACCTCATTTGTAACTACTATATTTCAATTCTTTGTGAAGATCATTTTTCTCACTATAAAAACTCAACGATAGACGATATAATACGCAACAATTTTTTTATAGGAATATTATTATGCGTCCAAGCGGCAGAACAACAGGGCAAATTCGTCCAATCACTATTACTCGTCAATACACAGCACATGCAGAAGGTTCAGTATTAATTGAATTTGGCGATACTAAGGTTATTTGCACTGCAACAGTTGAAGATAATGTTCCACGCTTTTTAAAAGGCCAAGGTAAAGGTTGGGTAACGGCTGAATATGGTATGTTACCACGTTCAACTCACACCCGTATGCGCCGCGAAGCAGCTAGTGGTAAACAAGGTGGACGTACTTTAGAAATTTCACGATTAATTGCTCGTTCTTTACGCGCAGCGGTTGATTTAACAGCATTAGGTGAAAATATGATCACTGTTGATTGTGATGTTATTCAAGCGGATGGTGGTACTCGTACTGCTTCTATTACGGGGGCTTGTGTAGCGTTAGTCGATGCTTTAAATCATATGCGCACTAAAGGAATTATTAAAACTAATCCATTAAAACACATGATTGCTGCTGTTTCTGTGGGTATTTATAATGGCGAACCTGTTGCCGATTTAGATTATGCTGAAGATTCATCTGCTGATACAGATATGAATGTGGTGATGACTGATACAGGTAAATTAATTGAAATACAAGGGACTGCTGAAGAAGAACCGTTTAGTTTTGAAGAAATGCAAGCGATGTTGCAATTAGCAAAACATGGTATTGATGAATTGTTTGACGAGCAAAAGAAAGCATTAAGCTAGTTTAGGCAGGAATAATAAAATGAAAGCATATCAACAAGAGTTTATTGAATTTGCACTGGCAAAACAGGTGTTAATATTTGGTGAATTCACTCTTAAATCGGGTCGTACTAGCCCTTATTTTTTTAATGCAGGTTTATTTAATACAGGTAGAGATCTAGCACGTTTAGGACGATTTTATGCCGCAGCTTTAGCCGATAGTGATATTGATTACGATTTACTGTTTGGTCCTGCTTATAAAGGTATTCCTATTGCAACGACTACAGCCATCGCCTTAGCCGATCATCATGATCTTGATATTCCATACTGCTTCAACCGCAAAGAAGCTAAAACACATGGTGAAGGTGGTAGCTTAGTTGGTTCAGAGCTTAAAGGAAAAGTAATGTTAATTGATGATGTTATTACTGCGGGTACGGCTATTCGTGAGTCAATGGAAATCATTAAAGCTCACGGTGCTCAACTTTCAGGCGTATTAATTGCTTTAGATCGCCAAGAAAAAGGTCAAGGTGAGTTATCTGCTATTCAAGAAGTTGAACGTGATTTTGCCACTGAGGTTATATCGATTGTAAGTTTAGGTGATGTTATTACTTATTTAGAAGCGCAACCAGATATGACCGCAAGCTTAGCGAGTATTAAAAAATATCGTCAAAATTATGGTATTTAATTAAAATACGATTAAATATCATCGTCAAATTATCAACAAAAAACCAGCATCTAGTGCTGGTTTTTTATTTAAATACTTGTCTTAATAAAAATACTAAGCCGTTAATTGAAACTGAAAGCTAGGTTCTTTTGAATAAGCTTGATTGATATTAGAATAAAAACTTTCAATACGTAAAGCACGCTGTGTTATTTCTTTTGAACGTGTTGGTACAATATCTTCTTGCGCTTTTAAGGTTTTATTGATCATACTATCAAAATTATCAGCATTATCCGTTTGCTTTTTAACGCTATTTTTATCTTGCTGACTTGCTAAACGGTCCGAGTTGTTAACTCTGGGAGCAGGTGATTTTTTACTCGCGTTAGCATTATCAAGGTTCACATTAAGTAACTCTGATTGGGCAGCAGAACTATTTTTGGCTGCTTGCGCGGCAACACGTTTATCTTGTGCTGACGGGTTTAGTGGTGCTAATGCCGCAGCATGAACTTTTTGCATTTTAGCTATGGTTGCTTGTGGATCGCCAGAAACAGCAGATACATCAACAGATACTTCACCGTCTACCGCATAATTTTTACCATCAGGGCCACGTTTATAGCTAAATGACGGTGCGCCGGTTACTGAACCGCCAACAGCAGCATGAGCTGATTCATGTGCTTTTACTTCTTGATCACGACGTTTTAGTGAGGTGATTTGTTGTGCTATCTCTTGCGTGGCGGCATCGTTTTGTGTTGAGCCTTTAGCTGAGGTGTTTTGCTTTTGAGAATTAGTAGATGAACCGTCAATGGCTGAATTTTGTTCTTTCTGGCTGTCTGTTTTATTATTGCCAGATGAGTTATCTTGCTGAGCTTGTTGATCATTAACACTGGTGTTAGCTTTTGCTGCTTGTTTTTTTAAGTTAGCAAAATCAACTTGTTCATTATTTTGTGGCGCAGACTTTGAGCTATCTCTATTACTTAAGCCTTTTTCAGCAGCTGATTGACTAGTTGCTGCTGGTGGTGGAGTAAGCTCTCTTAAAGAATTATCGCGTCGTAAGCTATCTGTGGCGGGGTTAACCACAGTGGCTAAAGGTAAACTACTAACCTGTGAGTTGATATTCATAATAATACGTCATTTTGTCGATGAGGCTTAATTAATTTAGTTTGATTAATTAAGCTCTAACATCGATTAAAGTGCCTAGATTTTTATCTGCAGTTTTAATCACGTCTGCCGAGGCATTTGCTTGTGCTTCTGCTACTTTTAAATTAACCGCAGACTGAGTCAAACTAGCGGGTTGTGCTTTGTTTACTGTTTCGGTTGTTTCTAAGTCAGAACTTGTTTCGCCTTGTTCTTCTCTATCGGTTGTTGCTTGTGCTATATCGCTAGCGGCTCGATTTGCTATACCATTGGCTTGCTGAAGCCCTTGTAGTCCGCTATTTAACGCTGATGAAATTTGCATAAAACTCTCCTAAATTGCACAATTACCACATGGTTAATTATTGACCAATTTTAATGGAAAGTAAAGTTTTTTAAACAATGGCAGATATAGATTAGTTAAGGATAAATGAATGTTTTTTTATTTTTTTTTAACTATTTGTTTTTTATAAAAAAAGGCTTATAACAAGATAAGCCTTTTAGAGGTGTTTTCAATAAAGAAAATATTATTTTATTAATCCGCGATTTTTTAACATCGGTTCAATAATGGGATCGCGACCACGAAATGCTCTAAACATTTGCGCGTAATCTAAGGTGTTGCCGCGTGATAAAATCATTTGACGGAATCGGTCACCATTTTTACGCGTTAAACCACCGTTTTCTTCAAACCAAGTATAGGCATCATCATCTAACATTTCGGTCCATAAATAAGCGTAGTAACCTGCCGAATAGCCATTACCCCAAATATGCATAAAATAGCTTGAACGATAACGAGGTGGAACTTCTTTAACGTATAAACCAGCATTTTTTAAGGCGCTCACTTCAAATTTATCAACGTCTTGTTCAGGCGCTGTTGCCGGTAATGAATGCCATGCCATATCTAAATCAGCAGCAGCTAATAATTCGGTTAACGCATAACCTTGATTGAAGTAAGCGGCATCACGTAATTTTTTCACTAATACATCAGGCATGTCTTTACCTGTCTTATAATGCTTGGCAAAGTTTTTGAATACGCTTGGATAACTTGCCCAATGTTCATTAAATTGAGAGGGAAATTCTACAAAATCACGTGCAGTGTTCGTACCTGATAAACTTGGATATTGTTGATCAGCAAAGAAGCCGTGTAGGGCATGACCAAATTCGTGAAACATGGTGCTAACATCGTCCCAAGAAATCAAGGCGGGTTGTCCTTTGGCTGGTTTAGTGAAGTTGGTTACATTATAAATAACAGGTTTAGTGCCAAGTAAATAAGATTGGCCCACCATGTTGTCCATCCAAGCACCACCGCCTTTATTGTCTCGTTTAAAAAAGTCGGCATAAAATAAACCAATGCTGCTGCCATCTTCATTAAATAATTCGTAAACCTTTACGTCTTCTTGATAAACGGGCAAGTCATGACGCTCTTTAAAGGTAATACCATATAATTGAGTTGCGGCATAAAAAACGCCATCTTTTAAGACGCGATTTAATTCAAAATAGGGTTTAACTTCCTTTTCGTCCAAGTTATAACGAGCTTTGCGCACTTTTTCAGCGTAAAGTTCCCAGTCCCATGGTTGTAGTTTAAAGTTTTTATGTTCGCTATCAATAACCTTTTGAATATCTGCGGCTTCTTCTTTGGCGTGTGCTGTGGTTGCGGGAGCAAGTTTTTTCAACAACTTAGTGACTGCGGCAGGCGTTTTTGCCATTTGATCTTGCAATGTCCATGCGGCATAGCTATTAAAACCTAATAAAGCGGCTTTTTCAGCACGTAATTTAGCTAAACGGGTGATAATTTTACGCGTATCGTTTTTATCGCCTTTTTCACTGCGTGACCAAGAGGCTTGAAATAATTTTTCTCGTGTAGCTCTGTTTGTTAATGATTGTAGTGCGGGTTGTTGTGTGGTGTTTTGTAGAGGAAGAAGCCATTTACCGGTTAACTTACGTCCTTTGGCATCGGCAGCGGCTGCTTTTATTGCGCCGTCAGACAAGCCTGCTAATTCAGCTTTATTTTCAACCACTAAACCTGCAGCTTTGGTGCCATCGAGTAATTTATTAACGTAACTAGCACTTAAGGTGGCGTTTTCTTTATTCAGTGCTTTAAGTTTTATTTTATCTTTAGCGGATAAGTTAGCCCCTGCATGGCTAAAATCATCAAAATAGTAATTGAGTAAGCGTAATGATTCACTGTCTAAGTGTAGTGAGTTTATTTTACTGTGTAATGTTTTAATACGTTGGAACAATTTATCATTTAAATAAATAGCATCTTGATGAGCCGCTAACTCAGGGGCAATTTGTTCTTGTATTTTTTGTAGTGTCGGATTGTTATTGGCGGCGGCAACAGAGAAAAATACTCGGCTAACACGGGTCAGCATCGCACCTGACTTTTCTAGTGCAACTAGCGTGTTTTCAAACGTTGCAGAGGCTGAGTTATTCGCTATGTCATTTATTTGTGCTAAGTGGCGTTTCATACCTTCTTGCAGGGCTGGTAAATAATCGCTGTCTTTAATTTTATCAAAAGCAGGTGCTTGATAATCTAAAGTACTAGGGTGTAAAAAAGGGTTGTTAGCGTTAATTTTTGCTTGTGCGCTAGCAGCCATAGTGCAAAATAATGCGGCACTGCATAAGCGGCGAGTAAGTGTTAGCTTCATTAATATTTCCTTGAGAGAATGATTAATATTATTTTTAAGTAGTTTATTAAATAATTATTTTAGAACGCCGTACTTTAGCACTAGTGACTTTAAAACCAAATTTTTAACAAATAAAATTTACTTTTAAAGTGGCAAGGATAAAACACGCTATTAATGATGAAATTAATAGCGTGTTGTTAACCAGCTTGTTAGTTGTTCGATAAAATCATCGAAGTGTGAAATAAAAGGTGCATGGGATGCCTTATCAAAAATATAATGATCGCTTTTTGGNGNTAGCGTGTTAATTGNNGNNATTGCTGCTTTAGGNACTANGCTGTCGAGNTTGCCATATAANCGTAAAAACGGNACNTTNATNTNNNTTAATTGNTCNCGNAAATCTTCACTNNTTAATANTTGTAANGANTGNTCNANNGTTGNTTTACTNGGNATNGGNTAANCCATAATTAGATCGCGCAAATGTTTTATGTCTTGACGAATATGAGGGCTACCCATAGCTTGAATTTTTAGAAAACCATCTAACGTTTTTTTTATATCGTTACCAAGCTGCTGATGAAACATCTGCAATACTTGAGGTTTAATGCCGAACCATGAGGTATTGGTTTCATTTTCTTTCGCAATAATTTTTTCAACAAAGCATGGGCTACTAGCGATGGTTACTAAGCCTTGTACTTTTTCAGGAAAATCTAAGGCAATTTTTGTTGCCACTAAACCGCCTAACGACCAACCAACATAAATGGCTGGTGCATCAATAGCATCACTAATAAGTTTACTGGCTTGCGTTAATGAATAAGGCGAAATACTGTGTTTAATATTTAAACCAAAACCGGGTAAGTCGATAGTGATCACTTGATAGTTTAAGGAAAGTTGCTCTAGGGTAGGTTGCCACACGCCTGAATTTAATCCCCAGCCATGAATAAAAACTAAGGCGGGCCCTTCTCCTTTGCTATTAAATACTAATGATGATGCCATTGACTACTATACTTAAAGTTAAAGAATAAATTTATCTGCATTATAGCAAGCAATAAAATGGAATTATTACCTTTACTAAAAAAAATCCCCAATATTTATTCAGCAAAAATTAGTCTTAAAAAAACGTTGTTGGTAGATTGTTACCAGCAAGGTTTATTAGCCTTATCGCGTTGTGATTTATGTGGTTTACCTTGCCAGCATTATTTGCAGCTATGTGATGTTTGTTATGATGATTTACCGTTATTTAAACAGTCAGTAGTGCAGGGAGATTTACTCAATTGGCCTGCTGTTTATCAGCATTTACCGCATATTGGTTTTGATCAGCTAATTTGTTTAGCACCGCATGGTTATCCATTCGATCATTGGTTGGGACAATATAAGTATTCAAAACGATTTGAATTAGCCGAGTTATTTAGCCATTTATTAGGTGATTTATTAGCTAGTTTATTGCAAAAAGAACAGTTATCTAAACCCGAGTTGATGCTTGCAGTACCGTTACATATTAGCCGTTGGCAAGGTAGAGGGTATAACCAAGCGCATATTCTAGCGCAAAAATTACAAAAAAAGTTATCGTCTCAATATACTATTGAATACCATCCACAATTACTGGCTCGTAATAAAAAAATAACGGCTCAAGTTGGGAAAAGTGGAAAGCAACGTCGTGAAAATTTAGCGGGGGCTTTTAGTTTAACCAATGAACAACCACTACCTGAACATGTAATGTTAATTGATGATGTGGTTACAACAGGGGCAACGGCGAGTGAAATTTGTTATTTACTAAAGCAACAAGGGGTGAAAAAAGTCACTTTAGTAACGTTAACGATCGCACTGTTGAAATAGTGAGTTAATCGTTTACATTTTCACTCTTTTTAGATCTAAATTGCTTCATTATAAATATAATGATTTGCGCAATAATTAATCCAGATAAAATACCCGAAATATTAGCAACNANATCTAACCATTCGCCATTACGATGAAACAAGCCCTGTATTAATTCAATAAAACCACTGTAAAAGACAAAAGCGAGTAATATTAACTGCCAATGCTTAGGTTTTTTTATTGCCACAGGTAAGGTTAAAAAGGCATAAGCAATAAAATGATGTATTTTATCACCACCTTTTACTACAGGTAATTGTTCTACCGGTAACAGTGATAAAGTCGTAATAGTGGCTAATACAACTAAGGTTATTAGCCGCCAATAATTTTTAATAAATGAATACATAAAATAAGATGTTATAAGTAAATATAAAGTAAAAATAGAAAAGCAATTAATTCATTGAAGTACTAAACGCTTTAGAGAAAAATAAGCTATTCGCTAAAATTTTGGCAGTTCCATACCAATAGCCACGAAAAACTAAGTCGTCAACGCTGGCGATAATACGTCCTTTCGCCACATTATGGCTAATGATAACAGGAGTGTTCGCCATAGTGTTAATTAAGTTTTGATCACTATAACCGCTTAATAGTGGTGTGGCAGTATAATTTAACACGCTAATAAAAGGTGTTGATGGTGTTTGCATTATTAAGGTGCTGTTGCTAAACACCGGTAAACTACTTTGCTGATAACCAAAAGCTAATGGATGACTGGTGTCTACTTTAGTATTAAAAATAGCGCCAGCAATGCGTTGTCGTGCGGCTAACTTTTCTTTATCTTTATAATTGAGGCCATCAGTATCAAATAATTGTTTTAGTTGGTTTTTACTAACAAAGTCTACTTTTAATATCGACTTGTCTGACAACCATTTGGCTGCTTTTTTTTGTGCGAATAAGGTGCCGCCTGCTTTTAACCACGCAGATAATTTAAACTCTATTTTGTCATCAATATTATTATAATTTCCGTCCACCATTATAATATGGCTGTATTTAGCTAAATCTACACTCGTTAAACGCTGATGCTCTACAATAGTGACAGGAATATTTAATTGCTGATCAAGATAAAATAATATCTCTCCAGCTTCATATTGCGAGACACCTTTACCGCCCACTAATAAAACTTTTATCGGGGTTAAGTTAACAAAGGCGCGGCTACCTAAATCAATTCCGGCAATCGTTAACCCAGTGCTAAGCGAAAAAATATCAATAGTAGAGTTAGCACTTGCTGTTGTTAATATTGCTTGCCAATGGGCTTTGTTTTGCAAACCTGCAGGGATCATAATACTGCCCGCAGCAAAGGTTTTTTTACTGCCTTTAATTACCGAGGTAAAGCTTTTGGTGGCAACTTTGGCTTTTATGCCTTGCGATAATAAGCTATTGAGTAATTTTGGCGCTAAATAATTCTGCCATTCAAATACATAGGCGTAAGCATTAGGATTTCTTTTGATAAGAGTTTTATTAAGAGTCTTATTAACCGTTTCCTTGCTTGTTTGCCAAGGTGTTTTGGCGAGTTTTAATCCCCAAGTGCGATCGACTTTATCAAAAGCAATATTCATTGCTAAGGGCATTGTCCAGCCTGAAACATCGTAAAAGGTGTTATCTTTAAACGTCGTTGGCTCTGCAAAAAGTGCTTGTATTAAACGATATTGTGGTTGTTCAAGTGGCACATAATAGCTTTTTTGTGCTGGATAAATTTTGCCTTTATTACGAAAGTCACTGGTAAGAGGATAAACCTTTATTTGGTGTTGCTTTAATTTGTTTAAAAAAGCATTTAAACGATAACTGTCATCACCTTGGTTAATAATGTAACCATTGAATTTTTCTTTGCTAGCGGCTTTTTCTGCTTGTTGATAAAAATCATGGCGGTACTTTGCCAATTTAGCCCTATTTAGCCAAGCCCCCTCTAGGGTTGATAATGACGTTAATACATGGTTTTGAATGGCAAACTCTAGTGTTAATAACCCATTGTCGGTTTGTTGTTGATAACCACGACTACTGGCTTGTTCAAATAAAATACCAACAGCGCCATTAATATCTGGATAGGTTGAGCCTTTACCATAATAAAAATCGTCAAAGCTCTCTTGACTAAAATACAAACGCTGGTGTTTATCAAGTGCTTTAGCATGATAGTTCGCTAATATATTGGTGAGTTCAATATTACTTGCTGGCGTTAAAGGATTAGTGCGTGATGGAATGCCTGGTTGAAAAAAGTAGCTGTTGTTTGCGCCCATTTCATGAAAGTCGGCCAAGACATTCGGGTGATATAAGTGAAAATATTTAAGGCGATGTTGGCTTTCGATTTGTGTTAATAATAACCAGTCGCGATTTAGATCAAAGCCATAATGGTTGGTGCGGCCAGTAAACCAGCCTTGGTGATGTTCAATATGCTCAGGATCACTATTATCAGCTTTACCTCTAAACATATCTGCCCATTGTACAAATTTGTCCATGCCATCGGGATTCATACTTGGCTCAATTACAATAATGGTATCTTTTAATAAGGTTTCTATCTCTTTATTTTGGCTGGCGGCTAAATAATAAGCGACTACCATAGCTGCATTAGCGCCACTAATTTCATCACCATGAATGCTATAACCTAACCAAATCACTAAGGGCGATTTAGCTTGCGGGTTTTGCCTTGTTGCTAAAATAGTTTTTAAATTTTTTAAATTTTCAGGAGACGAAATAGTGGCTAAAAATTGTGGGCGAAATTCATTAGTTTTGCCTATCTGCGTTAACTTTATGCGTTTTGATGCTTGCGCTAAACGGGTAAAATATTGAGTTAATTGATTGTGACGTAAATGGCGTTCACCAATGGTTAAGCCTAAAACCTGTTGTGGTGTAGGGATGGACTTATTATAAACCTCACCCTTAGGTAAGTAATTACTAACAGGAGTGGCAAAAGCGGTAAAAGCAAAGAATACACTAAGCACTAAGGTAAAAATAAAGCGTTGAAAAATCATTTGTCGTCCCAATTATTAACTAGCGTAAAAATAACAAATTTAGTGAAGTTTGGCGATAGCTAGCCGCTTTTATCAATTAATTATCTTTTGAATTGTTTAAATAGATCAATAAACCTTAATTTGTTACTAGCACCAAAAGCATTTGCAGCGTAAAATAAATACCTGAGTAAAACACTCAGATATTTTTATTTGGGACTGGTCAAATAGCTATATTTTAGGGTAACACTTGTAGGTTGGCCTTTAGGCCATCAATCTATATTTGACGGGCTGAAGCCCGACCTACAAATACTCTATCTGTTACCTTGGTTTGATGAGT
>JAESPQ010000073.1 GCA_016765535.1 Alteromonadaceae bacterium | reverse complement strand
TAAGAAACGTTATTCGCTCTAAGCCTGCGTTGCCGCTGCGTCGTAGCGAGGATGCGTATCATACGCTTCCGAGTTTTGATGTCAACGTTTATTTGAGCTTTTCTCGAAGAAAGTTTAAAGTTTTTATAAAAACTCAAACACTCATTTTAAAACGTTAAGTTACTCTGTTTAGGTAAACTAAATTGAGATAACTTATCAAAACAGACTCTTGGACTTCCTTATGAGGTGAACTCCTTGAATCTGGATGCGCATTCTAGAGATTTTTGCGCTGAGGTCAAGCGTTAAAATCACTTTATTGGTGTTTTTTTAATAAAAACGTTTTGCTCGTATAAATAGCATCCGATCAGGGTAATTTTTCAGCTATTTCCTTAACAGAGCTTACCGTTAAAGTGGCAAAATCACTTATTTGATCATATTGACTACTCACTAAAATTCGATTTTTTACCTCAGCATTTTTTGCAGCCTGCATATCTGAGTCTTTATCACCAATAAAAACACTTTGTTGTAAATCGATATTATATAATTGCTGCGCTTTTAATATCATCCCCGGTGCTGGTTTTCGGCAATTGCACTGTTGTTTTAACGCATTTATACCATTTAGAGGGTGATGAGGACAAAAGAACACATCGGTTATAACAACATCATGTTTTTTAAATTCAGTTTTCATCCAATTAGTTAAAACTAAAAAATCATTTTCATTATAATAACCACGAGCAATACCCGCCTGATTAGTAATGATAATAATTTGATAATTTAATTGCTGGGCTTTTTGACAAAGCTCAAAGATGCCCTCAACAAATTCAAAGTCTGCAATTTTATAAACATAGCCATGATCGATATTGATGATGCCATCTCGATCTAAAAATAATGCTTTAATCATGCTTATATGACTCATATTTTATTAGTTATACCAGTTTCATTAATTAAGTGATCTATTTTATACGTAGGAAAAATTGCCAAGAACAAGGCATTTATTTTAATAACTAGTTGTTCTAATTATAAAATAAATAACGCAGTTAGTGGTGATTTTAACAAGTAGAAATGATCACCTAGTTTGTGAGATTGGTATTATACAAAAAAGACGAGCTTAGCTCGTCTTTTTTTAATATTTACAACCTAGCATAATGCTTACATACAAAGTCCGCCATCAATTTCTACCACGCGGCCTGTAAAAAATTCATTTTCAAAAATATACTGTGCAGTATGTGCAATTTCGTCGGCTTCGCCTAAGCGTCCAACGGGCTTCATCTTTTCTAAGCGATCACGCATTTCAGGTTTCATCGCATCGGTCATTGCTGTGCGAATAACACCTGGGGCAATAGCACCGACACGAATGCCATGACGACCTAATTCTCTTGCCCACGTTGTTGTCATAGCAACCACACCCGCTTTCGCCGCCGCATAATTGGTCTGCCCGATATTACCTCCACGCGCAATAGATGACATATTAACGATAACACCTTTACGTTTTCCTTCAATCATGTGCACAGCAGCTTCACGACCACATAAAAACACGCCAGTTAAATTGACATCAATAACTGATTGAAACTGTGCCAGAGACATTTTTTTAACAACCACTCCATCTTTAGCCTTAACAAGCATACCATCGCGTAATATNCCTGCGTTATTAACTAAACCATCAATACCAGCAAAGTCTTTATTGATTTGACTAAAAGTTTGTTCAACTTCTTGCTCTTGGGCAACATTAGTTAAATAATATTTAGCATTTGAACCAGCCGCTTCAACTAAAGCAACCGTTTCTTGTAATAGTTCTTCATTTAAATCAATTAGNGCTATTTTTGCACCACTTTCGGCAAATTTAACCGCCATAGTGCGACCTAAACCTTGACCTCCGCCAGTAATGACGATCACTTTATNTTGTAAATTCATANTNTTTTTTCTTATCTATTNATTANTTNTTTTGTNNTTATNTTATTTNNCATTNGTATTCATTGNATGATTGAAAAGATTAAAAATACTTGAAAAATCTTTACCGCCATTGCCCGCAGCAGCATGCATGGCATATAAGCTACGCGCCAATGCTCCCATAGGGGTTGAAGATTGGCTGCTAACCGCAGTATCAATGGCTAAGCCAAGATCTTTTGCCATCAAATCAACCATAAAGCCACCTTGATAATCATTTGACGACGGTACGTTTTCCATCACATTAGGGCAAGGATTATAAACATCTAAAGTCCAGTTACTCCCTGAGCTTTTACTCATAATGTTAGATAACACTTTAGCATCTAAACCATTAGCTAAACCCAATTGTAACGCTTCACTAGTGCCTACCATTAACACGCTTAATAACATGTTATTACAGGCTTTGGCTATTTGACCTGCACCATGAGCACCCGCATGAAAAATATTCTTGCCCATATTTTCTAATATAGGTTTAGCTTTATTAAATTCTGTTTCACTGCCACCGACCATAAAACTTAATGTGCCAGCGACTGCGCCACCAACACCACCTGAAACAGGTGCATCAACAAAGCCGATCCCTTTTTCAGCCAATGCTGCACCAACCTTTTTAGAGGTAGTCGCATCAATAGTTGAAGAATCAATAACCATTGCACCTTGAGCAATATAATTGATCAAACCTGTTTCTGTTGTTAAATAAACACCGTCAACATGCTTGCCTGCGGGTAACATTGAAATGATAAACTCAGCATTTTTTACGCAATCACTCGCTTGTGCTTGTGTCGTGGCGCCCTGCTCTACTACATGAGCAACGGCCTCTTTTGATAAATCAAACACACACACTTGATGACCCGCTTTAACTAAATTAATAGCCATTGGGCCGCCCATATTACCTAAACCTATAAATGCAATTTTCGCCATGATTTTTCCCCATAAAATATATAATTATTTATATAATACTGATTATTACTTACCTAATAGAGCTAAAGGATGTTCTTCTGCCAACCATTTAGATTCAAAGAACCAATCAATAACATTAGGCTCAACCTCTTCAATACAATTAAACTTCCATTGTGGTTTATTATCTTTGTCAATTAATAAGGCGCGCACACCTTCAACAAATTCACCATATTGTCCACTTTTAACCGATAAATTAAGTTCTAAACGAAAACAATCGGCCAGTGGTAAATTTTTACCTTGTTGTAATTGACGATAGACAATATGGCCGCTCAGTGCACTGCCATGTTTTAATGACTTTTGTGCGCGATTAAACCATTTATCTTCTACCTCAACTGTAACGATGGCATTAACAATATCAATAATATTATCGTGGTTCATCACATGTTCGATTAATGATTTTTGTGCTTTTAAATGTGANACAGGTAACTGATTATTCGACTGTAATTCTGTATTGTGTAGTAAGGTCGAAAGTTTTTCATGATTTAACGAAACAGTGCCGCCCCAATTAATGGTTTTTAACTGTTCAATTATTTGTACTTTTTTATCATTCAAAATAAAATAATCGGCTAATTTACTGTATTTAGCATCAGCAGCATTAATTGATGCCCCTGTTAAGCCTAAAAACAAACCACAACGTTCAGGCATATTATTTAAAAAGCGTGTGCCGCCAACATCAGGATATAAACCAATGCTAATTTCGGGCATGGCAATACGTGAACTTTCGGTAACTACACGATGACTTGCACCAACCATCATGCCTAAACCGCCTCCCATAACAATGCCATTGCCCCAAACAATGAAAGGTTTATTAAAGGTATGGATCAAGTAATCTAATTGATATTCTTTGGTAAAGTATTCTTCTATTGCTGGCGAATAACCGCCTTGCGCAATTTCTTTTTCACCTGCTCGCATCGCTTTATACATGTGAACTATATCGCCACCAGCACAAAAAGCTTTTTCACCACATCCTTGTAAGAGTACTAAGACAATATCGTCATTTTGATGCCAAGCTAATAATTGTGGATATAAAATATCGATCATCTCTGCGCTAAGCGCATTAAGTGAGCGCGGAGAATTTAAGGTGGCAATAGCAATTTTTTTACCATTATCCGCGATTAATTCTTCAAATAAAACGACATCTGTCATTGGTTTTCCTTATGAAATTTTTCAAGTAAAACGGCTATTGTTGTTGTGCCTCGCCACACTCGGAACAACCTAACAAATATTGTGCCGAGCTTACAGCAAGCAATGCTAAAACTATAAAAGCTGCCCTGCACCTTCAGTTAATAAACGACGCGCAATAATTACGCGCATAATTTCATTAGTGCCTTCAAGTATTTGATGAACACGCACATCCCTAAAATAACGTTCAAGTGGGTATTCTTTAATGTAGCCATAACCCCCATGAATTTGTAATGCCGCATCACACACCTTAAAGCCAATATCGGTAGCAAATCGTTTTGCCATCGCACAATATGCCGTTTTCTCACTATCATTTTGATCTAATTTATAAGCAGCTAAACGCACTAATTGTCGTGCAGCGACCAATTCAGTTGCCATATCGGCNAATTTAAATTGTAANCCTTGAAAAGCNGCAATCGGNTTGCCAAANTGNTCACGCTCTTGCATATATTCTTTAGCNACATTTAATGCTTGTTGTGCNGTACCAATTGAACAAGTTGCAATGTTAATACGACCACCATCAAGGCCNTTCATTGCCATNGCAAAACCTTCACCTTCGTTNCCTAATAANTTTCCAACAGGTACTTTNACATTATCAAAGGTAATTTGACGNGTAGGNTGAGCATTCCAGCCTAATTTTTCTTCNGCTTTTCCATAAATAATNCCGTCAANNTCTGCNGGAATGGCTAANGCTGAAATACCTTTTGCNCCCGCTTCACCAGTACGCACCATAACNACTAAAANATNANTTTCNCCNGCACCNGAAATAAANACTTTAGCNCCATTAANAATATANTGATCNCCNTCTTTTTTNGCACTNGTNCNNAANGANGCNGCATCNGATCCTGAACTTGGCTCNGTTAAGCAATNTGATGCGAGCTTTTCNCCNATCACTAAAGACGGNCACCANNTATCTTTNAGCTCAGTTTNNCCCCAAGTGGCGATCATCCATGTTGCCATATTATGAATAGTAATCATTGCAGTAGTGGCGGTACAACCCATCGCTAGCTGTTCAAATATGATTGATGAATCTAAACGACTCAATCCTAAACCACCAGCATCTTCAGGTGAATATAAACCACAAAAACCGAGTTCTCCTGCTTTAGCGATCACTGCTTTTGGAAAAATATGCTCTTGATCCCATTTAGCAGCATTAGGTAAGAATTCGGCATCGCTAAATTGTTTTGCCGTGTCGCTAAACATTTGCTGATCTTCAGTTAAATCAAAATTCACTACTGCTTCCCCCAGTTATTTTTTGTTTGCAACATAGTATCCTGAAATATACTCAGGATATATGTTAGATTTCATGTCTTGTTGAACTCGTTTCAGCATCTTTAAAATACTATTTTGTCGAGCCTCGCTACGCTCGTGTCGACCTACAAACGCTTATAACATCTCTAGCGCTATAGCAGTAGCTTCACCGCCACCAATACATAAGGAAGCAACACCTTTAGATAAGCCTTTATTTTTAAGCGCATGAATAAGCGTTACGATAATTCGCGCGCCACTACAACCTAAAGGATGACCTAACGCACAGGCACCACCATTAATATTGACTTTATTACTATCTAACTCCATATTTTTAATCGCTAACATAGTAACCATGGCAAACGCTTCGTTAATTTCAAATAAATTAACATCGTCAGTTGTCCACCCTGCTTTAGCTAACAGTTTAGTCATTGCGCCAACAGGGGCAACAGTAAATTCTTCAGGTTTTTGTGCATGAGTTGCATGCGCAACCACTTTACACAAGGGCGTTAAATCACGTTTTTGTGCTTCTGACAACTTCATCATTACCATTGCAGCACCACCATCAGAAATAGAGCTAGAATTGGCCGCAGTAATCGTACCGTCTTTTTTGAAAGCGGGACGTAAAGCAGGAATTTTTTCAGGACGAGCATTACCCGGTTGTTCATCAGTATCAATTACAATATCGCCACGACGATTCTTAACCGTTACTGGCGTTATTTCATTTTTAAAATCACCTGAGTTAATTGCTGCATTAGCACGTTCAAGCGAACGAATAGCAAAGGCGTCCATATCCTCACGGGTAAAACCCGTTTCATCAGCAGTTTCTTGCGCAAAACAGCCCATTGAAATACCATCATAAGCATTTTCTAAACCATCTAACATCATGTGATCAAGCACTTGACCATGCCCCATACGCATACCGTTACGTGCTTTAGGTAATAAATAAGGTGCATTACTCATGCTCTCCATACCGCCTGCGATCGCTACCTCGATAGAGCCTGCTATCAAAGAATCATGCGCTTGCATTACTGCTTTCATACCTGAACCACACACTTTATTAATTGTGGTACAAACTGTCGAAAGTGCTAAATCAGCGGCTATAGCTGCTTGGCGAGCGGGGGCTTGTTTTAAACCAGCAGGTAACACACAGCCCATGATCACCTCATCAACTTGATCATTGGCTAAATTGGCTTGTGCTAATGCGCCACGAATAGCCGTAGCCCCTAATTCAGGCGAAACAACAGGCGATAAACAACCATTAAAACCGCCCATTGGCGTTCTAGTAGCAGCAACAATTACGATAGGATCAGAAGCAGACATGAAATTCTCCAGAAATAAACTCTCTATAAATAATGCATACAGATTAACTCAATTTGACGTTTACGCCAACGTAAACTTTAGTACTAGAGAGTACCACGATGTAAACTTATTTATACCCCGACAATAATCGAAAAACCTCACGCACAAAACATAACCTTTACGTTAACGTAAACTTATTGTAAGGTGAGTTATAAAATTATCCTTGTCATAAAAGTATTAAGTGCTAATGAGCAAAACAACTCAACAAGATAAAAAAAACAAACAAGTCACCTATTCTATTAGTGATTTATCAAAAGAATTCGATATTACTACCCGTAGTATTCGTTTTTACGAAGATCAAGGTTTACTCACACCAACGCGCAAAGGCCAAACACGAATTTATAACCAAAGAGACCGAGTTCGACTAAAGTTAATTTTACGCGGTAAACGCCTAGGTTTTTCATTAGCAGAAACAGGACGTTTATTTGAACTTTATGATGCGGATAATAGTAGCGCGAAACAATTAGCCACGATGATGGAGATCATTGCTGATAAAAAGTCTGAACTTAACCAGCAACTCGATGATATAAAAGCCGTACTTATTGAGTTAGATGATTTAGAAAACAACTGTTTAAAAACGTTAGCTGAGCTTGAAAAAAACACTTCAATGCCAAAAGCCAACAATACATAAATATAAAAACGATTAAGAAAATAAGGATCAACCATGATTTCAACCTTTAGCTCACTTAACTTTAACCTTGGCGAAACTGTCGAGATGATCCGCGACCAAGTCAACGCTTTTGCCCGTGACGAAATAGCACCGCGCGCCGCACAAATAGATATTGATAATGAATTTCCTAACGATTTATGGCGAAAATTTGGCGACATGGGTTTATTAGGCATGACGGTTGAAGAGCAGTACGGCGGTAGTGGTTTAGGCTACATTGAACATCTTGTTGTTATGCAAGAAATTAGTCGTGCTAGCGCCTCGGTTGGTTTAAGTTATGGTGCTATGTCAAATTTATGCTTAAACCAATTACGTAAAAATGGTTCGCACCAACAAAAATCAAAATATCTTCCTAAATTATGTACCGGCGAACATGTTGGCGCATTAGCCATGAGTGAGCCTAATGCTGGCTCAGACGTTGTAAGTATGAAGCTTTCAGCTAAAAAAATTGGCGATAAATACATTTTAAATGGCAACAAAATGTGGATCACTAACGGCCCAGATGCCAATGTGTTTATAATTTATGCTAAAACCGATGTTAATGCTGGTTCAAAAGGTATTACTGCTTTTATTGTTGAACGCGACTATCCTGGATTTTCTCGTCATCAAAAATTAGACAAATTAGGCATGCGCGGTTCAAACACCTGTGAATTAGTTTTTCAAGATTGTGAAGTTCCCGCAGAAAACATTTTAGGTGAAGAAGGTAAAGGCGTACGCGTATTAATGAGCGGCTTAGACTTTGAGCGCGTGGTACTTTCGGGTGGTTCATTAGGTATTATGGACGCTTGTATGGATTTAGTTGTGCCTTACATTCACGACAGAAAACAATTTGGTCAATCCATTGGTGAATTTCAATTAGTACAAGGCAAAATTGCCGATATGTATACGCAAATGAATGCCGCTAAATCGTATGCTTATATGGTGGCTCAAGCCTGTGATCGTGGTGAAACTACTCGCAAAGACTCTGCTGCGGTCATTTTATATGCGGCTGAATTAGCCACAAAAATGGCGCTTGATACCATTCAACTACTCGGTGGTAACGGTTATATTAATGAATTTCCAGCAGGTCGTTTATT
>JAESPQ010000072.1 GCA_016765535.1 Alteromonadaceae bacterium | reverse complement strand
ACGGGAATTGTTGGTTGGGAAGCGTTATGGGATGGTTGGTTTGCCCTAACTAAACTTTTAGAAGGGGCAAAATTCATGCAACAGCAGATGCTTGAGATGTGATCAAGAGACAGAGTCTGACACAGGGGGTATCGCTAGTATGGCAGATCCATATTTTTAGTGAGGGTAATACACGAACCACGGCAATATTTCTGATTAAATACTTGAAAAAGTTAGGTTACACACAGGTGAATAACGATTTGTTTGCGGAGCATTCTTGGTACTTTCGTAACGCATTGGTGCGATCTAATTATGAAAACCTCACCGCTGGTGTGCATAAAACAGATAGCTATTTAATCCGTTTTTTGAAAGCATTGATCGACGCGAATAATGATGTCGACGCGAACAATGATGAATTTAAAAATCGTGAAATGCAAATTCGCCACGGTAAAAGTACACCTGACACCCTAAATGATACTGTAAAACGCACGAGTGACACTGTAAATGTGAATCGTGAACCTGTAAATAATGATGTTTTAGCGCTGATCACACAAAATAAGCAGATCACTGCAATGCAAATCAGTCAGCAATGCGGCATAAGTATCAGCACAACTAAAAGGCGAATAAAGCGACTAAAAGATCAAAAAATAATAGCGCGGATTGGCAGTGATAAAACGGGCTATTGGCAGATCATTAATCAATCGAAGCAAGCGGGTGATTCATAATGACAGCAACAGCCTTGAGCGGTAGAAAGTACAGTGTTTATCCTGAGTATAAAGAATCTGGTGTTGAGTGGTTGGGGATAGTTCCCAGCCATCCCATTGGGAGATTGGTAAACTCAAAAATGTATTGCGAATTAAAAATGGAAAAGATTATAAGCATGTAGAAGTTCTGAGTGGAGGCTATCCTGTTTATGGCTCAGGTGGGGTGGCGGGGTGGCGAGTTTAAACGTAGCTCTAATTATCTATATGATGGCATATCAGTGCTTTTTGGGAGAAAAGGCACGATAGATAAATCTCTTATTGTTAATGGAAAGTTTTGGACAGTTGATACGATGTTCTATAGCGTAATATTCGAAAATTCAATTGCTGAATATATCCATGGTCAAGCAATTTTGTTTCCATATGATTTACTTTCTACCAATACCGCTTTGCCAAGTATGGTTCAAGAAGACTTACTTCAACTAGGGTTTGTAATACCGCCTGTTGATGAACAACAAAAAATAGCCAACTTCCTCGACCATGAAACCGCAAAAATTGACACCTTAATTGCCAAGCAAGAAAAGTTAATTGCACTATTAAAAGAAAAACGCCAAGCCGTTATTTCTCATGCCGTCACCCGTGGCATTCCTAATAAAGAGCAGCCTAATGCCCCATGAAAGACTCAGGCGTTGAATGGCTAGGCGAAGTACCAGAGCATTGTGGAACTAAAAGATTAAAGTATCTAGTAAAAGAGCCTTTACTGTTTTACCTTTCTTTTTTATATTACTACGCTAGTTCATTGAGCGCTTACCTTAAATCGAGTGGCGATTTTGATGATTATTGGTATTTTCATAAAAAACAGTCACAACAACGATTCTATAGTGATTTTAAATTGATGATAGTTAACCAACTAAATCCGTCGATTTAAAGGAACTACACCCATTTGAATTTAGCTGAAGATAATTGTGATAAGATGTTTAATCTTGATTCTTCTGATGAAAAGGCTGCTTATTTTCAATTACTATCAGAGTTGACAGTAATTGAATTACCCTTTGGTTTCAATTAATATCAATAGTTTGAAGTTATCTTGGAATACAGAGGGAATAAATTTTAAGTAATGATGAATACATGAAAAAATATAACCATATAATAATAAAGACTTTATTTAATATGATTAATGCCCGTTTTTTAGGCATAAAAATGCCGTTTTAGCATACAAGTTTATGAAGTATTTACTTAAAAAGGCGCTTGTTTAGCGCCTTTAATTTTATAATATACACATTGTTTTTTATAGAGAAAAGAAGCCACAGATGAAATTTAGTCCATTAGTACAAGAGTTAATTGAGTCATTACGATGTTTACCTGGTGTTGGTGGTAAGTCTGCACAACGCATGGCATTTTATTTACTTGAGCGTAATCGTGTTGGCGGTAGCAAGTTAGCGAGAACTCTTGAAAAAGCGATGACAGATATTGGTCATTGCCAACAATGTCGCACCTTTACGGAGCAAACGCTTTGTGCAATATGTGAAAATCCGCGTCGAGAGTTAGCCGCGCAACTTTGTGTGGTTGAAACACCTGCTGATGTTATTGCCATTGAACAAACGGGTGATTTTCAAGGTAAGTACTTTGTTTTAATGGGGCATTTATCTCCTATTGATGGTATTGGTCCTGATGATTTGGGTTTAGATGTGCTTGCTAAACAACTTGCCAGTGGACAGTTTAAAGAACTTATTTTAGCGACTAACCCTACTGTTGAAGGTGAAGCAACGGCGCATTATATTGCTGATTTAGCGACACAGTATCAAGTTGATATTTCACGTATTGCCCATGGCGTACCTGTTGGTGGAGAATTAGAATTTGTTGATGGTAATACCTTGTCGCATGCTTTATTAGGACGTAAAAATTACCGTCTTTAGAATGTCTTATCTTCAAATAGCTTGGATATACATGTTATTTTACTCTGTATTACATCATGATAAATATCAGACGCTATAATAAAATTCTAAATGAAGTAAGTAGATACTGAAACAAGTTCAGTATGACGTAAATAAATAGCATGGCGAGATGGCACTATCGTCATCATGACGCAGGTCAGGATCTTATCTTTCTTGACAATAATCAGAAAATTTTAAAAATCTTGCTTGAAAAATCATTCACAAACCCCACATTAATATCATTATAAAAATAGCTTAGTAATTAAATTAAGCTGATCCCTTTAGTTATTCATCAATCGATAGGAGACGTTTCAGATGTCTGAGACTGGCCAAAAAGAAAACCATAGCTTTAGTACTGATGCTAGTAAAATACTGCAACTTATGATCCACTCACTTTATTCTAATAAAGAAATTTTTCTTCGTGAATTAGTATCAAATGCCGCAGATGCTGCGGATAAATTACGCTTTAAAGTATTGTCTAATGCTGATTTATATGAAGGTGATGGTGAATTACGCGTACGTATTAGTGCAGATAAAGAAAACAATACTATTACCATTTCTGATAACGGTATTGGTATGACTAAAGAAGACATTATTGAACATCTTGGTACTATTGCAAAATCAGGTACGGCTGATTTTTTCTCAAAACTATCGGGCGATCAAAGTGCAGACTCACAATTAATCGGTCAATTTGGTGTTGGTTTCTATTCTGCCTTTATCGTTGCAGATAAAGTTACTGTACGTTCTCGTGCTGCGGGTGAAGCCGTGAATACAGCAACTGAATGGACGTCAGCAGGTGAAGGTGACTTTACGGTTGAAACGATTGAAAAAACTAATCGTGGTACTGATATTATCTTACATCTAAAAGAAGATGAGTCAGAATTTGCCGATGAGTGGCGTTTAAAATCTATTGTTACTAAATATTCAGATCATATTTCTGTTGCTGTTGAAATGCTAACGCCAGAAGTACCTGCAGTTGAGGCGGTTGCTGAAGAAAAAGATGACGAAGGTAACGTTAAATTTCCTGCTGTTGAAGCACGTGAGGCCATTCCAGCGCAGTGGAATGCGGTAAATAAAGCTACAGCATTGTGGACACGTGAAAAAGCGGATATTTCAGCAGATGAATATAAAGAATTTTATAAACACGTTTCGCATGACTTTGGCGACCCCTTATTATGGGAACATAATAAAGTAGAAGGTAAAACCGAATATACTTCACTTTTATACATTCCTACGAAAGCACCATTTGATATGTATAACCGTGAAAAACAACAGGGTTTAAAATTATATGTACAACGTGTATTTATAATGGATGATGCTGAGCAATTTATGCCATCTTATTTACGCTTTGTTAAAGGTTTATTAGATTCTAATGATTTACCGCTTAATGTGTCGCGTGAAATTTTACAAGATAACAAAGTCACTCAAGCTATTCGCAAAGGTTGTACTAAACGCGTATTAAAAATGCTTGAAAAGCTCGGTAGTAAAGATAAAGAAAAATACCAGAGCTTTTGGAATGAATTTGGTCAAGTATTAAAAGAAGGCCCTGCTGAAGATATGGGCAATAAAGAGCAAGTGGCTAAATTATTACGCTTTGCTTCAACTAATGAAGATACGGCAGCACAAAATGTTGCGTTAGCAGAATATGTTGAACGTATGAAAGAAGGTCAAGATAAAATTTATTATGTGGTTGCAGACAGCTTTGAAGCCGCTAAAAATAGCCCTCATTTAGAAGTGTTCCGTAAAAAAGGTATTGAGGTTTTATTATTATCAGACCGCATTGATGAATGGTTAGTGAGTCATTTAACTGAGTTTGATGGCAAACAATTACAATCAGTGACTCGTGGTGGTTTAGATTTAGGCAACATGGATGATGAAGAAACCAAAGCGGAGCAAGAAAAACTTGAGCAAGAATTCAGCAGCGTTGTTACGCGTATTAAAGACGCATTAGGCGATAAAGTAAAAGACGTTAAATTGTCACAACGTTTAACTGAGTCACCTGCGTGTATTGTGACAGATGAACAAGATATGAGTAGCCAAATGATCAAACTGATGCAATCGGTTGGTCAAGAAGTGCCAGAGTCGAAGCCTATATTTGAAATTAATGCGGAACATTCGTTAATTAAACATATCAGCGATGAGCAAGATGACGATCAATTTAAACAGTGGACAGACGTATTGTTTGATCAAGCAATGTTGGCAGAACGTGGCAGTTTAAAAGATCCCGCTAGTTTTGTAACTCGCTTAAATAAACTAATGTTGAGTTTAACTAAGTAACTTTACTTTTCTATAGTAAAGCGATTAATAACTAAGCTTTTCGTAGTTATAGGCAGTTGGTTATTGTACTCGTTAAACGCTTAGACATTAGTCTAAAAAAGAGCATTTTTTGTTAAAAATGCTCTTTTTTTTGATCGTTCCCCTGTATTGATACTTGTTTGCTTTCAGTTGAACTTGTATACTCAATCGCACTTTCAAGACGGGTTTATCCGTTTTTACTTGAGAGTTTTTACCTTAGCTAAAAAGGTTTATTTAAGGTAAAAATTTTTAATTCATACTTTTATTAGGGCTATATTAATTATGCGTATTATTTTATTAGGTGCACCAGGTGCGGGCAAGGGAACTCAGGCTCAATTCTTGATGGCTAAACATGGCATTCCGCAAATTTCTACGGGTGATATGTTACGTGCAGCAATTAAAGCTGGAACTGAATTAGGTAAGCAAGCTAAAGCTGTTATGGACGCAGGACAATTAGTTTCAGACGGATTAATTATTGGCCTTGTAAAAGAACGCATTACCCAAGATGATTGTAAAAGTGGCTTTTTACTTGATGGTTTTCCGCGTACTATTCCACAAGCTGACGCGATGAAAGAAAGTGGTATCAGTGTTGATCATGTTATTGAGTTTGATGTACCTGATGAAGTTATTGTTGAACGTATGGCAGGACGTCGCGTACATTCTGGTTCTGGACGTGTTTATCATCTTGTTTATAACCCGCCTAAAATTACAGGTAAAGATGATGTGACGGGCGAAGATTTATCGATTCGTCCTGATGATGAAGAAGCAACGGTACGTAAGCGTTTAGCTATTTATCACGAACAAACTAAGCCTTTGGTAGATTATTATAAAAAAGAAGCCGAGCAAACTAACTGTGCTTATTTAACTATAGACGGTACACAACCCGTTGAACAAGTCAGCGCACTATTAGCGGAAAAGTTGTCTTGAAAAATATTTTATT
This sequence comes from Alteromonadaceae bacterium, assembly GCA_016765535.1. Lineage (GTDB taxonomy): Bacteria > Pseudomonadota > Gammaproteobacteria > Enterobacterales > Alteromonadaceae. The sequence continues at coordinate 67,401 of JAESPQ010000072.1, read as the reverse complement.
TTAAATGCTTAATAGCATTATAATTTAAAGCCTGCATTTGCAGGTTTTTTTTTGTTAACGAGTTTAACCACGACATTTTAACTGAGAATGATAACCCGCACATTTAAAATTTTGGGACTGGTCAAATAGCTATATTTTAGGGTAACACTTGTAGGTTGGCCTTTAGGCCATCAATCTATATTTGACGGGCTGAAGCCCGACCTACAAATACTCTATCTGTTACCTTGGTTTGATAAGTCCCAAAATTTTATACTTGCCTGAGTTTAAGTATTAAGGTTACAGTGAGCATTCTGAAATTTATATTAAGAATAATTTTATGCTGACCCATTTAACTATTACTGGTTTATATACCAGTATTCTTGCGCTGTTTTTAATTGCTTTAGCCTTTAACATTATTAAGTTACGCTTTAAGTTTCAAGTGGGTTTAGGTGATGGTGGTGAACAGCCTTTAATTAAAGCAATTCGTATTCATGGTAATTTTATTGAATATATGCCATTAGCTTTAATTTTATTAGCAAGTTATGAACTTAATGGTGGTAACGAACTTTATTTACATATTATAGGTATCGTTTTGGTTACAGGTCGTGTTTTACATGCAATGGGATTAAGTAAGACCGTTGGCGCATCTTTGCCTAGACAAATTGGTATGTTGTCTACCTTTATCGTGTTATTTGTATTAGCGGTATTAAATATTTTAAAATTTATGGGCTAGATTTTTATTCCTGTTTTATTCACTTTGTTGTGCAGATCGTAACATGGAAATATGCGGAATATTATCTTCCAAATACATTTTAGACACCGTATGAAAACCGTGTTGTTGGTAAAAGCTTTCTAAATGTTGTTGTGCTGATATTTTTATTGCTTGTTGTGGATAACTATTTTGGCATACCGTTAGTGCTTGTTGCATTAGTTCATGTCCTAAACCACTACCACGAGCAGGTTCAGCCACAGCTACGCGACCAATACTAATGTGATCAGCATAAGTTAACCCTTTAGGCAGTAGTCGTAAATAAGCTTGAATTTTATCATTTTGATAGTAAAAAATATGCAAAGTATCGTGGTGACGATCATGATCATCTAACTCTGGGTAATAACAGGTTTGTTCAACGACGAAAATATCGACTCTGAGCTTTAAAATGTCATAAAGTTCGTTAGTGGTTAATTGTGCAAAGGTTTTATTTTGCCATAAGATGTTTTTAGTCATAGTATTCCTCTAGACCCTAGACCCTAGGTTTATTTTAGTTATTTAATATCTTAACTTTATTTTTATCAATAAAAAATCCAGCTTGGCGATAAGCCTTAACAATAGCACCTTGCTGCCGTAATTTAGCTAAACCAATATTTATAGCTTTAATAGCTTCTTTACCTTGAGGGTGCTTTTTACTGATCACAAAATGACGACTATCATTAAGTACAATAGCAACATTGTTTACGGGTATTAATGTTATTTTTTCTAGACTAAAGCTTTGATCTACCGTTGGATTAAACGGCATTAACATAAAATCAATCCAGCCAATGTCAACCATGTGTGCCATAGATAGCCATTCATCCACTCTAATAAGTTTTTTTAATGGTAAATTTTTTAACGTTAACCAGTCTGTACGCCATTTAGGTGTAGATACTGCGGTAAATTTTGCTAAATCACTAAGCTGCTTAATTTCTAATACTTTTAAGTTTTTTGGCGAGGTATAAATACCCGCAACATATTCACCTTTTCGGATCACTGCATTTGAAATATAAACGCTGTCTTTTAATGCTTGTGCGTCTTTTTGCCAATAACTATCAAAGCTCATTAATAGTTTTCCAGTTTGTAATAAACGTGTATTTCTAAAATTAACTTTACCCGCAGCGTAACTAAAGTGATAATTAAAACCGCCTAGTTTAAGTGCTTGTTGGGCAATGATCATATCAACAACATCACGGCGGATCCTTGTGCCGTAAAAATCATCAATTGTTAAAACATCACGACCCGCAACAAATTGCTGATAATCTTCATAAACATCATCACGGATATAAATAAGTATTTCATTTTTGTCTGCTTCAAGCATTACTTTAACTTCGGTCGCGAAACTTAAATTAAAGCCTAAATTAAAGAGAGCAAGGCAAAATAATAAGAATAATTGTATTAATACATTTTTATTCATAACATTTTTTCATAAATAGAAATCATGATTAAGTAGGAAATATAAATAAGTTATAGCAGATGTAAGAAAAAAAATCTGTAATTAAGCAGAACTCAAGTTACTAGCACTGCTGTATAACAATGCTAGTTTATCGAGGAGTGGTTTGTTTTTGGAATTTGCTATTTATTATGACGGTGTTGTAATACTGCCATAACTTCTTTTAAATCAATATTTTGATCGCGCAGTAATACTAAGGTGTGATAAAATAAATCAGCGCATTCTCCAAGTAAATCTTGCTTGGTTTCGGCTACCGCAGCCAATGCGACTTCTACGCCTTCTTCGCCGACTTTTTGTGCCATTTTGGTGGTGCCGCGTGAAAATAAATGCGCAGTATAGCTATTTTCGGGCGATTCATCTTTACGAGAGATGATAACTTCTTCAAGCTCACTTAAAAAATTCTGCTGAGTTAAGGTTTGTTCAACAAAGCATGACTCTGTACCTAAGTGACAACTTGGGCCTACTGGTTCACAAGCAATGAGTAAACTGTCTTGATCGCAATCGGTGACTATTTGTTTTACATTGAGAAAGTTTCCTGAGGTTTCACCCTTTACCCACAATGCTTGTTTTGAACGACTAAAAAAGGTTGCTTTACTGCTGTTTAATGTTTGTGTTAATGACTCTTGGCTCATATAGCCTTGCATTAACACCGCCCCTGTTTTGTGATGTTGAATAATAGCGGGAATTAAATTATTCATTTTATCCCATGCTAATTTTTCGATATTGTTTTGATTTACTAACATAGTCTGATCTCAATATTTTGTTGTTTTAAGCTATTTTTAAGTTCACTAATGGCAATAACACCCTTGTGAAAAACTGAGGCGGCTAAAGCGCCATCTACATCGGCTTGTTGAAAAACGTCACTAAAATGCTGAATTTTACCTGCACCACCTGAAGCAATTAATGGCACATTACATACCGCTCTTGCTTGTTGCAGTTGTTTAATATCATAACCTTGGCGAACACCATCTTGGTTCATGCAGTTTAGTACGATTTCACCTGCGCCACGTTGTTGTACTTCGCTGATCCAGTCGAAGGTCGTCCATTTAGTTTGCTGAGTACGGTTTTCATCACCAGTAAATTGATAAACTTGATAGGTGTTGCTTTCTTGATCATAAAAACTGTCAATACCAACGACGATACATTGCTGACCGAATATATCTCCAAGGTGAGTGATCAATTCAGGATCGCGCAGCGCAGGGGAGTTAATACTAATTTTATCAGCACCCATTCTTAATATTGCTTTAGCATCAGCTGCGCTTTTAATACCACCAGCAACGCAAAATGGAATATCTATAACCTCAGCAATACGACTAACCCAGCTTTTATCTACGACTCGTTCATCTGAGCTGGCGGTAATATCGTAAAAGACGAGTTCGTCAGCACCTGCTTCCGCATATTTTTGCGCTAAGGGAACTATATCACCAATAATTTCGTGATTTCTAAACTGAACTCCTTTAACTACCTTACCATCGCGTACATCAAGACAAGGAATTATGCGTTTGGCCAACATGATATAGCCTCCTCAAGTGTGAATTTTTCTTCAAGTAATGAACGTCCTAAAATTACGCCACTAACGCCCGTCGGAATTAAGGCTTTAATATCATTAAGACAGCCAATACCACCTGAGGCTTGCCATTGTACGCTAGGATATTTTTGGCAAAGCTCACTATAAAGCGCAACGTTAGTACCCGTTAACGTACCGTCTTTACTGATGTCGGTACACAGAATATGTTTAATACCTGCGTTAATATATTGCATCATTAAATCTTCTAAATTAACACCACTGTCTTTTATCCAACCGTGAGTTGGTAGTGTTTTATTGCCGTTTTCATCAATTTTAATATCGAGTGCTAGCACTATTTTTTCAGTGCCATATTTGGCTAGCCATGCAATGACTAATTCAGGCTGTTTAATGGCAAGCGAGCCTATAACCACGCGATTTGCACCAAGCTCAAGTAATTGCTGTAGATCTTGTTCACAGCGAATACCGCCGCCTACTTGAATGATCATGGTTGGATGAGGCATTAAGGTTTTTAGTGTTGCTAGCTGACGTTTGCTACTGTCTTTTGCGCCATCTAAATCAACAAAATGCATAACCCTTGCGCCAGCATCGGCATAAGCTTGCTGGCGTGCTTTGGGTGTGGTTTGATAATTGGTTTTTTGTTGATAATTACCTTGAAATAAGCGAACAACTTCGCCATCAATGAGATCAATTGCTGGGATCATCATGCTACTTTCTCCAAAGTGAATTCTCCAAAGTTAAAAGTTGCTGTGCTGACAGCGTTAAAAAGTTTTCGATAATTTTACTACCTAATTTACCTGAACGTTCAGGATGAAATTGGCAGCCGATAAAATTATCTTTGGCGATTGCTGCTGAAAAAGTACTACCGTATTCACAGCTGGCGATGGTGTATTCGCTTATCGGTGCGGCAAAACTATGCACAAAATAAAAATAATCACCAACATTAATGCCATTAAATATTGGATGCTCGCTTACTTTTGTTAAGGTATTCCAGCCCATGTGCGGTAAGCGTAATTTTTGTGCTTGTAGCGGCTCAACGGTGGTTGGAATTAAGTTTAAGCAACTAACTGTTTCGTCTTCATTGGTTTCAGCAGACGATTGTGTCATTAATTGCATGCCTAAACAAAAACCTAGTACTGGCTGGGTTAAGTTTTGTAGTGTGGCGACTAAATTTTTGGCAATGATATTTTTCATCGCGTGTTTAGCACTACCAACTCCGGGAAAAATCACTTTGTCTGCTGCTTTAATTTGCTCAATGTTATCGCTAATTGTGACCTTGAAGCCTAAGCGTTCAATGGCAAATTTTACTGAAGATAAATTGGCGCAGCCAGTATCAACGATGACAAAATTAGTGGTAATGGCCATTACAGTGTACCTTTTGAGCTAGGTAATTCATCACCATCAACTTTTATCGCTTGTCCGAGGGCACGACCAAATACTTTAAATAAGCTTTCAACTTGGTGATGACAGTTACCTTTAGACGTTGATAAATGCAAAGTGATCGCCATGCTGTCGGCTAAGGAGCGGAAAAAGTGACTAACCATTTGTGTTGACATACTGCCAACATTTTCGCTAGTAAATTTAGCCTCAAACTCAAGCCAAGGACGTCCTGATAAATCAATCGAGCACTGTGCTTTACATTCATCCATTGGTAGCACAAAACCAAAACGATTAATGCCACGTTTGTTGCCTAGCGCCTGTTTTAATGCTTGCCCTAAAGCAAGCGCGGTATCTTCTACGCTGTGGTGTTCATCAATGTGATAGTCGCCATCAACACGGCATTGCAAACTAAAACCACCGTGAGTGGCGATTTGGTCAAGCATGTGATCAAAAAAACCTAAGCCGGTGTCAATATTATTATGGCCACTTTTATCTAAATTAACCGTTACTTTTATGTCGGTTTCTTTGGTAGTTCGAGTAACACTGGCAATACGCGGTTGTTCTAGTTGCTCAAGTATTTGCTGAGTAACTTGTGACCAATTTAATGTTTTACGATTATATTTTATACCTGCAATTGCCATGTTTTCAGCAAGTTGCATGTCAGTATCGCGATCGCCAATGACATAAGAATGAGCAAAGTTAATTTTACCTTGCTGTAGGTATTCTTTTACTAAGCCTAATTTAGGTTTACGGCAGCTACAATTATCATCATTAAAGTGTGGGCAAATTAGCACTTCGTCAAAAATAACCCCTTGTGATGAAAATAAATTCATCATTTTATCGTGAGGTTGATCAAAATCTGCTTGTGGAAAGCTACTTGTACCTAAACCATCTTGATTAGATACCATCACTAATTTAAAGCCTTTTGCTTGTAGCTTTAATAATTCAGGGATCACTTGCGGTTCAAAAACGAGCTTTGCTAAGCTGTCGAGTTGTTTATCTATGGCGGGTTCTTCCACCAAAGTACCATCGCGATCAATAAATAAAATATTTTCTGTTTTCATTATCTTCTCTTTGTAGGAGTGAATTTATTCGCGCTTGTTTTTGGAAAATCATTTGCACTGATAACTTGTTTCAATAATTCAAGTTCACGTTTACTGCCAATACTAATGCGTAAACAATCGCCTAATTGTTGCTGTTTTGATTGGTCGCGAATTAAAATTCCTTGTGCTTTTAATAGATTAAATATTTCATTTTTGAAAGGTGTACGAAATAAAATAAAATTAGCATCGCTAGTAAATACCTGTTCACACCAAGGTTGTTGGTTTAACCATTGACTTAGTTCGGCGCGTAACATTAAGGTTTCTTGTACGCGAATACTCATTTGTGCAAGGCCGTCTTTTTGTAAAGTATTACTGGCTATTTCAGCAACGGGTGCTGCAATAGGATAGGGTGCGATAACTTTACTTAATAAGGTGATTATTTCCTTGCTTGCTAAGGTAAAACCACAACGTAAACCCGCGAGTGCAAAAGCTTTTGATAAAGTACGTAATACCACTAAGTTAGGATATTGCGCTAACCATAATACGACACTTTGCTGAGGACAAAATTCAATATAGGCTTCATCTACTACCACGATTGCATTATCTTTAGTTAACTCAAGCACTTGTTTGATTTGTTCTTGCGGTAACAAATTACCAACAGGATTTCCCGGTGAACATAAAAAAACTACTTTGGCTTTGTCTACTTGAGATTTTATTCCTGTAATATCTAATTTATTTGCTATTAAGGGTATTTCAATAACGCCAGCACCATGATTTTCAGCACTAATAGCGTACATGCCATAAGTTGGCGGACAAATTAAAATATTGTCTTTATAAGCGGTACAAAAAGTACGAATAATGAGTTCAATACCTTCGTCAGCACCGCGAGTAGCAAGTATGTTTTCTTTATCTAAATGACAATATTGACTATAAGCATTAAGTAAGCTTGTCGGTTGAAAGTCAGGATAGCGGTTTAAGCATTCGCCTGACAGTTGATAAATTCCCGGTCCTGAAGCTTCATTGGCATTAAGCCAAATTTTTTGCTTTGCTTGTTGGTTGTTAGTATTTTGGCTTTCGGCACTAGAAAAAAGGCGACGTGCAGATTGATAAGGCACCATGTCCACTACCTCTTGGCGAGCAAGTCGTTTTGCAAGTGTCATTTGCTATCCTCTAAACGTATAGTCACTGCTCTTTGGTGAGCATCTAACCCCTCAGCATCTGTCAATTCGATAATACAATCGGCAAGACTGGCTAGCCCTTCACGCGTTAATTCTTGTACGGTGTAACGACGAGAAAAATCGGCTAATGATAAACTGCTGATCACTTTAGAATAACCATAAGTAGGTAATACATGATTAGTGCCGCTGGCGTAATCTCCCGCCGACTCTGGCGTGTATGCACCAACAAAAATTGAGCCGGCATTACGTAATCTAGCGAGTAGTGTTTGTGGCTCTTGCGTTTGAATAATTAAATGCTCAGGGCCATATTCATTAGAAACTTCAATCGCTTGTTCAATATTGTTAACTAATACTAAGCGGCTGTGAGCAAGTGATTTTTTAGCGATTTTTTGTCGAGAAAGTAGCACTACCTGTTTATCTAGTTCGTTATTTACCGCATCAATTAATGCATTTGAGTCGGTTAATAAAATCACTTGGCTGTCTATACCATGTTCTGCTTGTGATAATAAATCTGCGGCAATAAAAGCTGGGTTACTACGGCTATCACCAATAATTAATAACTCAGAAGGACCCGCAGGCATATCAATGGCAAAACCAGCCACTTGCTGAGAGAGTTGTTTTTTTGCTTCGGTGACATAACGATTACCAGGGCCAAAAACTTTATTTACAGATTTAATGGTTTCAGTGCCATAAGCAAGTGCAGCAATGGCTTGCGCGCCACCCACGGTGTAAATTTCACTAATGCCACACAGGTCGGCAGCGGCTAAAATTTCATTAGCTAGTTGACCTTTCTTATCGGGTGGACAAACTAACACTACACGTGGGCAATTAGCAATTTGTGCGGGTACGCCTAACATTAATACCGTTGATGGTAATGGTGCACTGCCAGCGGGAATATATAAACCGACACTAGCTATAGATTCGGTTTTTAAAATACAACGCACGCCTGGTGTAGTTTCAACGCTAATGTCTTGCGGTTTTTGTGCATCATGAAAACACTTTATTTGTCGATAAGCGGTTTTAATTGCTGCTAATCGTGTTGAGCTTAAAGCATGTTTTGCTGCTTGTATTTGCTCGTTGGTAACTTTTAAAGTGTTAAGTGAAATACCATCAAATTTTTCAGTAAAATCAAATAATGCTTGATCGCCTTTGGTTTTTACTTGCGCCAAAATATTATTAACCTGCGTTGATAATAAGGCGTTGTTGGCAATAGCAGGGCGCGCAAGCACATTTTTTTGCTCTTGTGCTGATAATGCTTGCCAATTTATGACTTGTTGGTTCATGTTATTCTCTATGTTTCGCTAGTTTGTCGGTAAAGATCCTGACCTTCGTCAGGATGACGTTAATTTTTCAATAAAATAATCATTTCAATTATCATTAGATCCGCTAAATAATTGGGGTTTCAGCAAAGCCGACAATGCCGCTGAGATTTCCCTCTTTTCATATAAAAATTGACGCGGTTTAATTAAATTTAATTTGTTTAGCTCGCAGCTAGTTAGTTCAAGAGCAAAGAGGAAGGACGGAATTGATGCCAATCAATGAGTACTTTCGATGCAGATATTGGGCTAAATAGTAATGAGATCAAAAAATTAGCCCATCATTTTCTCAATTGGCATAACTAGTATTGAATTACAGCCAAGGGCTTTTAACTTTTCCATGGTTTCCCAAAAAAACGTCTCAGTAGCAACCACATGCACGGCGACCAAATCATCACGACCTGCTAGTGGTAAAATTGTTGGTGTTTCTTTACCCGGCATTAATTCGCTTACTTGAGCTATTTTATCTTTTGGTGCGTGAAGCATTATGTATTTGCTTTCTTTGGCTTTCATCACTCCTTGAATGCGCGGTAATAGCGTATCTAAAATTTGTTGTTTTTCAGGTGATAGCGGTGTTGCGGTTTGAATGAGTGATGCTTTTGATCTGAAAATAACTTCAACTTCTTTTAAACCATTAGCTTCAAGAGTAGATCCTGTTGACACTAAATCACAAATGCCATCGGATAGACCAACGCGAGGAGCAACTTCTACCGAGCCTTTAAGCATGCAAAAATTGACATTTATACCATTTTCTCTGGCGTAGCGTTGCAGTAACTGTGGGTAAGTGGTAGCAAAGCGTAAACCATTTAAACTTTTAATACCTTGGTAATTAAATTCTTCTGGCATAGCAAGAGACAAACGACAACCGCCAAAATTAAGCGAGCAAGTGCGCACATAAGCTGATTTGCTTCCCATTAATTCACGTTCAAGTGCGGTTTCTTCTAACGTGTTATCACCAACAATACCTAAATCACAGACACCATCCATAACCAATCCAGGAATATCACTACTGCGTACGCGCATAATATCAATAGGCATATTACTAACATGGGCGAGTAAACGACGATCAGTTAAATTGAGTTTAAGGCCGCAGCGTTTAAATAACGCTTGTGTATCGTCACTTAAACGACCTGATTTTTGCATCGCGATGCGTAAGCGTGGTTGTGTTGTTGTCATTTTATTTATTCCAGTTTGTCGTATTGTTAAATTATTTAATAGTTAAGTGTAAAACGCAAAAAACCCGAAAAAGTAGGACTCTTTCGGGGTTTTAGAAACTGGTTTTATGTTTCGTTTACCGCTGAAAAGCCCATAGCCTCTCAGAGATAATACCTGAGCGGCTAATCTATATGATGGTGATGATGATGGAGTGCGCTGAGGTTAAAAATCATAATATGCTCGTGTAATCGTTGTGGTTTTCTATAGTGAAATTAGCTTTTATTGTAAAGCTTGTAAATTAAAGCTGACAATTTATTGTAATTTATTACTACTCTATTTATTTATGCTGTTTACAATAAGGGTGTTTTGAGTTTATAGCAATACTTAATTAGACCTTTTTATATGAATAAAAGCTCTAATATATAATTAGAATACGAATACATGGGTAATTAAAAGAATTAAGTGTTTAAAGTTTATACGTTTTTTGCCGATAAAGAAGATAATAATTCATTAATTTAGCTTACGATTAAGACAAAATTTTGAAACAGGTGTTACATGGATATTTTTACCACACAAATTGCGCAAGCATCGCAGCCTATCACTAAACCGATTAAAGCTGAAAAACTTAAAGTAAAAGCGTTAACTAAAGAGGCGCGTTTGGGAAAGTTGAAAAAGGAGCAGCGAGAGCTTGATGAAAATGATTACGCTTTTTATCATCCACAAGCACAGGATGAGCAATCGTCATCTCAGCAATATGTAGTAGAACAAGAGGTGGTTGAGCTATCAGATAAGGCTGTTGAGTTAGAACAGCAGCAAGAAGATAAACAAGCAAATTCATCTGAAACAACGATGGGAAGTCCGCATAAAATTGTTAATTTAAACGCCACCAAGAAAAAAGTTGAAAAAATTCTAAAAAATAATGATCACTTAGATATTTTTATCTAACTTTTCTTTATACTAAGTCGTAATTTACCTCATCTCTTAAAATAAGTTGTTTTTAACTTAATGTCTGCATCCCATATTTCTGTTCAACAAGTCTTTTCAAGCAAAGGTGAACTAGCGCAAGCTATTTCAGGCTATTTACCGCGACAAGCACAATTAGATATGGCTGAAGAAGTACATTCGGCGATAGAAAATCAGCATTGTTTAATTGCTGAAGCCGGTACAGGCACAGGAAAAACTTTTGCTTATTTAGTACCAGCATTACTAGACAGTAAAACGCTTGAAAATAAAAAAGTAATTGTTTCTACAGGGACAAAAAATCTGCAAGAGCAGTTATTTTATAAAGATTTGCCTATCATCAAAAAAGCCTTAAAAAGCAATATGCAAGTAGCGTTATTAAAAGGGCGTGCTAATTATTTATGTCAGTATCGGCTTGAATTATATCAGCAAACTCGTGGTCAGCTTGATGCCATAGGTTTGCAAGATTTGGTAAAAGTGAAAACATGGTCAACCACTACACAAACGGGCGATATTGGTGATTTAGTCGATATTGCTGAAGATTCTGCTATTTTCCCCTTAATTACTAGCACTGTTGATAATTGTTTAGCGAAAGACTGTCCTAATGTTGATGATTGCTATTTAATAAAAGCGCGTAAAAAAGCGATTGAAGCAGATTTAATCGTAATTAATCATCATTTGTTTTTTGCCGATATGGCGTTAAAAGATACTGGTTTTGGCGAACTTATTCCACATGCTGATGTGGTTATTTTTGATGAAGCACATCAAATACCTGATATTGCCAGTGAGTATTTTGGTGAAGCGTTTTCTAGTAGACAATTACTAGAATTATGCACAGATGTACAGCAAGTGTATCGCAGCGAATTAACCGATGTTAAACAGCTCGGCAAAGCGGCGGATAAATTATTACAAACTACGCAAGCATTTCGTTTATTGTTTCCTTATGATCCACAACGTGGTAATTGGCGAGAAAAACATCAGCAACCAAATTTGGCGCAAGGGTTTAAAGATTTAAAAGTCGATTTAGATTTTTTATATCAGGTGATCAAACTTTGTGTATCACGTAACGAAGCGATTGATAATTGTTTTGAACGTGCAGTTAACTTGCTGGCAAAATACGATATTATGGTAAATACTGATGTTTTTGGTTTAAGCTTTTGGTATGAAACGACTCCTCGTCATGTGGTGCTGCATCAAACCCCTTTGAGTATTGCGGATAAATTTAGTGAAGCGGTAACAAAATCAAATGCTGGTTGGATCTTTACATCGGCAACGCTGGCGGTAGATGGTCAGTTCAATCATTTTGCTAAGCAGTTAGGTCTTACGAATGCCAAGCACTTATTGCTTGATAGTCCGTTTGACTATTATCAGCAATCACAATTATTAGTACCCCGTTATTTACCACCAGCGAATGACAGATTAAGAGCGCAAGCCTTGGCTAATATAGCGATACCTTTGATAAAGGCGAGTAAAGGCGCGTGTTTTTTACTTTTTACCAGTTACCGCGTGCTAAACCAAGTGGCTGATATTTTAACTGAACAATTAGATATGCCACTATTGGTTCAAGGTCAAATGGCAAAACGTAAATTACTTGAGCAGTTTATTACCCAAAGCAATGCTGTGCTATTGGCAACAGCGAGCTTTTGGGAGGGGGTAGATGTTAGAGGTGATAAACTGACTTGTGTTATTATAGATAAATTGCCGTTTGCTTCACCCGATGATCCACTTTTACAAGCCCGTTGTGATGATGTTAAACGCCAAGGGCAAGATCCTTTTAAACAAATACAATTGCCCCAAGCGGTGATCGCCTTAAAGCAAGGTGTAGGGCGTTTAATTCGGGATGTTAATGATCAAGGTGTAATGGTGATTTGTGATGATCGTTTAGTTAATCGCCCTTATGGGCAAGTGTTTATTAAAAGTTTGCCTGAAATGAAACGCACTCGAAATTTAGCGGATGCAGTGAAGTTTTTGGATGGTTTGTCATCGGCTTAGGTATTTATTTTGTAGGTCGACACGAGCGTAGTGAGGCTCGACAATAAAAAGCAGTATCATTTTGAAAAATATAACTAAGTAATAGATAAATAACAGAGAAAAACAATGAATTTATTAGCCCTTGATGCGTCAACTGAAGCGTGTTCTGTCGCATTAACTTTTAATGGTGAGTTACATACTCGCTATGAATTATGTCCACAATCACATAGTCAGCTATTATTACCTATGGTTGATCAAGTATTAAAAGCGGCTAATTGTCAATTAACACAATTAGACGGCTTAGTCTTTGGTCAAGGTCCAGGTAGCTTTACAGGTGTTCGTATTGGTATAGGGGTGGCACAAGGTTTAGCCTTTGCTGCTAATTTACCGTTAGTTGGTGTATCTACTTTACAAGCTATGGCACAATTGGCTTATGAAAAACAAGGGCAAACACAGGTTATTTCTGCCATTGATGCGCGTATGAGTGAAGTGTATAACTGTTTTTATCAACTTGATAGCAACAATATTATGCAAGCGGTTTTGCCTGAAACTGTGCTCGCCCCCGAGTTATTAGCTGATCATTTAGCTGGATCTTTTATTGAGAAAAATATAGCAACTGCCTATGGTGTTGGTACTGGCTGGCAAGCTTATGAAAGTAAATTATCATCATTAAAAAGTAATCAAGGTGAGCCTGATATTTTATTTCCTCATGCAGAGGTGATGCTAACGATCGCTAAGACTAAGTTTATTAAGGGAGAAACCGTTACTGCTGAACAGGCACAGCCTGTTTATGTGCGTGATACGGTGTCATGGAAAAAATTGCCGGGGAGATAATTATTACAATTTTTATCAATAAAGTTTTAGCTAAAAGGCGTATTTTTTGCTAAATTTATAAGTGTTATGAATATTACTAATACCACAAGCTTTTCATCAAGTGTTCAAGCGTTAAGTAATAAAACGCCAGCCAAAAATCAGCAGGCGAAAACTGTTGCGCCAAACGAAAAGCAAGTAGCAATCGAAAAATCACCGCAACGCATTGATAATAATAAAAAAGCTATTGCTTTACTTGAGAAACAAGTTAAACAGAATATTCAAAAAGAAAGTAGTACTAATACAATAAATAATAGTAATAAAATTAATGTAGACCAACCAATAGGACAAAATTTAAATGCCGTTAATGCTTATCAAAGCGTGAACAATTTAGCACAACGAGAAAGTATTCAAAGCATGCTTGGAGTCGATTTATTTGCCTAGTGTTAATTCCGCTCAATTAAAATCACCTAATTCGTTTATGCAAAAATACCAGTTTTGGCTGTTTTTGCTTGCTGCGGTGGTGTTACGACAGATCCCTTTTATATCAATCCCTTTTAATTGGTTAGAAACCTACTTCCATGAAATAAGTCATGGTATTGCCGCACTATTAAGTGGAGGACGAATTATTAAAATAGAGCTATTCGCCAATGGCGCTGGTTTATGTACTACGCAAGGCGGAAATCGTTTTTTTGTTAGTTTTTCGGGGTACGCGGGAGCTATTGTTTGGGGAACGATGATTTATATTAGTGCTAAGTCTCATCAGCGTATAGCGCAAATACTGTCAACCTTCATTATTATCTTATTATTTATAACATTAGCCTTGTGGGCTAGAGATTTACTTACTATTTTTATTTGTATCGTTTTGCTTGCCTTATTTTTATTATCGTTAAAAACAAAAAATTTAAAAACATTACAATTATTACTGCAATTATTTGGTATGGTGGTATTGTTAAATAGCATATATAGCCCGTTTTATTTGCTTGATGGTCGAGCTATTGGCGATGGTGCAAGCTTAGCAAATTTAACCTTATTACCTGAATTTGTTTGGGTTATTATTTGGTCTTCTTTAGGACTAGCAACTTTATATTTTTTGGCGAAAAAATCATGAAAAATTTTATGCTTTATATGTTCATCACCTTATTTATTTCTGGCTGTACGATTATTCCTGACAAATTGCAACTTGATGATAATTCTACATTAGTTACTTTTTCTGATGTTCGTGCACAACCTGATGTACAAGTTGGATTGAATGCTCGATGGGGTGGAGTTATTGCTAAAGTTGACAACCAAAAAGAAAGAACAATGGTTGAAATAGTACGCTTTCCACTAAAAAGTACTATGCGACCCATAGTCGGTACAGAAACTGAAGGTCGATTTCGTATCTACTATAAAGGGTTACTTGATCCTGTTTTGTATAAAGAAGGTAAGGCAATCACTGTTGTTGGTACTATTGCTAAATCAGAACAGGGTATTATTGGAAAACAAGATTATCTCTATCCTGTTTTAGAGACCAAAAATGTCTATTTATGGAAAGATAAAACTAAAAACACCAATAATAATAACAATTTTCTTTATGATCCTTTCTGGTCTTCGCCTTATTATTGGAATTATTACCCTTCTTATTCACATGGATATTTAGGCTATGGAGCGGTTGCTATCAATCATTCCAATGGTGGACAAAGTAGTTCTCAATCTGGGCAGAAAAAATAGTTATATGCAAAAAAACTGTGTCAGTATTGAATATCAATTGTCGTCTTTGTCTATAAAAGGCCTAACTAATTGTTCTATTATTCAAGCTGAGCATAATACAAATGCTGCGCCTATATTATGTTTGCATGGTTGGCTTGATAATTCGGCGAGTTTTTTACCTATAATGCCGTATTTAGATGGAGTTGTTGCTGTTGATTGGCCGGGTCATGGTTTGTCTAGTCATCGAAGTGCGGGCGCGCATTATCACTTTATTGATTATGTTTATGACTTACTTGAGTTATTTGAAAGTAATCAATGGCCAGCACTGAATATTGTTGCTCATTCAATGGGCGGTATGGTGGCTACAATGTTTGCCAGTGCTTTTCCTGAAAAAGTAAAAACATTAACTTTAATTGACTCACTTGGTTTTATTACCGATAGCATTGAAAATACCTCGATAAACCTTAGAAAAGGGCTATTAAGCCGTTTAGCTCTAGCTAAAAAAAACCAGCATCAAAAAGTCTTAAACAAAACTAAAATGCACGCTAATATTGACGCGGCGATTAAAGCACGTTTACAAGTATCAGACCTTCATTACGGGGATGCAAAGTTATTAGTTGAGCGCGGGATGCAAGCTGTTGACGATGGTTTTGTGTGGCGCTCAGATCCACGTTTGATGACAAAATCTCCTGTACGTTTATCTCCAACGCAAGCACAACAATTAATTCAAGCAATTAATATCCCAGTACAATTAATTTATGGTGATAAAGGCATGGATTTAGTTAAAGTGGGACTTGAGTCTTATCATGCAAGCTTTAATCACTTTAAAAGCACTATGTTAGCGGGTGGGCATCATGTTCATATGGAACAAGCTAAAGCAACAGCCGCATTGATAAACTACTTTATTAACGATAATTCATGACTTTTAGTAACAAATACTAGGATTTTGCTTGAATTTGTGGAATGATATTGTACTTTCGAGTAAAAGCTTAAAACGGTTGTTTAAATTTTTAGAGCGTGAAAAGTTATCATTTGAACACTCAAATTTTTGAAAACTAACTAAACTGTGGCTCAATAAAGAAACATCAAATGTAAAACAACATACAAATTAACATTGGCGCTATTAAAAATATAATGTAAGTCAATGTTTTTCAATAAGATCAATTTTATTCATTAAATGATCACTTAGTTTGTGAAATTGGTATAAGTTTAAAATTTAGAGGAAAGCGATTGTGGCAAAAATTTGGCTAGAAAAGAGTTATCCAGCGGATATTCCATTTGAAATAGATCCTGATAGATACGCTTCAATAGGGGATATGTTTCTTAAATATGCGAGTATCTATGCTGACAGAACAGCCTTTATTAATATGGGTGCTGAAATTACCTATCAGCAACTAGAACAACAAGCCAAAGCGTTTGCCGCCTATTTACAGCAAGAATTAGGGCTGAAAAAAGGTGATAGTTTTGCCATTATGGTGCCTAATACCTTGCAATATCCTATTGCGCTTTTTGGGGCATTGTTAGCCGGTTTAACCGTGGTTAATGTTAACCCCTTATATACGGCACGTGAGTTAGAACATCAATTAAAAGATTCTAATACTAAAGCAATGCTTGTAGTTGAAAATTTTGCAAAAACGTTAGAAACAATTATTGATAAAACACCCGTTAAACATGTTATTTTAACCTCGCTTGGCGATCGTTTAGGCTTAGTTAAAGGTACTGTGGTTAATTGCGTTGTTAAGTACGTTAAAAAAATGGTGCCTAGTTTTAAGTTACCTGATGCGATTCGTTTTAATCAAGTGATTAATAAAGGCAGTAACTTACCTTTTACACCTGTTTTAGTGGAGGGTGAAGATTTAGCTTTTTTACAATACACGGGTGGAACAACTGGCGTTTCAAAAGGTGCGATGTTAACGCATCGCAATATGATCGCTAATTTAGAGCAAGCAAAAGCGACATTAAAACCATTATTAGATGAAGGTAAAGAATTAATTGTAACTGCATTACCGCTTTATCATATTTTTGCTTTAACGGCGAATTGCTTAACCTTTGTTACCTTAGGTGGCTCTAATTTATTGATCACTAATCCGCGTGATATGCCTAATTTTGTTAAAGAATTAGCAAAATATCCCTTTACTGCCCTAACGGGGGTAAATACTTTGTTTAATGGCCTATTAAATACCCCAGGCTTTAAAGATTTAGATTTTAGTCACCTGAAACTTTCACTTGGTGGCGGTATGGCGGTACAACGTCCTGTTGCCGAACGCTGGCAAAATATTACTAAAACACGTTTGCTTGAAGGGTATGGTTTAACAGAATGTGCGCCCTTGGTAACTTTAAGTCCTTATAATTTAAAAGAATATGATGGTAGTATTGGTTTGCCTGCACCTTCTACCGATATTAAAATTATGAATGATGACGGTGAAGAAGTCGCTATTGGTGAATCAGGTGAAATGTGGGTTAAAGGACCACAAGTTATGCGCGGTTATTATAATCGTCCAGAGGCGACTGATGACGTATTAAAAGAGGGTTGGTTAGCCACTGGTGATATTGCCTGTATGGATGAAAAAGGATTTTTTAAAATAGTTGATCGCAAAAAAGATATGATCATCGTTTCAGGATTTAATGTTTTTCCTAATGAAATTGAAGAAGTGCTGATGATGCATGAAGGTGTTTTAGAAGCGGCTGCTATAGGTGTTCCTCATGATATTAGTGGTGAAACTGTGAAAGTATTTATTGTGAAAAAAGATACTACTCTTGATGAAAAAACTATTATTGCTCATTGTCGTGAAAATTTAACTGCCTATAAAGTACCTAAACTGGTTGAGTTTAGAGATGAATTACCAAAGACTAATGTAGGCAAAATTTTACGACGAGAATTAAGGTAGTTTGCTGATTTAACTACATTGTAATAAAAATAAAGCCGCTAAATTTAGCGGCTTTATTATTTTAGCGTTGAAATAATGTAGTATTTTGATGCAGAACCTAGAACCTAGACTTTATTGTGCTTTCAATACTTCCCCATTAACCGCTACACTATCATCACTCATTAAGTAAACATATAACGGCATAATATCCTCAGGTTTAGCTAAAGTGTCTTTATCTTCTGCAGGATAAGCACTAGAGCGCATTTGTGTGCGGGTAGCTCCGGGGTTTATAGCGTTTGTACGTAAGTTTGAGTTTTCATATTCATCAGCAATGACTTGCATTAACCCCTCAGTCGCAAACTTAGAAACGCTGTAGGCTCCCCAAAAGGCACGTCCTTGACTACCAACGCCAGAGGTTGTGAAAATTAATGAAGCATGTGGTGCTTTTTGCATTATAGGTAGTAATGCTTGTGCCATTAAAAATTGCGCTTTAACATTTACTTGTACAATTTCATCCCATATATTTTCTTTAAGTTGTGCAAAAGGGGTTAAATCACCCAGCATTGAAGCATTTAATAAAGCGCCGTCAAGCTGACCAAATTGTTGTGCTATGGTAGCTGACATATCTCTATAATTTTGTTTGGTCGCGCCGTTTAAATCGAGAGGGATAATTGCAGGTTCTGAACCGCCTTGCGCTATAATTTCGTCATAAACGCTTTCTAATTTTTTAACGGTTCTTCCTAATAAAATAACAGTTGCGCCTAGTTCTGCGTAACTTAATGCCGCTTGACGACCAATACCCGCGCCTGCGCCAGTCACTAAAATAGTTTTATTGTTAAGAGAATTTTTTTTTATTTGATATGCGAACATAAATGAAAAATAGTAATAGGATTTGCTAAGATTTTACTCTTTGTAATGCTTACTGACGAGTAAAATTACATGATAAATACAAAAAATAGTTAAAATAACGCTTAAATTGTAAAAACCACTAGCACTATTTAGGATCTTGGGGTAACTTTAACTGGTCTAACTTGTTAGTGAGTTTTTTAAAGCTGTTTATTATTGTTCAATTAAACGAATAAATAACTTTCTAGAATGAACTCGCTTGCTATAATTTTAAGATAGAAGTAAAAGATAAAAGACTAAAAAATAATTGAAATAATCACCAATTGACATAAAAATTAAAAAAATTATTACCATAACTTTATTATGGAATAATTGTTCAACTGGTACGTACTGGGGAGAGAAAATGAAAAAATTAGTTATAAGCCTCGCTATTGCAAGCGCACTTGGGTTAAGTGGCTGTGGTAATGAAAATATATCAGATGTGCGAAATGCTCCTGATACAATAGTTACACCGTTAGCTAGAGTGGTATTTGACCCTTCAAATGGAAAACTTTCCGTGCCTAATGACTTATTATTTCAAGGCACTACTGACGGCACATTAAACATGCCATTGGAACCCGGTGCTGGTGGTAGCGACCCAACGTTTGCTTTAAGCGCACTTGATGGTTGGTCAACCGTTAACCCTTTTGTTATTAATTTGAATTTTCCTAGCAGTACTTCTTTAAATGCTGACAGTGTATTTAATCCTGCTTCAGTACATATTTATGAAACTATCATGGGGGGCGACCGTAATGATGAAGAATGCGCTGCTGTTGCACGTGGTTTAGCCTGTAAAGTTGTTGGTGAATTAACGTTTGGTGTTGATTTTGTGCCGCGTGCAGTAGGCAATAGTATTGCTATTGTACCGTTAAAACCGTTAAAAGCTAAAACTACTTATATTTTAGCCTTAACTAATAATATTCAAGACAGTAAAGGAACGGCTGTTGCAGGCTCTCCAACCTATGAATTAGTACAGCAAGATATTAGCTCTCAGCCATTAGGAAGCCCTTCGCAACTTGGTTTACAAGCGGTTATCAATAGCTATGAAACGGCTGCGGCTTCTCAAGGCGTAAGTAAAGATGCCATTATTTATACTATGGCCATGACCACGCAATCAACTATTGATGTACTAAGTACCATTAAAAGCATGATGGTGGGGAATTTACAACAAGGTAAATACCCCACTATTGGTGTGCAAGATACAGGTATGTCGGTTGCTGATGTTCTAACGGGAAAAATTCCACCTGAACTAATTCCTTTATATTCCACTGCTAACTTTATGCAAGGTGAGATCACGTTACCGTATTTCTTAGGTATTCCTAGCTCTACTAATCCAATGGCTCCCGTTAATTCATGGTGGACCAGTTTGTGTGACTCTGGTGCTATGTTAGCTGGTTTAGCTGCGGTTAATCCAGAGGCTATTCCTGCAAATCCATTAAGTGTTAGTGATGGTACTTGTATGGCTATTTCACAAGCAGCGGGTTTACCAGCGCCAGGTTTACGCGATTTAAGCTCTATAATGCCTTTAGATACTGAGCGTAACTTAACTAAATTTAGTCCTGTACCTAAACCTAGTGCGCCGAGCGATATGCCGTGGATCAAAGATCCAAGTCATATTACCGTACAAATGACGACACCTGATTTAAATGTGGCTAATGCAGTACGTGCCGGTTTGGGTTTACCTGCAATGACAGAACCAGCTAATGGTTGGCCTGTGGTTATTCTTCAACATGGTATTACGTCTAAGAAAGAAGATATGCTGTCGCTAACGGGGATTTTATCTTTATATGGTATAGCAACAGTGGCGATAGATCATCCTTTACATGGTAGCCGTGGTTTTGATTTGAATGGTGATGGTATTGATGATATTAATGCCTCAACTGTTTCAGCTACTCATTACATGAACCTAGCGAGTTTATTGACTACACGTGATAATTTACGTCAATCAACGGCTGATATTTTAGGGCTACGTTTTGGCTTAAACTTTTTAGGTGGTGTTGATGTTAATGGTAACCCAATAAAAATTGATAAAAGTAAAGTGAGCTTTTTAGGGCATTCTTTAGGCGCTATTACAGGTATTAACTTTGTTGCTTTGGCCAATACTTCACTTGATCCTGCAATTGATCCTATGTTTCATATAGTCGCTAATACCCAAGCTAATCCGGGTGTTATGGTTGCTACCTTGTTATTAGAATCAGGTGCCTTTGGTGATGTTATTAAATCAAGTTTAACATATTCAAAATCACCAGAGTTTAAAGCGTTAGTAGATGCAACGTTCCCTCGTCCTGATGGAGAGCCTGGAAATATTGCTACAGAAGCACAATTAGTGGCAACTTATCGCGCTTTTTATGATGCTTTAGATGCAACACAAAAAGCAGGTTTAGGTAGTTTGTTTTCTCAATTTACTTTTGCAGCGCAAACAGTTACTGGTGCAGGTGATCCTGTGAATTATGCGGCTATGCTGGCTGCAACGCAAACTCCTACTTTGTTACTTGAAGTGGTTGGTAATGGTGGTGATAACTTAAGTGACCAAGTTATTCCAAATAGAGTGTCAACATCACCTATCTCAGGTACTGAAGCTGCGATTGCTTTATTAGGTTTACCTAGTGTCTCTATGACAACGCAAGATGCTGAAAACCCTGTTTTTGGTGCAGTGCGCTATTTGTTTGGTACGCATAGTTCTATATTGTCACCTGCGTCTAGTGCAGTAGCACCAGATCAGGTAATGACAGGGCGCACTACGCAAGAAATGCAAAGCCAAGTGGCTAATTTCTTGAGCAGTGGTGGTCATTTGATTACCGTAACCGATAGTGAAGTAGTTAAACAATAATGTAATGAATTAATGTTTACATATTAAAGCCCTCTGTTGAGGGCTTTTTTATGTTTTATTTTGATGAATAGTGTAAAATCTGTGGAAATTATCTGGTACATTTTATAAGTTTTTGGAGTTAACGTTTGGAATTTTTGTATGAATATGGCTTGTTTTTAGCTAAAACTATTACTTTTGTCTTAGCTGTTATTGCTATTTTAGTTGCTATTACAGCAACAGCAATCAAGCAAAAACATAAAAAAGGTGAATTAGAGATCACTGACTTGTCAGAACATTTTGAAGAGGTTGAAGATGATATTATTCATAGTTTATTATCTAAAGAACAGTTAAAAGCAAAAGAGAAAAAAGATAAAAAATTAGCGAAAGAAAAAGCGAAAGCAGAAAAAAAAGCACTTAGTGATGGAAAAAACGATGAACAAACAAGTGAAGATAAAAAATTATTTGTGCTAGATTTTAATGGCAGCATTGATGCCAAAGAAGTTTCTTCTTTGCGTGAAGAAATTAGTGCTTTGTTAATGGTTGCTAATGACAACGATGAAGTTTTTTTGCGTTTAGAAAGTGGCGGCGGCATGGTACACGGCTATGGCTTAGCTGCATCGCAACTCGACAGAATTCGCCAAAACAATATTCCTTTAACCATTTCGGTAGATAAAGTGGCGGCTAGTGGCGGTTATATGATGGCCTGCGTAGCCGATAAAATAATATCAGCACCTTTTGCTATTTTAGGCTCTATTGGGGTTATTGCGCAATTACCTAATTTTCATAAACTTTTGAAAAAACATGATGTAGATTATGAACAATTTACCGCAGGTGAGTTTAAACGCACTGTGACTATGTTTGGTGAAAATACTGAAAAAGGGCGTGAAAAATTTATTGAAGAATTAGAAGAAACCCATGTTTTATTTAAAAACTACGTTAGTGAACGTCGCCCAAGCTTAGATGTAGAAAAAGTTGCAACAGGTGAACATTGGTTCGGAACAACAGCGCTAGAGTTAGGCTTGGTCGATGAAATTATGACCAGCGATGATTATTTAGTTAACGCCAATAAAACCCGTAAAGTGGTGGCTATTAAATATGTGATGCATAAATCATTAACAGAAAAACTATCAAAAGCGGTATCGTTAACATTAGAAAATACTATTGGTAAGTTATGGCAAAGTAATCGTATTTTTCCAAGTTAATCGCTAATGTATTTAATTGTTATATAAAAAAGCGCTAGCAGTATTCACTGTTAGCGCTTTTTCATTGTTTGGTTTTGAAACGTTCAAATAAGCTATTGAAATATTAAACTATTAGGTTTTTTATGTTTGATGCCCTTGGTCATGTTCGTGGGTGTTTAAATCAATAGCTTCAAATTTACCCGCATTTACATCGTTATAAACATCAAGATCAAGCTTACCTTCGCTTTTAGCTACCACGACTGTTACTGCAGCGTCACCCGTAACATTAACGGCGGTTCTCATCATGTCTAATAAACGGTCAACACCAATAATTAACGCAATACCTTCAACAGGTAAGCCAACTTGAGTAAATACCATCGCTAACATGATCAAACCAACACCAGGAACACCAGCAGTGCCAATAGAGGCTAATACTGACATGCCGATAATGGTTAAATAATCTAAAAACATTAGATCATGACCATAAACATTGGCAACAAATACGGTGGCAACCCCTTGCATTATTGCCGTACCATTCATATTGATAGTTGCGCCTAATGGAATAACAAATGAAGCGATTGAATTTGATACCCCAAGACGCTCTTCTGCAGTGCGCATAGTAATGGGAATAGTGGCATTAGAGCTAGCGGTACTAAAGGCAAATAATACGGTATCGCGCATTTTCTTTAAAAAGGTTATAGGGTTTAATCGCGCCATAAAAAATATGCCACTAAAGGTTCCGACATAATGCAGTACTAATACTAGGGCGACTGTTAAAAAGTAACCGAATATAGGAATAAATACCTCTAAGCCTTGTTCTGCAAAAGTTTTTGCCATTAAACAAAACACTCCATAAGGCGCAATATTCATCACTAAATTAACTAAACTCATGATCACTTCGTTAAAATCAGCAATAAATTTAGCGGTACGTTCACCTTCAACACCTGAATGCGAAATTGAAATACCGATAACAATGCTGATAAATATGACGGCAAGCATATTCCCTGATGCCATTTCACCAATTATGTTATCAGGAATAATATTAATGACTACTTGCCCAAAACTAGGCGCATCTTTTACGGTAACGGCAACAATATCCGCAGCCGATTTATCAAAACCTTCACCAATGCCAAAGCTAGTAGCAACGGTTAAAGCAAACGCTATTGCGATAATGGTTGTTATCATAAATAAAGCAACGGCTTTCGCACTGGTACGACCGAGAGCTCTCATATCATCCATATTGGCAATGCCGCCAATTAATGAACAAAAGACTAAGGGGACTACGAGCATTTTTAATGCTTTTATAAACATCGTGCCACCGACATCAAAAAAACCATATTTCCCCAATATATAGTTTTGTACAAATTCATTATCTAAGAGGAATTTGTTCATAATAATTCCTACTATTGCAGCAATTAGCATGGATAAAAGAATTTTTACCGATAAATTCATCGTGTTCTCCGTTGTTGTTCTCTTTTAGGTTTAGACTTTTTATATTTAGCCGTCGTTACTGGTGTGTTTTTTGTATTATTTTTCTAAATTATTTTTCTAAATTATAGTTATTAAATAAATTATAGTTATTAAAGATTAAGCCTGTGATTCATTTTTAGATTTAAAGGCTAGAATAAAAGACAAATGAATCTCATTATTCCACCATATAAATTTAATATTTTCTATTGATTTTATTTTGTTAATTATTTTTTTTGTTAATCGATTTTTATCTGTTACGGTGACTCTGCTCGCCTAGTTTATAATGTTAAGATTTGATATTAAAGAACAACCTAAATAATTTTTAGGAAACAGAACCACTTCGTTTTAATCGTTTTTACATTTTAAGACCATTTAACCGCATCAAAAGTAACAATAATCACATAAATTACTTCATATTTACTAAAGTTTTTACATTAGTTAGTGACGATAGGATATTTTATCAGTTAAGATGGTATAAATTAGTGTAACTTTATTAACTTATTCTCTAACTTAACTTGTCACTTAAGTTAGAGAATAAGTTAAATAATAAGTTTACATATTCAAATAATATCACTCAGTATCAGGGAGAGGGCTTTTATGAAGCTACTTCGACGTTTTAGTTATTTCGTTTTACTTCTATCATTAATCAGTTGCGGAGGCGGAAGCTTAAGCAATGGCGGCGATGGCAATGGTGGTAGCAATGGTGGTGGTACAACACCTGATCCTATTGCTATATCTCTTGCGCTATCTAATCAAGAGGTTACCAGAACTTCCTCTGTAACTGTAACGGCAACTATTACTCAAGGGAATAATCTATTAACAGGCACTGATGTGAGTTTTGCTACTGATCTAGGAACACTATCTCCTGTTTTAAGTACTATTACGACGGATGCGCAAGGTGTTGCTGTTATTACTTTAAATGCGGGGACTGATGTTGGTACTGGTATAATTACAGTGTCGCTAAGCTCTGGGGAAACAAACACAATACAATTTAATATCCCACCGATTGATATTGCCTTAGTTCTATCAAATGAAATGGTAACCGTAGGAGTATCTACAACTGTAACAGCAACTATTACCCAAGGTAATGATGTATTAACAGGCACTGATGTGAGCTTTACTACTGATCTAGGAACTTTATCTCCTGTTTTAAGTACTATTACGACGGATGCGCAAGGTGTTGCTGTTATCACTTTAAATGCGGGGACTGATGTTGGTGTAGGGACGCTTAATGCCTTTTTAGAGTCGGGGGAGAGTAATACTATTGAATTTAATATTCCTCCTATACTTATATCACTAAATTTATCAAGTGATACGGTATCTGGACAAGCCCCAATAACGGTTAATGCAGTTGTTAGTCAAGGAAGCTCTGTTTTATCAGGAACTGTGGTTAACTTTACCTCAACATTAGGCGCATTCTCTCCAAGCTCTGGCACTGCGCTTACCGATGCTAATGGTGTTACTACCATTACGTTGACGGCAGGTAATGTCCGTGGCGCAGGTACTGTTACCGCTAGTTTAGCTTCTGGTAATACAACGAAGGATATTAGTTTTACTACGCAAGGTGATGATATTGGCATTGTTGGTGATATAAATATTAACGTTGGTTTAGTTGATAAATCAGGAACTAGTACGCAAACTATTACCGCATCCAAATCGGGTAAATTAATTGCCACCGTAAATGGTATAACCTCTCCAGTAATTGTAACGTTTACTTCGACTGTTGGTGATATCCCTATTGCGACAGCAATTACTAATAGTGATAATCAGGCGAGTGTTG
Organism: Alteromonadaceae bacterium; assembly: GCA_016765535.1. Taxonomy (GTDB): domain Bacteria; phylum Pseudomonadota; class Gammaproteobacteria; order Enterobacterales; family Alteromonadaceae. The sequence continues at coordinate 41,199 of JAESPQ010000072.1, read as the reverse complement.
ATATATTAGCAGGTGACTCCCTCGGCGCAGGTACCGTGACTGCTAGCATTGCTACAGGTGAAAATGGCCAAGTATTATTGGTGGTTGGTGCATCGAATGTCTTAATGGGTAGTGGATCGCCATTTCAAGAAGGTGTTGCAGATATTAGTTTAAATACTATATCGGCAGGAGGTACGACGGTAGTAACGGTAAATATCATTGATGATCAAGGTAGTTTGTTTAAAGAGCCGGTTGAGGTTAACTTTTCATCTAGTTGTACTAGCTTGGCAACTCCCTCGGCAAGTCTTAGCTCACCGATCATTACGTCTAATGGTGTCGCTACGAGCACGTATTTAGCCAAAGGCTGTGTCGGTGATGATCCTATTAGTGTTAATGCCAATGCAGGGGGGATTAATTTATCGGCAGCAACGTCTGTTAATGTATTACCTGCTAGTGTGGGTAGTATAGAGTTTATCTCTGCTACTCCTGAAAATATTGGCATTTTAGGTACAGGGGCGTTAGGTGGTGCTGAAAGTTCTACTGTAGTTTTTAAAGTTTTAGATACTAATGCTAATCCTGTCAATAATCAGGTAGTTAATTTTAGTTTAAACACTAATGTTGGCGGTGTTGCTTTAATTCCAAGTAGTGCGACAACGGATAATAATGGTTTTGTGCAAACGGTGATTAACTCAGGTACGGTGGCAACCTCGGTGCGTGTCAATGCGGATATTGCAGGTAGTAGCCCTTTGATTTCTTCACAATCGAGTGTGTTAGTGGTTTCTACTGGCATTCCAGATCAAGATAGTTTTAGTTTGTCGGCTGATATTTTAAATGTAGAAGGTTGGGATCTTGAAGGGAGTGAAGTACAAGTAACTGCACGTATGGCAGATGCTTTTAACAATCCTGTACCTGATGGTACAGCGGTAAGCTTTACTACTGAAGGTGGCTCAATTGATCCTTCTTGTACAACCCTTAATGGCGCCTGTACAGTTACTTGGCGCAGTCAATTCCCTTACCCTGAGGGACATGTGTTAATTCATGATAGTGATAGCAGTGAAGGTAATGGTGCTGGTAATGAGAATGATATAAATGTTAATGGTGCTACTGTTCATCCTGCACAACCTGTTAATACTTTAGGGCAAAAATTTGGTGGGCGTGCAACGATTACTGCCACCGCTATTGGTGAAGAATCATTTCCTGATTTAAATGGTAATGGCCGTTTTGATGCCTCAGAAGTAGCAGCGTTTAAAGGCTTAAATATTTCAGGTTTACCGTATGATTTAAAAGAAGCGTTTGTCGATCATAACGAAGACGGCAAATATAATCCTGCAGAAGGTGGTGATGTTAATAATAGTGGTAAATTGGAAGAATTTATGGACTTTAATAACGATTCAGTCTTTACTCAAAATGATGGTTTATATAATGGTGTATTATGTGCGCTAGATGCTAATGGACAGCCTGCTCATGCTGGTTGTTCAAGTACTCAAAAATCAATTAATGTCCGTCGCTCTTTAGTACTTATCATGTCTGGTAGTAATGGGTTTGTTACTTTAAATGCTACAAATGATGCTTTGTCTAAAGGGGATCCTAATATAAACCCCAATGATACTACCGTATATATTGCAGGAGAAAATACTGGCAGCGCAGTAGTTACTATTGCTGATTTACATAATCAACCGTTACCTGCAGGCACTAAAATTAACTTTACAGCATCTGCTGGTTCTGTCGTGGCAGGAGCAAGTAATGTTTGGCCAAATGATAATCATAATGGCGGTATTAGATTTTCGGTGAGTATTAAAGGGGAAAAAGAACCTAAATCTGGACTTCTTTCGGTAACTATTGAAACACCTAATGGCGTAAAAGAAAGTATTGGTTTTGCTAATATTGTTATTCAATAACTAATATTTAGGGCAATAAAAATCCCGAGCAATGCTCGGGATTTTTGTTTGTTAAGCTAGAAACTAGCAATGTAAGTAAATATTCAATGAATGAAAAATCATTCAACCATTATTTATTCATCTCACCTAGCAAGAATGCTGATATTTCGCTTGCTACCGCTAAGGTTTTATCTTGGCTGGCTTGACCTAATCCAGAACTGTCAGTAAACGGCGCTATTTCCATCATATCTGCGCCCGTTATCGGGTAATGTTTGGCAAGTTCGGTTAATATTGTCATTGCTTCGCTTGGCATTAAACCGTCAGGTTCGGGTGTACCTGTGGCAGCCACATAACTGTCATCAATAGCATCAATATCAAAACTGACATAAAGCTCGTCAATATTTTCATCTTTAAGCTGCGCTAAAATACGCTCTGTGATCACATTAGCGCCAAGTTCTTTGATTTCGTGCGCCCAATGTTGTTTTATACCAAAAGTACTTTCCCAGTGAGATTTAGGCTTGCCACTTGAGCGAATACCCACTTGGATCAAATGATTATTTTCATGTAAGTCGCTTAATATGTGGGTACACCAAGAGCCAAAACATAAATCAATACCTAAGCGCTCTACTAATAAATCGGTATGCGCATCAAAATGAATAATGGCAGTACGTTTACCTTGTGCTTTTTTTGCTTGTAAATAGGTTTTTGTTAGTGGGTAACTAACCGAATGATCGCCACCAATGCCAAAAATGCCTTTTTCAGGAAATTGTGCATAAAAATCATGTAACACATCTTCGGTAATAGACAAGGGGCTAACGCAATAGTCACTGTGTTCATCGTTATAAAGTGCTTTGCGGCAGTTACTTAAAGTGGCTTCATTTAAATATTTATCATGTAATAAATGTGGTATAACGCGAATGTCACCTAAATCAAAAGCGGTAACGTCTTGATAATTTTCTAGCAAGCTTGAACGTAAAAATAGCGGTCCCCAATTAGCGCCACGTAAAATACCGCCACCACAATCAGAAGCAATGCCTAAAATAACTGCATTACTGCTTTGTGGTAGTTGTGCGAGTGTCGTTTGCCATAAATGTTCAATATTATCGCTTTGACCAAAAATTTTTTGATGCAGTTGTTCTTTTCGTTCTTTAGCGGTGTTTACGGTAAACACGCCATTACCTGGGGGGCATAAACAGTGTGATAGTTTGTTTTTATAGTTTAACCATGACGTTGACATAAATATCCTCTGCGTGAATTGTTGTTGATCATATTCGTTAGTATGTAAGTTAATATTGTAAATTACGTGTGATTTAGTTTGTTGGCTGAAGCGAAATCTTTGTTATAAACTACTACAACTTTAGTAGATAATTAATAATAATAACGTTTAGCGCTTAATTTTTAGTGAAAAGTCTATTATGATTGCGCTCTATTATAGCAAAATGCCGCTATTTAAAATATGGCTATTTGACTGGTGAATGAAATTTTTGCTTGTCAGCTCATGAATTAGCAGATATACCTAATAAGTAATTTAAAAACGTAAGCTAAAAATAAAATAAGCTTTATGGTGGTTTTATTCAAATACTCGCTTGAATTTTAACCGTTATAATATTGATTTTCTAATGGATGGTTTTCATTAGAACAGTAGGAATTAAAAATAAATATGGCAAAAAATCTGGTTATTGTCGAATCACCTGCCAAAGCAAAGACTATTAATAAGTATTTAGGTAAAGACTACATCGTTAAATCGAGTGTTGGTCATATTAGAGATTTACCTACCAGTAGCACAGGTAAAAAGGCGTCGACTAAATCGCCTGCCGAAGTGCGTAAAATGGCACCCGCAGCAAAAGCTATATATAAAGCTAAGCGTGATAAAATAGCCTTAGTTAATCGTATGGGGATTGATCCTGAAAACAATTGGCAAGCTAATTATCAAATATTGCCCGGCAAAGAAAAAGTCGTTGCCGAATTAAAAAAACTTGCCGATGCTTCAGAACATGTTTATCTCGCAACCGATTTGGATCGCGAGGGAGAAGCAATTGCATGGCACTTAAAAGAAATTATTGGCGGTGAAGACGAACGCTTTAGTCGCGTGGTGTTTAATGAAATCACCGAAAACTCGATTAAAAGTGCTTTTGCCCAGCCAACAGAATTAAGCATTCCGGGTGTTAATGCGCAACAAGCGCGACGATTTTTAGACCGCGTGGTGGGTTTTATGGTGAGCCCGTTACTGTGGAAAAAAGTCGCACGTGGCTTGTCTGCTGGGCGTGTACAATCTGTTGCGGTTAAGCTTGTTGTTGAACGTGAGCGTGAAATTAAAGCCTTTAACCCGCAAGAGTTTTGGGAAGTTGTGGCGCAAACGCATACTGAAACTGAGCAACAATTAGAGTTAGCAGTTACTCATCAACAAGGTAAAGCGTTTAAGCCTGATAACCAAAAAGACACTGAACAAGCTGTTGCTGCCTTAAAAGGTGCGCAATATAAAGTGAGTAAACGTGAAGACAAACCCTCAAAAAGTATGCCGTCTGCACCGTTTATTACTTCAACTTTACAGCAGGCTGCTAGCACACGCTTAGGTTATGGCGTTAAACGTACTATGGGACTGGCCCAACGTTTATACGAAGCGGGTTATATAACTTATATGCGTACCGACTCAACTAATTTAAGTAAAGATGCGGTAGAAATGTGTCGTAACTTTGTTAGTGATACTTATGGCGCGCATTATCTACCTGAAAAATCTCGTGTTTACAGCAGTAAAAATAATGCCCAAGAAGCGCATGAAGCCATTCGTCCATCAGATGTTAAACGTGAAGCCGCATTGCTAGATAATGTTGATGCTGATGCGCGTAAATTATATGATTTAATTTGGCGACAATTTGTTGCTTGTCAAATGACTGCAGCACGTTATGCACTATCAATAATCACTGTTACTGCGGCTGGTTTTGACCTAAAAGCGAAAGGTCGTGTAATGGAGTTTGATGGCTGGACTCGCGTTCATCAGCATATTACTAAAGCTAATGATAAAGATAAGCAGTTACCCGATGTGACTGTTGGCGATAATATTGTTTTAGATGAGCTTATTCCTACCCAGCATTTTACTAAGCCAACAGCTCGTTTTGGTGAAGCGTCATTGGTTAAAGAATTAGAAAAACGTTCTATTGGTCGTCCATCAACCTATGCCTCAATTATATCGACTATTCAAGATCGCGGTTATGTACGCATTGAGAAAAAACGTTTTTATGCTGAAAAAATGGGCGAAATTGTTACCGACAGTTTATCTGATAGTTTTGCTAAATTAATGAGTTATGACTTTACGGCCAATATGGAGCAAGAGTTAGATGAAATAGCCGAAGGACATGTTGATTGGAAAACAGTGCTTGATGAATTTTATAAAAACTTTACCAAGCAATTAGAAAAAGCAGATTTGCCACCCGAAGAAGGTGGTATGCGTAAAAATGAACCGATTGAAGTTGATATTGATTGTCCGACGTGTGGTCGTAAAATGGGCATTAGAACGGCTTCTACAGGGGTGTTTTTAGGATGCTCAGGTTATGCCTTGCCGCCGAAAGAGCGTTGTACTACCACGATGAATCTAGTGTCAGGTGAAGAAGCGGTTAATATTTTGGCTGAAGATCAAGAAACCGAAGCACTTATGGCGATGAAACGTTGTTCTAAGTGTGACACGGCTATGGACAGCTACTTAATTGATGAAAAGCGTAAATTACATGTTTGTGGTCATAATCCTGTGTGTGATGGCTATGAATTAGAATTAGGCGACTTTAAAATTAAAGGTTATGACGGCCCTATATTAGAGTGTGATAAATGTAGNGCGCAAATGGAATTGAAATCTGGCCGTTTTGGTAAATANTTTGGNTGTACNAATGNNGAATGTAAAAATACNCGTAAATTATTAGCCAATGGTGANGCTGCGCCACCGCGCGAAGATCCCGTACAATTNCCNGAACTTGAATGNGAAAAATCAGANGCNNATTTTGTNTTNCGNGANGGTGCNGCNGGTATTTTCTTAGCGGCGNACACTTTTCCTCGCTCACGTGAAACTCGAGCGCCTAAAGTGACAGAGTTGCAACGTTTTAGAGATAGAATTTCACCTAAATTTTATTATCTTGCCGATGCGCCAGAAAAAGATCCCGACGGTAATCTAGCAATTGTTCGTTATAGTCGTAAAACTAAAGAACAATATGTAATGACTGAACTCAACGTTGAAGGTAAAGCAAAAGCAACTGGCTGGACTGCTAAGTATATTAACGATAAATGGGTAGAAGAAATACCTGTTAAGAAAAAAGCAGTTAAAAAGAAAACAGCTAAAAAGGTGAGTACTAAAAAAACAGTTAAAAAAGCAACAGCAAAAACAACGTAATTGCTATTTTTATAATAAAAAGGGTGAAGTGTAGACTTCACCCTTTTTAGTTTTTATACCCGTTTTAATTAATAAGGTAATAATATGATCTATCAAAAATTATTTTCACAAGGGCNTAATTATACCGATTATATTGCCCAAGGCAGTGAAGCCGAGCAGCAGGCGGTAAGTAAAGTAACAAAAAAATTAGTTAAAGTTGAATTACCAACCGAGCTACAAAAGAAATTAGCCACTATAAATACTGACGTTAAGCTCTTGATTGTAGGCGAGATGTGGTGTCCTGATTGTCAGTTGAATATTGCGGCTATTGAACAATTAACCTTATTACAACCCAAAATACAATGCGTTATTATCAGCAAAGAACAGGCTGAAAATAATTTATTATCTGCACTAAGTCTTAATAGTATAAAAATACCATTAGTGCTTATTTTAGACCGTGACTACCAAAACCAAGCTATGTTTATTGAGCGGTCTGACTCTGTCTTAAAGCATGAAAATTTTAGTCAAATTAAAGCGTCTTATTTTGCGGGTGATTATTTACTCGATACTATGGTAGAAATTATTAATAAACTGCCTGTCTAGGCTCTATCTTCTAGTTTTTAGTATTCAATCTAAATCTTCCATTTCATCTAAGGCTTTTCTTGCTTGTGTTAAGGTGCAATCTGTTTTGGCTAATAATTCATTGACGCTGATGTATGGGTTAAGTTTTATTAACGTAATTAAATCTTGATAACTTATTTGCAATTTTTGTTTAGTTAAAAAAGGGGCTAACCATTGCCAACTTGGTTCGTTACTATCGGCTAATAAATTGATTATTTGTTGAAGTTGCTGCTGTGTTGCAATAAGCCGCCAGTTGCGAGAACGACCTATGCGAGAAAGTTCAGAGCCTGTAGCACGGATCAAACTTTTTAAGGCGTAAGCATTTAATGAACGTCTTAAAAAAGAGGATAAAATAATTGGCTTGCTTTTATTTTGTTTTTTTTTCGTTGTCATAGTCTTTTATTGTAAATAAAATGTAATGAATAGCACGTAAAAAAGCCAGCGATAAAGCTGGCTATTTTATAAAACAAAATGCATTTTTACCATTTTTTCTTTGGTTGGAACAACATATCTAAATCATTTTCTTCAGATTTTGCTTTTTTCGCTCTGTCTTCTGCATTGCTGGTTTTAAGCATGTTGGTGATTTCTTCTAATCTGTCATGTATTTCAGTTTCTTTGGTTTCAGTATATTCGGTCTTATGAGCATGTTTAGCTAAAGTAGCTAATGCTTTTTCAAAATATTGCCTTGCAGAACCAATCATTTCTTTTTCGGCGGCTTGGTTACCACGTTTTAATAGACTCTCAATGCTAATTTGTAATTGCATGGCATCAAAGCGCTGGTCTTCTTGCATAAAGGTTTGTGGATCTAAACTACCTTTAGTTTGCTCTGATCTTAAAATAGCACGTAATTTTTTAATGGTTTGTAAAATAATAACTAAGTGCTGTTCATTGTCGGGTAAAATGAATTTTTCATCGCCAAATGAATCGCTTTGACTCAAATCTTTTGAGGCTTGTAAACGAGTTTCCATGTCGTTTATGCGGCTTTTAATTTGATTACTTGGCATTATTTGTGCCATTTTTTTCGCTGCATTTAAGCTACGACGATTGAGAATTTCAATAATTGATGGATTAGGGGGTAAATTACCCATACCAATAATTAATTCTTCAGTTTCGTCAATAATTGCTTTTTGTCTACTCGCTAAAGCGCGCTTTTCTGCTTGTTGTTTTTCTTTGTGTTGTTGCATAGCATTGATGACAACCACAATAACAATTAGGGCAACAATTAGGGCAACAATAATACCGATCATAGTTAATTCTCATTTGTCTAATAAGCTAAAGTTGAGTTTACAAAAAATGTTTTGTAAAGCATAGAACTATGTACATATTAAGCGGATTAATTTAATTAGCAAACTGTGAAATGTTATTTTTACGAAAAAACATTACAGCTATTTAACATTAAGTCTAGTTTTTTTGTCAAAAAGTGCGAATTATTCGCTTTTTATGAAATTTATTTACATAAATGACAAAGTTATCTGGAAAATTTTTTTAATAAAGGATATATTTTTGCTCTATTAAAAATTGATCATCTGTATTATGAAGCTGCAACAATTACGCTATATCGTCGAAGTCTTAAATAATAACTTAAATGTTTCAGCTACGGCTGAAANNTTATTTACCTCACAACCNGGCATTAGCAAGCAAGTTCGTATGCTTGAAGATGAACTCGGTATTCAAATATTTGGTCGNAGNGGTAAGCATCTCACCCATGTTACNNCAGCNGGNCAAGAAGTCATTAANATTGCCACAGATATTTTGTCTAAGGTTGAAGGTATTAAATCTGTTGCCCGCGAGTATACCCAACCCGATGAAGGTAAATTGCGTATTGCGACCACGCATACCCAAGCTCGCTATGCGTTACCTGAAGTAATTAAAGGCTTTATTAATAAATACTCAAAAGTGTCTTTGCATATGTATCAAGGCACACCGATGCAAATTAGCGATGCGGCGGCAAAAGGTGATGCTGATTTTGCTATTGCGACAGAGTCATTACATTTATACAACGATTTAGTAATGCTCCCTTGTTATCACTGGAATCGTAGTATTATTGTGCGTCCTGATCATCCACTAGCAAACAAGCGCGATATTACTATTAAGGACATTGCTCAATATTCTTTAGTGACTTATGTCTTTGGTTTTACGGGGCGTTCAGAACTTGATAACGCCTTTAATAATGCAGGTTGTGAACCAAAAATTGCTTTTACAGCAACCGATGCAGATGTCATTAAAACTTATGTCCGTTTAGGGGTAGGTATTGGCGTTATTGCGACAATGGCAATTGATCCTAAAATTGATAGTGATTTAGTGACGATTGATGCTAGCCATTTGTTTAATTCAAGTACTACCAAAATAGGTTTTAGACGTGGTACGTTTTTACGTGCTTATATGTTTGACTTTATTGAACGTTTTGCTCCACATTTAAATCGTGATTTAATCACTAAAGCGATGCTACTTAAAAATAATGCCGAAATAGACGCGTTATTTGCAGATATTGAATTGCCTACGCGTTAGCAAGGCTATTTTTATCATAAGATCTTAAAAAGGCCAATCATTGATGGCCTTTTTAAGTTTATAACGCCTTAAAATTAAGAGTAGTTAACATTCAATGATATTAACCGCTAAACCGCCACGCGATGTTTCTTTGTATTTTGTTTTCATATCATTACCAGTATCCCACATGGTTTTGATGACCTTATCTAACGACACTTTATGCATACCACTACCGCGTAATGCCAAGCGAGAGGCATTAATTGCTTTAACTGCACCCATTGCATTACGTTCAATACACGGCACTTGTACCAAACCACCAACAGGGTCACAGGTTAGTCCTAAATTATGTTCCATGCCAATTTCGGCCGCGTTTTCTACTTGTGATGGATTACCGCCGACAATTTCGGTTAAAGCACCCGCTGCCATAGAACAAGCCACGCCAACTTCACCTTGACAACCAACCTCTGCGCCTGAAATTGACGCATTGGTTTTATATAAAATGCCAATCGCGGCGGCGGTTAATAAATAACGAATACAATCGTCATCACTGACGGGTTTTACAAATTTGTCGTAATAACACAGTACGGCTGGAATAATACCCGCAGCACCATTCGTTGGTGCGGTTACTACTCGACTGCCTGCGGCATTTTCTTCATTTACGGCAAGGGCAAATAAATTGACCCAGTCCATCGCACTTAATGGGTCGTTATTGTTTTCAACCGATAAGGTGCGATGCAAAGCAGGGGCGCGGCGAGTTACTTTTAAACCGCCGGGTAAAATACCTTCCGTTTTAATGCCTCGATCAACACTAGCGCGCATGGCAGACCAAATATTGATTAGCTGGCTGCGAATTTTATCTTCACTTAAAAGACATTTTTCATTATCCATCATAATGGTGCTAATGCTTAGACCTTTGTCTTTAGTGATGGTAATTAATTCATCTGCCGTTGAAAATACATGTGGGCGTTTTACATTACTATGTAAAGAAAGTGCTTTGTTTTTTTCTTTTTCAAAATCACAATCTTTAACAATAAAACCTCCGCCGATAGAATAATAGGTTTCAGATAATATTAATTTATTACTTTTAAAAGCATTTAACGTCATGGCATTGGCATGCGCGGGTAATGTTTTTCGTCGATGATAAACAATGGCGGTATTTTTAGGGAAATTAACATTATGTTGATGCGCCAATGTTATTGTTTGCGTGTTAACAACCTCAGCTAAAATGCTATCAATGTCATCAACGTTAATACTTTCTGGTTTTTCACCACTTAATCCTAAAATTACCGCTTTACCTGTACCATGACCTATTCCTGTTTGTCCTAGCGAGCCAAATAATTCACAAGTAACGGTATCTATTTGTGTCAACAACTGTTGTTCGGTTAAGTTTTCAACAAAAAGTTTAGCGGCGCGCATAGGGCCTACAGTGTGTGAACTAGATGGACCAATGCCAATCGAAAACATATCAAATACGCTGATCATAATAAAAACCTGAATTAATAGTTGGTATTTTACTTTTTAGTAAAATTATATTCGGCAATGGTACTGAAAGTTTTCACTATAAACAAGATTTTAATCAACTTAGGTAAACTGAAATTGATTGATTTTAGCGAATATGATCGACTAGATCTTTTAAAATAGCAGCAGTAGCTCCCCAAATGTTGTAATGATTATAGGGCATAAAATGAACTTGGTAGCTGCGATCTTGTTGTTGTAGCCATACTGATTTTATATTGTCAGTATTTAAAAAGTGATTTAATGGTACTTCAAATATTTCTTCTACTTCATCTATGCTGGCAGATAAGTTGGCTGAAGTTGGGATAAAGGCAACTACGGGTTTTATTACAAAGCCAGAAATTGTCTGATAAGGGTGAAGTTGACCAATAATTTCACAGTCTTGAGGTGCCAATGCTATTTCTTCAAACGCTTCACGGGTTGCGGTAAAAATAATATTGTCATCATCACTATCAACACGTCCGCCAGGCAAGCATATTTGTCCGCCATGATGGCGTAAATGGCTGGCTCGTTTGGTTAATAATATATTGAGCTCATTATTATGTTCTATAATAGGCAATAATACTGCCGCTTGTTTTAGTTTACTCTTTGCTTTTATCACGTTATAACGATATTTATGTGTAGAAGGCGCTAATGAGTTCATTTGAAAACGTGTTAAAAACTCATTTTTAGTCACAATAGTTGTCCTTTTTTACTGCTGGCTCATTGCTATTAATAGTTTATTACAGCTTTGCTAAAATCGGCAGTATTTTATTGACTTTATCGAAAGTTTCTTGATATTCGTCATCAACTTGTGAGTCGGCAACTAAACCGCCACCCGCCCAACAAAAAATATTTTTCTCTTTTTGTTCGGTTTGTTGGCAGACTAAGGTACGAATAGTGATGCTAGTATCCATACGTCCACAGGCAGATATATAGCCAATAGAGCCGCAGTAGATACTACGTTTGTGAGGTTCTAGTTGCTCGATGATTTCCATCGCTCTTACTTTTGGAGCACCCGTGATCGAGCCACCAGGAAAAGCGCCACGTAATAAATCAATGGGGTGTTTATTATCACTTAACTGCCCTTCAACAGTACTGACCAAATGGTGCACCGCAGGAAAACTTTCTATCGCAAAAAGTTTTGGCACTTTTACGCTGCCAGCAATGCAAGCTTTGCTGATATCGTTACGCAGTAAATCAACAATCATTAGGTTTTCAGCTTGATCTTTTGTCGCATTTTTGAGTTCGTCAGCATAGGCTTGGTCTTGTTGTTTATCTAGACTTCTGGGGCGAGTACCTTTTATGGGTTTGGCTTGTACTTTGTTTTGCTTACTTACTTGTAAAAATCGCTCGGGTGAAATGCTTAATATTGCCGCATCATCAAAACGCATAAATGCCGAAAAAGGCGCGTTATTGGCGGCTCTTAGTGCTAAATAAGCTTGAAATTCATCACCTTTATATTGTGCTTTAAAACGTTGAGCTAAATTAATTTGATAACAATCGCCCGAGAGTAAATACTCTTGTACTTGTTTAAATTTCTGGTCATAAGCGCTTTTATTGATATTACTTTGCCATGCTTTTGTTATTTTAAATGTTGATGTAGTTGGTAACTCTATTTTTATTAATTGAGTTATTTTTGTAGTTAAAGCTTGTTGTTTATCTGTTGGGCAAATCAAATGAAATTGTTGCGTTTTGTGATCATAAATAATGGCTTGTTGATATATGCCTACCGCCATATCGGGTAAATCAATATCACGCTTAGCTATATCTGGCATCATTTCAAATTGTCGACCTAGGTCATAAGCAAAATAACCTAATGCGCCGCCAATAAAGGGTAGTTCACTTATTGGTAATGTTTTTTTTGCAAAAACACCTTGTTGGTATTGTTCAACTAAGGCGAGCGGATCGTCTGTATTGTACTCACTTTTAATTAATTCACCTTGATCGTTAAAATGATCAATTTTGGTGCTGTTAGCCTGTGTTGTTAAGGTAATGCTAGGATCAAATACCATAATGTCGAATTGACAGTCTTCATGTGAACTATCACAAGAGTCTAACCAAAACGCCCAAGGTTGGTTGGCAAAATAGGCAAATAATTGTTGCGGCTTTAATTTTGCCTTTAATGAGGGGGAAAATTTAAGTAAAGTCGTGGTAATAGCTGATTTAGACAAAGTTTATTCTTCAATATATTAAATAAAAAATTAAGTAAAAATATGGTAGCGCTGTTATAAGCAGGGTATCATATCGGCAAATTTTTTACTTTCAAGCTAGAATTACATAATATTTTTAGTTACTACTAATAATCACTGATCTTTTAAACCTTAATAGAAGAGAGCGTAATGACCACTATTAAACAACAAGATTTTATCGACAGTATTGAAGACTCCTTACAATACATTTCTTATTATCATCCTCTTGATTTTATTCAAGCGTTAGAAAAAGCTTATCATAAAGAACAATCACAGGCTGCTAAGGATGCGATTGCACAAATTTTGATTAATTCACGGATGTCGGCAATGGGCAAACGTCCCATTTGCCAAGATACGGGCATAGTAACTTGTTTTGTTAAAATAGGTATGGAGGTTAACTGGGATAAAACAGACTTAACCGTACAGCAAATGGTTGATGAGGGTACACGACGTGCTTATTTAAATCCTGATAATCCGTTACGTGCTTCTATTGTTGCTGATCCTATTGGTGCGCGAAAAAACACCAAAGATAATACGCCAGCAGTTGTGCATATTGATTTAGTCGCCGGTGATAAAATTGAAGTGATGATTGCCGCTAAAGGTGGCGGTAGTGAAAATAAAACTAAAATGGTGATGCTTAATCCAAGTGATTCAGTCGCTGATTGGGTAGTAAAAACATTACCTACTATGGGCGCTGGCTGGTGTCCACCAGGAATGTTAGGTATAGGCATTGGTGGTACAGCTGAAAAAGCAGCTGTACTAGCAAAAGAAAGTTTAATGGATAGTGTTGATATTCAAGAATTAATGGATCGCGGCGCAGAAACAGCGGAAGAAAAATTACGTTTAGAAATTTTTGAGCGGGTAAATAAGCTCGGTATTGGCGCACAAGGCTTAGGTGGTTTAACGACCGTTGTTGACGTTAAAATTAAGACAGTGCCCACTCATGCAGCGTCTAAACCATTGGTGATGATCCCCAATTGTGCGGCAACTCGCCATATACATTTTCATCTAGATGGTACAGGCCCTGCTAACTTAATACCGCCAAAACTAGAAGAGTGGCCTGAGATCACTTGGGAAGTGGGTGATAATGTTCGTCGTGTTAATGTTGATGACTTGAAAAAATCCGATGTGAGTTCTTGGAAAACAGGTGAAACGGTATTACTCAGTGGTACTATTTTAACAGGACGCGATGCCGCTCATAAACGTATTCAAGAAATGTTAGCTAACGGTGAAAAATTGCCTGTAGATTTTTCCGATAAGTTTATTTACTACGTCGGCCCTGTTGATGCTATTGGTGATGAAGCGGTAGGCCCTGCTGGCCCAACGACGGCAACTCGTATGGATAAATTTACCGAAATGATGCTGGCTGAAACAGGCTTACTTGGTACCATTGGTAAAGCTGAGCGCGGTGCAGAAACCGTTGAAACCATTAAAAATCATAAATCAGTCTATTTAATGGCCGTTGGTGGCGCTGCTTATTTAGTGTCTAAAGCGGTAAAAAAGGCCAAAGTTGTCGCTTTTGAAGAATTAGGTATGGAAGCCATTTATGAATTTGAAGTGGAAGATATGCCAGTAACGGTTGCGGTAGACAGTAATGGTGAATCGGCACATGTTACCGGCCCTGCTATTTGGCAAAAGAAAATAGAAGTGCTTGATCAAAAGCTTAAAGGCGAATAATTAAACTAACGCTCTACTTCATCAGATAGGGCGTTTTTTGTCTAATTATTAAAAAATAACAGGAAATAGTTATGAATATTAAATTAGCCTCTTTATTGTTAGCGGCGTGCGTGTCATTTATTAGCTTTGCTGAAAGTAATATTAATGAGCTGCAACCCCAAGAACAATTTACGGTTGAAAAACTTAATAGCTTAAATCAATTACACGATGTGGTGATTTCACCTAACGGTAAATATTTGGTTTACGGGCTTAAAGAGGGGACGGCTGGTAAATCAAATCATCTGTATTTGAAAAATATTGCCACAGGTAAAGTAAAACAAATCACTAGTAACAAGTTATCTGAGTGGAATGTTATTTGGGCGAATAATAGTAAGTCATTATATTTTTTGTCAATACGTAGTGGTAGTGCGCAAATTTGGCAATTAGCGCTTAATGGTGGTGAAGCACAACAAATTACCGATTTAGCGCTTGATGTTAATAGCTTTAAAATATCAACAAATGAACAATTATTTGTGCTGGCTATTAGTGTAAAACCCGATTGTATTGAAACTGATAATGGTTTTGCTTGTACTA
This sequence comes from Alteromonadaceae bacterium, assembly GCA_016765535.1. Lineage (GTDB taxonomy): Bacteria > Pseudomonadota > Gammaproteobacteria > Enterobacterales > Alteromonadaceae. The sequence continues at coordinate 25,945 of JAESPQ010000072.1, read as the reverse complement.
AAGCGGCAATGAAAAAAGCTAAAGAGCAAAAGCATCATACTCGCGTATACAATAACTTAATGGTACGCCATTGGGATACTTGGGCTTCCGACTTTAAAGAACATTTATTTGTTGCGCGTAAACATGGCAGCGCCATAATTACGACAGCAAAAGATCTTATTCCACACTGGCAAAATAATATTGCAGGTATGGGCGAAGTGGCGATTGACCCGCAATTAAAATCACTTGTTTTTTCAGCAAAAAATTCAGCAACCGTGAAAAATAACCACAATAATGCGTGGACAACCAACTTTGATTTGTTTGAAGTTAATTTAAACTCTTATCAAATAACCAATATTACCCGTGATAATAAAGCGTGGGATGCTAAGCCTGTATTTTCACATGATGGTCGTTTTTTAGCGTATAAAGCAATGGCAACACCTGCGTATGAGTCAGATAAATTTTCATTACGTTTACGTGATAATGTTACAGGTCGTATTAGTAAAGTTGCGCAAAATTGGGATCGTTCAGTAAGCGAACTTATTTTTGCTGATGATAATCGTACTTTGCTTGTGACTGCACAAGATGTTGGTCAAAAAAGTATTTTTGTAGTGAATTCTGAATTCGGTGATGTGCGTTCTATTTATAATGATGGCACGAATGGTTCCTTATCAACTGCGGGCGATAGTGTTTATTTTACCCATCATGATTTAGCCCATCCAGCTAATATTTTTACCGTTAAAACCGATGGTTATGGCTTAAAGCAACTTACCAATGTTAACAAAAAAAAATTAGCTAAAGTTAAGTTTGCTGATTTCGAACAATTTAATTTTAAAGGTTGGAATAATGAAATTGTGCATGGTTATTTATTAAAACCAGTTAATTATGAACAAGGTAAAAAATATCCAATGGCCTTTTTGGTACATGGTGGCCCGCAAGGTAGCTTTGGTAATATGTTTCATTTTCGTTGGAATGCGCAATTATGGGCAGCACAAGGCTATGGCGTGGTAATGATAGACTTTCATGGCTCTACTGGTTATGGGCAACAATTTACTGATTCAATTGCACGTGATTGGGGCGGTAAACCGCTAGAAGATTTACAAAAAGGCTTTGATTTTATTGTTAAGCAACAGCCTTGGTTAAACGGTGATAATGCATGTGCGTTAGGCGCTTCTTATGGCGGCTACATGATGAATTGGATCCAAGGGCATTGGTCAAATCGCTTTAAATGTATCGTTAACCACGCGGGCTTATTTGATATGCCAAGTTTTTATCAGTCAACCGAAGAATTATGGTTTCCTGAACATGACTTAGGTGGCACGCCTTGGGGCAATGATCAAGGTAATGTGAGCGACGATTATACTAAATTTAACCCCTCTGCGTTTGTAAAAAATTGGCGTACACCAATGTTAGTCATTCAAGGGGAACTAGATTATAGAGTGCCTTATGCACAAAGTTTAGGTGCCTTTACTGCACTACAGCGTAGCGGTATTGACAGTAAATTAGTGATGTTTAAAGATGAAGATCACCATATTCGTAATCCTGATAATTTAGTGTTTTGGTACAACCAAGTGTTTGCTTGGATGAAGCAATATACTGCGACATCAGTAGCCCAAAAAATGGAAGTTCAAGAGTAGCTAGTAGTAAAAATACTTAAAAATAAACTCTGAACGCTAGTTGCAACTGGCGTTCAATTAACTTAATCGGCTGTTTTACATACCATCTTGCGGGGCGGTTTGTTTGCAGCCAGTTATATTCACTTTGTATAAAACTGTGTTTACTTAGCCTATAACGGTAACTTAACGTTAAGCCACGACCATATTCGTTGTTATTATCCCCCCAAGTATTATCTAAATCATCGAGTGAAAATTCTTCCATACGTAATGCAATTTGATGTTGCTGCCAATGTTTGCGTAGCATTATAAATGCGTTGTTAAAATTAGCATTGACCGCAAAACCACCATTTTTTCCTTGCATATAGGTGTTGCCATGCATGTATTGGCTAATTAATTCTAGTTTTTTAGCGAGTTTTACTTTTAATCCCGCATGAACAAAGCGCATTCTCCAAGTGTATTGCCCTTTTATTTCAATACTGGTATTAGTGTTATTGTTGTAATAACCAATATTTATTTTAAATGGGTGTTGGCGATGATGAAATTGCCATTGACCAACAATATGCGCACCCCAGCGATTATCTAATTCTAAAAAGGGATCAGAGTAGGGGGCTTGAGCGGCTAAAGGCTTACCTGGCCAGCGTGCGGGAAAAGGTGCAAGTTTTAATTTTTCTTGAAATAATGATTGCCTACTAGCACTTGTCCAACCATGCCAAGTTAACATAGCACCAGTGGTATCATTATTTTTAAATACACTTAAATTTAACGAAAAATCTTGCTGAGAATGGTTAAATTTGCCGAGCTTTTCAAGGGTAAATTGTAATCCGGTATTCCGTAATTCTTCGGCTATCCAAGTATTTAGTGTTGAATTGTTTAAGGTATAAGGATTTGACCAAGCCACGGCATTATTTTCTAATGAAATTTTGGGATAAAAAAATCCGGCTTTAGTTTGTAAGCGCCAACCTGCATTATTGGGTAAACCTTTGTAACGTACAAAGGCTTCTGTAATGCCTATATTTTCATGTTTTTTATTACCAAAGGCGTTGGCAACAATATTAATGCTAACATTATTTTGCCAACTCGCTTTATAAACCACACCTAATTGCGCTAATGTTAACCCTGAATTTTTCTTATTATCAAACTTACCATAACCACCTAACAGATAGCTGGTTGAGTTACTTTTAGCTGAAACGTTAATTAATCGAGTATCAACTATGCCATGTAACGATTGCTCCGCGGCATGTGCGGGTAAAGCACAAGTGATAAAGAAAATAGTTTTTATAAAATAATTTTTCATGGATTAGTGCTAGCCATATCAAAATAAGGACAGTCGATTAACCATTGAGCAAATAACTCAACCGACAGCGGTTTACTCATATAAAATCCTTGTGCCAATTCACAATTATGTGCTTTCAGCCAAAGTAAGGTTTTTTCATCTTCGATGCCTTCAGCGACCACTGAAAGCCCCATATTATGTGCTAATTCAATGGTTGATTTAACAATAATTTGATCATCTTTATTTTGTATTAATTGTAAAACAAACGATTTGTCAATTTTAAGCTCATGCACAGGTAATTGTTTTAACTGTGCTAAAGACGAATAACCTGTGCCATAGTCATCAATTGACAATTTAAAACCATGATCGCGTAAGTAGCTTAAAATTTTTGTTGCTTGTTTAGGATCTGCCACTACAGCATCTTCAAGTACTTCTAGAGTAATGGCAAAATCAGCAATATTATGTTTTTCTTTAAGCGCAATAACAAAGTCACTGTAGCTATTATCTTTTAAATTTTCAGCGGAAATATTAATGGCAATATTGATATCAATCCCTTGTTGTTGCCAAGCCAAATATTGTTTAATGGCAGCGAGTGTTACCCAACGAGTCAGCGCGTCCATTTGTCCTGTTTGCTCAGCAATACTAATAAACGCATCAGGGGGGACTAAACCATTAACAGGGTGTTGCCAGCGAACTAAAGCTTCGACATGACTTACTTTTAGCGTTTTTAATGATATTTTCGGTTGATAAAATAAGACTAGTTGATCTTCATCTATGGCGGTTTTTAAACTATTAGTAAGATGTAAGCGCTCCATGGTATTGAAGTCAAATTGACGATCATAGAGTTGATATAATGATTTGTTATTTTTAGCATACTGTAATGCTACGTTAGTTTTTTGTAGTAAATCAGCAATGTTTTCGCCATTATGTTCAGGGCTTAACGTGATCCCCATAGTGTATTGTAAATGTAAGCTAATATTTTCATATTTATATAATGGATCTAATAATGGCATGAGCTTTAATAGCAGTTTTTCTACTGTTTGTTTTGGGGTTAGTAAAATAAATTCATCGCTACCTAAATGAAATAGTTGCTGTTTATCGGCATAACTTTTTAAGCGCTGAGCAACCTCAATAATCACTTTATCACCAACCTGATGCCCTAAGGTGTTATTTACTTCTTTAATACGGCGAATATTTAATCGTAATAATAAAAATTGTCGTTGTTGAACATCAGTATCCTCAGCACGTAATTTTAATATTTTTAATAATAAATTTCGGTTAGGTAAATCGGTAAGGGAGTCATGCTCGGCACGATGATTGATTGTTTTCTCGCGTGTTACCACCGACTCTTTCATGTGATTAAATTCATCGGCCAATTGCATTAATTCTATACTATCTGCAATTTCTACACTTTGTTCGTAATTACCGTGAGCAATTGATTTTGCTTGTTTTATTAATAATTTTATCGGCTTGGTAATACCTGTTGAAATACGATAAGCGCCAATTAATGATAACGTTAGCGTGAGTATAAAGAAGATTAATAATTGCCACCATGCAGTTTGAATGTTTTTTAGTACATCGGCTTTAGCTTTATACATAATCGCCACAAGTTTACTGTTGTTTTGGCTATCTTTATCTAAGTTCCCTAACGGTAATTGATCAAAAATATACTTGGTATTGTTCTGACTAAAGAGCATTTTAATAAAACTGTCATTAATTTCATTATTTTGTTTGGCTGAACTAGCAAGTATATGCGGAAATTTGAGTTTGTTTTTACTACCTGCATTTATGATGATAAAACTAATATCAACATTGGTTAATTTTGCAAAATCATCGGCAAGTGCATTATCAAGCAAATAACCAAACCCTATCCAACCAATAATTCTATTGCCGCTTTTTAATGGCGCTAAACTTAATTGGTAAACCTGTTCGGCTAATTGATATAAATTGTCAGACTTACCTTGAATAAGCCAATGTTGTTGATTGAATTGGTTTCCTTGTTCTGGGCCTTTTTTGATTTTTAGTTTATTTTGAGCGGTACGATAAGTGAGCAGTTCACCAATGATTTTACCGTTTAAGTTGATAGCAATAGCAATATTGGCATTAATACGTTTACGATGATTATTTAACGCATATAAAAAACTTTTTGTATCATCGGTAAATACGGATTTTAAGGCATAATCTTTGGCAACGGTTTCAACAAAAGCCGATAAATAATAACTACGGCTATTAAATTGATTTTCAAATAATGCTTTAGCCTTGCCAATGCTGTTATTTAATTGGTTGCTTTCTAATTTTCTATTGGCTTGATAGGTGGTAAAAAAGGATAAAATTTGGATCAATAACAACAGAAAAATAAAGAGAATAAAAATTTTATTTTGCAAGCTTTTAGCGATAGAAAACTTCATTGTTAATAATCCTCTAAAAAGTCAAAATCGTCTTCACTTTCTTGCTTCGGAATGGGTAATAACGCTTTGGGTAAGGTTATTTGCCAGCTTGTTTGTTTACCTATAGTAATATTTTGAGTGATGGTATTATTACTAACATCTAGTTGTGGATGCCAAATACTGAGTTGATATTGTCCTGTTGGCATATCATTAAAAATAGCCTTGCCGTTGGTATTAGTTTTAGTAAAAAAAGGGGTGTCAACAACATATACATAGCCACTCATCCAGTCATGAATATTACATCCCATAGCCACTTCTCCTGTACTGTTCAATATCGGTGACTTTTTGTTTTTATTGCCTTTTATTTTGAATTCAAAACGATTTTTTCCTGACACAGAATAAATGTGATGGGTAATATCATCATTATTGTCGAATAGTATTATTTGACCTTTTTGAACTACATCAATATAAGGTACAAATTTTTTATTTTTTTGTTTTATTATTTTTTGGAGAATAACTTGAGGACTAAAAATAGTCGCTTTAGCAATAGATGATAAGTCGATAGGTGTTAAAAAAACAACTAAGTTTGCTATGACGCTTTTATTTGGTGCCATAATTGTTATTTGTACTTGTGCAGCCTGATTATAAAAGCTTGAAAGTATTAATAAGCAAAATAAATTTAAACGTATCAATGACTTTTCTCGTTTGTTTTGATTACATCAAGAATAGACAGCTAATAGACTAATGTCTATGTGATCTAGTATTCGTTTGCCTATTTTATGTGGGTTAATTATTCTTAAAAACAAAGTCTCTTAGTGATATTTAGCGAGATTAATGTTTTAATGACTGTTTATAATTACAGTTGTTTGAGGCTAAAATGCTTAACTTTGGAAATATTACACTCTCTTCTTTTGAAATAGAGATGGGCTTATTAATTTTTATTTGTCTACTATTAGTCATTATATTTATTTCTTTAGCGAAAAAAATAGCAGCTCTTACGGCTATTCAACAACATAATTTAGTGGGTGAAGAAAATAAACAACAAGTTTTTAATACTGCTAATGAAGTATTAACCTCACAAATAAATCAATTACAGCAGCAATTAAGTTTTAACCAACAATATTTAACCTCGGCACAGCAAGAGTTAAAAATTCATTTTGAGCAGCAAGTTGCTGACCTTAAAATTAAAACTTTGCGACAATTAGCAGAGCAAAAAAATAGCCAAGAAGAAAAATTAAATCATTTTAATCAACAGCTCATTACTTTATTCCATCAGCACAGCACCCAATTTACAAAAACGCAGTTAAGTTCATTAGATCAACTTATTGAACATTTAAATAAAAGTACCCAAGCAAATCGTAGTGAGCTAAATAAAACCTTAGCTGATAATAGTGAATTGTTAGCGAAACGTTTTGATGGCTTAACGTTGTCAACAGACAATCGCTTAAAAGACATTGCCACACAAGTTGAAAATCGTTTAAGTGATGGTTTTGATAAAACGACTAAAACCTTTAATGATATTTTAAAACGCTTAGCACTAATTGATGATGCACAGAAAAAAATCACAGAACTGTCTACTAATGTGGTGAGTTTACAAGAAGTATTAAATGATAAACGTTCACGAGGTGCTTTTGGTGAAGTGCAGTTAAATTCGTTAATTCGTAATGTGCTACCAGAACAACATTTTTCTATACAGCACACTTTGTCTAACGGTAAAATTGCTGATTGTTTATTACTGATGCCTGAACCAACAGGAAATGTGGTTATTGATGCGAAATTTCCACTAGAAAGTTATCGTAAGATGATGGATAACAGTTTGGCAGACTCAGATCGAAAAATGGCAGAGCGGCAATTTAAACAAGATATCAAAAAACATATCAACGATATTAGTAGTAAATACTTAATTGAGCATGAAACCTCTGATGGTGCGTTAATGTTTATTCCCGCCGAAGCGGTTTTTGCCGAAATTCATGCCCATCATAGCGATCTGGTTGAATTAGCCAATAAACGCCGAGTGTGGATAGCATCACCAACGACGTTAATGGCAATATTAACCACCGCAAAATCGGTATTAAAAGATCAAGCTACGCGTGAACAAATTCATGTTATTCAAGCACACCTGTCTGATTTAGCAGTAGATTTTAATCGTTTTAGAGGTCGTTTTGATAATTTAGCCAAACATATTGATCAAGCGGCTAATGATGTAAAACAAATTAATACCTCAGCACAAAAAATATCAACACGCTTTGAAAAAATAGAACAGGTAGAGTTAGAAAAAAGTAGCGATAGTGTCGCTACTTTATCTTAAGGTTATTATTTAAAGTTAAAGTATAAGTTACCCAGTAAAAGCAACATTAACAAATACTATCGTTAATAAAACAGGACAAACATAGCGTAAATAATTACCTAATAAGGTTAATTTTACATTGTTTTTTTGTTGGCCTTTATCATTTAATTTATTACCACGGTTCCATAACCAACCAACCACAATAAAATAAAACAAACTCATTAACGGTTGCATTATGGTGGTTAATAAACGAATAACTAAACCAAACAAAGCATCGAAATTAGCAATTAATAACATGCTGGCCACTAGCACCACAAGCGATACTAACCACGTTGCTTTGGGGCGACTCATGCCTTTATCTTCAACTAAATAAGCAACAGGCACTTCGGTTGAAGAAATAGTAGAGGTTAAGGCAGCAATAGAGAGTAGAGAGAAAAAACCAATAGCGACAATTAAGCCAATAGCGCCCATTGATTCAAATAACGTGGGTAAAATTTGGAATATAAGCTGACCTTCACCGATTAAGTGATGATCTACAAAAACTTGCTGTCCTGCATGTTGAGCAACAAATAAGGCAGGAATAATCAATAAGCCTGCCATAAAGGCAATAAAGGTATCTAGTGCGGCAATAGATAACACCAGCTTGCCAATATCTTTATCTTTTTTCATGTAAGAGCCATAAACCATCATGCCACCCACACCAATAGATAAAGAAAAGAATGCCTGTCCCATTGCCGAAATAATTAATTTAGAATTTAATACTTGGCTAAAATCAGGAATTAAATAAAGCGCCAAACCTTCATTAGCCCCGTCTTGTTGTAATATATAAACAATTAAACCGATTAACATGATCAGCAATAAAGGCATTAAACGAGCCGACCATTTTTCAATACCCGCATGCACGCCTTGATGAATAATGGTTGCCCCTAAAACAATAAAAATAGGGGTGAAAATTACATTTCTCAAAGTACTTGAGGTAGATAACCACTGGGAAAAATCAATAAAACCAAGTAATTCACTTATTGCTGATAACGCATGTGCGAGCATCCAACCCGCGACAATTGTATAAAAACTTAGCATCATTATTGCGCCAACTAAGCCTATTTTTCCTGCGGCTCGACCAAGGCGAGGAAAACTATTTTTACAAGCATATTCAAGCGCACTTACGGGGTTTCTTTGCGCTTGGTTACCGATATATATTTCGGCATATAAAGCAGGTAAAGCAAGTAATAGTGTTACCAATAAATAAACAAACAAAAAAGCGCCCCCACCATTATTAGCAGCTTGTGTGGGAAATCCCCAAATATTACCTAAGCCAATAGCTGAGCCTGCTGCCGCTAATACAAAACCAATACGGGAATGAAAAGAATCTCTAGTGTTTGTCATAAATGTAAAATATTGTTATTTTTATTTGCGTTGAGCTTACCGAGTTACATTAGTTTATGGAAGTGTTTTGCATAAAAATCCCTTAATTTAGCGGGTGAGCCCTTGAAAACTTAATGTTACAATGCCATTAATTAATCTTAACTATTTATATAGAAGCGGTAGACAAACTATGTTGCAATACCAAATTATCCCTGTTACGCCTTTTCAACAAAATTGTACTTTGTTTTGGTGTGACGAAACCATGCAGGCGGCGGTGGTTGATCCTGGAGGGGATATTGACAAAATTATTGCAGCGATTGATCGCGCTAAAATAACACTGACTAAAATATTATTAACCCATGCTCATATTGATCATGCTGGTGCGACTAATGCACTTGCTAAACATTATGGTGTTGTTATTGAAGGTCCTCACAAAGAAGATCAATTTTGGATTGATTTAATTCCCCAGCAAAAAGATCGCTTTGGTTTTGCCGATGCCGAAGCGTTTACGCCTGATCGCTGGTTGGTGCAGGGCGATACCGTAACTTTTGGCAATATAGTATTAGAAGTATACTTTTGCCCAGGACATACCCCAGGCCATGTAGTGTTTTTTCACCGAGCAAGTAAATTGGCACAGGTGGGTGATGTACTCTTTAAAGGCTCTATTGGACGTACTGATTTTCCACGCGGTGATCACCCAACGTTAATAAAATCTATTCGTGAAAATTTATTTAATTTAGGTAATGACGTCCGTTTTATTCCCGGCCATGGCCCCATGAGTACTTTTGGTGAAGAACGCCAATCGAATCCTTTTGTTGGCGATAATGTCATACCAATTTGATTAAATTTCTTCCCAACTCAAAGAACTTAATCAACTTGGTATCAGTTAAATTTTTACCATCTCTGCTCTCGTTAAAAAGCTAGCTTGCTAACCTTTGCTTGCGAACTTTGCCTGGGGTTATATTAAAAAAATGTTTAAAAGCTTTACTAAATGCGGCTTCTGATGAATAGCCGGCATATTGCGCAATAGTAAACATTTGCTCTTGGCTGGTGGCTAATTTAGTTTTAGCTTTTTGCATACGCCAATTTAGCAAGTATGTTTTTGGTGGAATACCAATAAGTTTAGAAAATTTATCAGTGAAGGCTGTGCGTGACATAGCGACGCTTGAGCCCAATTTTTCAACCGTTAAAATGGCTTTGTTTTCATTGTGGATCAAATTTAGTGCTTGCCCAATTTGCGGATCATTAAGCGCAGAAAGGTAGCAAGTATTATTGCAATTTTCTTTGGGTGAATTTTTAATATGAGTACGCAATAACTGAATAAATAATACTTCGGTTAAACGATCAATTATCACTGAAGAACCTGGGCTTGGGGTACGAGATTCGCAGGCTAATACTTTCATTAACATTCTTAACCATTCTAACTCGGGTGTTTCTACGGCTTTTATATGAATAAAACAAGGTAAATCACGTAAAAAAGGGTGGTTTAGTGAGGTGTCATGAGTGAAAGAACCACACATTAATGAGGTAATATTATTAGGTTTTTGCTCACAACATGAAAAAGGATTTTGTTGTTTTAATAGCTGCGCAACCACTTTGTCGCCGGGTAAACGTTCGCTTTCAGGCATATCACTAATACCATGACTGCCGCCTGTTGGAAAAGCAACAATGTCGCCAGTATCTAAACGTATTTTTTTATCTTTGCCTAATGTTAACCAGCAACTTCCTGAAATAATGACATGAAAAAGCCCCGTTTCACTCTTATCGACCTGTATGCCCCAAGGAGAAGAAAAGTCATTGCAAGAAAATGTTTTTGCACTAATACGTAATGTTTTTAAAATGTCGGCTAAGGCATCCATAGGTTCTGGAGTGCGATTTGCAGTGATATTACAATTCAATTTAGTTACCTTTTAGCTTTTTATTTTTTAATAAAAGTTCAAAATGACAAAAAAATAAGACATATTATCATTTTTTGTATTATCTGTATCTGGATAATAGCGGTTATAAAATATGATGTAAAATAAAATTTGGTTTAGTAAGGTCTTTATTCTATATCTAAATTTAATCTTAATCATTCTCAATAAATTTTATTTAATTAAGGAATTTATACTTAATGAGTTTCACAAAACAGTTTTCATTAATGTCATTAGTCTTTTTAATGATCACATTCTCTTTTCCAACCTTGTCGATGGAAAAGTCACCTTATAATTTATTAGCTAAAGTTGGTCATAAATTATTCAATGATATTGCTACTCTTTCAGCTGAGCAACGTAAGCAGCCGAAAATAATGCGAGCTTTAATTGAAAAAGATCTTATGCCTTACATTGATTATCGCTATACCGCGTATAAAATTTTAGGTAAATACGTAAAAACAGCGACTAAAGAACAGCGTAATGCTTTTGTTGCTGTGATGCGTAATTATCTTGCGATAACTTATGCGCAGGCATTGACTCAATATAAAGATCAACAAGTTAAGTTTGAACGTGATAAAAAAGTGGGTAATAAACGTATAACGGTTGTCCGTACTGAGATTATTGAACAGGGTGCACCAACCATTAAAATTGATTTTAAATTTCGGAAAAATAAAAGTACAGGGTATTGGAAGGCTTTCGATATGGTGGTTGAAGGTATTAGTTTATTAAGTTCTAAACAAGCGGAGATCACTCGTCAAATTAGAAGGACTAGTTTAGATGCTGTTATCGAAACCTTGCAGAGAAAAACTGAAAAAGTATAAGTCTTTTATAATAAACATAGGTAATTTATCTAATTAAGATTATAATCCGATCATTATATTTGATTATTTTTTAGGTACATTATGAGTGTTGACGCCATCGGTTTACCCGCAGAGCTTTTGCAAGCAGTAAAGGCTTGTGGGTATAAAAATTTAACGCCGATACAGCAAAAATCTATTCCAGAAATTCGCAAAGGCAGAGATGTAATCGCTAGTGCGCAAACGGGTACAGGTAAAACGGCGGCTTTTTCATTACCCTTATTAGAGTTGTTGTTAACTTTAAATAAAGGTCAACATAACCAATCTGTCAACCAACCAAGCAATAGAAAACTAAAAGCATTAGTGTTAACACCAACCCGAGAATTAGCTCGGCAAGTTTTCGATAATATTGTTAGCTATGGTCAATTTTGTGATATTAAATCGGCTGTTGTTTATGGTGGTGGTGCAATGCCATCGCAAGCTAAAACATTGCAAGCTGGTGTTGATGTATTGGTGGCAACTCCAGGACGTTTATTAGAACATTTAGCACTTAATAATGTGAGCTTAGCACAAGTTAAATATTTGGTACTTGATGAAGCTGATCGAATGCTTGATATGGGCTTTATGACCGATATTGAAAAAATATTATTGTCGATTAAGCATAAATATCAAACGGTATTATTTTCTGCTACTTTCTCTGAAAAAGTTAAAATATTAGCAAAACAATTTTTAACTAGCCCTAAAACTATTGAAATATCTAAACAAAATAGCACTTCAGGCAAGGTAAAACAGCAAGTTTATTGGGTTAGCGAACCACGTAAACGAGAATTGCTCTCAGAGCTTATTGGGGTTAATAACTGGCAGCAAGTACTAGTATTTGCAGGCACTAAAGAAAGTGCCAACATACTGGCTAAAGAATTAAAACTTGATGGTATTAAAGCTGCTTTGTGCCATGGTGATAAATCACAAGGCGCGCGCAATAAAGCGTTAACTGATTTTAGCGAAGGTAAAGTCAGAGTATTAGTGGCTACCGATGTTGCTGCGCGAGGACTCGACATTAAAGGTTTACCTTATGTAGTTAACTTTCATTTACCTTTTTTAGCTGAAGATTATATACACCGTATTGGTCGCACTGGCAGAGCGGGTAAAAATGGTACCGCAATTTCCTTAGTGAGTCCCAAGGATGCTAAATTTTTAGATAATATTGAAGCGTTAATAGAGCGAAAGTTTGAGCGTATTGTTTTAGCAGGTTATGAATTTGATGCTCAGCAAGAACCGTTAGCTAAGAATAATACTCTAAGTGATAAAGACGAAAACAAAAATCGTTATCAGCGAACCTTAGCTAAAAATCAGTTATTAGCAAAAAAAGCGGCTAGTAGCGAAATGCCTAAAAAGGTCAAAGTCAAAAGTAAGATTAAAGTGAAGAAAAAGCGAAAAAAATAATATTTCTTGCTGAAAATTAATAAAGATAATAAAAAATAAAGCCTAGTTTAGAAAAATAAATTAGGCTTTTTGTTATGCTATTATGCTTATTAATATAACTTAGGTGTAATTAATATTGCGTTTAATATTCATCTTTTGTCGATAAAGCGCTTGATCGGCACGTTCAAATATCGACTTTTCATTATCTGCTCTATTCATAAAAGTACAACCTAAACTACAGGTTAGTTGATACTTTGCTAATAAAGCATCATTATTTATGGCAATGTTTACACGATTTTCGATTATTTTTAATGAATTGTCGCTAGCATTTTCAACAATAATGGCAAATTCATCTCCACCAAAGCGAAAGACACTATCACAGTCACGAACACTTGCTAACATTGCTTTGGCTACATGTTGCAGTACAAGATCGCCTACTTGATGACCATGGTTATCGTTTACTGCTTTGAATTTATTTAAATCACCTAAAATTAAACCAACTTGAGTTTGATGGCGATTAGCTTGATGAATAGCACGAGTTAACTGTTTATCAAAATAACGACGATTTCCTAAACCTGTTAATGCATCTTGCATCGCCAATTTTGTTGCTAATTGATAATTTAAAGCATTTCTTAATGGATACAGTAAATGCTGATGTAATTGATTTAAAATTTTATATTTAGAAATACTGATCGGTTTTTTAACTGAATAGGTTAAAACACCAATAAACTCATTATCAATTTTCAATTCGAAAGTGCGTTCAACTTTAGCGGTGCGACTACCTTTAATACAAGCACTAAAATTTTGACTTTTAAAGTATAACCCTGAAAAATCAACTAATTTTTCTGCTTCTTTAGCAAAAATGATTAATAATTTTTCTACGTCTAAGGTGGTCTGCAGGCGCTCTAACAACACCAAACCAGGAATGAAGCTATCATCATTATGTGTATTAAAGACACTAAAGGCATTTTTATGAATAAAATGGTTTTCAGTAAAATGATGCTCAAGTAAATTTAATGTTTGCATTTTAGTACCTTCTAAAGCTAATAACTGTACAATTAGGTAAGATTTAACCGTATTTATTACTATCTCTGGTTATAACCTTGTATTGATACTTGTTTTTAAAGCAAATTTCATGCCTGTAGTTGAGAATGCTTTTTTATAATGTAATATTTTGATTTATAAACGATTAATAATAATAGTATGCTACTATTATTAGGCGCCATTATTCTGTCGGCAATTTATTGCCGCTCTCAAGATAAAACTTAACCGAGCGCTAAAAAGGAGCTTTATGAGCAGCCATATTGAAATTCTTGCCATTTTAACGAGTGCAGTATTCTGTGTGTGGCTGTTTCGTCGGTTGAAATTACCAGCTGTTTTAGCTTATTTAGTTGCAGGTACTTTAATAGGTGAACATGGTTTAGCTTGGGCGAGTGATCAAGCTGATTATGATACTTTTGCCGAGTTAGGCATCGTTTTTTTACTTTTTACTTTAGGGTTAGAATTTTCACTGCCTAAATTAATGGCGATGCGACATTTGGTATTTTCTGTTGGTGCGTTGCAGGTTGGTATAACACTACTGCTCTTTTTGATTATTGCGATGTTACTTGGTGAAAGTTTTACCAGCGCTTTTATTATTGGTGGTGTACTAGCTTTATCATCAACGGCTATTGTTATCAGGCAACTTAGTGATTCTGGTGCAATAAAGCGAAAATCTGGACAAATTTCTGTCGCTATTTTGCTTTTTCAAGATGTTGCGGTTGTTCCGTTATTAATTATCATTCCTTTGTTATCACAACAAAGCGGTTCTGCGATGTTAGTCGAATTACTGCTTGCCTTAATTAAAGGCGTGTTTGTAGTTGCGGTACTTTTATTAGGAGGGAAATGGTTTTTACCGCGTTTATTTAATGTTATCGCCTCTGTTAGAACCGACGAGTTGTTTGTATTAACAACGTTATTAGTTACCTTATTTGCTTCTGCATTGACACAATGGTTTGGTTTGTCTATGGCTTTAGGGGCGTTTTTAGCTGGGATGATGTTAGGAGAAAGTCAATATAAACATCAGCTTGAAGCTGACATTCGTCCTTATCGAGATATCCTTTTAGGGCTGTTTTTTATCACTGTTGGTATGAAACTCGATATTAGTATTTTTGTTTCCCAGCCATCAACTATTTTAAGCGTGTTAATAGGTTTTATGGCGTTAAAAGTAGTAGTGATCACTATACTAGCAAGGCGAGCTGGCGAAGGTAAAAAAGACTCTTTAGCTTCAGCATTTATGCTGGCACAAATGGGCGAGTTTGGTTTTGTATTAATTGCTTTAGCGGGGCAATTTAACTTAATTAGTGCGGACATATCTTCTATTTTATTAGTGCTTGGTGTTTTGAGTATGGCTATTACTCCTTTTATGGTTGAACATGCGCGCAGTTGGGCCATTGCTATATCTCATGAACCCCCAAGTGAATTAGAAGAAAAAGCATCAAAACGACAAAGTCAAAAACTTGAGAATCATGTCATTATTTGCGGTTTTGGTCGGGTTGGACAAACCGTTAGCCGTTTTTTAAAACAAGAAAATATTGCATTTGTTGCTATTGATATTGATCCCTTACGGGTGAAAGAATCACGCGAAGCGGGTGAAAATATTTTATTTGGCACCTCAAGACAAACCGAAGTGTTATTAGCCGCAGGGTTAGCTAAAGCTAAGCTAGTGGTGATAGCTTTTGGCGAAGATAGACAATCATTAGAAGTGATTCAAAAAGTTCGTTCATTATCAAAAAATGTGCAAATATTAGTACGTACCCGTAATGATGATCACCTTGATCTTATGCACGAAGCAGGGGCGAATGAAGTTGTACCTGAAATTTTAGAAGGTAGTTTAATGTTAGTATCGCAAGTATTGTCATTAAGTGGTGTGCCATTTACTCGAATTTTTCGTCGTGTACAAAAAGAACGCAAAGCGCATTACAATCATTTGCATGGTTTTTACCAAGGCGGTGAAACGGATTTAGGTCCTAACTCTATTGATCGCATCGAATTTTCTCATGCCGTATTACTGACTGAAAATGCTTTTGCTATTGGTTATACAATCGCTGCGCTTAATTTAAATGAACGCCGAGTTGAATTAACCGCTTTACAACGTAATGAAGAAGAATTTGAAAACCCCGCAGAAGATATTATTTTACAAGCGCAAGACACTTTGATTTTACGCGGTAAGCCACGTCGAGTAGAAAGAGCCGAACGTTTTTTACAACGTGGAAGTTAAACTAAATAGATAAAAAACTGCGGATATTATCTTCTTGCGCTAGCGCGTCATTAAAGCCTAGTTTTATTAAGTCACAACAAAAATGTTTATCAAATAATAGATAGCTTAAAATACTCGACTCACTTTCATCTGATATACCAATAGTGCGCAGCAATAAGCGGATAGATAAGGGTATTTCATCATAATATTTTAAGGCAATGGCGTTAAAATCATGGCTTGGATTAATTAAAAAGTTATCAATATGCTTTAATCCATCTTGTAAATTTTGTTGCGATTTATCAATAAGTTTAAGTGTATTGTTAACCCGTTGCATACGTTCTAAATCACTTTGTAGAGTGTCGGCAAATACACTGTCAAGCATATGACCAGCAACGGTTGCTATGCTCGGTGGGTGAGGATTGTTTTCTAATTTGTGTAAGGCTTCTTGGGGTTGTTCTACCCCAATAATAAAAATTCGCTCCGCGCCTAAATGTATTGCTGGACTCAACGGTGATAATTGATGAATAGAGCCATCGCCAAAATGCTGGTGACCTATTTTAACTGAAGGAAATACCATCGGAATCGCAGAGGATGCCATTAAGTGATCACAGGTTATTTGGGTTTTATTACCGCGACGTTTTGCTCGATACCAAGGCGAAATATTGTTATGTGATTGGTAAAAACTAATGGAATCACTGGTACTGTAACTTGACGCGGTAATAGATAATGCGGATAAATATCCTTTTAAAATATTTTTATCAATACGCTTAAAATCAACAACTTTATTAAGCAGTTCTCTCAAAGGATCATTATTTAAAATACTACGGGCAGATTTGTTGGCATAATCGGCTTGAAAGCTCGCTAAAAAACCTTGTGAAATATGTCCTAATACATGACCGGCATCACTTGAGTATATTTTATCCGTAGTGAGATTTTTCCATATCCATTCTAATTTTTTTACACCCAAATGGAAACACGAAGCATAACAGGCTAGTGCTGATGCATTGATAGAGCCTGCAGACGTACCACAGATAATAGGAAAAGGAATGCCATGATTACGCGGCATAAATAGAGCAATAGCTTTAAGTACGCCTACTTGATAGGCGGCACGAGCCCCACCACCTGTTAGCACTAAAGCACTTTTGCTACCACGATAATTTATTTTTGACATATACTCATGTTACCTCGAAATACTTGTTTCAGCGAGAATTAAAAGGCTTAGAGGCAAGGCATTGATTGATGAGAATGGTTGTTCCCTTGTCGAAATCAATAACGCCGCATATAAGCCTTTTAAACTCGCCCTACGGGGACGGCTGAGCAAATCATGCTCGTTGTTGCCTATTTTGTTAAGGGAGCAACCATTAATAAAAAGAGGCGCCTTGATCATGAATTGCTCAGACGTCCTGAAACAGACATTTTGAAGTATCATGAGTATACTACTTAAAAATTACACTTTAATACTCTAAGTATATCAACTAAAAAGAAAACTAATGAATTATTGGTGGCTATTTTTATTTAAAAAAGGTTCAGGCGAAAAAAAACCAGCAGAAGCTGGTTTTTTAATGACAAGAATTATTAACTAGAAAATCATTAAAAATAACAACGACCAGTTAATTAAATCTAACTGCTTACGCGAGCGTTAGCAGCGTCATATAAAGGTGACTCTTCACTAATAAGTGCTATGTTTGCAGAAACTGTTTTCTTTGGTAATTTACTAATCATCAAAGTACCAGTTTTTACAGAACCTTTGCTTGCAGCAAATTGTAGAAGATTCTGACCATTACATTGAATACCTTTGAAGATATTACGAATTCTTAATTTATTCGACTTTAAAAATGAACGCATGCGTTTTTTGTTATCTGCGGCGACATACTCACAAACGCTTTGAGCGATGTTAGCAGCCTGTACTTTAGGTGCAGTAACTACAGATGTTAATAATAAAGCAGTAATGGTAGAAGCTAATAATAATTTTTTCATTTAATAACCTTAAATAATTTGGATTAATTAAAAGAAAAAACCACAGGGTAGTACCTTGTTAGAGGTAACTCCGCTGCCATGGAACGATCAAATATTTAAAAATAAATACGTAAAGGTCTTTAGGCCGGTGGTTTTGCGTAGCGTACTTTCGTAAACTTTGCCTTTTCTTTGTCCTTTTTAGTATCACTAAATATGTAACTAAATGCAACTAAAAACTCATTTATTGCTTGATAAATGTACTGTTTGTCTTGTTAATAAATTTATTAACTGACATTTAACAATAAATTAATTCGTGTTAATAGAGATAAGTTATTCAGTTTTTTTCGTAAGGATACTAAAAAAATAATTAAAACTGCATTTCAGGCACATTAACAGGAATAGCTAATTCGCCTTCGGTTAATTTTATAATGTCTT
Organism: Alteromonadaceae bacterium; assembly: GCA_016765535.1. Classification (GTDB taxonomy): domain Bacteria; phylum Pseudomonadota; class Gammaproteobacteria; order Enterobacterales; family Alteromonadaceae. The sequence goes on along the minus strand of JAESPQ010000072.1, from coordinate 7,277 downwards.
CAACACTGACTCCTGGCGCACGTTCAAGTAAATGAAATTTACCGTCTTTAATTTCAATAAAGGCTAAATCTGTTAATACGCGTTTTATACAACCTTTACCCGTTAGTGGCAGCGTGCAGTTACTTAATAGTTTAGATACACCATGTTTTGAGGCATGGGTCATGGTAACAATAATATTGTCAGCACCCGCAACTAAATCCATCGCACCGCCCATGCCTTTAATCAGTTTGCCGGGGATCATATAAGAGGCGATGTTACCGTTAACATCAACTTCAAAGGCACCTAAAACGGTTAAATCAACATGACCGCCACGGATCATGGCAAAAGATTCTGCACTATCAAAAATAGAGGCACCTTTTGCCATGGTCACGGTTTGTTTGCCTGCGTTGATCAAATCGGCATCAATTTCTTCTTCGCTGGGGAATTGTCCCATACCAAGCAAACCATTTTCAGATTGCAGCATAACGTTGATATTATCAGGGATAAAATTAGCGACTAAAGTGGGAATACCAATACCTAAATTAACGTAATAGCCATCTTGTAATTCTTGGGCAACACGTTGAGCAATTTGTTCTCTTGATAAGGCCATTATTATTCTCCTGTTGCTACTGATGAGGAACGAACCGTGCGTTGTTCAATACGTTTTTCAAAAGTGCCTTGAATTAAACGATCAACGTAAATACCAGGGGTATGAATTTGGTCGGGATCTAGTTCACCAACCGCAACTATTTCTTCTACTTCAACGACGGTTATTTTACCTGCGGTTGCGGCTAAAGGATTAAAGTTACGGGCCGTTTTTCTAAATACTAAGTTACCATAACGATCGGCTTTCCATGCTTTTATGATAGCAAAGTCGCCAGTGATAGATTCTTCTAAAATATAATGACGACCATTGAATTGACGTTCTTCTTTGCCTATCGCTACTGGTGTGCCAAAACCTGTAGCAGTAAAAAAAGCGGGAATACCAGCACCACCAGCCCGCATTTTTTCAGCCAGTGTACCTTGTGGCGTTAATTCAACTTCAAGTTCACCAGCCATCATTTGGCGTTCAAATTCAGCATTTTCACCAACATAAGAAGCAATGATTTTTTTAATTTGTCGATTTGGTAATAATACCCCTAAGCCAAAATCATCAACACCACAGTTATTTGAAACAAGGGTTAAGCCTTTAGTGCCTTTGTGTTTTATTTCGTTGATTAAATTTTCTGGAATACCACATAAGCCAAAACCGCCAGCAATGACTGTCATATTATCGGTTAAACCTGCCATGGCTTCTGCGTAGCTTGTTACTACTTTGTCAAAACCTGCCATTGAAAAATCCTCTTTTATTTTATGTTATTCGATTCACTGTTATGTATTATCTTTGTTCAAAGATCCTGACCTTTGTCAGGATTACGTATATCAGTGTTGTCATTTATAGCGTTGCGCCTCGCACTGCTCGGGACAACCTACATTAGATAGCACTCATAAGTAGGTCGCCGCTTGCCGCGACAAAACTATTATGCTGAATCTATTTTAGTTAATTTAGCCCGATAAGCATTTGACACTTTTGAAATAGGTGCTTTGCCTAATTTGTCACTAATATACCAGCCTGTGCTAAGCAATTTTTGAAAATCAATACCTGTGTCAATATTAAGACCATTGAGTAAATACACCACATCTTCAGTGGCAACATTACCAGAAGCACCTTTAGCATACGGGCAACCGCCTAAGCCTGCAATGGCACTATCGACTACCTTGATCCCCATTTGTAGAGCAGTGTAAATGTTAGTTAACGCCTGTCCATAAGTATCGTGGAAGTGCACAGCAAGCTTTTCAACGGGTACTTTTACACTAACTGCTTGTAGCATTTTTTGTACACTTGCTACAGTACCAACACCAATGGTGTCACCTAATGACACCTCGTAGCAGCCCAGTTGGTACATTTTTTCGGCGATCATTGCGACTTGTTCAGGATCAATATCACCCTCATAAGGACAACCGACCACGCAAGAAACATAACCACGGACTTTTATATTGGCTTTTTTAGCCGCTGTTATAATAGGGACAAATCGTTCGAGAGATTCCTCTATAGAGCAATTGATATTTTTCTGGCTAAAGCTTTCTGATGCAGCACCGAAAATAGCGACTTCGTCAGCATTTACGGCAAGTGCATTTTCAAAGCCTCGCATATTTGGCGTTAAAGCGGCATAAGTAACGCCTTTTTTACGGACTAGCTTTTTAAAGATCTCTGTTGAAGTTGCCATTTGCGGTACCCATTTAGGTGAAACAAAACTACCGCTTTCAATATAATTAATACCCGCATCGGCGAGTTGATTAATTAATGCTATTTTATCATCAGCGCTGATCAATTTTTTTTCGTTTTGCAAACCATCACGAGGACCAACTTCAACAATTTTTACTACTTTGGGGAGTTCATTGATTATTAATTTTTTTGCTGACATTATTTACCCTCATTCTCTGGCGTAAAAGCAAGTAATTCAGCGCCGCCATCAACCATTTCTCCCGTTTTAAAATAGATAGCCTCAATAGTACCGTCGACTGGTGCGCGAATGGTATGTTCCATCTTCATTGCTTCCATAATCACTAAGGGTTGATCTTTACTGACTTTATCGCCAACGTTAACTAATACGCTGATCATGGTGCCATTCATAGGAGCGGTTAAGCCGCCATGAGCATCATCAGTATCTTGGGTGCCACAATCAGGTTGCACGTGAGTAAAATTAAACACGCCGTTTTGACGAAATAAGCTGATATTTTCGTCTTGGTGACTAATAGTGGCATGGCTGCGATAACCATTAATGCTAAATTGCAGTACCTCTTTTTCAATGCTGCCTTGGCAATCAAGGGTTTTACCGTTAACGGTGATCAGGTAATAACTGTTGTTGCCTTGACGTTTCTGCTCAATCGTTATGGGGTATTCAATATCTTGGTGCGCCAAGGTAATTTGGTGAGTGTGAGGCTCATTTAAACGCCAAGCATTCGTTTGATTCCAAGGTGAATGGGGATCGTTAGTTTGTGCTGCATTGACTTTAGCTTTTTGCTGTAATGCTAGTACTAAATAAAGTGCTGCCATGGGTAGCTCATTAGCAAGGTTTTGTTCATCTTGATGAAATATTTCGCTATGGTATTTTTCAATAAACCCCGTATCAATATTTGCTTCAATAAATGGTTTTGTTGTCGCTAAATTATAAAGGAAATCGATATTAGTAGTGACACCGTTAATGCGATATTCAGATAAGGCTTTAGCAAGGCGTTGCAGTGCTTTTTCACGGTTTTCATCCCAAACGATCAATTTAGCGATCATCGGATCATAAAACACACTTACTTCATCGCCTTGGCGTACTCCTGTGTCGATACGGACATTTTTACTGGCTAGTGGTGTTTGTAGAAACGTAAGTGTACCAGTTGCGGGTAAAAAGTCATTGTTGGCATCTTCGGCATAAATACGCGCTTCAAAAGCATGACCGTTAATTTTTAATTCACTTTGTGTTTTTGGCAGTTTTTCACCTGCTGCAACACGCAATTGCCATTCAACTAAATCAACACCGGTGATCATTTCGGTAACGGGATGTTCAACCTGTAAACGGGTATTCATTTCCATAAAGTAGAAAGAGCCGTCCACATCAAGTAAAAATTCAACTGTACCTGCACCTTGATAACCTATGGTCTGTGCTGATTTTATTGCTGACTCACCCATTTGTGAACGCAGTTCTTCACTCATGCTAAAAGCGGGAGCTTCTTCAATAACTTTTTGATGACGACGTTGTACTGAACAATCGCGTTCAAATAAGTACACGGCATTGTGGTGATTGTCGCAAAATACTTGAATTTCTACATGGCGAGGTTGTGTTAAGTATTTTTCAACTAGCATAGTGTCATCACCAAATGACGATTTTGCTTCACGTTTTGCTGCCGCTAATCCATCACTAAACTCGCTTTCGTTCCATACTTGGCGCATACCTTTACCACCACCGCCAGCCGTCGCTTTTAATAATACGGGGTAGCCCATATCGTCAGCTGCTTTTTTCAAAATGGCTTCATCTTGGTTATCACCATGATAACCAGGTACTAAAGGCACATTGGCTTTTTGCATAATATTTTTGGCGGCAGATTTTGAACCCATCGCTTCAATAGCACCAACAGGAGGACCAATGAAAATAATATTCTCTTTAGCACAGGCTTTACAAAAATCACTATTCTCAGATAAAAAACCGTAGCCTGGATGAATCGCTTGTGCGCCTGTTTGTTTGGCGGCAGCAATCACTTTATCACTGAGTAAGTAGCTTTCGCGCGAAGGAGATGCACCTAAATAAATGGCTTCATCTGCCATGTGTACGTGTAACGATTCAGCATCGGCATCGGAATAAACAGCAACGGTTAAAATGCCCATTTTTTTCGCAGTTTTGATCACCCGACAGGCTATTTCACCACGGTTAGCGATTAATATTTTAGTAAACATTTTACTTTGCTTTGTCTCTGTTATTGTTCCCATGGGTTATTTCTCGCTTGTTGGGGCTGTTGAATAAGCATTGAGTGCTTGTTGCCATGCAGGAGTGCGCTTTTCAAAAAAGGCAGCTAAGCCTTCTTGTCCTTCTGTAGATACTCTTAATTGTGCAATACGCTCGCTAGTATCTTGTAATAAGTCATTATCAATAGTTTTATAAGCAACATCAAAGGCAATTTGCTTAGCTGCTCGCACGGCGAGTGGTGCATTATTAAGTAATGTGATGATCATCTTATTTACTTCGTTATTAAGACTTTCAAGCTCCACCACTTCATCTACTAAACCTAATTGCTGCGCTTTCTCGGCAAAAAAGCGTTCGGCAGTTTGAAAATAACGCCGACATGCTTTTAAACCTATGGCATTAACTACATAAGGACTAATGGTGGCAGGAATTAACCCTAATTTTACTTCGCTTAAACAAAAGCTCGCTTTATTGGCGGCAATAACAATGTCACAACAACTCGCTAAGCCTACTGCGCCACCAAAAGCGGCACCTTGAATTTTAGCTATCGTAGGTTGAGGTAAAAAGTTTAAGGCTTTTAACATGTTGGCAAGGGCGTTAGCGTCTTTTAAGTTATCTTCATAAGAATAACTTGCCATACGTTTCATCCAACCTAAATCGGCACCTGCTGAAAATGATTTGCCAGTTGAGGCTAATACCATTACGTGAATGTCATTACGTTGGGCAATATCATTAAAAATAGTGGTTAATGTCGCGATAATTTGATCGTCAAAAGCGTTGTGTTTATCGGGGTTATTTAAGGTAACAGTGGCAACGCCTTGAGTATTAATCTCAAATAATACTTTTTCTTCTTTCTCTTTTTTAATAGGGGTAATCGTCATACTGTTCACCTACATTCTAAAAATGCCGAATTTAGTTTCGCTAATGGGTTTATTTAATGAGGCTGAAATGGCTAAACCTAATACTTGACGAGTGTCTGCTGGATCTATGATGCCATCGTCCCATAAACGAGCCGAGGCATAGTAAGGATGGCCTTGATGTTCATAATCATCAATAATAGGTTGTTTAAAGGCCGCTTCGTCGCTTTCGCTCCAGCTTTCACCTAGTTTTGCTTTTTTATCGCGCGTTACTTGTGCCATAACCCCTGCGGCTTGTTCACCACCCATCACTGAAATACGCGCATTGGGCCACATAAACAAAAAACGTGGATCGTAAGCGCGGCCACACATGCCGTAATTACCTGCGCCAAAACTACCACCAATTAAAATGGTAAATTTAGGTACTTGTGCGGTTGCTACCGCTGTCACCATTTTTGCGCCATGTTTGGCTATACCACTAGCTTCATATTGTTGACCGACCATAAAGCCCGTAATATTTTGTAAAAACACCAAAGGAATTTTACGTTGCGCACAAAGCTCTATAAAGTGTGCCCCTTTTTGTGCAGACTCACCAAATAATACCCCGTTATTGGCGACAATACCGACAGGGTAGCCAAAAATATGCGCAAAACCACAAATTAAGGTGGTGCCATACAAAGCTTTAAATTCATCAAAATTACTACCATCAACGACACGAGCGATCACCTCTCTAACATCATAGGGTTGACGAGTGTCTTTTGGGATAATGCCGTAAATTTCACTACTATCGTATGCAGGTTCGGTGATAGCTGTAATATTTAGTTCAATATTTTTAACACGATTTAGATTTTTAACCGCATTACGAGCAAGTTCTAGCGCATGATGATCATTTTGGGCGTAATGATCGGTAACACCCGAAGTACGACAATGAACATCAGCACCCCCGAGATCTTCACTACTCACTACTTCACCTGTTGCGGCTTTTACTAATGGTGGACCGGCTAAAAATATCGTGCCTTGTTCTTTTACAATAATTGACTCATCAGCCATCGCTGGTACATAAGCGCCACCAGCGGTACAAGAGCCCATAACAACCGCAATTTGTGGGATATTTTGCGCTGACATATTGGCTTGATTAAAGAAAATACGACCAAAATGTTCTTTATCAGGAAAAACATCATCTTGATTAGGTAAATTAGCGCCACCAGAGTCAACTAAATAAATACAAGGTAGGTTGTTTTCTTGCGCGATAGCTTGCGCACGTAGATGTTTTTTAACCGTAAGCGGGTAATAAGTACCACCTTTTACCGTGGCATCGTTGGCAACAATAATACATTCTTGTCCGCCAACACGACCAATGCCTGTGATAATACCTGCGGCAGGTACATTGTCTTTATAAACATCAAACGCGGCAAGTTGTGATAACTCTAAAAATGGTGAGCCAGCATCAAGTAGTGCTAATACGCGATCGCGCGGTAATAACTTACCTCGTGATAAATGACGTTCACGACTGCGATCGCCACCACCAAGTTTAATATTATCAAGTTTGATTTTTAAATCATCAACTTGGCTCTGCATGTGGGCAGCATTGTCTAAAAAATCTTGGCTGCGAGTATTTATTTTTGAAATGATTTTAGCCACGGTAAACCTTTTTTATAAAATAGTTATTGTTTTGCTAATAGATACAAGCCAAAGCAAGTGGTTTAGAGCCTAGACCCTAGATTCTAGGTTCTATTTAGATTCGTTGAATAATTCTCTGCCGATGAGCATTCTGCGAATTTCTGAGGTGCCAGCGCCAATTTCATATAACTTAGCATCGCGCAATAAACGACCTGCTGGAAATTCATTAATATAACCGTTACCACCGAGTAGTTGAATGGTATCAAGCGCCATTTTTGTGGCTAATTCAGCCGCATATAAAATGACCGCAGCAGAGTCTTTGCGAGTAGTT
>JAESPQ010000071.1 GCA_016765535.1 Alteromonadaceae bacterium | reverse complement strand
GTGATATAGAAAAGCAAGATGGTCGTATTGAGCCCAAACATAGCCCTAAGCATAAATTGACAGAGAGAGAGCGCCAACGCATCATTAAAACAGCCAACGAGCCTGAATACGCTAACTTAGCTCCATGTCAAATAGTGCCGAAGTTAGCAGATACCGGTGTGTATATTGCGTCAGAATCAAGTTTTTATCGCGTATTAAACGCACATAACCAATTAAAACATAGAGAAAAAAGCAAACCTGCGCGTAAAGTTATTAAACCCAAAGCGTTAACGGCAACCGCTCCTAATCAGGTCTATACATGGGATATCACTTATTTGCCAACACGAGTGAAAGGCATTTTTTTATACCTATATCTAGTGCTTGATATTTACAGTCGAAAAATTGTTGGTTGGCAAATTCACAATGAAGAATTAAGTGCGCTAGCGGCAGATTTGATGACCGACATATGCTATCGAGAAAAAGTAAAGAAAAACCAAGTTACTTTACACTCGGATAACGGCAGCCCCATGAAAGGGGCAACAATGCTAGCCACATTACAAGAATTAGGCGTAGTGCCCTCATTTAGTCGACCATCGGTGAGCAATGACAATCCCTTTTCAGAATCAATATTTCGGACTTTGAAATATCGCCCTGAATATCCTGAAAAAGCCTTTGGGGATATAGGTAAAGCCAGAAGTTGGGTTAGCGGTTTTGTGCAGTGGTATAACTATGAGCACTGTCATAGCGGCATTAAATTTACCACGCCGCACGAACGTCACACAGGTAAAGATGTAGACGTATTAGCCAAAAGAAAATTAGTTTATAAAGAAGCGAAATTGGCAAATCCAGGTCGATGGTCGGGTAAAATTAAGAATTGGGATCATATAAAAGAGGTTTACCTGAATCCTGAAAAAGGTAAATCAGAGATAAAAGAGAATAAGGCGGCATAAATTTAAACTTTAGGCGACATCTAGCTTGAAAAACACCGCGATATAAAGCTAGCGAGATGCTCAATGATCTGCTCTTTGCTTAAACCGCTAAATTGAAATTTCTTTTCCTGCGAGATGTCATACTCTAGCGTTGCCATTAGGTTGTCAGCACTGCCATAAATGACAGTTTCCCCCTCTAGCACCCATTCCTTTTTACTAATATTATAGTCACGCGCCTTACCTGCATCAGCGTAAATACCTTCAAATAGCCTGCGGTGAATATTAAGATATTCAATGGGCGACATAACAAAGGTGTGCTCTGTTAAAATTTCTGCAATTTTAGCTGAAACTTTATCTGCTTCTTCTGTTCTGTTGGTATTATCTTGTACAGGATGTTGCAGATAATAGCTGTCAATACGATCTTTAACCTGCTCAATGCTGATTGTTCCTTCGATATTTTGTATCGCAATTTCTATTAAATAGCCAGAGGGTGTTAGGTTATCTACTTGCTGTAGACCAATAGCGGCTTTCCAAACTTTGGCTTTCTCTGCTTTATTTGGCTCACCTTGTTTTAGATACTGATCAAATTCATCCATTACGAATGTACCTCTTGCAATAACTTCATAATATCGACAGAAACGGCATCTAAATCGGCATCTATTTCTTCTAATGCTCTTGGCGGTTGGTATGCGTAAAAATGACGGTTAAAGGGGATTTCGTAACCGACAATACCTATTTCACCGTCTTTGCTATCAACCTTGGTTTCATCAATCCATGCGTCAGGTACATGCGGTAATACTTCACGTTTGAAGTAGGTTTGTACTGACTCTTTTAATGGGATGTTTTCATTATCGCGTAAATCAGGGTTTGGCTCTGGTTGACCTTTTTGTTTGCCTGATTCAAAAAGACAAGTTTGTGCGGTTTCGTCTTGTTCGGCAAGATGTTTTGCGATCAGTTTAAACTGTGCTGCACTTATTTTATGACGGACTGAAGTCCGACCTACATGTTGGTTCAACTGTTTTTGAAAGCTATTGCGAGTAGACGTTTTTTGACTAGATGTTTTTTGACGGGCTGAAGCCCGACCTACATCTTCATTTTGTAGGTTGGGCTTTAGCCCATCATTTATGTTTTCATTTAACTGTTTTTGAAAGCTATTGCGAGAAAGTATTTTTTCTTCACTAAAGGTAGCGAGTGATTCTAAAATCACCTGTTGCAACGCTTCATCTATTTTATGCCAAGCTTTGTCTGCGCATAATGCTTCTACTTTACTAAGTTCACGCGGATAAAAAGCTAATTTTAACGGACGTTCAACGGTAATGCGTCGGTAACCAAAAGCTTTATAGTCAAATATTTTACTAAAGTCCTTATCTGATCGAGAGCCAACAAATTGCCCGTAAGTTTTAACTATGGTTGCAATGCTCTCTTCGGTTAATTCTCTGCGCTTGCTACCCAATGATTTACGCATGGCGGTATAAAAGATATTTTCATTTTGTAGGTTGGGCTTTAGTCCATCACTGTTATTAGATAATTGACTTTGACGGGCTGAAGCCCGACCTACACCACGATTAGCTTTTGGTAATTCTTTTGAGGCATTAATTAGTTGCACTTTGCCTTTGCGCTGTGCTGATTTGTTATTCGACTTATTGTTTGAAAGAACCCAAACATAAGTGGCAATGCCTGTGTTGTAAAACATATCGGTAGGTAAGGCGATTATGGCTTCAAGTAGGTCGTTTTCTAATATGTAACGTCTGATCTCACTTTCACCACTGCCAGCGCCACCGGTAAATAAGGGTGAACCGTTTAATATAATGCCTATACGAGATCCGCTTGCTGATGAAGTATCTTTTAAGTTAGGCGAAACAGGTCGCATCTTACTAATAAGGTGCATTAAGAATAATAACGAACCGTCTGAAACCCTTGGTAAACCTGCACCAAAACTACCTTCAAAGCCTTTGTCTTTATGTTCTTCGACAATGCCCTTTTGTACTTTTTTCCAATCAACACCAAACGGAGGGTTAGAAAGCATGTAATCAAATTTATCGGCTCGTAGCTGATCGTTTGATAAGGTATTACCCAATTTTATGTTATCGACTTTTTGCCCTTTAATCAGCATATCGGCTTTACAGATGACATAAGACTCAGGGTTTAATTCTTGCCAAAATGCCGATAATGCGGATTTATCGTTAAGTTCATGCACGTATTCCATGCCTGATGATAAAAAGCCACCCGTGCCAGCGGTTGGATCGTAAATACTGCGTACTAAACCTGCTTGGGTAAGTAGGTCATCATCATTACAAAAAACTAATGAGGTGGTTAAACGAACAATATCGCGTGGGGTAAAGTGCTCCCCTGCGGTTTCGTTAGAGCTTTCAGCAAAACGTCTGATTAATTCTTCAAAGACGATCCCCACCCCATAATTACTGATGTTTTCAGGCGATAAAGGCGCGTTAGCAAAGCGTTTAGCTACTTTATAAAGTAAATCGGCTTCTTCAAGTTTGTCGATAGTATTAAAGAAATCAAAATGCTCGAATATTTCACGGGAATTAGGGCTAAATGATTGCACATAGCTTTCAAGGTTTTGTGCTACGCCTGTTTCACCTAACTTGTTTAAATCCATTTTACTGGTGTTATAAAAACTTAACTTAGCAGCATGGGTAAGTATTTTATCTTGTGCTTCAATTGGTTTGTCTTTTACTGACTCGAACATAGTAAGAACGCTAGGCTTAGTATTTTCAAGCACACACTCTAAACGTCTTAATAGGGTAAAAGGTAAGATAATGCGCCCGTATTGGCTTTGCTTAAAATCACCACGGAGAAGATCAGCAACAGACCATAAAAAAGCGGCTGTAGAAGAAAAATTGTCTGACATTTGTTATTCCTAGCGTGGCCATTAAAGTGACGCGGTAAGGTGTTAAGTTTTCCATAACCTTATTGACGGGCTAAAGCCCGACCTACAAAGCTGTAATTACTCATTAATTAAGCAGTTATAAGCACATAACTAAAAATTGTTTTTTATTGCATTAAATTTATCATATTACATAGAGTTATAAAGTAAACTATTCCTTAATATGTAATTTAAAAACAAAAAAGCCGATACTAAAATCGGCTTTTTCTGTATTTATTGAGCGGTAAGCCTAAAACGGCATTTTCATGCCCGGTGGTAATTGCATACCGCCCGTTAGTGCGCCCATTTTATCTTTATTTTGCTCTTCTACACGACGTACAGCATCGTTAACGGCAGCAGCAATTAGGTCTTCTAGCATTTCTTTATCATCAGCATCCCCCATTAGGCTATCGTCAATTTCAACACGACGAACACTGTGGCTACCCAACATGGTTACTTTTACCATGCCTGCGCCCGCTTCACCAACAACTTCCATTTTAGCTAATTCTGCTTGTGCTTCTTGCATTTTTGCTTGCATTTGTTGGGCTTGTTTCATTAAGTTGCCCATGCCACCTTTCATCATTGTATTTTCTCCAAAAAATTTATGTGATTAATAATATATTTATAGGTAAATTAAACTGCTATTTTAACGCTATTATAAAGCTTTGATCGTACTTTCATCAATTGTTGCTTGATAATCTTGCTGTAAGGTTTGTACTATTTCATCTTGTGCCAGTAACTCTTTCGCATATTGATAACGTTTGTCATTTATATGTGATTGTATTTTATAAGGATCTGCTTCAGTTTCACCAACAACATTTAATTCAACCGTAATTTTACACTTGAGTAATTCAGTGAGTTTATCTTCAAGTTGTTGATGTGCATTCTCACTAACTAAATGTTTGGTTGCTTGGTCTAAATTCAAGCGTAAACAATCATCGGTAGAACTTTTATCAACAGTAGCATGGATAGCTAATTGGCGAATACGCCCACTAAGCGCCATAGAATCGATCATGTGCGCCCATTTATCTACTTGATTAGCCTTACGTATTTGTGCAGGATCAATAATATCAGGGGTAAAAGGCGTTGCTGGTAAACTCTCGGCATGAGGAAGATTTTTTATCTGTTCTTCTTTTACTTGTACCGCTTTTACTAATTTTTGCTGTTGTGTTTGAGTTTGACGCTCATTTGCGTCACTAAACTTTTTTGAGCTGTCTTCCTGAGATTTACGCCGACTTCTGAGCATATTACGATCAGCAAGAATAGCATCAACACTAGTACTAACATTACTTGACAATCCGCTTTCTACGGATGCTAAAGGTTCATTTTTAACACTAGATTGTTGTATTTCAGCATTATTTTGTTCAACTAACGGCTCTTTAACAGCTGTAACAGAAGATGTTACCGAGGAAATTTCAGGAGAAAACTCAGTGATATTCTCGGTTAAAGGCCTTGCTAAATGTTCTCTTAAATCGTCTTCGCTAGTAGCTGACTTTGGTGCAAGTGTCGTACTTAATTTTTCTGTCGAAGCGTCAATGGTTGTTTCGGCGTTCTCTGTTGCACTACGGGGGACAATCACAGGAGCAATAACGGGGTTAGTCTTTGACTGATTAATTTCTGTAGCAGCAAGATCTTCACTACTAAAATTGATACTTTTATTGGAGGCACTTTCTTTTTCAACCGTATTATTTTCAAACCCTCTAACGTTAATCATCGGCTTAAAAGCCAACAAACGTAAAATAACCATATCAAATGCGGCTTGTTCATCCGCCGCATACGGTAAGTCTTTACGACCATTAAGTACTATTTGATAATATAATTGTACCTCTTCTGGCGACATTACTTGGGCAAATTTACTGAGTAGTTTTGCTTGCTCGGGTGATAAATCAAATTGTTGTGTAACCACTTGTGCTAAGGCAATTTGATGTAATAATTGAATAAGCTCGGCTAATAAACGCGAATAACTAGGAGCATACGAGGCAATTTCTTGTGATAACTGCATTAACGCTTGCCCGTCTTGTTTTAACAAGTGTATTAATATTTTAAAAGGCCAGTTATGGTCAACACCGCCAAGCATTTGTTGTACGTTGCTAACAATAATATGACCTTGACCTTGCGCTATAGCTTGATCAGCTAAACTTAACGAATCGCGTATGCTACCACGAGCTGCTTTCGCAATTAAGGTTATAGCAGCCTCTTCAAAGGTAACGTTTTCAGCCGCTAAAATAGTATTTAATTGTAGGCTTATTTGTTGGCGGGTTAATGCTTTCAAATGAAATTGCAAACAACGAGATAATACCGTTACGGGTAGCTTTTGTGGATCGGTGGTGGCTAAAATAAATTTAACGTGTTCAGGTGGCTCTTCTAAGGTTTTTAATAGTGCATTAAAACTACTGCGCGAGAGCATATGCACTTCATCAATTAAATAAACCTTATAACGACCTCTTGATGGAGAATATTGTACGTTATCGAGTATTTCGCGAGTATCATCAACCTTGGTTCTTGACGCGGCATCAATTTCTAATAAATCAATAAAGCGGCCTTGGTCAATATCAAGACACACATCACACTTACCGCAAGGTGTTGAGGTGATCCCTGTTTCACAATTTAAACTTTTAGCAAAAATTCTAGCAATAGTTGTTTTACCCACACCACGCGTGCCAGTAAATAAATAAGCATGATGTAAACGGTTTTGATTTAACGCATTAACTAACACCGTTACTACATGCTCTTGTCCCATTAACTCGCTAAAGTTTTTTGGACGCCACTTTCTTGCTAAAACCTGATAACTCATAAAAAGAGCCTATTCACCTTGATATTGTAATAATGAAAATACCGTTAAATCTGAGTTTTCTAAACGTTTTTCACCGCCAAGATCGGGCAAAGAAATAACAAAACCTGCATGTCCGACGGTTGCCCCTAAACGACGAATAAGTTTTGCTGTTGCTTCTATCGTACCGCCTGTTGCCAATAAATCATCGATCACTAAAACTTTATCTTGTGCAGTTAAAGCATCTTGATGTATTTCAAGCATATCTTGACCATATTCTAATTGATATTCTTCACTGATCGTTGCACGAGGTAACTTACCCGGTTTACGTACGGGTACAAAACCAACACCTAGCGCTAAAGCCAAAGGAGCACCAAATAAAAAGCCCCGCGCTTCAGTGCCGACTACTTTAGTAAAACCTTGGTTTTCAAACTTTTCAACTAATAAGTTGATGGTTAAAGCAAACGCATGTGCATCATCTAATAAACTGGTTACGTCACGAAACATAATACCCTTTTTAGGGTGATCTTTAATGGTGTGAATAGCGTTTTTTAATGTATTTAATTGGTCTGTTGTCATAATAAATTAGAATAAAATTTTAATGTGACAAGAATATATTAATTGGTTGGAATTTTATAGCAAATATTTACTATTACGCTGAGGATTTAGCAATAAAACGACGACATATTCCCGTTCATCTGTCTTGCCTAAAGGTATTACTAGCTCCAGCTTAATCCTGTATCATCAAGTGGATCGGGTATAAACAAGTAGAGTAGAGTAGAGTAGAGTAGAGTAGAGTAGAGTAGAGTAGAGTAGAGTAGAGTAGAGTAGAGTAGAGTAGAGTAGAGTAGAGTAGAGTAGAGTAGAGTAGAGTAGAGTAAATAAAATTTAACCACTAATAGATTTAGTGGCTAAAGTTAGAAATTTAATGCTGAAATGCTGAATATTTATCTTAAGTAACAAATATTACAGTACAAAGATTAAAGCAACAAACACTAAAAAAGCTATTATTGAGACAATAAATCATACCAGCCAGCTAACATAGGTAGCAATGGAAATACTAACAAAACAACAACGGCAATAATTAAATGTAAAAAACTACTTTGATCAGAAAAACTTTCATCATGTGACATAGTAAACGCCTATAAAACTGGAAAACAACATTTTACCCCAGTATAGACAATTTTCAAATAAATTTAACTATGATCAATTTATTAACGGTTCAAAACAAAATTAGTCCGCTTATTTATGCTCTACGGCAATAATTTCATATTCAACCGTGCCGCCTGGTGTTTTAATTTCAACTTCACTATCAACGGTTTTACCAATTAAACCACGCGCGATAGGCGAGTTAACCGAAATACGGTTTTGTTTAATATCGGCTTCATCATCACCAACGATTTGATAAATCACTTCTGCATCAGTATCTATATTTAATAAAGTTACCGTTACGCCAAAAATCACTTTGCTCGTATTAGGAATTTTAGCGACATCAATAATTTGTGCATTACCTAATTTGCCTTCAATGTCTTGAATGCGGCCTTCACAAAAGCCTTGCTCTTCTCGCGCCGCATGATATTCAGCATTTTCTTTTAAATCGCCATGCTCTCGCGCTTCGGCAATCGCGGCAACAATTTCAGGACGTTTTACTGTTTTTAAATGGCCTAATTCTTTGCGCAGTGCTTCTGCACCATGTACAGTCATTGGATATTGATTCATTTTTCTCTTCTTTTTTTAAATGATAAAGGCGGTATTGCTAGAGCAATCACCACCTTTATAAGTAATTTATTAACAGCCATACATAGTTAGTATGGCAATAACTTTAGCTACATTGTTGATGTAATTCTTGGATAGAGGTTACTATACTTCTATCATCAGCAGCATGTGATTGACAAGCAGCAAAAGCGGCATTTAACGTTGTTGTATAGGCAACTTTATAACGAAGTGCACCGCCACGCAATACTTTTGAATCTTCAATCGCTTTGCGACCTTCGGTAGTATTGATGATATAGCTATACTCACTATTTTTAATTCTATCTAAAATATGTGGACGACCTTCGTGTACTTTGTTCACTAATCGCACGGGAATATCAGCTTCGCCTAATACAACTGCAGTACCATGAGTCGCATCTAATTGATAACCTAAAGCAACCATTTGTTTAGCTAATTCAACCACCCGTACTTTATCGCTATTACGCACTGAAATTAACGCGCGCCCTGATTTAGGCACACTAACACCAGCGCCTAAACTAGCTTTAGCATAGGCTTCTTCAAAGGTTTTACCTACGCCCATCACTTCACCCGTTGAACGCATTTCAGGGCCAACTAATGGATCGCTACCATGAAATTTATTAAAAGGAATAACCACTTCTTTTACCGAGAAAAACGGTGGAATAATTTCGCTAACAATACCTTGTTCAGTTAAAGATGTTCCCGCCATAACACGAGCGCCAATTTTAGCTAATGGCACCGAAGTCGCTTTTGAAACAAACGGTATAGTACGTGCAGCACGAGGATTAACTTCGATTATATAAACTTCGTTATCTTTTACTGCCATTTGCGTATTCATTAAACCAATAACGCCTAATTCAAACGCTAAATCAGTCACTTGTTTACGCATTACATCTTGAATTTCTTGGCTTAAACTATAAGCGGGCAAAGAACATGCTGAGTCACCCGAGTGAACACCTGCTTGTTCAATGTGTTGCATAATACCGCCAATAACGACTTTTTCACCATCACAAATCACGTCAATATCGACTTCAATAGCATCATCTAAAAAGTGGTCAAGCAATACCGGTGAATCGTTTGAAACACTGACCGCTTCAGTCATATAACGACGTAAATCATCTAAATCGTAAACAATTTCCATTGCTCGACCGCCCAACACGTAAGATGGACGAACAACTAACGGAAAACCAATCGCTTCAGCTTTGGCCATCGCCTCATCAATTGAGGTAACGGTGGCATTTTCAGGTTGTAATAAGCCTAAACGGTCAACCGCTTGTTGAAAACGTTCTCGGTCTTCGGCTCTGTCAATGGCATCAGGAGAAGTACCAATAATAGGTACACCTGCCGCTTCTAAGGCACGCGCTAATTTAAGGGGTGTTTGACCACCGTATTGCACAATAACGCCTTTGGGTTTTTCAACACGCACTATTTCAAGTACATCTTCAAAGGTGATCGACTCAAAATATAATCTATCTGAAGTATCATAATCAGTAGAGACAGTTTCAGGGTTACAGTTAACCATAATGGTTTCATAACCATCTTCACGTAAGGCTAATGCCGCGTGAACACAACAATAATCAAACTCAATCCCTTGACCAATACGGTTAGGGCCACCACCTAAAATCATAATAGATTCTTTGTCTGTTGGGTTCGCTTCACATTCTTCATCATAGGTTGAATACATATAAGCGGTGTCTGAACTAAATTCAGCTGCGCAGGTATCAACACGTTTATACACTGGGTAAATATCAGCATTATGACGCTTTTTACGGATTTCAGCTTCACTCACACCAATAACATCGGCTATGCGTGCATCTGAAAATCCTTTACGTTTAAGTTGTCGTAAATAATCAGGGGTTAAAACTTTTAAACCGCCCTCTTTTACTTTTGCTTCTTCTAAAATAATGTCTTCAATTTGTACTAAAAACCAACGGTCAATCATAGTTAAACGGTAAATATCATCTACCGTCAAACCTAAACGAAAGGCATCACCAATATACCAAATACGATCTGAGCCGGCTTCTTGCAATTCGTGCATTATTTTAGTTTTAGCACCCGGTTGCGTTACATCAACCATGGAGTCAAAACCATTAACGCCGACCTCTAACCCGCGTAGTGCTTTTTGCATTGATTCTTGTTGATTACGGCCAATGGCCATTACTTCACCAACAGACTTCATTTGTGTGGTTAAGCGGTCTTCACAGCCTGCAAATTTTTCAAAGTTAAAACGTGGAATTTTTGTGACTACATAGTCAATGGTAGGTTCAAATGACGCAGGTGTTTTACCACCCGTAATATCGTTGGTTAATTCATCAAGGGTATAACCAATCGCTAATTTTGCGGCAATTTTAGCAATAGGAAAACCCGTTGCTTTTGAAGCAAGTGCTGATGAACGTGATACCCGAGGGTTCATTTCAATAATAACCATGCGACCCGTATCAGGACAAATACCAAATTGTACGTTTGAACCGCCTGTTTCAACGCCAATTTCTCGCAATACCGCCAAAGAGGCATTACGCATAATTTGGTATTCTTTATCGGTTAGCGTTTGCGCTGGCGCTACGGTAATTGAATCACCGGTATGAATACCCATAGGATCAAAATTTTCAATCGAACAAACAATAATACAGTTATCATTTTTGTCGCGTACCACTTCCATTTCATATTCTTTCCAACCAATTAATGATTCATCAATCAATAATTCACTGGTGGGTGATAAGTCTAAACCGCGAGTACAAATTTCAGTAAATTCTTCAATATTGTAAGCAATACCGCCACCCGTACCGCCCATAGTAAATGAGGGGCGAATAATACAGGGAAAACCTAAATTTTTACTGGCTGCATAAGCTTCTTCTAGTGTATGGACAATTTCAGCACGCGGCGTATCTAAACCAATCGCTTTCATTGCTTTATCGAAACGGCTTCTGTCTTCAGCTTTATCAATAGCATCAGCGGTTGCGCCAATCATTTCGACGTTAAATTCTTTTAATACGCCTTTTGCTTCAAGCTCTAAGGCACAATTTAGTGCAGTTTGACCGCCCATGGTCGGCAATACCGCGCAAGGACGTTCTTTTTCAATAATTTTACGCACTACTTCCCAATGAATAGGCTCGATGTAAGTTGCATCAGCCATTTCAGGGTCGGTCATAATGGTAGCAGGATTAGAGTTAACTAAAATAACTCGATAGCCTTCTTCACGTAATGCTTTACAGGCTTGCGCGCCAGAATAGTCAAATTCACAGGCTTGACCAATAACTATGGGGCCAGCACCTAAAATAAGAATGCTTTTAAGGTCGGTACGTTTTGGCATTTTTTTCTCTCTTTTCTTATTTAGGTGTTTTAGTTGTTAGGTAATGACGCTTGTTTATAAGCACGAATTAAATCAATAAAATGATCAAATAATGGCGCAGCATCATGAGGGCCGGGGCTAGCTTCTGGATGTCCTTGAAAACTAAAGGCAGGTTTATCGTTACGATGAATACCTTGCAGTGAATCATCAAACAATGATTTATGCGTAACTTTTAAATTTTCTGGTAGGTTATTCTCATCAACGGCAAAGCCATGATTCTGTGATGTGATCATTACCACATTACGTTCAAAATCTTTTACAGGGTGATTAGCACCATGATGACCAAATTTCATTTTGATGGTTTTTGCACCACTGGCTAAACCAAGTAACTGATGACCTAAACAAATACCAAAAATAGGGATATTAGTTGTTAAAAATTCTTGTATTGCTGTTATTGCATAATCACATGGCTCAGGGTCTCCAGGGCCATTTGATAAGAAGATGCCATCAGGGTTCATGGCAAGTACTTCACTAGCAGGTGTTTGTGCGGGTACGACGGTTAATTTGCAGCCTCTGTCGACTAACATACGTAAAATATTGCGTTTGGCACCAAAATCATAAGCAACCACGTGAAAGTCTAACTTTTCAAGTGAGTGAGAAAAATCACTAAAGCCTTTACCCTTTTCTTTACCTAGTGACCAACTACCCGCAGCCCAAGTATATTGTTCTTTAGTTGATACAACTTTAGCTAAGTCCATACCTTTTAAGCCAGGAAAGTCTTTAGCTTGCGCCAATGCTGACGCTACGTTTAATTTATCGGCTTCATCCGCACTATCTATAGCACTATCTATTGCGAGAATACAACCATTTTGTGCGCCTTTTTCACGCAAAATACGGGTGAGTTTGCGGGTATCAATGTCGCTAATACCAAGAATATTATTAGCTTTTAAGTAGTCGCTTAAATTTTGTTCATTACGAAAATTACTGGCTAATAGAGGTAAATCACGGATCACTAAGCCTTTAGCAAAGATACTCGCAGATTCTTTATCTTCGTCATTGGTGCCGGTGTTGCCAATATGAGGATAAGTGAGGGTAATTATTTGTTCTGCATAAGATGGGTCGGTGAGAATTTCTTGATAGCCGGTCATTGAAGTATTAAAAACTACTTCGCCAACAGCTACGCCATATGCACCAATTGCAGTGCCGTTAAATACAGTGCCGTCTTCCAGCACTAAAATAGCAGATTTAGCCAATTTAACCTCCGTAAAGAAGAAAAGATACTTACCTAAGTAAACATTATCGTTTAATTATTTAAGCGTAAAATTGGTACTATTGTTTTTAAATGTCATAATTATTTGAAAAACATCAATAAAAAGTAAAAACAAAGCACAGTAAACCTGTCAATAATACTTGATCAATACAACAATGAATGATCAATTTTTTATGATTTCATGACAAATTCTGCGCATTTTACGCTTAAATAGCATACTCGTCCAGTAAAAATGACAAAAACAACCGTTTTTGTCGTTTTTCAAACCAAATGGTCAAAAACAATAGTTATCTATTATTTTAGTCCGTTAATCCTAGTACATCTTGCATGGTATAATAACCTGCATTAGCACTTGCTAACCAAGTTACAGCTCGCATTGCTCCTAGCGCGAATGTCATTCTTGAGCTGGCTTTATGGGTGATTTCAAGCCTTTCACCTAGATCTGCGAAAAAAACGGTATGTTCTCCAACAATATCTCCCGCTCTAATGGTAGCAAAACCTATCGTGTCATTTTTCCTTTCGTCGCTTAGTCCTTCACGTCCATAAACGGCGCATTTTTCAAGGTTTCGCCCTAAAGTATCGGCGATCACTTGCCCTATTTTCATCGCGGTTCCTGAAGGCGCATCTTTTTTAAAGCGATGGTGTGCTTCAAAAATTTCTATATCAGTATAGTCGCCAATTGCCTTAGCGGTAATTTCTACCAGCTTAAAAAGTAAATTAACACCAACACTGGTATTAGGTGCCAACACAATAGGAATAGTTTTCCCTGCTTGTTCAATTACTTGTACTTGTTTAGCTGAAAACCCTGTCGTGCCAATAACGATGGCTTTTTTATGTTGCTGACACCATTTTACATTTTCTAAAGTTGATTCTATTGAGGTAAAATCAATGAAAACATCGGCGACTAATAAATCATTTAACTGCGTTGACGTTTTTTTACCCAACGCGCCAATACCAGCTAACTCACCGAGATCAAAGTTAACGAATGAAGAACTAGCACGCACACTACCGCCAACCAACGTTATATATTCATGCTCGCTAGCCGCTTGGATCAAATTACGCCCCATACGACCACTACAACCTAAAATAGCTACATTTATTGTCATGTTATTTAATTGTTTCCATTAAAGTTAAAGAAAAAGGCAAGTTAATTGTCTGTTCATTTTCGTGAGATATTACCTGAAATATTTTTAATTGCTGCTGGTTTTTTATTATATGGTATAACGCAGCAAAGTCAGCAAGGATTTCGCCTTCAGCAGTAAAAAATTGCCAATGAATATTGACCATAATAATGGCATCATCAATGTTTTCATTAACATTTTCATTAACAACACTGTAGCTTGCCTCTGACGCTTTAATAGACTGAATACCTAAGCGATTAATACCTGTAAATATTTCTTTAAACTCAACTTCAGCTGCTTGTTTATTATTTAATACCACTAACCTATCAGGAGTAACTAAAGTACAAGGCAAATGATAACAACCTAGCACCTCATCAATATTTTGTGCTTTAAATACTTGGTGATAATGATTAAATAACTGTTGTAGTTGTTGTGCTAACAAATTAGTAACCCTTAACAATTGTTTTTCTAGAAAAATTACTGTCACTGATAAAAAACCTAACGACAATAAGTTAAATGTAGATTGCCGCTTAGGTTACATATATAGTGTCGAACCTCGCTACGCTCGTGTCCTACAAAAAAGCCGGTAAATACCGGCTTTTTTAAAACTATAAAATGTCGAGTAATTCAACATCAAATACTAAAGTAGCATACGGAGGAATTGCACCTTGAGAGCCGCGTTCACCATAAGCTAAATTATAAGGGATAGACAATTTCCATTTTGAACCAACGTTCATTAATTGTAATGCTTCAGTCCAACCAGCAATAACACCGTTTACAGGAAATTCAGCCGGCTGACCACGATCATAAGAACTGTCAAATACACTACCGTCAGGCAATGTGCCATGATAATGTACACGCACTGTACTGCTTGCTGTTGGTTTATCACCTTCGCCCGTTGTTAATACTTCGTATTGCAAACCAGACTCAGTAACCGTTACTTCATCACGCTTAGCATTTTCAGCTAAAAACTTTTCGCCTTCTTCAGCTTTTACTTTAGCAACCACTTGCTCTTGCTCTTGTAGTTTTTTAGAAATAACACCAAAAGCTTCATTTAATAATTCATCAGAAACTTGGCTTTCATTACCCGCTAACGCATCTGCAAGACCAGCTTGTACTGCACTTACATCAAATTCTTCAAAAGGGTTAGTTTTTAATTGATCACCTAATTGACGACCTACACCGTAACTTACACGCTGTTCAATACTTTCAAAAGAGCTTTCAAATTTAGTTTCAGACATATTATTTGTTCACATTAAAGTTAATAAAAATTCGCGCAAAATTTTAGCACAAACAATATAACCAAACCAGCTTAAAAAGACGTAT
Organism: Alteromonadaceae bacterium; assembly: GCA_016765535.1. Classification (GTDB taxonomy): domain Bacteria; phylum Pseudomonadota; class Gammaproteobacteria; order Enterobacterales; family Alteromonadaceae. The sequence goes on along the minus strand of JAESPQ010000071.1, from coordinate 24,322 downwards.
AGACATCTAAATATCCCCACTGTATGATCTTTTAATTATTTATTATCGAGATGTATGTATGCCAATACAGGCAAAATCTAAAGTTAATAAATTGCGGGGCTGGTTTTTAACTGTAATTTTTTACTGCCCTAATACGGTGTCAATCATTGTGGCCGACGATACCGCTAAACAATTAGCTGAAGATGGTGATTTAACGCCAGCAAAACCAGCCCGTTTACTCGATATTTTCGTTTGTATCAATCAAGGTTATCTTATGGCGCACAAGCATTATTATTAGGTGCTACTTTAAAAGTATCGCCTTTAACCGTGGTGAGTTACGCTTTTTACCCAGTGATTTTAGGGATTATTGCTAGCGTTGCTTTTTGGCGAATAACTCGCTTAGAAACAGAACCTAGATTCTAGATGCTAGGTTCTAGCAAAACTAATTTATCGCTACTTTTCTTACTTTAAACGCAAAAGTAGTGCCTTGCCCTAACTGACTTTTAACGCTAATTTCACTTTGCAGTAATTCCAATAAACGTTTAGTAATGGCTAAACCTAAACCGGTATGCTTGCTTTTATCTTGAATTGCATTACTGGCACGATAACGGGCATCAAAAATATAGGCTACTTCTTCACTTTTAATACCCGTACCATTATCTTTTACTGATATTTGGCATTGATTGTCACTGGTATCAATATCCTCTTTAATTTCTATGTATATTTCACCATTTTCGGGAGTGTGTCGTAGTGCGTTTTCTAATAAATTACTTAACACCCGTTCTATTTTACCAATATCACTATAAACTTGAATCTGACATTCTTCAGGGATCACCTGTAAATGAATATTTTTATGTTTGGCTTGTAAACTAAACTTAGCAACAATGTCCCATAAAAGCTCAGCGAGGTTAAAGGTTTCTAAATTAAGAGATACTTGTCCGTCTTCTAAATGAGCCAGTTCAAATATTTGATCAATGAGTTTTTTAAGTTGTTGAGCATTTTTTAACGCAGTATCAATAAACCGTTGTTGTTCGTCCTTCGCTAAACTATCGCCTTTAAGGGCGATGGTTTCAATATAACCCTGTAGTGACGCTAATGGTGTACGTAAATCATGAGAAAAGTGTGCTAATAATTCTCGACGATGAATATCGGCTTGCTGTAAACGCTCAAGTTGATGATTAATTTGTTCAACCATTTGTTCAAATACACAACCAAGCTGATGTACTTCATTTGAACTACTTTGCTGCCATGCCATCAATTGCACTTTATTTTTATCAAAACCTGCTTCTTTAAAGCGAGTCATATCTTGAGTTAACTGTCGCAAAGGGCTGGTAAAGTATCGAAATAATCCCAATAGCACGATAAACAAAAATATAATACCGCCAACAAATAATAATAAAGACAGTTCCGCTGTTTTATAAGGTTGTAATTTAGCAAAGGCATCGTCATATTGTTCTCCTGTCACTATAACGTATAAGTAACCTTGTAAATTTTCACCATTAAAAACAGGCGCGGCTGAAAATATTTTTTTACGGGTTTTATTACGTGGATCATCGCCATAAATCGGCAGAGATGCTTGATTGCGAAGTAATTGTAAAATAGGCACCAAATCAATAAATTCACGCTTAACTTGTGATTTATCAGCCGAATAAGTGAGTATTTTGCCTTTGGCATCAACAAAATAAAATTCAAAGGCGGGTCCTAAAATCATCAATGAATGAAAAAGATTTTTTAACGCTTGATGATCAAAAACGCCTTGTTGTAATAAGGGGTTATCTGATGCTAAATTAGCGGCAAGTGATAAATGTAAACGTTGCTCTGACTCAAAACGAGTGCTTTGTTCTATTTGCTGTGACCAAAAATAAAAAAATCCCGCGATAACAAGAAAAACTAAAAACAAAGACAACGACAATCGTTGGTATAGAGAAAGTTTCATGAGCAAACTCCTTGGCGATTAAATTTATAGCCAACACCCCAAACGGTTTGTACTATTTCGGGTTTAGTGGGATCTTTTTCTAATTTATTACGCAAGCGGTTAATATGTGAATTTACCGTGTGCTCATAGCCGCTATGATGATAACCCCACACGGCACTCAATAACTGAGCACGAGAAAAAACTTGTTCAGGGTGTGAGGCAAGATAAAAAATCAAATCAAATTCTGTTGAGGTCAATTCTAGTACGTTGCCCGCAAGCATCACTTTATGAGTGCTGATATCAATTTGTAAATTACCTAAACATAAAGTTTGTTCACTAAGCTCGTCATTATTGGGCGCACTGAGTTTCGCCATTAAATGTACACGCCGCAGCTGGCTTCGCACCCGTGCTTGCAACTCACGAACACTGAAAGGTTTAGTCATGTAATCATCTGCGCCTAATTCTAATCCGACAACACGATCAGTTTCTGAGGTACGCGACGTTAGCATTAATATTGCTTGCGCAGGTTTTTTAGCACGAATTTGCCGACAAACGTCTAAGCCTGAAATCCCCGGCAACATCACATCAAGTAGAATTAACGAATAGTTATGAGTAAAGGCTAATTCTAGTGCTTTTTCACCGGTTAAACTATGATCAACATTAAGTGATAATTCACGTAAATGTACCGAGATAAGATCAGCAATATCTTGTTCATCTTCGACCACTAATATTGAATCTGTCATTGTTTTCCTTAAATTTAGATTATTGCAGCAAGTCACAACCTACATTGATAATAAATAAAAATGTAGGTTATCTCGAGCAACGCTAGGCGCAACAGCACTATTTAGTTCTGGTAATAGTAACCATTAAGGTTGGATTGTCAAAACGCTCGGCTTGCGTTAATGCCGATTGCATTAAACCATCATCTTTACTGACAATACCTGCATGCATGCTCACTTTATCAATATCGTCACGTTCAGCATTAAAACCTTCACCGCCAGCAGCAGGCCCCGGAATTGTTGCCATCATTTCACTATTTTGTTCAGTGCCCGCATCATAAGTACTGGTGGTAAAACTGACCTTATCGCCCATCGCCATATTGCTAAGTTGCATGGCATTAACGCCAGTAAAAGCATCATTAGTATTAACCAACATTGCCGCTAATGACAACATCATCGGCTGAGTATCACTAATACTTAAGGTAATAGTTTCACTAGCACCGGGTAATAATATACCTGCACCACCTTGACCAGCTAGCACCATAGTGTCGGCTAACACAGCACTATTATCGCCACTTTCAGCTAATTTTTCTAATGATGTACTAGCGCTTTCGCCTATTTTCCATAACTGCCCTCCATTATGTAAGATAACCGCTGCTGGAGACATCGGTTGACCTTGCGTTAAATTAACTAAAGTAACCTCATAGCTATAAACTATAGGAGTTGGTGCTGGCGGCGGAACAATAACAACGGCTTTTTTATCTGAGCTATTATTACAACCACTCAAGGTTAAAATAGTGATACTTGCTAACAATAATGAAAGCTTTTTAGTTTGAGTAAAAAACATAATAGTCCCCTTACATTACTTTAACGCTAACGCGTGCAACAGGATTTAACCAACGATGTACGGTATTGCTTAAGTCACTTTTACCCGCACTTAAATCATCATCGCCTAAATTTCCGGGATGAACATGCACGTTAGTGTTTGTTTCTGTCATCGTAACACCACTAGCACCTGTGCCACCGTCACCACCAGGAGCAGCAGGAATACCAGACACACTAGGCGCACCACCACCGGTGATCATTTCATCATTCGCTTCGGTACCCGCATCATAAGCATTTAAGGTAAAAGTATAAGTGCCCACTTCTGTTGGAATTTTCCAACTATTTAAACCAACAAAGCCATCATTGGTCGGTAATAACATTGCCACTAATGACAAATAGTTATTACCGTCAGTGGTGGTTAACATGGCTGTGGTACTCATTGCTGGAGCTAATAAACCGCTCGCAGGATTTTCAGTACTATTCGCGTTAGCCGTTGTTAACATAGCTGACAACCCTGAAATATCGCCACCTTCGGCCATCATTTGTAATGCCGAAGTTGCTGGTTGACCAAGCGTATATAAAGACATGTTTGCTGGGTGTGCTGACACTAATAAAGGCGTGTAATACAAACCTTGGGTTAAATTAGTGACGGTAATTTCAAGTTGTTGAGCATTAACCGCGCTAATACTGCTGGCGAATAAAAATGCTGTTACGGTGCTTAGAGTTTTAATTTTCATTGTTCTTCCTTTCAACTTAATTGAGTAGTATTAATTTAATTCAACTCAAGTATGAACAATAAAAATGTCAGAAGGGTCACGCGACTATAACAAGATCATCACAAAAGTATCACAACCATAAATATCTCCAACAATTTAAAAAGAAGTGACTAAAACTACTTTACTAAACGCTCGATGCCTTTGCTTAGCGTATAAATATCATGGGGATTAAAACCTAACGTGGCGTGAAAGTCTTTTGCTTTTAAACCATAATGCTGACGAAACTTTTCACCCTCAAAAGAAGAAACGATAACAAAGTAGCTTTGAGTATTATCTTGTTTAGAAGCATGACTTGCTACATTGACAACAGTCGTGGCAACTTTACCCAACCCTTGTAACGTTATCGCAATAGTTTGTCCTAACGTTACTTTTTGTTTGTTGTTGATAAGTTTTTTATATTCAAAAGGGTTAATTAAGGTGACATGAAAGCCCTGTTGATCACGGGCGATTTGATTCGATCGAAATAGCTTAAATTGCTGTTCGCCAAGTTTATTTTTTAACTGTTTTAAATAAATAGCAACATCCGCAGGCGCAATTTCAGCACCAACATAAACTAAGCCAGTGCTGTCACTTAATCTAATTATTTTACTGTTAACTTGCTTTACTTGACTCTCTGTATCATTATTTTTTGCATAAGCAAAGGGAGCAATAATAATAGTCATATATATAAAACATAGCATTAAAATTAAATTTTTCATTGTTGCTGATGCTCCGCTAACAGTGTTAATAAATCATCTTCGGTTAATACTTTAACGCCTAAGTCTTGCGCTTTGGTCAATTTAGAACCCGCTTTTTCGCCCGCAACTAAGTAGTCAGTTTTTACTGAGACACTACCTGATACTTTCGCACCTAATGCTTGCAATGCGGCTTTTGCCTCACTACGCCCCATTTTACTTAACGTGCCAGTGATCACATAAATTAAATCTTTAAGCGGTTGTTGCTCTACCGATTTTTGTTCAATGGCAGGCCAAAACATGATCTCATTTAATTTACTCACCACAGCTAAGTTATGATCTTCTTTAAAGAAATTAATGATGTTTTTAGCGACAATTTCGCCAACATCAGCAACATCTTGTAATTCGTCAATATTAGCTGTTTGAATATTTTTTAATGTTAAAAAGTAATTGGCTAAATTATTAGCAGTGGCTTCACCTACCTCACGAATACCTAAGGCATAAATAAATTTAGATAAGCTAGTATTTTTAGCATTTTCTAATGATTTAATTAAATTTTTTGCTGATTTTTGCCCCATGCGTTCCATGGTACTAATATCAATTTCGCTAAGCGAAAATAAATCAGCAGGGGTTAAAATAAGATTTTCATCCACTAATTGTTCAACTAATTTATCGCCTAAACCATCAATATCATGCGCTTTACGTGAAGCAAAATGTTTAATTGCCTCCTTACGTTGTGCTTCACAAAATAACCCCGCGGTACAACGCAATATGGCTTCACCCTCAGCTTTAACGACAGGCGAATGACACACGGGACAATCTTTAGGAAATTCAACATCAATAGCATTATTATCACGTTTTTCAACGACCACGCTAACAATTTGCGGAATAACATCACCGGCACGACGAATAATCACCGTATCATTTATTTTCAAACCTAAACGCTCTATTTCATCTTGGTTATGTAAAGTGGCATTACTAACCGTGACCCCACCGACAAAAACAGGCGTTAAGCGAGCTACAGGAGTAATTGCACCCGTGCGCCCTACTTGAAATTCAACCGCTTCAACTTGCGTTAACTCCTCTTGCGCAGGAAACTTATACGCCATTGCCCAACGCGGTGCGCGCGCAACAAAACCTAATTGTTTTTGTAGGTTAATATCATCAACTTTTAGTACGGTGCCATCTATTTCATAACTTAAACTGTCACGCTTAGCTAAAATATCTTGATAAAATTCAGTACATTGTTCATTGTTTTTTAATAAGCGCACTTCAGGACACATAGGTAAACCTAAGGTTTTTAATTGGCATAATCGTTGATAATGCGAATTGCTCAACCAAAGATGTTCACTTGTTGTTGGCACATTGTTTTCTTGATCGTCAACAAAACCTAAACCATAAGCATAAAAAGCGAGATTACGTTGTGCGGTAATTTTTGAATCGAGTTGCCGTAAGCTGCCTGCCGCAGCATTACGCGGGTTTGCAAAGGCTTTTTCACCTTTTTTAAGCGCTCTTTCGTTTAACGCAGCAAAACTGGCTTTCGGCATAAACACTTCGCCACGAACTTCTAAAATACTTGGATAATCATTACCTTGCAACTTTAAAGGGATACATTTTATGGTACGAACATTTTCGGTAATATTTTCACCTGTGCTGCCATCACCACGCGTAGCCGCTTGTACTAAAATACCCTGTTCGTAACGTAAACTAACCGCTAAACCATCTAATTTAGGTTCGGCACAAAAGGCCACTTCGGTAATGTTAATATTGGAGTCAAGTCGATCATTGACTCGTTTAACAAAGGCTTGCCATTCCTCTGCTGAAAACACGTTATCAAGCGATAACATCAGCAGTTGATGTGTTACTTGTGTAAAGGATTTTAATGCTTCGCCACCAACTTTTTGACTAGGAGAGTCAACTGTTTTTAATTCTGGATATTGCTGTTCTAATGCGATTAGTTCACGCATTAAACGATCGTATTCGGCATCTGGTACGGTTGGCTGATCAAGCACATAATATTGGTGGTTATAATGGTTTATTTGCTGATGAAGCTCAGTTACACGCTGCTGAGCAGAAAGTTCTGGCATTGATTGAATACTCTTGATGGTTAACTTTTATGTTTTGTTTGATTTTTTGTTTAATATTTAGTTTTAACTACATCGATGCTAAGCGACTTTTACGCTCAAATTCACGAATTTTAGTCACATAATGCTGCTCAGTTTGTTTTGTCATAACACTACGCTTATCGTCAAGTAACTGGCCGTTAAATTCACTGGCTAATTGTTTTGCTGCTACCAACATTTGCTCAAATACTTCAAAGGGATCTCCCGCGTTAGGTAAGGTCATAAACAAACTCACCCCTTGAGTGACAAAATTTTCTATATTATCTAAATCGAATGTGCCAGGGTTTAAGGCATTGACTAAACTAAAGGTGACTTTACCATTACCTGCATTGTCTTGATGACGATGAAAAACATTCATATCACCATATTTCATGCCTAAAGTAAGCAAACTAGGTAGTAAGGCGGCTCCAGAGATAATCTGTCCTTGTGGCACAATAACCGAAATAGCAAGTACTTCTGGATCTATGTTTGCCCGTACACTCTTTTGACTTGCTCTATTTTGTCTTGCACCTCCCTCATTAGAACCAAAATTAATTTCCATTTGATCACGTTTTAATGTCGATTTTGTATTTTTTCTTGTCACTTTAGATGATGACTTTGTTGATTTATTTGTTATGACTATAGGTTTTGGTTTATTAACTGGATTTTCATAAACACTTTTAATCTCTGGAATAACTTCAGGTACAACCTCTGAAACATTGGTCACCAAAGATAAATTATCTTGTTCAACAACATTAATATCTAAATTAAAGTCTAATTCATCTACTATTTCATCTTTATTTGCTTTAAATTCAGTACTTGGCTCTGTAATAGTATTTGTCACTTCATTTGATATTTCATCAGATAAATGATCAGTATCATCTAGATTAACAACATTACTCTTATTTTCATCACTATCTTGACTATTAATAACTTTGATTTGACTAACGCCATCTTGATCAAAACCTGAACGATCAAAATCACGCTGCCTCAGCTCTTTGCCTTCAAACTCTTGCACTTTAATTTCTTTAGGGTTTGTTTTTAATTTATAAGGATTTTTATTTTTTCTAATCGTCCATAAACCGTGAACAAAAATAGCTCCGATAATAAGGGCGCTAATTACAATTAATGAATTTCTAAAACTTTCTTCCATTATCTAAACCTGTTATTTTTTATCATTTTATTGTTTATTTTAGTTCCTGAAACAATTTCAGGATGACAAATTTATGTCATGTCGCTTTAGCTCATTTCAGCCATGGCTACGGCTTGGTCAATATCAACACTCACCATTCTTGAAACCCCCGCTTCAAACATAGTTACCCCTGTTAAATGTGCTGCCATTTCCATCGCTATTTTATTATGGCTGATATAAATAAACTGTACTGTTTTCGACATTTCTTTAACCAGATTACAAAATCTCAAGACATTTGCATCATCTAATGGCGCATCTACTTCGTCTAACATACAAAATGGTGCGGGATTAAGACGAAAAATAGCAAACACTAATGATAATGCGGTCAGCGCTTTTTCGCCACCAGATAATAGATGAATTGTATTATTTTTTTTGCCTGGTGGTCTTGCCATAATAGTAACACCTGCTTCAAGCAAATCATCCCCCGTTAGCGCTAAATAAGCACTACCGCCGCCAAATACTCGCGGAAATAAACGTTTTAAATCATTATTAATTTTATCAAAGGTTACTTTAAATTTTTGCCGCGATTGTTTATCTATTTTAGCAATGGCATTTTCTAAGGTGTTTATTGCCAAAGTTAAGTCTTGATATTGTTGATCTAAAAAGTTTTTTCGCGTTAATTCTTGGTTATATTCATCAATAGCGGCTAAGTTTATCGGTCCTAACAAAGCAATATCTTTCGCTAAACGAGTAATATTAGCCTGCCACTGACCTTCTCTGACATTATCTGGCATATTAACTAAAACATCGGTTAATACCTGCCCCATATCATTAAGTTGTTCAAGCATGCTTTGGGCGCGTAAACGATTATTTTCAGCCTCTAAATGATATTGATTAACTTGCTCTTTTAGCCGTTCAATTTTAGTTAAAACAGTATTTTTATCCTTTGCATACTGGTCAATAATAGTTTGATTTTCAAGCAGCTCTTGCTGTTGTTTTATTATTTTTTGTTCCAGCACCGACATTTGTTGCAACCAAGTTTGCGATTGTTGTTGCTGTTCGACTAAAGGCTGACTTTGTTGATTTTTTTTCAACGATAATTGCGCCAATTTTTGACTAAATTGTTGTTGTTTTTCAAGCAACAAACTAAGATGTTGTTCAATATTATCACGTTCAGCCTGTTTTTTAGTTAACTGTAAAGACAATTGATGGCTTTGTTGGGTTAATTGTTTATCTTGTTTTTCTCGTTGTTGAATGTGCTGTTGTAGCACACTTTTTTGCTCGCCAAGTACGATTAAGGCATCGCTATCATTTTGTTGATAGGTCTGCTCTTTTTGAGCATTGTCTACTTGCATCATTTCAACGTGCGTTTGTTCTAACGCATTTAACTGCTCTTTTAATATTGTTATTTTTTGTTGGTGCTGATTAATAAGTTGTTGAGTTTGGTTTAATTGTTGTTTTTGATGTTGTTGACTCTGCGTCATTAATGCCCATTGTTGTTCATTGCGCTGTAATAATGCGGTTAATTGTTTTACTTGCTTAATTAACTCACTTTGTTGTGCCGTTAATAAATCCTTTTGTTGTTGGCTTATTTTTAATTGTTTATCGGTAAGTGTAAGCTCTACAGTGAGTTTTTCTACTTGTTGCTTTTGTTTGACACTATTAGCATGTTTAATTAGTTGCGGATCACTTTGTTCTGGGCTGCCTTTAAGCAAAAAGTAATGTCCTAACCAAGAACCATCTAAACAAAGCACGCTTTCATCTTCAGCTAAAGAGCTTAATAACTGTTGGGCTTGGATAACATCATCAGCTAAAAATATTTTATTTAAATAACTCACCTTTAACCATTGTATAAAATTACTTTTTTTCTGAACAGAGTTACCATTAACAATCGACTCAGTATGAGTAAGCACCAAGTTAACCTGCTCTGCTAATGTACCTTTTTTATTCTTGGTTATTTTTATCGATGTTGGTATTTTTAAGGAGGGACTATTTAACGATAACGCGATGGTATCAGGCAGTATTATTTGTTGTTCAAGCAATGAAAAATCAGGTAAGTCGGCAATTAATTGTGTCGTTAACCATGATGAAAGCACTACTTCTGCCGCTAACTGCCATTGCGACGTCACCGTGAGTTGCTGATAAAGGTTTCCATAAATATGACTATGATGCGAGGTAAGCCACTTAGCTTGCTGTTTTTGCCAATGTTCAGTTGACGGGCTACTTTGCTTTAATGATGACATAGCATCATTAAGTGACTGGCGCTTAGTTTTAATAATAAGTTGCTGCTGTTGCTGTAAAAGTAGCTGTTGTTGTGCTTTTTCAAGCTCACCTTGTTTATTTTCAAGCTGAACATTAAATTGTGCTAACTGCTGTTGCTGCGATGATATTTGTTCTTTTAACTCAACTAAGTTATTCGTTTGCTCAGCGCTAGGTTTATGGCGATCACTATTAAGCTGTAGTATTTGCTCATGATATTGATTAATTAAGCTTTGCTTCGTGGCCATTTGTGCCGACAACTTTGCCGACGTTTGCTGTTGTTGCTGTACTTGTTTATTAAGCTTATCCCACTGTTCTCTATATAATTGCAATACTTTTTTCTGCTGCGTTAAGTCTTGCTGATTGTCTATTAATTGCTGCTCTGCACTATTTAACTGAGGGGTAAGCTCTACAATAATGTTGTCAATGGTGGTTAGCTTTTGTTGTTGCTCAGCAATGGTGAGGTCATTTTTTTGCTGGTTAACCGTAAATTCATCGGCCTGTTTTTTATCTGCATGCGTTTGCTGTTGCTGATGTTTTATCGTTTGCTCAATGCGAGTAATATCATTACTTAAATTTAATTTTTGTTGCTGTAGTTGCGCTAAGCAATCATTAGCCGTATCAAGTAATTGCTTAGCATTAATAATAGCTAATTCATCTTGGCGTTGCTTACTTTGCAGCTCGGCAATAACAACTTGTTGGGCTTGTTGTTTAGCACTAAATTGTTGGGCTTTTTGCTCAAATTGTTGCCAGCGAAAAGCACTTAATTCAGCTTTATATTTTCGTTCACTAGTTTTCAATGTTTTATAGCGTTTAGCCGCTTCGGCTTGCTGGTGTAATTTATCAATTTGAGTGGTTAGCTCGGCAATAACATCAGTTAAACGCTCAAGATTTTCTCGAGTATGACGAATACGATTTTCAGTATCACGACGTTTTTCTTTATATTTAGAAATACCTGCCGCTTCTTCAATAAATACCCGTAATTCTTGCGGCTTAGATTCTATTAATCGCGAAATGGTGCCTTGCTCAATAATCGCGTAACTACGCGGCCCTAAACCTGTTCCTAAAAAAATATCGGTAATATCACGACGGCGACATTTGCTGCCATTTAAAAAATAACTATTGCTGCCATCGCGTGTCACTAACCGTTTAATCGCTACTTCACTGCGATCAGCCATACTACCTTGTAAACGACCTTGGGTGTTTTCAAATAGTAACTCAACACTCGCTTGCCCAATAGGTTTTCGGGTTGTTGCGCCATTAAAAATAACATCGGTCATGGCATCACCGCGCAAATTTTTGGCAGAGCTTTCGCCTAAGACCCAACGCACCGCATCAATCACATTAGATTTTCCACAGCCGTTAGGGCCAACAATCGCGGTCATTTGTTGTTGAAACAAAATTTTAGTGGTATCAACAAAAGATTTAAATCCCACTAATTTTATCTGCTTTAAGCGCATATTAAGACTATGAGTATCACTAACATAATTATTTGAAAGGAAACTCTAGCAAAAAATGTTGTACTTTGTAACATTTACGCACTGTTCGAGTGTATTAAAGCTGTATATAATTTATTTTTTTGTTACCCGATGATTTTATATGCATAACTCGCCAAAAAAAGCTGCTATTAAAAACCTAGCACTTAAGAACCAGAGTGGCGCAGGCTATTTTTTTAAAGGCTTTGAGTTGATCCGTTTAAAAGGGATCAGGCGTTTTGTTGTTATTCCGCTCACGATTAATTTAATTTTGTTTAGCATTGCGTTTTATTTTATGTTTATTAAGCTTGATCAGTACATGAGTATGCTAGATAACTGGTTATGGGACGGTTTAAAATGGTTAAGTACACTAATTTGGCCTTTATTGGTGTTAACGGTATTGGTACTTTTTTCATTTTTATTTAGCACTATTGCCAATTGGATAGCTGCCCCTTTTAATGGTTTATTATCAGAAAAAATAGAGCACCTATTATTAGGTGAGCAACTACCGGCACAGCACATAGCATCTGGTAGCGCGCTTGATATTATTAAAGATATTCCTCGCACGTTACAACGCGAGTGGCGAAAATTAGTGTATTACTTACCGCGCGCTATTGGCTTTTTTATTTTAATGTTAGTGTTACCAGTGTTAGGGCAAGTCATTTGGTTTTTATTTATTGCGTGGATGATGGCGATTCAATATAAAGACTATCCATTTGATAATCATAAAATTTCTTTTGATGATATGCGTAACACATTAAAACACCATCAAGGCACAAGTTATAGTTTTGGTGTTAGCGTCGCCATTTTTTCAATGATCCCACTGATTAACTTAATCGTGATGCCCGTCGCTATTTGTGGTGCAACCGCACTATGGGTAGATAAATACCGCGACCAATATATTTAATTAATTGAAATTATCAACTTAAACTAGATAATCAGTTGATTTTAAGATCAAATATGATCACAATTAAGTTAGCATAAGTATATACACTTGTTATAAACCAGAAAGGGATCAGCTAAAATGACTAAAATAAACAGCCTCATAAAATTAATTGCGTGTGGTGGTATGATCGTATGCACCAATGTTTTAGCTCAGTCTAATGATATATCGTTAAATAACACTAGCACCATTAGCATTCCCATATTAGAAAATGCCAAAGTTTTTGCTGATTTTAGTGATAAATTACCGGCGGTAATAGACTATTTTACTAAAGCAGATGAAGACAGCGTGATTAATTTTTACCAAATGGCTTATGGTGAAGTCCTCAGTCAAGAAAGAAAGCGCGGTCGTTTAACACTCACCTTTGCTGATGACACTAATAATATTCGCGTGGTAATTTCTACACAAAACAAAATGCGTCAAGTTGATGTATTGGTTGAAAAGAAATAACAAATAACGAACTTGAAAATANTCCTGTCTCGTTAAAGGTAACAGAGACAACGNTAAGTACATAAAAAAACCACCAATATTTTGGTGGTTTTTTATATAAGCAAATAAANTATTGTGGTGGGNAAAATGCCCACCCTACACTTTTAATTCGTAGGGTGGCGCATAAGGAACGNAATGCCCACCTTACACTTTTAACTCGTAGGGTGGCGCATAAGAAACGAAATACCCACCTTACACTNTTAATTCGTAGGGTGGCGCATAAGAAACGAAATACCCACCTTACACTTTTAATTCGTAGGGTGGCGCATAAGAAACGAAATNCCCACCAATTTTATCAACTTATTATTAACATTTATTTATTCAAAATGGCATCAACTGTGCCTTGTGCTAAACCGTGATAACCNGGGCGCGCTTTTAAATACACTTTTTGTGCCCAAACTTTACCTGTTGCGGTAGTGGCTAGTTCTTTATATAACGGCACAATCAGTTTACGACGACCAATAGCAATCAAGTATTTTTTCATGGCAGGATAAATCGCATCATAACCCGCTTTAAGTGACAACAAATACCATGCATGAGCAATTTCACTGTTGGTGCTATTAGTAAAGTTAAACGCTTTATCTAAGGCAACCATGTGATCATTACTAATTGTTACCGGTAAATTATTAATAAAATACAACCATTCGTGTACTGTCCATTTCTCTGTAGGCAATTGGCTTAAAACACTTTTATCGTCAACAAACGTATCAATATCATTAGTAATTAATGCAAAAGCATTCGATTTTGGTTGTGGCATATCTTTAGGTAAACCAGCACCATAAATCCACTCTTGTAATTTTGCATCACTAACAATATTAGGGTATTTGTGAGTTAAATTCACCTTTAAATAGCTAACAAAATCTTGGGTTCTTAAACTTTCAAAAGCATGATCATTAAAATAGGTCAACATAAAATCATCAAAACGTTGACGACCAAATTTTTCTTCTAAGTACATTAAAAATAACTGCCCTTTGGTGTAAGGAACATTGGTAAATGCATCATCAGGATCACGACCTTTTAAATCAATATAAAGTTTAGTATCGTCACTCGCTAACTCTTTAATTTCACCTTTTAGCCCTTGAACGGCTAATACTTGCTCCATTACTGCACGATCTTTACCATACACTTTTTCCATAATGCGATTTTCAACATAACTGGTAAAACCTTCGTTAAGCCATAAATCACGCCATGTGGCATTAGTAACTAAGTTACCCGACCAAGAATGCGCTAATTCATGCGCAATTAAACTGACTAAACTTTTATCGCCAGCAATAACGGTTGGGGTAATAAATGACAAACGTGGGTTTTCCATACCGCCAAAAGGAAAACTAGGTGGTAAAATAAGTAAGTCGTAACGCCCCCAACGATAAGCGCCAAATTGCTTTTCATTAGCATCAATCATCGCTTGTGTATCGGCAAACTCTTTCGCAGCTGCAGCTAAAATATTACTTTCTGCGTAAACGCCCGTTTGTTTACTCATGGCTTGAAAATGTAAATCTCCAACACCTATCGCAATTAAATAAGGAGGAATAGCTTGAGGCATATTAAACAAGTAATCACCATCACGTTCAGTGTTAGGATTATTGTTAGCACTCATTACCGCGAGTAAATTTTTATCGGTATGAATACGAGCTGTATAGGTTACACGAACACTCGGCGTGTCTTGAAGTGGGATCCAAGAACGTGCATGNATCGCTTCATTTTGACTAAATAAAAAAGGGAATTTTTTACCCGCAGTTTGCTCAGGTGATAACCATTGTAAACCTGATGCCTGCGGTGTCGAAGCATAATAAATACGTAATGTTGAGGTTTTAAAATGAGGTGTTATGGTTAATTTTGAACCTAACACATCATCTCGTTTGGCCAATTTAAACGGGGTTTTTATCCATTTTCCATTTACTGATTTAACTAATACTTTATCAATAATTAAATCACGCGTATCTAAATAAATAGGAGTTGGTTCTTTAGCTAACCAAGTTAAATCAAGTTGTGCAAAACCAAATAATGATTTTTTGTTAAAATCAACAGTAAGATCTAAATAAATATGCGTGGTTTTAACTTGATCATAATTAGCATAAGTATAAGTATCAGCTAACTTATGTGACGTTGTTGCCCAAACAGAAGGCACTGAAAATACAGCGACTAACATCATAAAACGTAATAATTGCTTCATATTATTTTAATTTCCTAAAAACAAAAAGAATAGATATAAAAATAAGGCTGTAGATTATCGCTAATCTACAGCCTTATTCAACTTATTAATTAATTTAAACAAAATAGCTTTAGTAAATTTGGTCGTTATTTTTTACAGTGGATATAAAACATTAATAAACCTGCAATTCTAAACTGGTGGATATTTCATACTTCAGCTTATTTAATATGCACTTTGCAATTAAACTAAAGTATAAATTAAGGTTTTGCTAGATGTATGACTACACGCCTGTTTTCTGCACGACCTAATGCGGTTTGATTAGAGGCGATATGACGTTTTTCACCATAGCCTTGAGATTCTATTCTATTGGGCTCAACCCCACTTTTAACTAAATAGTCTTTTATTTTAGCGGCACGTTTTTCAGACATTTTACGGTTAGTATCACGACCACCATAACTATCGGTATAAGCATCAATAAGTACTAATTCTAGTTTAGGATCTAGTGTTAAATACTGTGTAATTTGTGCAATACGTTTTTGCGAGGCTTTCGTTAGTTTGTCGCTACCAAACTGATAGCGTAAAATAGTGTCTGATATATCATCAAAACTATAATCTAATAAGTTACCAANACAGGCAACAAATTCTTGATAAGCATGCTTAAATTTTGCATTAGAAATTGAAACTGCTATTTTATTTTGACTATTATACCAATCAGTATAATAAAAAGTGGGATTCATGCCTTGCTCTAATTCACTAAGCATTGACCAAGCAATTTTTTTAGGTAAACCAGGCGTATATTGTTTATATAATTTCATGCGAGTNATAGTGTGGTCGTTTATACCCGGACGCCAACTTGGCGCGACAGATCTTAACTCAGCAAACTCATAATTGTCAGGTAAAAGTAACATGTCTAACTCAAATTCCATATTGAGATTACGGCTTGCTTTACTGTAAAAACGTGCTTTACCATAATTAGGAATATTATGAGACAAAGAGCATTGTAAGCGTGTTTTTGTCGCAAATTGCCAATTGGCTTGATCTAATTTAGCCGCATACTGCCTTATGCCTGCAAACGAATTTGCAGACGCTAATATTAGCATTGAGGTTAAAGCAGTAATAACAATGATTTTTTTCATACTGTGCAAACAAATCTAAAAAAACTCTATTAACAGGATTATCGGCCTAAGTAAAAAAAACTTTACTTACTTTTGAGTATAAAACAAAAAACTGCGATAATCCTTAAAGAACTCCATTTTTAACCGCTTTATTNGTGGTTAGCCTTTCCTAAAAATGAAAAATCAAATGACCACAAAAACAAATAACAAAAATACCTCTACAAAAAATAAAGAAAAAACCTTATTTGCACAACGATTTAGAGGCTATTTCCCTATTGTTATTGATGTTGAAACCGCAGGCTTTAATGCACAAACAGATGCTTTATTAGAAATAGCAGCCTCGGTATTAACCATNGATAATAACACTGGTGCATTGAGCTTAGATGAAACCATACAATTTAATGTTGAACCTTTTGCAGGGGCTAATTTAGAAAAAAAAGCACTAGAATTTACAGGCATTGACCCTACTAACCCATTGCGCGGTGCAGTTAGTGAAGAAACAGCATTAAAAGAAATATTTAAACTGGTACGCAAAAAAATGAAAGCCGCTGGTTGCCAACGTGCCGTTATGGTAGCTCATAATGCCGCTTTTGATTTAAGCTTTTTAAATGCTGCGGTGGCACGATGTAACATAAAGCGTAGCCCGTTTCATCCCTTTGTTAGCTTTGACACCACTACTCTTTCAGGGCTTGCGTTAGGACAAACTGTGCTGGCAAAAGCCTGTGCCGCCGCTAATATTGAATTTAGCAACAGCGAAGCGCACACAGCGCTATACGATACTGAAAAAACCGCTGAGTTATTTTGTTTTATTGTGAATAAATGGCAGAGTTTAGGTGGTTGGCCGTTGGCTTTAAAGGAATAGTTTGATACAGAATAACTAGCATAATTAAAATCATTAAAAAGTTAGCAGCGTTACAAAATTCTGAAATTAAAAAGCCAGTCAAATGACTGGCTTTTTCATATCAAATATAAGTTATCTTAGAAAGTTAATCCTAAAGAAACATATAAATGACGACCTTGAGTATTATAAGTACGAGGGTCAGTGTTATCATTAAAACCTGTATCAGCATACGGAGGATCGCGATCAAACATATTGTTCACGCCAAAGCTTGCTGACATACCATCCATAAAGTAAGTAAATCGTGCATCATGAACAACTGAAGCAGAAATATCACGAGAACCACCATCAACGATTTCGCTAAAAGGTTCTTTCACTGAGCTAATATAACGTATTGAATNNCTTANNGCCCAATCATCACGAGTTANCGCCCAATCATCACGAGTTAAGCGTGCATCAAAGTTTGATTTAACGCGTGGGAAGTTACCGTCACCACTGTTACGTAAGTAAAAACCAGCATTTTTAACTACGCTTTCATCTGCTTGAGTAATATCATAAGTATCATAATAAGTACTATCTAAATTAAATGATAAAGCACCTAATTCAATTTCAGTGGTGTATTTAATATTGAAATCATAACCCGATGAATCAATGCCACCCACGTTAGTAGTACGGTTATCGATATCTTTAGAGTTACCTGCTAAAACACCCGAAGTGTAACGCGTAATTTTGTCACAATGCTGACCTGTAGCCGCACAGCTATCTAAAATTAATTGCTCACCTAAACCAGTTATCGCATTAGTTAGCGCAATATTCCAGTAATCAAGCGTTAAAGATAAACCTTCAACAAAATTAGGATTATATACAATACCTAAAGTATAAATATCCGCTTCTTCAGGTTGCACATCAGGATTACCACCTAAGGTTGATGATAATTGATCACCAATGGGTTCAAAACCGCCCGCAGGCACGCCATCAGCAATACAGAATGATGTAGGATTAGTCGCACATGGATCAACAACTTCAGGGCTGTTATCTGAAGAACCAGAGAATAAATCAGAGGTTGATGGTGCGCGGAAAGCGGTTGATGCCGTACCACGAACTAATAATCCGTCAAACGGAACCCAACGAACGCCTACTTTACCATTGGTTGTGTTACCAAAAGTATTATAGTCAGAATAACGAACCGCTAAGTCCATTTCTAACGTTTCAGCGCCAGTTACGCCTGATAGTAACGGTAAGTTAGTTTCAAAGTAAGCTTCGTCTACTTTATAAGAACCAACTGTTGCTGTACGTGTAGAGCCAGAGGTAACACCTAAAGCAATTAAAGCATCGGGAAAATCAGCACCTTGCTCTTCACGATGTTCAAAACCGGCAGCAAAACCTACCGTACCCGCAGGTAAGTCAAATAAATCACCGTAGATGTTAGCAGAAATAATTTGTTGTTCATTTGAGCCTATATCATGTGCTTCAAACAAAATGTAGTCCATCATTTCTTGAGAAATGGCACTATCAGTACCCGGAGTACCAAAAATGTTTAACGAAGTACAACCAGCAATAGGATTATCTGCGGTACCACAAACAACATTACCTGTATTTGCGTCTAAGAAAGATGGACCAACCGCTGCACTAACTTTTTCAAAGTTAACACCACCAGCGCGTTGCGTAGAAGAATCGTTACGACCAAAGATATAAGTTAACTCATAACCCCAACCGTTAGAAAATTCACCATCAATACCAAATAAACTACGTACTGTGTCAACACGGAAGCTAGTATCACGACCACCCGTTTCAATCATACGACGACGCCAATCAGCAATATTTACCGTATTACCATTTTTGTCTTTAGGACCAAATTGTTGGTTATAATAGTTATTTGATGAATAAGTCGCATCACCCCAACCAAAAAAGGCTAATGGCGCTAAAGGCAATGGTGCTAATTTAGTTTGCGATGTACGGCGATTAAATGTTAATTCGGTGAATAAACGTACATTATCATTAAGTTCGTAAGAACCTGAGGCAAACATACCGTAACGCTCTTGTGGCGTTAAATGATAGTTATCAGGAGCAAAGTTATAAGTATCTTTGTCCCAATCCCAACAATCATAACCAGTAGGATTAGCAAAGTCACTTGGATCAGATTGACCAGGACCGTTAGCCGCGCCATGCGTAAATGAGCTACATTCTTGGCCATTAACTGCACCATCTATACCATTTAAACGTGACCATGGTGGAGCCGAAGAGCCACCTGGAGTACGTACACCGTCAGCATTTTGGCTTAAAGAAAATTTAGACCAATCACGATCGCCAGACCATTGTGCGCCTTGTTGTACATAGTATGCATTAATTACTGCATTACCTTTGTCGCCAGAAAAACCGATGGTTAAATCAAAACTTTTAGTTTCGCCGTCACCGCCGTACGTTGAAGCATCGTAACTAGTGTTAAATTCAGCGCCTTCAAAGTCATCACGAGTAATGATGTTAACAACACCACCAACCGCATCAGAACCATAAATTGCAGAAGCACCATCTTTTAATACTTCAACACGTTTAATGATTGCTGTCGGGATAGAGCTTAAATCTACAGACGCATTAGCACCTGTACCAGAAGCCACCATACGGCGACCATTTAAAAGTACTAAAGTACGCTCTGAACCTAAACCACGTAATGATACGCGAACCGCACCTGAGCCGCCGTTATTTACTGCAGTGTTAGTTCCCGCACCAGCAACTGATGGAATTTCTTGTAATATATCACCAATATTAGTTATGCCTGAGCTTATTAAGTCTTGACGAGTAATAACTTGAACTGGGTTAGCGCCTTCCATATCGACACGTTTAATACGTGAACCGGTTACTTCAATGCGTTCTACGCTATCTGCTTCATCTTCAGCAGAAAAAGCTTGGGTTGAAATCGTTGCAGTTGCAGCTGTGCCTAAAATCATGGCAAGGCGAACAGCTTTAGCGATTTTGCTATTGCTATACATGTTTATCTCCCTGGATCACTTTCGTGAATCTAGTATTAGTTAAGGCTATTAATTGCCTTGTTTTTATGAAAGTTAAATAATAATAAGTAGAGCGGTCGTAGACCTGATCTGTCGAGTTAGATAGTAAACGCAATGGGGTAAAGGGGTCAACACCCAATATTTATCAATAAAGCAAAAAGTTCACTTTTTTTATTTTTTTTTATAATAAGCCCTGTTTTTATACTTTTTTACTTTATTTTCAATGTGTTAACAATAAAAACCAAGTTTAAGAAATATATTTCTCAAAAACAAATTGTTACAATATTTACATTTTTTTATTAATTGAAAGTATTATTTTCAACTAATACTTACAAATAAAAAATAATAACTTTAAATATTATATAGATATAAAATAAACAAAGAAAAACCAATTAAAATTAACCCTTAAAAAAATTTACATTTAGATACATTCAATTTTTGCAATAATGACATTTAACCAAACAAAACCGAAAAGTTGTAAACTATTTAATACAAAAAGTAAATTAAGCAAAATTACCGACATACTAAGCTAATTTAATATAACAACATTTTATAAGGCTAATTCAATCAATAGTATTGGTTGTGTTACACTGCTGGCAATTATTTTAACGTATAGCACTATAATAACTATTCATGGAACTTGTTTTAGACCTTAATTTATTAATTACCTTATGCAGTGTTGGTTTTCTTGCTGGTTTTATTGATGCTGTTGCTGGTGGTGGTGGTATGTTAACTATACCTACTTTACTAACCGCAGGTTTACCCCCGCACATTGCCCTTGGCACTAATAAATTAGCAGCAAGCTTCGGCTCTTTTACCGCCTCTTACACCTACTATAAAAAACAATTATTTACCCCCTCTTTTTGGCGACATGCGCTTGTTTCTACCGCAATAGGAGCAATAATAGGGACACTTGTTGTTAATCAATTATCTACTGAATTTTTGGATAAAATATTACCTGTTCTTATTATAACCACAGCTATTTACACTTTATTCGCTAAAAACATCGTAAATAATTCGTCAGTTTTACCTGTATTTAGCCAAAAAATAAAATGGCAACAAATAATACAAGGTTTAACCTTAGGTTTTTATGATGGTGTTGCTGGCCCTGGCACAGGGGCTTTTTGGACAGCATCATCAGCTGTTTTATATAAGATGAATATACTAATTTGCAGCGGTTTAGCTCGTTCTACCAATTTTGTGAGTAATATTTGTTCACTATTTACTTTTTTATATTTAGGGCAAGTTAATTTAATGCTGGGGCTACTCATGGGATTATTTATTATGTCTGGCTCTTGGGTTGGTGCGCATTCAGCGATAAAATTTGGTGGTAAATTTATTCGCCCTGTTTTTATCGTTGTGGTGCTAAGCCTTTCGGCTAATTTAGCCTATCAGGCGTGGTAATCCTAAGGCGGTAGCATGCAAACAAAATCTGCAACATTCAAGTCTTCAATAACTAAAATAAAAGTAATATTAGCGCAAATTTCCGATGATGCCATACAAATTGATCAAGCTAATATAAAACTTAAAGCACATAAAACATTTGCAGATAAAGCATTATTTGCTGAAACATTATTTAGTACATATAGCGATAAGTTTAGCCATTATGTAAACGAAACGCTAAGAAAAACAAATGAGTTGGCGCGTTTACTTAATCACTCTACGCAAACCAATAATACCCAATTGATCCCCCTACAAAATAGCAGCCAAGCACATAATGAATTAGCGGCAGCTTTACTTGAGCAAATTGAGCAACAAATTGCTTCATTAACCACGGCACTTAATGCTAACAAGACCTTACATAATGATGGCCAATATCGTTTAGATAAACGCAGACAGTTTTTTCAGGCAAAAAACCAAGCACAAAAAGTCGCACAAAGAGCTAAAAGAGCAGTTCAAGCAATTACTCAATCAAGTCGAAATCATTATCAAAAGCTCGCTGAACATCATGAATTTGAACGACGGCTGGCAACGATGATCGCTGAGCGCGAATTTGAACGCGCTAAATGCAAATTGAAACGTTCACAGCAATTAACCCTAGAAATATTAAAGCTTCACCAACGCTTAGGCCGCTGTCGGCGAGCCATCAGTCAAATAGAGCGTGATATTGAAAGATCAGAAAAGCGATCGTAATGTTTAACGTTAGAACTAAGTTAAATAATCACATGCCTATACACTTAATTCAGGTAAACCGGTGGGTTGGGCTTCAGGACAATATCTCCTGCATTGTCGAATAATACCATCCATGTAACGTAGCCCATCAATCCATGTCATTTATCTGTATTTGACGACATAAATGTCGACCTACAGAAGGATCGCCGAATTAAATAATAGCTCCTGAGTTATCTACATTGGCATGAATAATTAAGTTAATAAATAGCGAGAAGATCCTGAAATAAATTCAGGATGACAAACTTTATACTATTACCACAAATAGATGCTGAAACAAGTTCAGCATGGCGCATTTTATACCTACTTATCAATCACCCATGAGAAAAGTGATACCCTAGCGCATCTTTAACCTGTTGAGGTAGTGTCGGTAATGCTTTTTTTGGTAACAAAAAT
Source organism: Alteromonadaceae bacterium (assembly GCA_016765535.1). Taxonomy (GTDB): domain Bacteria; phylum Pseudomonadota; class Gammaproteobacteria; order Enterobacterales; family Alteromonadaceae. The sequence goes on along the minus strand of JAESPQ010000071.1, from coordinate 1,359 downwards.
GTGGCTAAATTAAAAAAGTCGATAAATATGCGATTACTCTGCGTGGTTTTTCGTAAATAGTCATGTCCTGATGAACCACCCGTGCCTATTTTACTCCCCAACATACGTTGTACCATCATCATGTGTTTATAGCGCCATAACGTTAACATTTCATCCATATCTGTTAAGCACGTTATAAATTGAAACGGTAAATTTAATGCAGGTTCTTCACGATACATGCTAATAAATAATGCGGCTAAAGTTGCACGTTGCGATAAGCGAAAGCGCCCTTCTCGGCGAACTTGTTCAAATTTATCATGATCAAGCAATGCGCTAAAATTAGCGCAAGTCGATTTATGCTCTTTTAATTGCTGTATACGTTCTTGTGCAGATAAAAACTGATTATTTTCAATGATCTCTTTTTCTTGCGCTAACATGCGTATTGTCGCTTGTTGATATTGCTGCCAAAAGTTAAAATCACCAAACTCTAAAAAAGGCATGCGCTCTAACCAATTTTCAACTAATTCAAACAAACTGGTTTGTTGCTCTAAACCTTGTAAAAACTCTCGGTGTTCATCCGTTAAACGGTTATAAAAAGACTGTTGATCAAAATCAATTCTATATTGAGACTTTAATCCTAAGCTGATTTCTAATACTTTAAATTGAATACTCTGAAAGCCAGAAGCGGGTACTAAATAATTACGAAAATCAAGAAAATCTTGTGGGGTCATGGTTTCAATAATTTCAATTTGTTGATTTAACAATGCTTGAATTTTAACCACCCGCTTTAATCTATGTACTACAATTGTAAGTTGCTGATCTTTAACTTTTTCAGCTTTAAAAACGTCAAAAACCGAAGCTAATTCATGCAGTATTTGCTTAAACCATAATTCATAGGCTTGATGTACTATAATAAATAACGTTTCATCATGAGCTTCTTCACCGTATTTTCCGCTAATAGGTTTTTGTGCATCTAAAAATTGCGCTAATTTCAAATAATCGCCATAGTAACAAGGTTCAATACGTTCATTTTTTTGATCTTGGTTGCTATTTGAATGTTGGTTGTTATTTGAAGGTTGGCTTTTATGGGTCATTGTCCTATGCTCTCTTGAATTTAGTTATTATTAATTTCTTCTTAACTAAATCTAACGCTAATATTTTAAAGAGTCTAATTAGTACAATAATTTAACAAATCAATTTTTGCCTAAATGTTAGCTTTTTTTTACAACTCACGTTAGGCTTAAGTTATTATAATTTAGGGACTGGTCAAATAGCTATATTTTAGGGTAACACTTGTAGGTTGGCCTTTAGGCCATCAATCTATATTTGACGGGCTGAAGCCCGACCTACAAATACTCTATCTGTTACCTTGGTTTGATG
>JAESPQ010000070.1 GCA_016765535.1 Alteromonadaceae bacterium | reverse complement strand
GGTCAAATAGCTATATTTTAGGGTAACACTTGTAGGTTGGCCTTTAGGCCATCAATCTATATTTGACGGGCTGAAGCCCGACCTACAAATACTCTATCTGTTACCTTGGTTTGATGAGTCCCTTTTATTTTAACTGTTCCGTATTTTTTTAGTCGTAATTAAAAGTGAGTAAGCGCGATGATCAACATTTCAGAAACTGCCCAAGCGCATTTCGCAAAACTATTATCAAACCAAGCCGAAGGTACTCATATTCGAGTATTTGTGGTTAATCCTGGTACTGCTAATGCCGAATGTGGTGTTTCTTATTGTCCTGCTGATGCCGTTGAAGCCGATGATATTCATTTAGAATTTGAAGGCTTTATCGCATTAGTTGATGCCGACAGTAAAACCTATTTAGAAGATGCAGAAATTGATTTTGTTACCGATCAAATGGGCTCTCAATTAACCTTAAAAGCACCTAATGCAAAATTACGTAAAGTGGCTGATGACGCGCCCTTGTTTGACCGCGTACACTACTTTTTGCAAGCTGAAGTCAATCCTCAATTAGCTGGTCATGGTGGTGAGTGTAGTTTAATTGAAATTACTGAGGATGGTTATGCGGTATTACAATTTGGCGGTGGCTGTAATGGTTGTTCACAAATTGACGTTACGGTAAAAGACGGGATTGAAAAACAATTAATGGAAATTATGGGTGATGAAATTAAAGGCGTTAAAGATGTTACTGAACATCAACGTGGTGATCANTCGTATTATTAAGTTTTAGCTAAATTAGTTAGATCCTGACTTGCGTCAGGATCTATATTTGTCTTGGCTATTTCTTACTTATATTATTTTTATATTCTGTTGAGNCTCGCTACGCTCGTGTCAACCTACAGGTTTTTTTCTGCTCCTTNCGGATTGCTCTGCATTACATANNGATAATAATGCCAGCCAAGCGTGATACCTCGACTAAGCATAAATAGTGAAAATGCCGCCCATAAGGCATGATTTCCTAAACCCTGTAAAACAAACCAAGTAGGAAAAAACACTAAAAAAGTCGATATAAGCATACTATTACGCATCACTTTTGCTTGCATTAAACCTATATACACACCATCAAACAAATAGCACCAACAAGCGATTAAGGGTAAAAATATAATCCATATAAGATATTGCTGTGCGTAGTTAATGACACTTTCGATACTTGTCATAAGTAAAATCAATTTTTTACCAAATAACCAAAAAACAGTGCTGTAAAGCAGTGCGAAAAGCCCAGACCATAATAACGCCAGTGATACGCTGTTGTGTAATGCCTGACTATTATTTTCACCTTTAGCTTTACCCACTAAAGCTTCGGCAGCATTGGCTATGCCGTCTAAGGCAAAAGAAATTAATAATAAAAAATTCAATAATATGGCATTAGCAGCAACCACATTATCGCCTAGCCTTGTCCCTTGAAAGGTGATAAAAATAAAGCAAATTTCTAAACAAATGGTGCGAATTAAAATATCACGGTTAAGAGTAAAATAATGTTTTAATTCATTACGATTAACTATTTTTTCAATAAGATGTTTTACATTCTTAAAAAGTGCTTTTGAGCTTTTTTTATGTTGTTTAAAAACAANGAATNNTCCNANAAAAAANGCACTATANTCNGCNCATAAACTTGCATAAGCAACGCCACTTACTTGCCAATNTAATACCTAATACAAAGAATAGATCTAAGCCTAAATTAATTAAATTAGTGGCAATTAACAGCCACATTACTGTTTTTGCTTGATGATTNCCTAATAACCANCCTAATATNACNAAATTAGCTAATGCTGCAGGTAAGCTCCATAGGCGAATTTNACTATATTGNCGCGCGTAAAACTGNACTTGTTCACTACCNCCAGCAAGCGTCAGACTAATGTNGATATAGNTNTCTTTAAANATNACAANAATAATGCCNANNNTNATNGCGACNAATAAACCNCGTAANAAAATNAANAGATTTTGTTGNTCNTTTTTACTGCCATAAGCTTGNGCNGTTAAGCCAGTAGTCGACATCCGTAAAAANCCACACAGCCAAGTNATNGCGGTGATCATCATTGCNCCAACNGCTGTNGCNCCTAAATAATAGGCATNCGCTAAATGACCAATAACGGCNGTATCAACCAAACCCAACAGCGGTGTCGTTATATTNGACAAAATCATNGGTATNGCNAGTNCNAATAAGCGTTTGTGGTTTTTTATGGGNTGAAAAGTTAGAATAAGNNTNCNTAATTNATTTTATAATTATTATTTTNACATGAATNAATTTATTATCNAAGTCATNGTAAGTTTAGCGCTAGCAAGTTTTACNTACNTNGCTAATGCNGCTGTTATTTTACAATATCATCATGTTAGCAATAGTACGCCNGNAAGTACCAGTATTTCACCGCAGCAATTTAAAGCACACTTGCAGTATTTAAAAGANCANGGNTTTAGCGTGGTACCACTAAATATCATTGTTGAGGCGATAAAAGNNNAGCNAGNNNTTAAAGATAANACNGTGGCAATTACCTTTGATGATGCTTANCTTGATATTTTAANGCAAGCCAAACCNATACTNGATAGTTTTANTTATCCATTTACTGTTTTTATTAATCCCAGCATAGTANNNCGNAAGTCTAAACGTTANCTTAATTGGCAACAANTAAAAGCAATGGCTGATGANGGCGTTATCATTGCTAATCATGGTTTTGATCATCATTCACTAGCNCGTNTTCCAGNAGGACAAACNGAGCAACAATGGTTACAGCATTATGGTGAATTACTGAATAAATCTGAAGCGATNATNAAAGCNAAAACNGGGNAAAGCTGGCANTATTTTGCTTACCCTTATGGGGAATATAGTGCGCAAGCNAAAGCNTGGTTAACNACNTTAGGTTATGTNGGCTTTTCGCAACAATCGGGGGCGGTTGGTATTNATAGNGATNTNAGTGCATTANCACGTTTTCCTGCGTCACNGCCTTACGANAAACTCAGTTCNTTNAAANCTAAACTNTATTCNTTNCCTTTAAGTNTAANGGTAACGGATCAAAATAACGCGCTTATTTANCGCTATCAACAAGCTAAAAGTATCAGTTTNAAGTTAACNGATNCTTTTNTACANCAAGATGATTTTCATCAAAAACTANTGAGCTGTTATATCACTGGTATAGGTAAACAGCNGCTTGTTTGGCAAGACNATCAGCANTTTANTATCACNTTNACNNANCCNNTACCTNTNGGGAGAGTACGTGCTAATTGTACTGTGCCNAGTAAAAGTAAAGCAGGGCGCTTTTATTGGTATTCACANCCATGGTTTATTTTACGTGAAAATGGCGATTGGTATNNTTNNTAATTAGAACCTAGANCCTAGNTTCTAGGAATTGGTTAAAGCGACTATTTTGGCAAAATCACTTAACAATTTTTCACCTTCAATGCTGGGTACTTTACCAACCGCTATTTCAGGTTTAAATATCGCGGCTACTTTACCTTGTGGGTTAATTAACGCAATAGAGGCGCTATGGTTAACTAAATAATTTTGTTCATACTTCTTTTCATACTTTGTTTCATCATGGTTTTCTTTATTTACGCTGCTAGCGTTTTCGTCATCAACAAGACTGTACATTAGCCCTAAATTACGGGTAAAAGGAATAAGCTGATCATGCTCGCCTCTAAGGGCAATAAATTCTTTATTAAAATAACCAATATATTTATTGAGCTTAGCAACGCTATCGCGTTTAGGATCAACAGATAAAAATAATATTTGACTGTTTGCTGCTATTTTTTTCAAGTCATCATAAACAAAGTTAAGATTTTGCAAGGTGGTTGGACAAACATCAGGGCAAGAAGTGTAGCCAATAAAAACAAAAGACCATTTGCCTTGTAAATTTTTATTAGTAAATGCTTTGCCATGATGGTCGCTTAATTGAAAAGACTTTATTACGCGTGCCTGTTGATAATATAGCGAAAATTGCGGTTGTGGTAATGATACTTGTTGATATTTAGGTAATAAAAATGCTGCTGCAAAGGCGATTATTACAATAATTATTAACCATAAAAGATTTTTCATTGCTTGATTTAGCCTTGTGTAATGGGTAATAGGTAGTGATCGAGTAATAAAATAACAAAGAGTGTCATTAAATGCACAATAGAAAATTTAAAAGTGTCCATAGCGGTATTTTCATCAGCATTAAATTTTAGTTTCCATGCGTAAGCGAAAAAAATCACATTTAACACCACCGCACCAATTAAATATAACCAGTTACTCATACCGACTAAGTAGGGTAATAAACTCACTATAAATAGCAATACCGTATAAAGTAAAATTTGCGTTTTGGTAAAGTCAACACCATGCGTTACTGGCAGCATGGGGATATTTACCTTGGCATATTCATTTTTGCGATGAATAGCTAAAGCCCAAAAATGTGGTGGTGTCCATGTAAAAATGAGTAGTACTAATAATAATGCATTAGGGTGAATTTCGTTGGTCATGGCTGTCCAGCCAAGTAAAGGTGGAATAGCACCAGCTAAGCCACCAATAGTAATATTTTGTGGCGTGGCACGTTTTAAATATAAGGTATAAATAAAGCTATATCCCACCAAACCAGCCAAAGTTAACCATGCAGTTAATGGGTTAACCCATGAATAAAGTAGTACAAAGCCTAATATGGCGATTGTTAGTGCAAATGTTATGGCTTGTTGAGACGTTAATTCACCATTAGGCAAAGGACGATTATGAGTACGTCCCATAAGGGCATCAATTTTTTGATCAACAATATGATTAATGGCAGCAGCAGCTGAAGATAATAAGCCTATGCCCAATGTTGCAGCAAGTAATAATTGCCAAGGAATTGCACCCGGTATAGACAAGCACATACCTACAACGGCAGTTAATACTAATAACGCCACTACACGCGGTTTAGTAATATTGTAATAGGCTTGCCAGCGTGCAGAAAATGATAATGTCACCGCGGGCATTAATGCTTGAACTTTACTCATGATAATTCCTCTATTTTCATTTTTGGTGATATTTTTCGCTTTAAATTAAATTTTTCTTTTCAAACTATAGGTTAGACGGATCAGCGTTAACATTAATAATGCGGCAACAATATTGTGGCTAACGGCGACAGTTAAAGGTAGCGAAAACCAAATATTACTGATCCCTAAAGATAATTGTACAGCGAGTACCGTGACCACCAATAATGCGGATTTTTTAAAAAATTGTGTTTGTGATTTTGTAAAAATCATTAAGGCTAGCCAAGCTAAATAAAGTGCAGTAACTATTGCACCAAAGCGGTGTACCACATGTACAGTAACGCGCTGGTTATAACTTAAATGACCAAATTCATAACTGTCTTTTGCTGGCGGTATCGGATCAAATGAACCTATAAAGGTTAACTCTTGCTGCCAACCTGCTTGGCATATGGGTAATTCTACACACGAAAGTGCTGCGTAGTTTGATGATGTCCAGCCACCTAATGATATTTGTCCTGCTAAAATAACCACCCCCAATAAAGCAAATTTAGTGTATTTTTTTACCGCGAAATCACTTGATGAAAGTCGAAAAGAACTTAGCCGTAAATAGAGTAAAAATAGTAAGCATAAGGTGGTAAAACCGCCGAGTAAATGCCCCATCACCACAATAGGCATTAGCTTCATGGTGACAGTCCACATGCCTAATGCAGCCTGAAAGCACACTATTAATAAAATAAATAGTGGTAAAAATAATGGTGTACCCAGTTTTCTATTTTTAAAAGACAACAAAGCAATAGCTAAAATCAATAACCCTAAACTACCGGCAAAATAACGATGGATCATTTCGTTCCATGCTTTATGTGCAACCACTTTTTGCTCTGGAAATGCTTGTTGTGCTTGTGCTAATTGCTGGCTAGTTTCAGGTACTTTTAGTTGTCCGTAACAACCGGGCCAATCTGGACAGCCTAAACCTGCGTGCGTTAAACGAGTATAAGCGCCTAAGCTTACTACCACTAAGGCGAGAATAATACTGATAAAGACTAAGCGCCTAATGTTGATTAAAGTACGAGGAGATTGTTGATTGTGCATTTAACCGATCCTAGAATATTTTAATAATTTTTTGAGATCAGCTAAGAGTGCTTTACCAAATAACGGGAGTTGTTGATTATTTTTTGGTGGTTGATGAGATAAAATAACATTGCCAAGCGGATCAACAATCAACACTTGTGGTTGTGAAAATAATTGTTGTGCTTTAATTGGTAAATTTTGTATTTGCCATTTTTTGCTATGTAATTGTGCTTGTTGCGGTTTAGTTAATTTGCTGTTGGTTAACACCAAAGGAATAACACGCACGGCCTCTTTACCTAAGGCAACATAAGTATTATTAATATTGTGCAATATTTGCTGACATTGCTCAGCACAAGCTTCGGGTAATACATAAAGCATCAACCATTTATTATTAAACTGCGCTTTATCCATGCCTATTTTCTGCAAGGTAATTTCATTGGCAACTAAAGTGCCTTTGTTGGTAACACCATAATTAAACCAATGATCTTGCAAAGCCAATTTAGCTAATACTATGGGTAATATAAAGGCGACTAATACTAATATTAATGTGCGACGGGAGCGTTTTTTATTGGGATTTGAGCGAGTAAGTGTGGTCATATTTAGGCAGCCTTATTGTTATTATTTGTAGTCTTTACTTTTATATTGGCGTTATCGTTACTTTTTAGGGTGATCCAAATCATTAATATTAGCCAAGCTAGCGCTAATGAAAACCACTGAAAAGCATATGCTTGATGCTTTGCTGGAGGCATTACTACGGGATGCCAGTTTTTAATAAATCCTATCTCTTCATTTTTATCTAAATAAACCACAAAGGGCAACAGTTTTTCACCAATAAGCGGAGAAAGTTTGTTCGGTTCTATTTGTTGGAGGCGTAAAGGCCAGCTGATTTTGTCAAAAATTTGTTCTTGTAACACCACACCGCGCTCCATTTTGCGAATATGACCCGTAAATGTTTGTAGGCCTGATACTGGTGTGAATTGTGGTAATAACTGACGATTAATTGAACCAATAACCCAGCCTAAGTTAACTAAAAAATAATGACTTTGACTGTGTGCTACTTGAAAAACTCGATAACCTAACGCGTTATTTTCTACTTGGTTGTCGAGTAAAAAAATATGCTTATCATCAAACTTGGCGGTGATTTTTACGGGTAAATCATTAATCGTTTCAGCTTGTGCTTTAGTCATTACTTGATTTGTTAAATCGGCTTTTGTGTTGCTTTTATTCTTGTAAGCATTTTGCGCGAGATTAATAACTTGAGTTATAGATAAGGCTTGCTGATGTTTTAGTTTTTCAATACGCTCTAAGCGTTGAATTTTTTGCTGAGCGCGATCAAGTTGCCAAAAACCGAGCTTTACCAATGCGATAAAAACCAGTAGGGTAAATAACAACCAAGGTAGTTTTATATTACTAAAAAGGCGGTGTATGTTACTTGGTGATTTCGTTGTCACGTTAATCCTTACAACTTCTCAATTTTTGAGATAGGAATGTTAGATGATTTTTAAAATTGTTATTGTTCTTTTATTAATACTGATGATTTATAACCTGTTTCGCGCCATGCTTACGATGAATAAAAATGATCCAGATAAGCCACCAATGTCTCGTTATATTGGTCGTCGCGTACTCATTGCAATTGCCATTATTTTGGTGTTACTTTTCGGGTTGTTAACAGGGCAAATCACCCCTAATCCGCATCCTTAACTTTGCTTTTTGTCAGAGGTGATTTATCACCGAATTCTCTTTGTTGCTGTATCTACATGACTCGTTTTATGCTTGTTTTAGCCTTTAAAGTTTAGGCTAAGATAAATTCGTTAGAACAAGGCGATGGCGCGCAGCTTATGTAATAAATTTAATCAACTAAAGCGCAGAAAGTTCGCGCAAGTTCAAGGAAAAGGCACGGAGCTTATAAGTATAAGTGAGTACCTTTGACGATGAAATTGTGCGAAATATCAAGCTTTAACGCCTAAAGGATGTAAACGAAGATAAACAGCATCAACCACACTACATCAACAAAATGCCAATACCAGCTAGCGGCTTGAAAGGCAAAATGATTTTTTGGTGTAAAATGTCCTTTAAAAATACGAATAAACATCACTGTTAGCATGATCACCCCTAGCGTTACATGCATACCATGAAAGCCCGTGAGCATATAAAAGGTGTTGCCATAAACACCACTGTCTAAAAATAAGCGCATTTCTTCTGAATAACCATGAGCATATTCTTGTACTTGAAAAAATAAAAAGCTTAATCCTAATAATATAGTTAACCCTAGCCATATTTTTAGTTGTGGACGATTATCACGTTCTAATGCTACATGAGCAAAATGCGCGGTAATAGATGAAGTTAATAATAAAATAGTATTAAGTAATGGTAATCCATACCACCCCATGCCGTTAGTCGTGGTGCCATCAGGCGTTTTTATTAATGGCCATTGTGCGGTAAATTCAGGCCAGAGAACAGCATTTGTCATGGCATTATTACCAGCACCGCCTAACCAAGGTACAGAAAATTGTCGGGCATAAAGTAATGCGCCAAAAAATGCGGCGAAAAACATCACTTCAGAAAAAATAAACCAACTCATACCTTGGCGAAATGAGTTATCCATTTGGCGGCTGTATTTCCCTGCCATTGATTCATTAATAACGTTATTGAACCAGCCAAACATCATGGTGATCACTAAGGCAAAGCCTGCTAATAATAGATAGCCGCCAAAACCCGAAACATTATTATGCATGTCATGCACATAATTACCGGCACCAAAGGCGATAAAAAATAGTGCAACAGCACCTATAATAGGCCAGTGACTTTGCGCGGGTACGTAATAACTTTCATGTTCTTTAGTCGTCATTATAGACTCCTTTAATTTTTTGCAATAACACTTGCTTTAACTGCTTCAGTTACATTAAACAAAGTATAAGAAAGAGTTACTGTTGTGATGTCTTTTGGTAGGTCAGCATCAATATAAAATTGTACCGCCATCTCTACTTCTTGGTGTGCTTTTAATGGCTGTTGATTAAAACAAAAACATTCGATTTTTTGAAAATAGCTGTGGGCAGTTCCAGGCGAAATAGAGGGGACAGCTTGCCCTACTATCTCTTTATTCGCATTATTTTTAGCGTAAAATTTTACCAATTTAATTTCACCTGGGTGTACTGTTACTTCTTCGGTAATGGGGTAAAATTTCCACGGCATACCTGAAGTTACATGGCTAATAAATTGCACGCGAATATTACGCGAGGTATCTATACCATCGGCGGTATATTCAGCCGCAGTGCTATTGGTTTTACCATTTAAACCGGTCACATCACAAAATACGTTATATAAAGGCACTAAAGCGAAGCCAAAACCAAACATAGCAAATACAGCTAACACTAATTTTTTTATCAAGGTAGTATTTTGCTGTTTATGCTCTGTTTGTTGTTTTTTCTGGTCTTGTTCTGACTCTGGCTTATTCACATTAATACCTTGTATATTATTTAACGATTAATCAATTTTAGGTGGTGTTGAAAATGTATGGTATGGGGCAGGGCTTGGCACTGTCCATTCTAAACCTTCGGCACCATCCCAAGGTTTCGCAGGCGCTTTTTCACCACCTCTAATACACTTGATCACTATCACTAAAAATATTAATTGAGAAAGCCCAAAAGCAAAGCCACCAATACTGACTATTTTATTAAAATCAGCAAATTGCAGAGCATAATCAGGAATACGACGTGGCATACCCGCTAAACCTAAAAAGTGCATCGGGAAAAATAATACATTGACTGAGATTAATGAACACCAAAAGTGCCATTTACTTAAGGTGTCGTTAAACATGTGCCCTGTCCATTTTGGCAGCCAATAATAAGCGCCAGCATAAATAGAGAATAACGATCCCGTTACCAATACATAATGAAAATGTGCTACCACAAAATAAGTATCATGATATTGGAAATCAACGGGCGTCATCGCGAGCATTAACCCTGAGAAACCGCCAATGGTAAATAAAATAACAAAGGCGATTGAAAATAACATTGGTGTTTCAAAACTGAGAGAACCGCGCCACATAGTAGCCATCCAGTTAAATACTTTTACGCCTGTAGGTACGGCAATTAGCATGGTGCAATACATGAAAAATAGCTCACCTGCTAATGGCATACCAGTAGTAAACATGTGGTGCGCCCAAACGATAAATGACAACAAAGCAATAGACGAGGTTGCATAAACCATTGAGCTATAACCAAATAGTTTTTTACGAGAAAACGTAGGAATGGTGGTTGAAACCACACCAAAAGCAGGCAATATCATAATGTAAACTTCTGGATGACCAAAGAACCAAAAAATATGTTGGAACATTACGGGGTCGCCACCACCCGCAGCACTAAAAAAGCTCGTGCCAAAGTAGGTATCTGTTAACACCATAGTGACTACACCTGCTAGTACAGGCATTACGGCTATTAATAAATAGGCAGTAATAAAAAATGTCCATACAAATAGAGGCATTTTCATATAGGTCATACCGGGAGCGCGTAAATTCATAATGGTAACAACGATGTTAATCGCGCCCATTATTGAAGATATGCCCATAATATGTACGGCGAATACAAAGAATGCAGTACTGCCATTTGAGTAGGTAGTCGATAATGGTGCGTAAAAAGTCCAGCCAAAGTTAGGTGCACCACTTTCCATAAAAAATGATGACAATAAAATAGCAAAAGCAAAAGGTAATATCCAAAAGCTCCAGTTATTTAACCGTGGCAGCGCCATATCTGGCGCACCAATCATCATAGGTAGCATCCAATTAGCCAAACCAACAAAGGCGGGCATAATGGCACCAAATACCATGATCAAACCATGTACAGTGGTTAGTTGATTAAAAAAATCAGGCTCAACTATTTGTAAACCCGGCTGAAATAACTCCATGCGAATAACCATGGCAAGTGCGCCACCGGTTAAAAACATGATAAAGGAAAACCATAAATATAAGGTGCCAATGTCTTTATGGTTAGTGGTGTATAACCAGCGTTTAATGCCCTTCATTTTTTCGTGGTGTAAATCGTGATCTTCATGTTCTGCTTGATGATCAGTAAGAACGTCTGTACTCATTATTATTATTCCTATTCCTTACTTAGCACTAGCAGCAGCAACATCTGCTACTTGAATTAAATCGCCCGTTTTATTACTCCATGAATTTCGTTCATAAGTAATAACAGCGGCAATTTGGGTTTTAGTTAATTGCGATGAAAAAGCAACCATAGCGGGATTTTTACTACTACCATGAATGACAATGTTTAGATGCTTAGCAACATCACCATTAGTTATTTTGCTACCGTCAAGAGCAGGAAATGCTGGCGGTATACCTTTACCTGTAGCTTGATGACATGCAGCACAGGTGGTGGTATAAACTTGTTCACCCATTTTCATCATTTCAGCCATAGTGTAAATTTTGGTTAAATCTTCAATAGGCACTATTTTTTCTTCACTCTTATTTTTATTAATAGGTACTACAGCGGGTTTTTTAGCGGAAGTTGCTGTCGCTGATTTTTCGCCACCTACAGCGGCTTGTACATCTGCTGCTTGTACTGTATCACCCGTATTATTGCCCCAAGCGTTACGTTCATAAGTCACTACGGCAGCAAGTTGTTTCAAACTAAGTTGCTTACCAAATGCTTGCATGCCAGTGCCTGAACGGCCATTAAACACAGTACTAATATGATCAGCAACTTTGCCTTGTTTAATAAACGTATTGCCTTTTAATGCAGGAAAGGCTGGCGGTAAACCAGCTCCTGTAGATTGGTGACATGCAGCACAATGCGCTAGGTAAGTGTCTTTACCTAAAGCCATTAATTCGTCCATCGACATAGAAGCATTTAATGAAGCTTTTTCAGCCGCCGCAGCTTGTGCTGTTAATTGATGTTGTTGGTCTAACCATTTT
>JAESPQ010000069.1 GCA_016765535.1 Alteromonadaceae bacterium | reverse complement strand
ATCTAAATTTGACATAAATTTTCTCCTATAATCCTTGCACTTGTGCTGCATCAGGCGCTTTACCATCAAGGGAATGCCATTTAATGGGTACTTGATGAACAGTGTTTGGGTCTAATGAATTTTTAGATTTTTGTAATCCGCTTGCTGAATTGGTATTCGATGAACAATCGCCCACCATAGGATCATCAAAACGGATCTCTTTATCTTCCCACTCGTTATCAATTGCTTCGATAGTATCGTCACGTTGTTCTTTTTTAACCGCCTCAACAACTTCTGCTCTGGTATTTTCATCAACTTGTTGACCAGAAACGTCAATTAACGCATCAAAAAGTATTGAATAGTAACATTCTCTATCGATTAAGCGCTCTGATAGCATGGTTAATAAATGCACCACATCACCCAGCCATTCTTCAACAAACTCGTTCGGTTGTTCACTTAAAAACTCAAGATAAAGTGGAATATAATCAGGCAATTGTACTGAATCAACTTCAAAACCATTCGTCTTATAAACATTCATTAGATCAACCATTGCTTGACCACGATCACGCGATTCGCCATGAACATGTTCAAATAACAACAGTGATAATGCACGGCCACGATCAAACAATAAATCGTAGCTTTCTTGTGCATCAAAAATGTCTCTAGTGGTCAATTGGTTGATAAAATCAACCAATTGAGTACGGTTTTGTGTAGTCAATTCTTCACTTTTTTCAACGATAGTAATTAACTCATCTTTTGCGGCAAACATTTCAACGCTAGGATAGTCAAGCAAACGAGAAATCACTTTAAGAATTAACATAGCTCTCTCCTAACCTACATTCACGGTTTTAATGATGTCGCGTTTAGTGGTTTTTTTGCCACCAAACATATTAACGCCACTTTGTCCGTCGCTACAACCATTACCAAAAGTAAAGCCACAACCCGATTTTTCACCGTAAGCTTCAGGTACATTCATTTCGCGATGACCTGTTGGAATAACAAACCTATCTTCATAGTTAGCAATTGCTAAATAACGATACATTTCATCCGCTTGCTTTTTAGATAATCCCGCATCGGCTAATACTTGTAAATCTTCAACACCTTCAACATTTTCAGCACGTTTATAAGCACGCATTGCTAATAAACGTTCAAGTGCTCTAGCTACGGGTTCTTCATCGCCAGCGGTAAGTAAATTCGCTAAATACTTAAGCGGAATACGCAAAGCGCGAATATCAGGAATAACACCTGCTTTACCAATAGTAGCCAAAGTACCTGAGTCAACAGCACTCTGAATAGGACTAAGTGCTGGTATGTACCAAACCATAGGTAAGGTACGATATTCAGGGTGCAATGGTAATGCTAGTTTCCAATCTATTGCCATTTTATACACAGGTGATTTTTGTGCAGACTCAATAACTGAATCAGCAATGCCATCTTTACGTGCTTGCGCAATAATTGCTGGATCGTTTGGATCTAAGAAAACTTCCAATTGTTTTTCGTATAAATCAGTTTCAGACGGCGTAGACGCCACTTCTTTGATTTTATCGGCATCATATAAAATAACACCTAAGTAACGAATACGACCGACACAAGTTTCACTACAAACCGTTGGTTGACCTGCTTCAATGCGTGGATAACAGAAAATACATTTTTCTGATTTTCCTGATTTCCAATTAAAGTAGATTTTTTTGTATGGACAACCCGAAATACACATCCGCCAGCCGCGACATTTTTCTTGATCAATCAAAACAATGCCGTCTTCTTCACGTTTGTATATTGCACCTGATGGACAAGAAGCAACACACGTTGGGTTTAAGCAATGTTCACATAAGCGCGGTAAATACATCATAAAAGTATTTTCAAATTCACCGTACATTTGTTTTTGCATGTTATCGAAATTTTTGTCTTTTGAGCGTTTTTCAAACTCAGTACCTAAAATTTCTTCCCAGTTTGGACCCCATTCAATTTTTTGCATACGTTTGCCCGTAATAACAGAGCGCGGACGAGCCGTTGGCTGATGTTTTACTTCTGGCGAGGTATGTAAATGTTGGTAATCAAAATCAAACGGTTCATAATAATCGTCAATTTCTGGCATATTAGGATTAGCAAAAATACCTGCTAATACACGATATTTACCACCAATTTTAGGTTCGATGTTACCGTCAGATTTACGGATCCAACCACCATTCCATTTATCTTGATTTTCCCATTCTTTTGGATAACCAATACCAGGTTTTGTTTCTACGTTATTAAACCACGCGTATTCAACACCTTCGCGCGAGGTCCAAACATTTTTACAAGTAATTGAACATGTATGACACCCGATACACTTATCAAGGTTTAATACCATACCTATTTGAGAACGAATTTTCACAATTTTAATCCTCTCAGCACTTAAGCTTCATCTGGGTTAGTTGGAAGAACACGTGGTAATTGTTCAGTATTGGCCGCATCAAAGCCGTCATCATCTAACCAATCAATTTTATCCATCTTACGAATAACCACCATTTCATCACGGTTACAACCAACCGTACCATAGTAGTTGAAGCCCCAAGATTGTTGTGCATAGCCACCAATCATGTGCGTAGGTTTCATAATAATACGGGTAACAGAGTTATGGTGGCCGCCACGTGTTCCAGTCATTTCTGAGCCTGGAACGTTAACAATACGCTCTTGCGCGTGATACATCATGGTCATACCTTTCATTACACGTTGTGAAACAACAACACGACAAGCAATGGCACCATTAGCATTAAATACTTCAACCCAATCGTTATCTTCAATACCCGCTTCTTTAGCATCAACTTCACTCATCCAAATAATCGGACCGCCGCGAGATAGTGTCAGCATTAACAAGTTGTCAGAATACGTACTGTGAATACCCCATTTTTGATGTGGAGTGATCCAGTTCAATACGATTTCTTTATTACCGTTTGGTTTAGAGTTTTTAACCATCTCAGTTGTTTTAGTATCAACAGGTGGACGGTAAGAAACAAATTGCTCACCAAAAGCTTGCATCCATTTATGATCTTGATAAAACTGTTGACGACCCGTAATAGTTCTCCATGGAATAAGCTCGTGTACATTGGTATAACCAGCGGTGTAGCTTACATGTTCATCTTCTAAGCCTGACCATGTTGGTGAAGAAATAATTTTACGTGGTTGCGCTTGAAGATCACGAAAACGTATTTTTTCGTCCTGTTTAGGTTTGGCTAAATGAGTATGGTCGATACCCGTAAATTCACCTATCGCTTCCCACGCTTTAACGGCAACATTACCGTTGGTTTCTGGAGCAAGCGTTAATATCATCTCACAAGCATCAATCGCGCTTTCTAATTGCGGACGACCTTTACTAATACCTTCGTCAGTTACACGGTGATTTAAATCACCTAATAACATAATTTCGTCATCGGTATTCCAGCCAATACCTTTACCACCATTACCTAATTTATCAAGCAATGGACCTACCGAAGTAAATTGCTTATAAAGATTAGGATAATCACGTTCAACAGGCACCATATTTGGCGCTGTTTTTCCTGGAATTAAATCACACTCGCCTTTTTTCCAATCTTTAATATCAAACGGTTGTGCTAACTCACCTGCGGTATCATGTAACATAGGTACGGTAACTAAATCTTGTTCAACGCCTAAGTTACCAACCGCGACGTCAGAAAATGCTTTAGCAATACCTTTAAAGATCTCGAAATCAGATTTTGCTTCCCACGCAGGATCAACTGCCGTTGATAATGGGTGAATAAATGGATGCATATCAGAAGTATTTAAATCATCTTTTTCATACCATGTTGCTGTTGGTAGTAAAATATCTGAATACATACAAGTTGATGACATTCTAAAGTCTAAGGTAATTACTAGATCTAATTTACCCGTAGCACCGTCATCTTGCCATTCAACTTCTTGAGGTATTATTCCACCCGTAACACCGTTATCTGCATTCAATACACTTTCTTTTTCAGCACCTAGTAGGTACTTAAGCATGTATTCATGTCCCTTACCTGAAGAACCCAGTAAGTTTGAACGCCAAATAAACATGTTACGCGGGAAGTTTTCAGGCGAATCTGGCGCTTCGGCGGCAAATTTTAAATGACCATTTTTAAGTTCTTGTACGGTAAAATCTTTTGCCGACATGCCAGCTTCTGCTGCATCTTTAGTTAATTGTAATGGATTACGATTTAACTGTGGAGCAGACGGTAACCAACCCAAGCGCTCTGCTTTAATATTGTAATCAAGCGTATGCTCAGGAAAATCTGCTTTATTTGCCATCGGTGACAAAACTTCATGCATACTTACTTTTTCATGACGCCATTGCGAAGAATGGTTATAGAAAAAAGAAGTACCATTCATTTGGCGCGGCGGACGAGTCCAATCCAAACCAAACGCTAAAGGCTGCCAACCTGTTTGAGGGCGTAGTTTTTCTTGACCAACATAATGTGACCAGCCGCCACCTGATTGACCCACACAACCACACATCATCACCATGTTAATTAAACCACGGTAGTTCATATCCATGTGATACCAGTGATTCATTGCTGCACCGACAATGATCATTGATTTACCTTTGGTTTTATTCGCCGTATCAGCAAATTCACGCGCAACTTTGATCACTTTTGATCGCGCTAAACCGGTGATTTTTTCTTGCCATGCTGGAGTACCCGGAATGTCATCATCATAACTTGATGCCACATTACCGCCACCTAAACCGCGATCAATAGCATAGTTAGCCATCATTAAATCGTAAACGGTCGCAACGATATATTCTTTACCGTCTGCCCCTACAATAGTTTTACTGGGTACATTACGTACTTGAATTTCATCTTGATCACATGCTGTCCATGCCGTATTAGTAGCATCAGCCGCAAAATGAGGAAAAGCAACAGGCGTTATTTGTGAAGTGCCATCACCCTCTTTTTCAAGTAACGTTAACTGTAGTTTAGTTTCAGCGCCAGTGTTACCTTCACGCTCTTGGATATTCCATTTACCTTTTTCACCCCAACGGTAACCAATAGCACCGGTAGGAGAAACTAGCTCATTAGTATTTTCATCTAAAGCAATGGTTTTCCAGTCTGGATTATTATCCTGACCTAAATTATCCGATAAATCAGAGGCACGTAAAAAGCGCGTTGATTTAAACGCAGCACCATCAGCACTAGCAATGTCATCAAATTTTTCTAATAACACCAACATCGGAAAATCGGTATATTGACGAACATAATTAGTAAAGTACTCACTGGGATTTTCTAAGTGAAATTCTTTTAAAATAACATGCCCAAATGCCATACCCAATGCAGCATCAGTACCTTGTTTAGGGTTTAACCATTCATCGGTAAGTTTTGACACTTCGGCGTAATCAGGGGTAATTGAGACTGTTTTAGCACCTTTATAACGAACTTCAGTAAAGAAATGCGCATCAGGGGTACGTGTTTGAGGAATGTTAGAACCCCAAGCAATAATGTAATTTGAATTATACCAATCGGCAGATTCAGGCACATCGGTTTGCTCGCCCCAAGTCATCGGTGATGACGGAGGTAAATCACAATACCAATCGTAAAAACTTAAGCACACACCACCCATTAATGATAAATAACGCGCACCAGCTGCATAAGACACCATTGACATCGCAGGAATGGGTGAAAAGCCAACCACACGGTCAGGGCCATAAGTTTTAGTGGTATAAACGTTAGCAGCAGCAATAATTTCGTTAACTTCTGTCCAGCTAGAACGAACAAAACCACCTAAACCACGTTTAGATTTGTAAGATTGGGCCTTAACTTTATCTTCAACTATGCTTCCCCAAGCGTCCACTGGGGTCATCGTTGCCCGCGCCGAGCGCCATAATTTTAATAATGGTTTGCGCACTTTAGGATATTTCAAACGATTAGCACTGTATAAATACCAAGAATAGCTGGCACCACGAGGACAGCCACGTGGTTCATGATTTGGTAAATCAGGGCGAGTACGAGGATAATCAGTTTGTTGGGTTTCCCAAGTAACCAAACCATTTTTAACATAAACTTTCCATGAACAAGAACCCGTACAGTTTACCCCATGGGTTGAACGTACGATTTTGTCATGTTGCCAGCGTTGACGGTAGCTGTTTTCCCACTCACGACCTTCATTAGTGGTATCACCATGACCATCGCTAAATTCGCCAGTTTTCTTTTTAAAAAACTGTAAGCGATCAAGAAAATGACTCATTTTTATTTCTCCGTTGAAATGAACTGAACTAAAACAAAAGTAAAATAAATTTTTATAACTATAGTTCAGCTTATTGTAATTTGATGGCTCTTTTTATTAAGACACAATATATATTGTTAAAAAAGAGCTGGCCTTACAAGATTCTATAGCCAACTCTCTTTAATAATCTTATTCTTTTATAATAAACGAATTAAGGATTATGATGCTCTGCGCCTTTACGTAAATAAAACCACCAGTTAATACCGATACACACGGCATAGAAAATCGCGAAACCAATTAATGCATTTTCTGGTGTTGTTAATTTAATTTGTTCACCTAATACTTTAGGAATATAAAATGCGCCGTAAGCAGCGATGGCTGAAGTCCACCCTAGTACTGGACCCGCTTGCTCCTTATTAAATACCATTGAAATAGTACGGAACGTAGAACCGTTACCAATACCCGTAGCAGCAAATAAGAATAAAAATAAGACAAAGAAAGGTACAAAGTATTCTTCAGGAGTTTCAGAGGCATAAGCGGCTTTCATAAAGTAAGCAACCCCTAATGCACAAGCAACCATAACCACAGAACAATACTGGGTTACTTTAGCTCCACCCATTTTATCAGCCATCCAGCCACCAATAGGACGAATTAACGCTCCAATAAAAGCGCCCATCCATGCATACATCAAGGCACTTGGGCCATTAGCATTAATAGTATTGTGGGTCATTACACCATCAACCATAATATGTTGGTAACCAAAAATAACTTTAATAGAAAGAGGAAAAGCCGCCGCAAAACCAATAAAAGAACCAAAAGTCATCGTATAAATAATACTCATCACCCAAGTATGCGGATTATTGAAAATTTTATATTGATGATCTAAATTATCACGAATTTTACCAGGTAAAAATTTCAATAGCATGACAGTAGCGCCAACCACCCCAATAAGGATCATCTCTTTAGGAACGCCAAAACCAGAGCCGTTAACTTTTTCAGGTAACATCAGCCATAAACCACCAATAGCCGTAGCAAAAGCAATTAATAGCATAATAGAAATCATACCAAAAGAAACGACCGCATTAGGCGCGTCTGGAGAGACATGTGAAGCACGAATGTTATTCATGCCAAACCAGCCAACAGCAACCAATGGTACTAAAAATAATAACCAGACATAACCAGCATTAAAAATCCATGCGTCAGAGCCAGCAGGAATTTTGCCAATTAGCGTACCAGAAGTGTTCACTAACGTCATAGGATCACCACCAAACAAACCGAAGGTCATTACTAATGGCACTAAAATTTGCATAGTAGTAACACCAAAGTTACCTAAACCAGCATTTAAGCCTAGCGCTAAACCTTGTTGTTTTTTAGGATAAAAGAAACTGATGTTAGACATTGATGAAGCAAAGTTACCGCCACCAAAACCAGATAGTAAAGCAAGTGCTTGAAAAACCCATAATGGTGTATTCATATCCTGCAAAGCAATACCCGCACCTACCGCAGGCAACATTAATAATGCCGTAGTAAAGACGATAGTATTACGACCACCACATAAACGAATAAAGAAACTACTGGGTATACGCAGCGTTGCCCCCGTTAAGCCTGCAATCGCCATTAAAGTAAATAATTCTGACTTTTCAAATGGAAAACCTAAATTTAACATTTGAACCGTGATGATCCCCCAGTATAACCATACTGCAAAACCACAGAGTAAACTAGGAATAGAGATCCAAAGGTTGCGACTCGCAATCTTTTTACCTGTACTTTCCCAGAATTTGGGATCTTCTACGTCCCATTCTTTGATATCTGACATTGTTTTCTCCAACTTATCAGTATTTTTTAAAATTCAAGTCCGTTATTTGTTATTCAATAAAAAAACAACAAAGCGAACCGTTTCTTTTTTACTAAGCTTTTATTTCTACTGAGGCTAAAGTAACAACTATAGGAGACGCAACATTGATATGGATCAAAAACGCATAATAAGAAAATCAGCAAACGCAACCAAACTACCACTTAAGTGGTAGGTACATCAAACTTATAACAAATTGATTTAAAAGAATAAACAAACACACAACAATAAACACACATTAAAAACAAGGATTAAAAACTATTTAGTAGTAGAGCTATCACAATGATAAATTTTTCAGTATGCTAAGTGCATTAACTATTCAAGACAAACTCTAAAGCGATAGCACTTTGTTTAACGAAACCTCTTCAAGTACCTCTTTAGTTGCCCGCGTTGGTCAAATTATTACCTTAATTATCATGCTGGGAGTGGTCAGTATGATTTCATCCATGTTAGTAACAGAAAGCTTAAGTGGTGATGCCGCTAAAATTAACAGTGCTGGCGCACTTAGAATGCAAGCTATACGTATTTCTCGCGCCTACTTTGTTGAGCACACCGACAATAATCAATTAATAAAAAAAGAATCTCAAGCCTTTGATAAACGTCTGAAAAATTTACTGGCTGGCGGTTTACTCAATTCTGGTAGCAACCCTAAAATATCAAAACAATACCAGAAAATAGTAACGTTTTGGACAGATATAAAACATAAAAAAAATCATCAGCATAGCGCATTAGAAAGACAAAAATCTTTCGCTGATTTTGATCATTTTGTTGAAATAATTGATAAATTAGTCACCTTATTACAATTAGAATCCGAAAATAAGCTCAGCATATTAAGGCTTATTCAAGGCTTAAGCCTGCTTTTGGTATTAATCATTTCTGTTATCGTTTTAATAAAACTAAATAAATCCGTCATCATTCCACTAAAACAATTAGTTAACGTTGCTAATGAAGCAGGAAAAGGTAATTTTGATCTAAAAGTACAATACCAAGGTGACGATGAGCTAGGCGTGTTGTCGCATACCATTAATCAAATGTCGAATGAGCTAAAAACAACCTATCAAGACTTTGAACAACGAGTTGAACAAAAAACTCAAGAATTAACGCAATCGAATCAATCACTCGAAATGCTTTTTCATGCAGCAAAACAGTTAACTAGTTACGATTCACATCAAACAAGTAACCCGCAAAGCAAACAAAATATTAGCCCGCTCATTATTAAAGAATTAGAACAAGTATTAGGTTTTGGTAAAGTTAATATAAAACTTAATCAACAAAATAATTTAATCATTGATGTTACTAACCCA
Source organism: Alteromonadaceae bacterium (assembly GCA_016765535.1). Taxonomy (GTDB): domain Bacteria; phylum Pseudomonadota; class Gammaproteobacteria; order Enterobacterales; family Alteromonadaceae. The sequence goes on along the minus strand of JAESPQ010000069.1, from coordinate 45,871 downwards.
TTAGACAATATAGATCACATTTGTTTTAACCATATAAAATTCCCCTTAGAAAAACAAACACTGTTATTTGGTTACTTAATTTGGCAATTTCCTAAAACTGAACAAGTTAAACCTTGGCAACAACAAATATTACAAGCGATGGCTGATATTATTGCGACTGCAATAGAATTAGATCAAAAAAGGAATAGTGAAAATCGTTTATTAATTATGGAAGAACGCGCCGTTATTGCCCGTGAATTACATGATTCATTAGCACAATCACTCTCGTATTTAAAAGTACAAATGAGTTTGTTAACTCGAAAAATGCAAAAACAAGTACCTAGTACACAATTAGATGAAGGTGTTAATGAAACAATTAAAGACATTAAACAAGGTTTAAATGCGGCTTATTTACAACTCCGAGAATTATTAACCACCTTTAGATTAAAGCTTGATGATCCATCACTCGAAAATTCTCTACAAGGCACTGTTGCTGAGTTCAAAGAAAAATGTCAACACCCGATAAAATTAAACTATCAATTGCCCAATAATTACTTAAATGCCAATCAAGAAATACATTTATTACAAATAATTAGAGAAGCACTATCCAACATCTATCGTCATGCTAAAGCAAGTAAAGCGAGTGTCGACATCAGCCAGATTAATGATATTGTTAATATAAAAATTAGCGATAATGGTAAAGGTTTACCAAAAGAATTTACTCAACAAGGGCACTTTGGTTTAGGTATAATGGAAGAAAGAGCAAAATCATTAAATACCTTAATAAATATAAAAACAATTAAACCTCATGGCACAGAAATAAACTTAACTTTTAAACGATAATTAAAACTAAAAGTTTAATTCAAATTAACTTGTATAAAATGGCATTATTAACACTTGTAGGAGGGGATTTATCCCCGAAATTTTCGCAGTTAAAAGCTCCTACCCTAAACAACTCAACAGTTAATAAATGTATGTTTTAATATTCAAAAATACAGAAATAAAGAGAAAAAAATGACTGCAAAAATTTTACTGGTAGACGATCACCCCATGCTGCGCAAAGGTGTTGCACAATTACTAAGCTTAGAAGATAATCTCGACGTTATAGCAGAAGCAAGTTCGGGAGAAGAAGCGATTGCTCTAGCCGTAAAAATCCCCGTTGATTTAATATTACTTGATTTGAATATGAAAGGCTTAAGCGGTATTGATACATTAATAGCCCTTAAACGCGCAGATGTTAGCAGTAAGGTGGTCATTTTTAGTGTTTCAGATAACGAAGCCGATGTATTGCAGGCACTAAAATTTAATGCCGATGGCTACTTATTAAAAGACAGTGAACCCGAAGAACTAATTGAAAAAATTCACCTTGCCTTAAAAGGTGAATTTGTTATCAGTTCACCCTTAACAAAAATATTAGTTCGCTCTTTGCGCCACACACCACAAAAAACATCCATTTTAGAAAGCTTAACGCAACGTGAATTACAAAATTTAAAATTGATTGCTAATGGCAAAAGCAATAAATATATTGCCAACAAGCTTGGTATTACTGAAGCGACGGTTAAGGTACATGTCAAAAACTTACTGAAAAAACTCAGCTTAAAATCGCGCGTTGAAGCGGCACTATGGGCAGTTGAGCATAAAGTAACTCCTTAACTATTCAAATTAATTAACAGATGCTTCAATCTCAACAGCCAATTCACTAAATTGTTGCCACGAACTGCTATGAAATGAAAACAAAGTAAAGAGTTGATCCAATTCCTCTTCGGTTACTAAACCTTTTACTTGCATCAAATAAGCTTCACTGAGCGTATTAGCTTTATAAAGTAACTTAGATAAAGGTTTTGTTTGCTCTTTTCCTACTGATTGCTCAGCTAACGCATCACAATACAGTTGTGGCAATTGCCATTCTTTAGCAATATAAAAACTGATATCAGCCGACATCTCTGACATTAGTTTTTTAAAAACTTTAGTCCCCGGCGAACAGTCCATCATAATCATACCCAGTGCTTCACATAAACAATTAAAAATAATAATTTTACCAATATCATGAATTAGCCCTAAAAAATAACCATCAAACTCATCTTCACCATGACTACCCGCTAATAACTCACACAAGGTTGCACAATGCATTGAGTGTACCCAAATTTGGCGACCAAACATTTTATAATAAATAGGTTTACAAGGAATAACATTCGCCATTAATAACGTGGTCGCTATTTTTGAAAGCCCCGCTAAACCAAGTAAAGAAACCGCTCTTTTTAACGAGCGTACTTCTTTATCAGATTGACAATAACGAGCTGAATTAGCTATCCGTAATACTTCGGTAGCAAATGCGGGATCTTGTTCTAAAATATTAACAAAATCAAAAACATCTGAATAAGGATTCTTTAACGTTTCTAGCAATTTAATTAACATAGCGGGTAAAGTAGGAATATGTTGGTTTAAACGTTCTGGATCATTCAACACTGCTCGAACTTGCTCTAAGGCTTTTTCCTCTAATAAATTCATTGGTTGATGATCTTTTTTAGCATCAAACATAACATCATAAAATGCAGTACTAGTGTCTATAGTCATTGATTAATTCCTTTAATTATGAGACATAGTGTAGGTTTTATATTCATTAACTAAACCATTTATTTAAATCTTGGTATAACTGTAGCAGTTAACTTGAAAATAATAAAAATAATCAGTATTATTCGCGGCCTTTTTATCTTTGGATCATTTAATGATTGGTTTTGATTACGGTACTTCTAATTGTGCTGTTGCGATTATGGCAAATAATAGCCCTCAAATACTCGCGTTAGGTGAGCATGGGCGTTATATTCCCTCAACGTTATATTCCCCCAGTAGAGACGTTATTGTTAATTGGCTCCAACAGCACTTACCCACTAACAATCAAGTCGCATTTAAACAACAACGTCAGCTCCAATTACAAAAAGGCACCGCGGCACTGCGTGAATTGCGTTTAGATGGTATTAACAGTGAATTATCTTTTGGCCAGCAAGCATTAAATAATTATTTAGAGGATCCCGAAGAAGGTTATTACATTAAATCGCCTAAATCTTTTTTGGGTGCAAGTAATTTAATGCCACAGCAAATTGCACTGTTTGAAGATATTGTTGCCGCAATGATGCTAAATATAAAAAAATTAACCGAACAAAATTTACAACACGATATAACCAAAACGGTGATCGGTCGCCCTATTAACTTTCAAGGTTTAAAAGGCGATGAAAGTAATCGCCAAGCGCTTGCTATTCTCACTAGTGCAGCAAAAAAAATAGGCTTTAAAGAAATTGAATTTCAATATGAACCCGTTGCTGCAGGGTTAGAATTTGAGCAGTGTTTACAACAAGAAACTAAAGTTTTAGTGGTTGATATCGGTGGTGGCACTACCGATTGTTCAATGTTATTAATGTCACCACACTATAAAACTCAACTTGACCGACAAGCACATTTATTGGCTTATAGCGGTCAACGTGTTGGAGGGAATGATTTCGATATTCAATTAGCCCTTAAAGGCATCATGCCTAGTTTGGGTATGAATGGATTTTTAAAAACAGGAAAACCGATCCCAACCAACAGTTATTGGCAAGCAGTTGCTATTAATAACATTAATGAGCAAACCGAATTTTACAGCGCTGCAAATGCTCGTTATTTAAAAGAATTAGTCAACGATGCAAAAAATGAACACGAACTTCAACGCTTATTAAAAGTTCAACAAGAAAAACTCAGTTATCAATTAGTAAATAACGCCGAGCAAGCCAAAATAGCACTAACAGAACAATTTGAACAAAGTATAGATTTAAGTTATTTAGAGAGTGAACTCAGCACACAGGTTGATCAAAATACCTTGCTTAATGCCAGTTCACGTGAATTAAATGCTATTGCTGCACTAATGCAAAGCTGTGTTCAACAAGCTAATTGTCAACCTGACGTAGTGTTTGTCACTGGTGGCACTGCAAAATCTCCCGTGATTGCAAAGTTTTTACAAGCACAATTTCCACAAACAAAATTAGTGGTAGGTGATCATTTTGGCAGTGTAACAGCAGGATTAGCACGCTATGCACAGTTAATGTTTGCATAGAGCTAGAACCTAGGGTCTAGGGTCTAGGGTCTCGTAATATGGTACTGCGACAACTAATACACCCAAAAAGTTAATGTACCGTATAACCATCTTCTTTGATTAATTTTTTTGCTTTTTCAAGGTCAAGATGTTCAATCGGCGCGGCTAAGTAATAAGGTAGCTGCACTTTGGTTTCACTTAATTTCAATAATTCGTTTTCAACTAAGCGCTCTACTACTGACTCTAAGGTTTGTTCTAATTTTTCAGGAGATTGAGGATATTGAGCAGCCATAAAGCTAACTAATTCTTGTAGCGTATGTTCACCATCAGCCAATGAGATGATAATTCCCATCCAATCTTCAAGTTCTGTTGTTTGCTGTGGATGTTCAATATCAGCTAAAGCCACTTTATTACCTGCACGGGTAAAAACCACGGTACGATAAAAGTAATGCTCGATGTTGAGCAGGGTATTCAATGATTTTTTCAAAAGTACTCCTAAAGTTTATTGTATATAACGTATTCGTCATGCAGATACTGACCTGCGTCAAGATGACAACGCGCGATTAATCTTGCTCTAAAAAATTATTTTCAATAGAGTCTTTTAATATTTTTTGATAACGCTCTGCTCTTATTGCCATATACATAACCATCATACACGTTGCTAACACTCCATATAGCAACATAAAACAAGCACTATAAACACCAATTAAATCAACAGCAACACCAAACAGAATAGGTAACGTACATCCACCTAAAGCACCAAGTGCAGCCACTAAACCACCAACGCTGCCCATATGATTTGGATAATAATCATAAATAATTTTATAAACACTGGCTCGCCCAAATCCTTGGGCAATGCCAATAATAAAAATCAATGAGGTAAACAGCCAAACATTCACTTCAAAAAAGATTTTTACATCTTTATTTACACCATGAATAGTCATGGTGGTTGGTGGATAACTTAAAAAGAATAAACACACCATACAAATCCAAAAAGCCGTCCAATTAACGGCTCTTGCACCATAAGTATCAGCAAACCAGCCGCCAACTGCACGCACCATACTTGAGCTAGCAACAAATAATAAAGTTAGCGCCATCGCTTGCGTTAACGACAACTTATAAGCTGTAACATAATAATGAGGCAACCATAAAATTAAGGCCAAAAAGCTACCGAAAACAAAATAATAATAAAGGCCAAAACGCCAGACCTTTAAATCTTTAAAGGGTGCAATATAATAACGAAAATCACGTTCATTATTTTGTTTTTGTTGGTAATATTTATTAATTTCAGGAGCAAATAATCGAAAAAGTACCGCAACCACTATAATGCCAGCACCGTATATAGGACCGATGGTTTGCCAGCTATAATTTTCAACAATAAAAGGTACTAGGATTAAAGTGATTGCCGCACCAGCATTACCCGCTCCAAATATCCCTAAAGCATAGCCTTGACGTTTACTATCAAACCAATCGGTAACATAACGAATACCAATAGTAAAAGACACACCACTAATACCAAACGCAAAACCTAACCAAATTAAGCCCGAGTAGGTTTCAACATAAGGTAAATAAAAAAGCGGCGGCGCGGTTAATAGCATTTGCCAAAAAAACAATTTTCTACATGATATTTTTTCAGCTAAAAAACCAATAGGTATTCTAAAAATAGCCCCCGTAAATATAGGTGACGCTAACAACAAACCAAATTCTGTTGCACTTAAATTAAAACGCTCTTTATATTCAATTCCTAGAATTGAATATAATGTCCACACTGAAAAGCAAGCAGCAAAAGCCAGTGTTGCCATAGTTAAAGCGCGATAAGCATGTCGTTGTTGTATATCCATAAATTACCTATAAAATTCAGATAAAACATTGTTATTTTATCATGAATTATTTAATGTCTATTTTGTTATATTTTGACAATCACTTTGTTGACCTGAGTCAATAAAGCTAAATTAACAAAAGTGCACACTATACCCATTATTTTTTTAAGTTTATTTTTAATAAATACATTAGTTTTTAACATTTTATTTTTAAGTACACTATTATTGCATGAAAAACATGCAGGAGTTAATGATATGTCACACGATGGAAAAATGAATCTGCTCAGTCTTGCAGATCCTAAAATAAAAATGCTCCATATTACTTGGTTTGCATTTTTCCTCACCTTTGTGGTGTGGTTTAGCCATGCCCCTTTATTAGTTTTTATAAAAGAAGCCTTTGATTTATCAACGGCGCAAGTAAAAGCACTGATGATTTTAAACGTTGCCTTAACCATACCCGCACGTATTGTTATTGGCATTTTAGTGGATAAATTTGGCCCACGCATTACTTTTAGTAGCTTACTGGTTATATCCTCCTTTATTTGTGTTGGCTTTGCCATGGCTGATAGCTTTGAACAACTCGCCTTATTTAGATTTTTACTCGGTTTTGTGGGTGCAGGTTTTGTTATTGGTATTCGTTTAGTTGGCGAATGGTTCCCTGCTAAACAAGTTGGTATTGCCGAAGGTATTTACGGTGGTTGGGGTAACTTTGGTTCAGCCGCAGCCGCAATGACTTTACCTTCACTAGCGTTATTTTTTGGTGGTGATGACGGCTGGCGCTACGCTATTGGTTTAACGGGCGTTATTGCTGGTATTTATGGTGTTTTCTTTTATTTTGCCGCACGTAACACGCCTAAAGGTTCTACTTATTTTAAACCAAAAAAATCAGGTGGCTTAGAAGTCACTAGTTGGAAAGATTTTTACTTTTACTTGTTTATGAATATTCCTATGTACATTGCTTTAGCCGTACTTGCATGGAAACTGTCTCCTGCTGGCGTGAACTTATTTTCAAGCCAGACAATGGAAATAATGTGGATTTCTTTAGCTATTTTGTTTGTTGTACAAGTACATTCTATTTGGCGTGTCAATGCTGAGCATTTAAAGCACGGTGTTGCTGATATTGAAAAATATGATTTTAAACAAGTCGCTATTTTAGATCTTTCTTATTTTGTAACTTTCGGCTCTGAACTAGCGGTTGTATCAATGTTACCGTTATTCTTTCTTGATACTTTTGACGGTTTATCTCCCGTAAAAGCAGGGTTGTTAGCCTCTGGTTTTGCTTTTATGAACTTAGTGGCCCGCCCTGCTGGTGGCTGGTTTAGTGATACCTTTGGTCGTCGTCATAGTTTAATGATTTTAGTCGGTGGTTTAGCTGTTGGTTATATGGTATTAAGCCAAGTGGATGGTACTTGGGCTATCCCATTAGCGGTTATTGCCACAATGGTGTGTTCTTTCTTCGTACAAGCGGGTGAAGGTGCAGTATTTGCCATTGTACCTTTAGTAAAACGCCGTATGACAGGACAAATTGCGGGCATGGCTGGTGCTTACGGTAATGTTGGTGCAGTAACCTACTTAACCGTATTATCCTTTGTTGATTACAGCACCTTCTTTATGGTTATTGCCGCTTCTGCTGCTATTATCTTCTTTGCGACTATGTTCTTAACAGAACCTAAAGGACATATGGCTGAAGTTAAAGAGGATGGGACTGTCGAATTGATCGACGTATCCTAAAATTATTCGTCATATTTGAAACGACAACGGCATTGTCTTCATTTTTTGCCACCATCACTTAGCAGGCTAAGCTCAGGTGGCAAAAAATTCGACAGCTTTGTTATCGTTCCAACTATTTAGAATAATGATCATAAGTTCATTATTCTATTTAGGCTAAAACAAATAATATTCTATTAGTTTATTTAAAATAATAGATTGATTTTAATAAGTTTATAACTATTATTACGTAATTAAAAATAAGAATTAACTATGACTAAAACCAACCTATTACACGTTGATCTTGCTAGCCATTCAATACAAGGCTTAAAAGAGGCAAATGAAGATGCGGTTGGTTTTTTTGTTCCTCAAGAAGACAAAGATAAAAACAACCGCCAGCTTGAAGCAAAAGGCATTGTACTCGCGGTTGCTGATGGCGTAAGTAGCGCCGAAGCAGGTAAAGAAGCAAGTCATACCGCTATCACGCGCTTTATTGACGATTATTATAAAACCCCTGATACTTGGTCAGTAAAGCACTCAGGACAAAAAATTCTTTCTAGCATCAACCTTACACTATTTAAACGTAGCCATGAATTTACCAATGAAGAAAAAGGTTATTTAACCACCTTTACAGCACTCGTTTTAAAATCAAGAATTTGCCATTTTTTTCATGCTGGTGACAGTCGTGCATTTTTATTACGTCAAGGTGAATTTAAACAGCCATCATTTAAACAGCTAACCCGCGATCATGTTGCTAGCATTGGTTCAGGGCGAACTTTTTTAGCGCGCGCTATGGGCATGGATAATTCTATTCAAATAGATTACAGCTCATTTACACTCGAAAAAGACGATGTTTTATTAGTTACCTCAGACGGTATTCACGACTTTATTGAGGCTAAGCAAATACAAGCGATTATGACGGAACAAGTCTCTTGCCAAGCACGTATTGATAAACTGGTACAAACTGCCTTTGATAACGGTAGTGACGACAATATTAGTGGCTCACTTTGTCAGATAAAACAATTACCTAATGAAAGTTTAAATGATTACAACTCAAAATTAACTCGTCTACCTTTTCCGCCGCCACTCGATGAGGGCGTAATGCTAGACGGCTATAAAGTTTTAAAAGAGCTATTTGCTAGCTCGCGTAGTCAACTGTATTTAGTGGAAGACACCGATACTGGTGAGAAAATGGTAATGAAAACACCATCAATAAATTTTTTAGAAGACACCAGTTATATTGACCGTTTTATTCAAGAGGAATGGATTGGCAAACGCATTCACAGCAAACACGTAGTACGCATTATTGCACAATCACGCCCACGTACTTGTTTGTATTATTTAATGGAATATGTACATGGAGTATCGTTAGATAAATGGATGGATGCCCATCGTTTTCCAAAACCTAAATTAGCTATAAAAATTATTGAACAAATTGCTACTGGCTTAGCGGCTTTTCATAAGATGGAAACTATTCATCAAGACTTAAAACCCGCCAATGTTTTAGTGCTAGATGCCGAGCATGAAAATTATAATAAAGGTACTAATAAAGGTAATGATAAAAGTAACGACAGCAATGAAATTAAAGTAAAAATAGTTGATTTTGGCTCTGTTTTTGTTGCTGGCCTTGCCGAAGTATTTATACCGCTTGAACATGAAGGGGTATTAGGCACGGCGACTTACTCTGATCCCCAATATTTACTCGGTAAAAACACAGGTATACAAGGTGATTTATACGCACTTGCCACCATCACCTATGAATTATTTTGTGGAAAACTGCCTTATGGAGAAAAAATAGAAGAGTGCCAAACCGCCTTCGAATACGATCACCTGCGCTACCTTAAAGCTGGCGATGCCAACCCCATTATCCCAATGTGGTTTGACCGTACCCTACAGCGTGGTGTTGCTTTTGATTTAGAACAACGCTATGACAATATCCCAGAATTTTTACACGACTTAAAACACCCTAACCCTAATTACTTACGTGATGATCCCAAAGTTAAAAAGAACAAATCACAAGTATTATTTTGGCAATTATTATCAGGATTTTGGATTTTAATGTTTGCACTAGTTATTGCACTTTTTGCTAATGGTTAATCTTAATAGCTATATTGCTAAAAATATTTATTTAACCTTAATAATTTTTTGTTAAGATACGCGCTGCTTTTTCGTTACTATAAATAATAATTTTATGCGCCAAGCCAACTCTATTTTTGATCCCATTTTATCTTCTGTAGCTTCAACACAAAACAAATCAGCCGATAAAAAAACTTGGCATAACTTAATTGGCAGTAGTGCCAGCTTAGCTATTTATCATGCCGCACTACAAAACGGTATCTCAACAAATAAAGCCCCCATATTATTAATAACTCAAGATACCCCGTCAGCACTACGCTTAGAACACGAGTTATCAAGCCTAGCTAATAATGAAAAAGCTTGTGATATTTGCTTATTTCCTGATTGGGAAACGCTACCCTATGACAGTTTTTCGCCGCATCAAGATATTATCTCTCAGCGCTTAACTACCCTTTATCAATTATCGCGCATGCAGCAAGGCGTTGTAATAGTACCAATAAATACACTATTACAACGTCTTGCCCCAAAACAATTTTTAGAAGCAAACAGCTTATTAATAAAACAAGGCGAGAAAAAAGATTTACACCAGTTACGTCAAGAATTAGAAAACTGTGGTTATCGCTGTGTAGATCAAGTGATGGAACATGGTGAATTTTCAGTACGTGGCGCAATTTTAGACTTATACCCTATGGGTAGTAAAACGCCTTTTCGTCTTGATTTTTTTGATGATGAAATTGACGAAATCCGTCTATTTGATCCCGACTCACAGCGATCAACGGACAAAGTTAATAAAATTGAATTATTGCCCGCACATGAGTTTCCAACCGATAAAGCAGCAATTAATTTATTTCGCAGTCAATACCGTGAACATTTAAAAACCAACAATGAAAAAGAATCCATTTATCATCAAGTAAGTAATGGTATTTTGCCTAACGGCATAGAATATTATCTACCGCTATTTTTTGAGCAAACTAACACGCTATTTGATTATTTAAGTACACAAACACAAATTATACTTCATGGCGATATTGACCATGCACTAGAACAATATTGGCTTGACATTAATTATCGTTATGAAAATAGGCGTTATGACCCAACTCGCCCTTTATTACCGCCTAAAAAACTATTTTTACACAGAGATGAACTCTATCTCGAATTAAAAAACTTTAATCGCATTACCATAGCGAAAACACTACAAAGCAAAGAAACCGCTGAAAAAGAACTGAACAAGAGCACTCTGAACAAGAGCACTCTGAACAAGAGCAAAGACAGCAAGTGCAACAACCTCCTGTTAAACGTGTTCGTAAAAAAGCGGGGGATATTTATTACCCGATCACATCGTTGCCAGAATTAGCAGTTAATTCAGCATTAAAACAACCGTTTACCGCCTTAAATGAATTTATTAGAAATAACAAGAACCAGCGCACCCTATTTATTGCTGAAACCCAAGGTCGCCGTGAAACAGTCTTAGAATTGCTTGAACGTAATAATATCAAACCTGAGTTATTCAACTCCATTAATGAATTTAAACAAAGTGAGGCTAAAGTTGGTTTAACCGTTAATGCACTTAGCCATGGTTTTATTATTACAGAGCAGCAAAATAGCAGTATAAAAGCTGCTGTTTTTGCGGTTATTACTGAAACTGAATTACTTGGTGACAGAGTGCGCCAAACACGACGTCGCGGTAAAAATAAAGAGATAAACAGTGACATAATTTTCAAAAATCTAGCCGAGCTTTCCATTGGTCAAGCGGTAGTACATATTGAACACGGTATTGGTCGTTACATCGGTTTACAAAGCATAGAAACCAGTGGTTTAACTACCGAGTTTTTAGTACTCGCTTATGCCAACGAAGCTAAATTATATGTGCCTGTTGCTTCATTACATTTAATTAGTCGCTATTCTGGTGCCGAAAATGCACCGCTGCATAAATTAGGTAGCGACAGTTGGAGTAAAGCAAAACGTAAAGCCGCAGAGAAAATACGCGATGTTGCCGCAGAATTACTTGATGTTTATGCTAAACGTGAAAACTCACAAGGTTATCATTATCAATTAAATAAAGAAGATTACCGCTCTTTTGCCGACAGTTTTGGTTTTGAAGAAACCACCGACCAAGAACAAACCATTCACGCCGTTATCGGCGATATGCGCAGCCCTAAAACCATGGACAGATTAGTGTGTGGTGATGTTGGTTTTGGTAAAACTGAAGTGGCTATGCGCGCTGCTTTTGTCGCCGTAAATGACGGAAAACAAGTCGCAATATTAGTGCCAACCACACTACTTGCTCAACAACATTATGAAAATTTTCGTGACCGTTTTGCCAATTGGCCCGTAAATATTGAAGTATTGTCACGTTTTAAAACGGCAAAAGAGCAAAAAGAAGTGATTGCAAAAGTGGCCAGTGGTCATGTTGATATTTTAATCGGTACGCATAAATTAATCCAAAGCGAAATAAAGTACAAAGACTTAGGTTTACTCATTGTCGATGAAGAACATCGTTTTGGTGTTAAACAAAAAGAAAAAATTAAAAAAATACGCAGTAATGTCGATATTTTAACGCTTACCGCCACCCCTATCCCACGCACCTTAAATATGGCGATAGGCGGCATGCGAGATTTATCCATTATCGCGACACCACCAGCAAGGCGTTTAGCCGTAAAAACCTTTGTTCATCAACGTGATGACGCACTTATTCGCGAGTCTGTTTTACGTGAGATACTCCGCGGTGGGCAAGTGTATTTTCTTCATAATAATGTTGAAACAATTGAAAAAACGGCGCTTGATATTCAAACCTTAGTGCCTGAAGCTAAAATTGTTACCGCGCACGGACAAATGCGCGAACGCGACCTAGAACGAGTAATGAGCGACTTTTATCATCAACGTTTTAACGTACTGGTGTGTACCACCATTATTGAAACAGGTATTGATGTACCTAGTGCCAATACAATAATTATGGACAGAGCAGATCATTTAGGGCTAGCACAATTGCACCAATTACGTGGTCGTGTTGGTCGCTCTCACCATCAAGCTTATGCTTACTTGCTAACACCTCACGCTAAACGTATGACCAAAGATGCAAAAAAACGTCTTGATGCGATAGCCTCACTTGAAGATTTAGGAGCAGGTTTTACTTTAGCGACCCACGATTTAGAAATTCGTGGCGCAGGCGAACTATTAGGCGAAGATCAAAGTGGACAAATGAGTCAAATAGGCTTTAGCCTATACATGGAAATGCTCGATGATGCCGTAGCAGCGCTAAAAGAGGGTAAACAATTATCACTAGATCAAACCACGCGTAAACAAACCGAAATTGATTTACGTATTCCAGCTTTAATACCCGAAGACTACATTTTTGATGTTAGCTTACGTTTAAGCTTATATAAACGCATTGCTAGTGGTAAAAACAATAATGACTTAGACGATATTCAAGTTGAACTTATTGATCGCTTTGGCTTATTACCACAAGCGACAAAAAACTTAGTACAAATAGCAAAACTAAAACTTAAAGCACAAAAAGTTGGCATTATTCGCATTGATGCGAGTGAGAATGGTGGCAGCATTGAGTTTAACCCTAATGCAAATATAGACCCTATGATGATCATTGCGCTCATCCAAGCACAGCCCACTAAATATAAAATGAATGGACCAACTAAGCTTAAATTTAGTCTAAAAGGTAATGAGCGTACCATAGAAGCCAAAGATAGATTATTATTAATCACTGCAATGTTAAATGATTTTGCCAAAAGCCAAACGAAGAAAGCCAAAAACAAAAAGTAAAGGCACTAAAGCAAACAGCAAACAAATAAAAGAAAGCATAAACGGTTAAATTTGATAAGATAAATTGTAGGTCGACACGAGCCTGAGCGAGGCTCGACAAACTAATTAGGACAAACATTGTTAAAACACATTAAATACTTCACGCTACTACCTTGCTTAGCTTTATTAGCCAACAACACAGCGTTTGCTCAAACAGTTAAAAAAGAACGTTGGTTTGAAGTAGAAGTGATCCTTTTTCAACAACTTGGTGATAAAAGTCTATTAAAAGAACAATTTCCTGATGATATGCCCTCTGCGGCACTNAGTTTNCGNCATAAACGCTTTATNGAATTATTAACACCTTTTTTAAAACCAGACACTAGCACTTTAAAGNTACAATTGCCCCTATGTGGAGAAAAAATCAACACCCAAGATTTTTTTCAACAAGCAGCAACGCCAACGCCTTTTTATCAAGAAAAGACACTGGCTGAAATAAATAATTTACTGCTTGATGAAACACCTGAAGAAACGAGTGTTGATGAACCAGAAGATGAAATAAAGACAGTTGACTTTGCTCTCTCTAATAATGAAAGCGATCAATTTTTGCCTACTATTAATAATGAAGAAAACCTTGTTAACGATAATATCAACGAAGCATTTATTAACCCGCAAATCAATAATTTAACTCACACAACTAACGTAATTAACACAGCAGAAGATATAGTTGAACCTTTAACACCAGCAATAATTGCTTTAGTCGAACAAGCTGAACAAGCATTTTCGCCTTGGCAATTTAATCTTAGCACTGATTATTTTTCAGTACAAAACGAAACAAAACATCGTACAAAATATCAGCCTAACCACGCACAACTTTGCCAATTATCTTCGCAGACACTAGCACAACTTTCGGCACAAGATAGCAGCTTTAACGCTAACGACTTTATGGTTGATAAAGTACCAAGTACCATCAACGCTGCTGGGGATGTGTATAGCAAAAAACCTTATTTATTAAGTAAAAGCTCATTAAAGCTTAATGATATTGTAAAACAATTACGTTGGAGTAAAGCATTTAAACCCTTGTTACACCTAGGCTGGCGGTTAGCGCCCAAAGGGAGAAATTACGCCATTCCTTTACATCTTTTTGGCGGTGATAATTTGCAAGCTAATTACCAAAACCAGCTAGCACAATATAATAAAGCAATAGCCTCAGCACTAGAGCAGGAGCAGGAGCAGGAGCAACAAAAATCAGATAACAGTGAGAAGACAACATACTCAAGCGATCAAATTAATGCGGCACCTGCGCACAAAATAGTTTTAGATCAGCAACAGCAATACCAACAAGCCGTAAATAATCGTATTGGAGAAATTTTAGCGCAACTAAATGACAGCAAGTTTACTAACGATTCAACTTCACCACTAAATATAGATAAACTTATTGCCGATCTCGATAAAGATAAATTAAGCTTAAAAATTAATGATAAAATAACTCAACTAGAGCAAAAATATCATATCAATAAACCGCAACCACCATTACAAAACTGGTTTTTAGATGGCTGGTTTAAAGTGCATTTAAACCATTATTTGTTTATTACCTTTGATATGACAGTTTTAAACAAAAACTTAGCAGAGCAAGCCAGTGACGTTTTAAAAGCAAACCAAACCTCTACTTTAAAAACACTTGAACCATTAAAACTAATAGAATTTAAACAAGACCGCCGCGTAATAAGTAAAGAGATACATTACTTTGATAATCCTTACCTTGGTATGATAGTACAAATTAGACGTCATAAACGCCCTGCTCCACCTGTTGAAGATGAAGAGCAAACTGACTTAAATTATTAGCGTGTAACAAAGCTTTTGTAGGTCGTCACGAGCGTAGCGAGGCACGACAATTAAAACCAGTATAACAATGACTGGTATAACAATGACTGGTATAACAATAACAATAACAATAACAATAAGATTAAGAGCATAACATGACAGATAAAAGCACAGCACCAACAAATTACACCGACAAAGAAATAGAAATTCAAGCCGCTGTATTTCGTCGTTTACTCGCCCATTTAGATCAACGTAAAGATGTACAAAATATTGATTTAATGATCACCGCAGGCTTTTGCCGTAACTGTTTTTCAAAATGGACGGTAAGCGAAGCTGAAAAACTTGGGGTAGAAATTGATATCGACGCTGCTCGCCAACAAATTTACGGCATGCCATACAGTGAGTGGAAAGCAAACCATCAACTACCAGCCACAGAAGAACAAATGGCCGCATTTAATGCCTTGCAAAAAAACAAATAAAACGTTAATTCAACACTCAAGTAAAGAAAACTTACTTAACGATCAGCGTAACTTCACTTTATGACAGTAGTAATCATTCGCATAACCGAGTAAAATCGCCGCTCAAAAATATTTCAGTTGCAAATATGTCAGACTGAAAAACGATGTAAAGAGAAGATAGCGCGATGAGTCAAAAAATAGAATTATTAGCCCCAGGTGGCAGTGTTAATGCAATAAAAGCTGCCATTATAGCAGGGGCTAATGCCGTTTATTGTGGATTAGACACATTTAATGCTCGTAATCGCGCCACCAATATTTCTTTTGACGAATTAAATGGTGTATTGCGTCTTGCCCATCAATATGGCTGTGAAGTTTTTTTAACGCTCAATATCGTTATTTTAGAGCATGAAATCCCCGCACTATTTAATTTATTAAATAAATTAGTAAATACCAGTATTGACGGTATTATCGTGCAAGATCTCGGCTTATTCACTCTAGTTAATCGCTATTTTCCCACGCTTAACATTCATGCCTCAACCCAATTAACCACCCATAATGAAGGACAAATTCATTTTTTAAGTAACTTAGGGGCAACACGAGTTAACTTATCGCGCGAATTAAACTTAGCCGAAATAAAGCAATTAACTGCCATTGCCCATCAGCAGAAGCTATTAACCGAGATTTTT
Source organism: Alteromonadaceae bacterium (assembly GCA_016765535.1). Lineage (GTDB taxonomy): Bacteria > Pseudomonadota > Gammaproteobacteria > Enterobacterales > Alteromonadaceae. Next base: position 29,505 of record JAESPQ010000069.1, on the reverse strand, counting down.
GTACATGGCGCGTTATGTATTGCATTTTCAGGACAATGTTATTCAAGCTCAGTTAGTGTGGGTAATTCGGGTAATCGCGGTCGTTGTAGCCAAGCGTGTCGCGACGAATATGAGATTACCGCAGCGGGTAATAAATTTCCGTTAAATTTAAAAGATAATTCTGCTTATTTTGATTTGCCACAATTAGTTGATGCTGGCGTTGATTCATTAAAAATTGAAGGTCGCATAAAAGGTGAAAATTACGTACATACGGTCGTTGATAGTTGGCGTAAACAAATCGATAAATTTGTCGAAACAGGCAAATTAATCGACGATAACTCAAGTCTATATAAAGTATTTAATCGTGATTTTACCAATTCATTCTTACAAGGTGATCTCACCAAAGAGATGTTTATTGATAATCCACGCGATCATAGTTTTGATCATGCCAATGAGAAAAACAATGCTATTTCAGTGGTACAAATTCATGATACTCAGCAAACGCTCGCCGCTGAAAAAAATGCGATAAGGGAGCTAGTGAGCGAGAAAATAAGCCGCTTAAATACAGAAAAAACAACCTTAACGCTTGAGTTTAGTGGTGCTGAAAACGCCCCATTAACGATCACGCTAAAAACACAAGAGCAAGATCAAAAAAACACACAAACAGTTAACTCAAGCATAGTATTAAAAGCGAATAAAAAATTGCCTCTTGCAATAAAAGATCTCGAAAAACGCTTTAAAAGCTTCAATAATGCTAATTATGCACTAGAAAAACTGTCTTTTGAAAAACTAGATTCTGGACTAAGCATTCCTTTTAAAGAACTTACCGCCATGAAAAAACAGGTCGCACGGTTATTAAATAACAATCAAGCGCCAATAGTTCCTGTTACCGTGCCTAAATTAACCAAGCATATAAAACTCAATCAGCAGCCAAGTTTGTCACTATTAATTAGCGAAGAAAACGACGCTTATTTACAAGACTTAACCAAGGCTGACATTTACTTTAAGTTACCCGAAAGTTTTAAAAAGAATGACAATAAATACATTAATATTTTATTACGTAACCCACGCTTTATTCCATGGTTTCCTGCAGTGTTAATTGGTAAAGACTATCTTGAAGCGGTAAAAATACTTGAACAAGTAAAACCGCCACACATAGTGACCAACAATACGGGTATTGCCTATATGGCGGGAAAATTGAATATCGACTGGCTCGCGGGCCCCCTGTTAAATACCACTAACTCTTATGCTTTATTAACACTAAAAGCACAAAAAAATTGTTTAGGGGCTTTTGTTTCTAATGAAATTAATCGTCAACAAATAAGAAACATCGCGCGACCTGAAAACTTTAAATTAGTGTATAGCATTTATCACCCTATTTTAATGATGACCAGTAGACAATGCTTTTTCCAACGTACCGTGGGTTGTAACAAACCAAGTATTGAAGATGGCTGTATGCTCAAGTGTGAAAAAGCGACCACTATCACCAATGTTAAAGGTGTTTCATTTGCCATAGATAAACAAAAAGGCGGCTACCCTAGTATTTATAATCATGAACAGTTTTTAAATACTGAAGTGATTGATGATTTTTCACATCTGTTTGATGAGTTTTTTATTGATTTAACCGATATTGGTTCAGGCTCTAAAGCAAAACAAGATAAAGCCTTACTAATTAAATTATTTGAACAGCATATTAGTGGCGAAGCCAATGCAAAAATAGCAGCTAGAACACAGTTAAATAATATAATTACCGTATCAACTAATGCACAATACCAACAAGGCTTATAGTTAATAAAAACGAATAAAAACAAGCAATAATGACAACAAGAAGGAAGTTCTAATGTTGAAAAAAATAATACTATTGAGTACGTTAGCAACCAGCTTAACATTCTCTAATATCGTTAACGCGCAAACTAAAGTAAGTCACATTGCTCAAAGCACTGCTGAATATGCGGCGAGCCATTATCAGCAAGATATGCTCAATACCTTAAAAACCTTAGTTAGCTTTAACACCGTCGCTAAAAAAGGCGTTTCGGTCGTTGATAACCCGACTCATATCGCCTTTAAAAAAACCTTAAAAGCACAGGCACTAAAACTCGGCTTAGATTATAAAGACGAAGGTGCCATTGTCATCATTAGTTTAAGTACTAGCGGTTTAGAAAATAAAGACTTAATTAAAAGTGAACAACGTATTGGTATTATAACTCATGGTGATGTGCAGCCTGTTGATGCCAGCAAATGGGCGCAATCTCCTTTTAAATTAGATACAACTTCAGAGCCGGGTAAATTACTTGGTCGTGGCACCGAAGATGATAAAAGTTCTATCGCTAGCGTGTTATACGCCATGAAAGCAATTAAAGATCAACAAATAAAACTCAGCAAACGCATTGAATTATACGTGTATTTAGCCGAAGAATCTGATTGGACACCTATTCGCCACTATGTAAAAACACACAGTTTACCCGCTATAAATATCACCCTTGATGCCGAATATCCTGTTGTGAGTGCTGAAAAAGGCTATGGCACTATTAGTATGACTTTTCCACAGCCAAGCGATTTAAGTAAAGTGATCACTAATACCGCTTATATCAAAAGCTTTACTGGCGGTTTTTTTGGTAGTCAAATTCCTGAAGATGCCAAGATAGTGATTGCCAATGCCAATGTTACGCTACTTGAAAAGTTAATGAATAAAGCAACACAATATAAAAATATTAACTTTGATTTTCTCTTAAAAGATAATAACTTAACTATTACCACTTTAGGTACGTCAGCCCATTCGTCAAAGCCTGAAGACGGCGTTAATGCCATTACCTACAGTGCAAAATTGTTATCATTTAAACACTGGCCAAACACTGCTGCAGGTGCTTTAGTCAATTTTATTAACGATAATTTAGGCATAGACTTATATGGTAATAAATTTGGTAACATTGCTTATAGTGATGATTTTATGGGTAAAATGACGGTATCGCCAACGGTATTAAAGCAACATTTAAATAGCGATAAAAGCACTCAAGCAATTGAATTAAATATTAATATTCGTCGTCCTCGTGGCAAAAGTAAAAATCAATTAGAAAGTGAAATCAATAACGTACTTGCTGCGTGGCAAAAAGAGAATAAATTTACTTTAACCAATTTACATAATTATATTGGTGAACCTTGGGTGCAAAAAAACGCGCCACAAATTCCAACTTTATTAGCAGTATTTTCACACTTTACGGGTATTAAAAATGCCCAACCGATTGCCATTGGTGGCGGCACTAATTCACGCTTATTTCCACATGCGGTAAGCTTTGGGCCTTCAATGCCTAATACCGTTTATACTGGTCATTCTGAGCACGAATTTATTACCAGCAAACAGTTTTTACTCAATTTAAAAATGTATACTGCCGTTTTAATTGAATTGGCTAATTGAGTTAGCTGATTGAGTTAATAAGCTAAGTTTTTCATCCTTATATTTTAATCCAAAGGCAGTTTATTTAAATAAACTGCCTTTTTTATTTTCTCAATTATTTTATTTGACATAAATATTATACTGTATACAATATTTATTAAAATAATAATTGATTAAAGATCTCATGGCAACTCAAGAGCAACGTTCACCTTTTCAGCGCGCTTTTTATATTGCTAATACCATGGAAATATTTGAACGTTTAGCATGGTATGGCATGTATACCTTATTAGCTAACTATGTAATGACACCTCTTAGTCAAGGCGGTTTAGGTTTGGGTAATGCTGAGCGCGGTTTGATCATGGGTATAGTGCCATTTTTTCTTTATTTGTTTCCTGTTATCTCTGGAGCACTTGCCGACCGTTTTGGTTATCGCAAAATGTTTATACTTGCTTTTACTATTATGGCTCCAAGTTATTTTTTACTTAGTTTCGCCAAAGATCTGTGGTCATTTATCGCTATTTTCATGCTGGTAGCGTTAGGCGCAGGCATTTTTAAACCCGTGGTAACTGGTACTATTGGTAGAACTACCGATAACAGTAATCGTGGTTTAGGCTTTGGCATTTTTTATATGATGGTTAATATCGGTGGTTTTTTAGGACCACTAATTGCACCCATAGTACAGAAAAATTTAGGTTGGAATTGGGTGTTTATCATCGCAGCCCTATGGATTAGTGTGAACTTTATTCCTGCGTTATTCTTTTACAAAGAACCCAACACTAATATTGATAAAAAGCCCCTTAAACAGGTTTTTAATGAAATGCAGCAAGTACTAGGTAATGGTCGTTTAGCTTTATTAGTGATACCACTTTTATTATTACTAATTGCTTTTTATGCGGGTTTTATTACCAGTGGTATGTTTACCTTTGTGCTAGCGCTAAGCTGGGTGTTTATCGCGCTACTCTGGGATAAAGCGGTTAAGAATAAATACNCTTTAACTAGCTTAACCTCAATTNAAAAAANTCAACTTGCGTGGTATCAACAACCAATGCAACTTGGCAATAAACCCTTTATTGTTTATTTACTCATTTTAACGGGCTTTTGGACCGTATATTTACAAATTTTTGTAACGTTTCCTTTATATGTTCGTGACTATATCGACACTTCAGATCTAGTTGCTCTGCTCCATCAAGCAAGCCCATGGCTTTATAACACTCTAACCTCTATTAATACTCAATTATTTAGCAAAGAATTACTTTCGTTAAGTCATAAAATTAATGATGTTGGGGATATAAATCANTTAATACTCAATGCTCAGCAAAATTTAAAGTCATTAGATGTTCGCGTACCGATCACTGAATTAGCTAAAGCTTTGCCACTAATAGAACAACAACCGACATTAGCATCACATTACAGTCAGTTATGGTCAGTGCAATACCGGCAAATGAATCCCGCAACTATTTTAAGCCTAGATTTTTTAATGATCATCTGCTTACAAATATTTATTAGTCGTTTTATTGATAAATTCAACACCCTCAAAGTATTAATTGCTGGTACGGCTATTTTATCTCTAGCCATGTTATTGAATGGTTTTGCCAGTTATTTTATTTTTGGTGGTAGTTTAGCTGCGACTATCGTTATAATTTTTGCTCTTGGCGAAATGACTGCATCACCCAAAAGCCAAGAATATGTTGCCTCATTTGCCCCTCCAGATAAGGTTGCGATGTTTATGGGCTACTACTTTGTTTCGATGGCATTAGGTAATTTATTTGCCGGCTTATTATCGGGTTGGTTGTACAATTGGTTGATCACTGATCTTAACCAACCCATTATTTTATGGGGTATTATTGCTAGTTTAGGCGCATTAACCTGCCTCACTTTATATATATTTAATAAAACCTTGGTACATGATCTTAACCGCCAACAAAACCATGAGTTAAATCCGAAATTAGAGCATAAACCAGCACCGATAAATAAAACGTTATCGCTTGAAAATGAATAGAAAATAAAATGAAAATGAAATGAATTTAATTGCTCAAGAGTTTGAACAATGGCACACCAGTGACGATAAACTTTGTATTAGTACCCTCGATTGTCATACGGGGGGCGAGCCATTACGTATTATCACTTCTGGCTGGCCCGAATTAAAAGGCGACACTATTTTAGCTAAACGTCGCTATTGCCAAAATAATTATGATCATTTACGTACTGCATTAATGTTTGAACCACGCGGTCATGCCGATATGTATGGTGCTATTATTGTTGATGCTGAGCGTGATAATAGCCATTTTGGTGCTGTTTTTATTCATAACGAAGGCTATTCAACCATGTGTGGTCATGCCATTATTGCCTTAGCAAAATTTGCTGTTGAAGCAGGTGTGGTAAAAAAAACAGGGCAACAAACACAAGTAATAATAGACGTTCCCTGCGGACAAATTATCGCGCAAGCGTTTAGTGATAAAACAGATGAACAAATAACTTCTGTCACCTTTAATGGTGTGCCCTCTTTTCAATTACTAAATCAACAAAATATATTTATTGATGGTATTGGTAAGGTAACCTTTGATCTTGGCTTTGGTGGTGCTTTTTATGCTTATGTCGATGCCAGATCACTAAAATTAAGTTTAGATAAAAACAACTCTGCGCAGCTAATTCACTATGGAAAACTAATAAAACGAGCTGTTAGTGACAATTTCAAGATAAAACATCCATTTGTAAATGATTTATCTTTCTTATATGGCACAATATTCTATGATGATAGTTTTTTTGAGCAAAAAAGTAGCTTAGTAGCCCGCCGTAATGTTTGTATATTTGCCAATGGTGAATTAGATAGAAGTCCAACTGGTAGTGGCGTTAGTGGTCGCATAGCTATTGAATATGCCAAAGGTAAGGTTAATTTGCATCAAGAATTAACCATAGAAAGCATACTTNGCAGTCAATTCAAGGTAAAAGCAATTGAAACACTAAATTATGGACCCCATCAAGCCGTTATTGCACAAGTGAGTGGCAGCGCATTTATTTGCGGTCGTAGTCAATGGTATATTGATGCTAATGATCCATTAAAAGATGGTTTTTTATTAGCTAATTAATAATAAGTTAAAGAGATTAACATGAAANAAAATCAAAGAATTACTACCTTAACAAGCCAACATTTATTAAGTTACCAACAAGCTTTTATTTGTTTCAATGCCATCAATGTTACTTATTTAAGTGGTTTTACGGGACATGCAGCCACCTTAATCATGACGCAAAAAAATCATTATTTAATTACCGATTATCGTTATGTTGAACAAGCTAGATCTCAAGTTAATACAGAAATAAAAGTTATTTGTCGTGATCGTGCTAAACAATCACTAGGCTTATGCATACAAGAAATACTTAGCGCAGAAGCAGTCAACACCCTCATTTATGAGGCGGCTCATATCAGCGTAGCACAATGGCAAACTCTAAATAACGATCTAATTAGTGATACCTTCAAACTAAAACAAAGCATAGCGCGNACCGATGCCGTTGAATTATTACGTTACCATAAAAATAACGACGAAATAGCGGCAATAAAACAAGCGGCTGCAATTGCCGATCAAGCACTTGCCAATATTTTACCCTTAGCCAAAGCTGGTATTAGCGAACGTGAACTGGCGACAGAATTAGAATATCAAATGAGCAAATTAGGCTCAGAAGAACTCTCTTTTGCCACTATTTTACTGTTTGGTGAACGCAGCGCCNTACCTCATGGCATTCCGAGCGATCGTCAACTAAAAAAAGGTGATTTGATGCTGTTTGACTTTGGAGCAGTGATTAACGGCTATCGTTCAGACATGACCCGTACTTATATTTTTGGTCAAGCAAGTGACGAGCAAAAACAAGTTTATCAATTAGTTCAATACGCACAACAAGCGGCTATTAATGCGGTAAGTGCAGGCATGACAGGACAAGCATTACAGCGAGTCGCCGATAATATTTTACTCAGTAGTGATTATGCAAAATACAAAGGCGAAGGTTTAGGTCATGGCGTAGGTTTAGTACTACACGAATTACCTTTTATTGATGTTAATTGCGAACTTAAATTAGAAAAAGGCTGCGTATTTACCATTGAACCCGGTATTTACATTCCTAATTGGGGCGGTATTCGCATTGAAGATGATGTGGTGCTTACTGATAACGGCTTAGAAATTATTAATAAAGCACCGAAAGAATTTTTAGTGCTTTAAGCCATTGAACTTGTTTCAACAGCTAATACTAACAATGATAAACAACAGAAATACATACCATGAAAATAATATCTCAACAACAAGTAGAANAAACACTTAANTTTGNNNANCTNATCCCTGCATTAAANCAAGCCTTTAGTGAAACCTTTACCATGCCCCAACGACAAGTGTTGTTACTAGATGCTAATAATGAGCAAGATAAAAGCGCTTTTGCTTTGCTACCGTCGTGGAATAACGAAGTGATCGCCAATAAAATGTTCACTTATTTTCCTAACAACGATATCAGTCAAGAGCTAGCGAGTTTATATTCAAAAATAATGCTGTTTAGTCGAACAACAGGTGAACCATTGGCTTTAGTGGATGGTACCAGTATTACTTATTGGCGTACCGCAGCAATTTCGGCGCTGGCAAGCCAGTTATTATCGCGTGAGAATAGTGAAAACTTTTTGCTCTTTGGTACAGGCAATTTAGCCCCTTATATATTAACGGCTCATTTAAGCGTACGAGGGTTTAAAAATATTACAATTTNCGGAAGAAATTCTAATAAGGTTACAGCGCTGATTAATGAATTTTCGGCTCGTTATCCACAAGTCAACTTTACTGCTTGCTCAACAAATGATGAAACTATGCTCGCTGAGTACGTGAATAAAACCGATATTATTTGCTGTGCGACAGGTGCTAAAACACCACTTTTTAAGGGAGAATGGTTAAGCGCAGGTACGCATATAGATTGCTTAGGTAATCATAATGTTGATGCCAGAGAATGTGATACCGACACCATACTAAAATCACAGGTTTTTGTTGATAGTAAAGTTAATAATTTAGCGGAAGCAGGCGAATTATTAATCCCCATAAATGAGGGAGTATTTAGCGCAGAGCAAATTATTGGCGAATTAAGTGATCTGTGTAAAAGTCAGGAAACATTGCGAAAAAATGCAGATGACATCACTTTATTTAAGTCTGTTGGCACCGCTATTAGTGACTTAGTAGCCGCTTATACTGTTTATAAAGCATATAAATAAGCCTTTTTTCTATTTTTTTTTAGCTTTAACTTTAGCTTTATTTTTGTGTTGGTTTATAGCTTGCCAAAACAACCAATAAAATCCCACCTAAAATCATCATCGACGAAAGTATAAAGCGTTGATTAATACTTTCGGCAACCAAAATAATACCTCCAAGCGCGGCAATAATAGGCACTAACAACTGCACCACCGCTGCTTGCGTGGTTGTCAATCCTGAGAGCGCCGCGTACCATAATGTGTAACCGATACCTGAGGCAACAGCCCCCGATAAAACAGCATATAAAATACCGTTTGTAGTCACATAACCGCGACTAATATTGATCATTAATACCAATAATAAAAAGGGTAACGTGCGCAAAAAATTATAAGCAGTATCACTTAAAGCATTATGCGAACCACGCCCTTTTAAGGTGTAAAAACCCCATGCGATCCCCGCAATAGTCATTAGTACAAATCCAAGTAATGATGGTGTACTTAGTGTTGGAAAAACAAGGTAAACAAAACCACTAAATGCGAGTAATAATCCTAACCATTCAAGTAAACGCAGTTGATTACCTGCAAAAACAGCTCGTAAAATCATCGTTATTTGTACCGCAGCAAATAAGATCAATGCGCCACTCCCAGTGTCTAAGCTCACATAAGCAAATGAAAAACACAATGCATAAATAAATAACAAAATGCTTGCCTGCCAACTTCCTGTTGAGATAATTTTTTTGGTTTGCTCGCTTTTATCGCTAGTTTTTATTTTTGGTCGAGATTGGGTTTTAGAACTTAAAAATAACAGCAGTAATAACACCACTATCCCTGATGATAAACGTATAATCGTAAAGCTTGCAGGATCAATACTGTGCTCACCCAAGGCAAGACGACATAGTACCGAGTTAGCCGCAAAAGCTATCAGGGCTACAACGGTTAAAAAAAATGTTTTGATAAAAGAATTATTGGCAGTGAGTTGCAAGAGAAAAGCTTCATTATAAAAAAGACCTTAATAGTACTCCATTAAGGTCTTTTTGCTAATAAATTAATTAGTATTTATATGCTAACTATCGGTTAAAAGCTAACCGTCACTTCATTTGAGCAAGCGGTTGAAGCATCACATACTTTATAAACAAACTTATTACCTACTGCTCTACGTTGACGATCACGAAAAATACCATTATTAGCCGTAGTCGCAATTTTCTCACCATTACGATAAACATCTACGGTTTCAGCAGGACTCCCTTGAAAAGTAATATCAACACGCAAATTACCTAAACGAGATTTGTAAGCACGTTTTACCGCCAATTCAATAGCAATATCTGAAACAGCAACGCTCATGGTTTTACTTGAGCTTTGACCTTCGGCATCTGTTACCGTTAAGGTAACATCATAACTACCTGTTGCCGCAAAAGTATGACTAGGGCTTTGCTCGGTAGACGTTGCACCATCACCAAAATCCCAAGACCAACTTGCCATATCATCATTAACATCGGTACTAGCATCAGTAAAGTTAACATTTAAGTAATTAGCTTCATACGAAAAGTTAGTTATGGGTGCTGCAGGAGCTACATCACCAATTCCCGTAAACGTAACCGACCAATTATTTAAAGTACCAACATCAGCTGGTCCACCATCGACAACCTTTAATGTCCAATCACCTTGCGTTGACTCACCATTAAAGGCTAGTGAAGCAAAGTTTTTGTCTAAATTAGCGGTGTTGCCCCCAGCTTGGTTATGAAGCGTTGCACTTGTGCCAGCAGGAGAGGTTAAGCGAACCGTTAAATCACCAATGTAGGTATGGGTAATATTAACGTGTGTGCTTGAATTAAACACGGTGATGTCATCGCCAATATTAATAACCGACGTAATTCCTGTCGTATCATTATCTGGGATATCTACAGAGGCCTCATTCGCATAAGTAAAGTCATGCATGCCTTGCGGGTTTACATTTAACTTAACTGTAGATGTTTTAACTAAATCGCCACTGGTTGCCGTTACCGTAAATTCATAACTTCCCCATGGGGTATCAGCCATAGTTGGTACAGTTAAGGTAAAACCTTCGCCCGGATTAACTAAAGTTGCTGATAACGAAGCACTGCCTAAAGTATCCGCTAGTGTTAATGATATTTCACCAGTCCAATCAGCTACTGAACTAACATCAAAGCTATAAGTCGCTGTATCACCCGCAACAAGTGTGGTATTTACAGGAGAAACCGCAAGATTAAATCCTGGTGTTGGATCGGCAGCTTCTAACGCATTACGTACATTTAAACGTTTACCTGAAACGGTTTTACCGGTTAAATCTGCATTATCATCACCACTACTCATTAGTAGTTCTTTTAGCTCAATGGCAGTTAAATTAGGATTAACAGATAATACTAGCGCCGCAGCTCCTGTTACATGAGGCGTTGCCATTGATGTTCCAGAAAAAGTATCATAACCGCCACCAGGTATTGTAGATAAAATAGCCGAACCTGGTGCACCTAAATCAACCGTTGTTGCNCCCCACTGAGAAAAACTCGACATGGTATCGCTTGCGGTAGTACTAGCAACNGCTAATACATTAGCATTCTCATAATTTGATGGNTANGATGGGTTAGTATCGTTATCCATAGCACTATTGCCAGCCGCGGCAACAAATAAAATGTCTGCCTGTTCAGAAACCGTAATGGCATCCGCTAATGCTTGGCTAAAACCGCCGCCACCCCAACTATTATTTAAGGCACGAACTTTAGTACCGTTATTACCTAAAGCAACCATATAATCAATACAAGTAATGGCGTCAGAAGTAGAACCNGAACCAGCAGAGTCTAAAAATTTACAGCCAACAATAGAGACATGATGATTAACACCAACCACCCCTAAATCATTATTACCTTGAGCACCAATAGTACCAGAAACATGAGAACCATGTCCNGCATCATCCATAGGATCNCCACTACCNGTTATAGCATTNATACCATGAATATCATCAATATANCCATTNTTNTCATTATCAATGCCATCNCCNGCAATTTCATTCGGATTAACCCAAACATTCGCTGCCAAATCGGGGTGAGTATAATCAATCCCTGTATCGATCACACCAACAACAACNCTACTACTCCCTGTTGAAATNTCCCATGCTTCAGGCGCATCAATATCTGCATCAACCACACCGCCAGTTTGACCCGTATTATTCATAGCCCATAATTCGCTATAGCGCGTATCGTTAGGTGTTACTGCAGCATGCACGGTGTAATCTGGTTCTGCATATAATACCGCCGCATTATCTTTTAACTTAGCGAGTGCTTCTTTGGTAGACATTTTGTCTAATTTATAATTAGCTAAACGACCTTCTAAAATATGACGATATCTATCATCTATTTCATCACTATTTAGATCTGAAATTTTTGCCAAAACTAGGTTTCTGGCACTACGTCGCGCTAAAACAGACGTATCTTTTTTATAAACGACAATAATTGAATCAGCACTGTAAGCTGATTTATCACTTGTATTAATCTCTACTGAGGCAGAGGCCACAACAGGTAAAAGAGCAAGTGTTAAAGCTGATAATTTAAACTTCATTGTTTGAATCCATATTCAGTAATAATAACTCTAATTACCTGTTTAACAGATAATTAGAACCCTGAGCAGACTCTTCCNATATTTATTTCTAACAACAATTTTTACAGAATTTAAGCAACCTTTATATAACTGACATAAAGAAAAATAGAAAGCTATAAAATAAAAATAATAACGCTAAAAACACGACTTTTTTAGCACTAAAAGATAAAAAAATCACCAAACTAATNCTTTTAGATGNGTATTTTTTTATCGCTAATAACAAAAAAGACAAACCTAGTACTTTTGTATTACAAAAAAAAACAAAAAAGTGATGTAAAAACAATTATCTATACATAACCACATAAATAATAACAAGTTTTATTAAATACAACTTTTAGGTGATGTTTAAAAAAAAGCTAAACGATTAAAGTTTTTTACGCAGCAATGTGTTTGTAGCTAGCTTTTTTGACAATAACTAATAAAAAGAATAATAAAATGATGTATAAATTACCCCCAATTTTATTGGCAGTTATCCTGCCCGTTTTGGTCTTATTTTCTTTTAATAGTTATAGTCAAGATCTCGCTATAAACACAGACTTAAAAGATTCTCCTTTGTCTTTAAGTCTAACAACATCAGTATTAATGACAGTAAACAACCAAACACAACAACTTGTTATTAATCAATACGGAATATTCAACAAAGTAACAGTAAGTCAGATGGCAGATGCCGCTAATAGCATCGACATTAGTCAAAATGGGATCAACAACATGGCCGATATTTCGCAATCAGGATATGAAAACACTGTTAATGTAAATCAACAGGGAAATAATAACCTTGCGCAAATAGAACAAGTTGGAAATGCCAATATAGCCAATGTCTGGCAGGAAGGTGAACAAACATTTGTTGTTCGTCAAATTGGAAACGAAATGGTCGTTAATATCACTCAATATTAATATTAACTATCAAGGTTGGAGTTAACTGTGAAATTACAAAAATCTATAATTACATGTGCCGTAATGATGGCACTAAGCATAAGCAGTAACGCTTTTGCAGGCGACGAGTCAAAAGCATCCGCAACATCAATGAAAACAGATGTTATGATTAACGCGGCAGGCAACGTTATTATTTTATCGCAAACATCACAACAAGGAGCTGTTTTTGGTAATGATGTGCGTTTAGCACAAGAAGGCGATTTTAATGGTATTGCAGCGATCACAAATGGTGAGAATAACGATACTGAAATCACTCAAATAGGTAGTGATAATGTTGCCATTAGTGACAGCATTGGCGATATAAATATTCAAGAGATTTATCAAGAAGGTAAAAACAACCAAAGCTTAAGCAGCTTAACTGGCAATGAAAACTCACTTAAAGTAACTCAGTCAGGCGATGGTTATTTAGGTTACGGCAACCAAACTAAAAATACTATTGTTGGTGATAGCAATACCATCATTATGGAACAAGCTGATGGTGGTCATTGGGCCTTTAATGANAATATGCAAGGCGCAGATAACAAGGTTGAAACTAAACAGTCGGGTCAATGGAATGAAATTCATTTAAATAACATTATTGGTGATGCTAATGATGTGCAAGTAGATCAAGATGGTTTCTGGAGCATAGTTACCATTGAGTCTATTCAAGGTAATGGCAACACTTTTGATATTAAAGAAAGTGGTGACCAAAACAAANTCACTATTGCTGAAGTCAATGGCGAAGTAAATAATATTGAAATAGATCAAAGCGGTAATAACAACGAAGCTATTTCGACTATTTTTATGGGCGATAATAATGAAGTAACGGTATTACAACTTGGCGATACTAATAAATCGACTTTCGATATTATTGGTGACAATAACGATGTATTAGCTAATCAAGTAGGTAACGAAAACACCTCTTATATTGGCGGCTTAGGGCTAGATAATAAATTTAAAGTAATACAAACAGGTGATGTNAACTCAAGCCATATTGTTAACTTTAANGGCGACAATAANGACATNAANGTNATTCAAACNGGTNANGATAACGTTTCNNTNNTNCAAGCTTCAGCAGTTAACAATGCTCTTACCACTGACAACAATAATATCGCGTTAAAACAAACGGGTAATATGAATGACGCTGTAGTAAATATTAGTACTATTTTAGACTCAAATGGTAACAATATGGACATTGCGCAAAATGGCGATTTAAATGCCCTAGATATTTTGGTTGAAGGTAGTTCGCACATTATTAATATTGCTCAAAACGGTGATGAAAACATGATCATTGGTGCCAATGGCAGTGCAATGTTAATTGGGGGAGTTGGCATTAACCTTGATATCAGCCAAACAGGTAACGGTAACTTAGTTGAAGGTTCTATTATTAGCTCTTATGGTAGTGTTGCTATTACGCAAGTTGGTGACTGGAACAGCGCGACTATAATTCAGCAATAACTCGTTAATTTATTCCCTTATATTATATTTATTACAGGGGCAGCAATGCCCCTTTTTATGCAGTTAATTTCAATTATGTTTAAAATTTTTATTCTCACACTTTTATTAGTCGTAACACCTATTAGTCATAGTGAAGAAGTTGAAATTGGTGGTTTATTATTAGATAACACCATTAGTAGACAAGGACATGATTTTTATTATCAATTTAGTCTGTTATGGCAAGACATTCCAAAAACTCAAGGTATTAATGTACAAATTATTGAACAGTTAGTGCCTAGAGCAGGTACGCGATTAATGATTAAAATGAACAACATAACAATTTATGCGACCCATATGGGACGTAGACAATCATCAATAAAAAGACGTGTCGAACAAGCAGTATTTATTTTGATCAATGCCATAGCACGATCAGATGATAATTTTGACAATCCNGATATGGCAAACAATGGCTGGTAACATGAAAAAAACAACAATAACACTAACGACAGCACTATTTTCGACAATATTACTCATATCANCAACACAAGCAACTGAAATGGTTTATAAGCCCATAAACCCAAGCTTTGGNGGTAATCCACTTAATGGCAGTTTTTTACTTAATAAAGCACAAGCACAAAATAAACATAGGGCACCAATAAAAAGGAAAACTTACGCTGAAAAATTTCAAGACTCACTTGAACGTGCTTATATCAATAAAATTGTTAGAGAAATAACCGATCTTGCTTTTGGTGAAGCGGCTAATGGTAGTGTTTTTGATCAAAATTCAACATTTATGAGTGGCGATTATGAAATACAGATAATTACCACAAACCCAGACAGCATCACCGTACAAATTACCAATACAGTCAGTGGTGAAGTCACTATTATTGAAGTACCAAGATTTGGTTAATGCTGTTATTAAATCACTTTTCTAATCTTTTCAAATAAAATAAAAACAAGTAGTAAACTATGAAAAAAATAATCATCATCTTCCTTATCATTCTTTCCTCAGGTTGTAGCTCTATTAGTAACTTAATACCACCCGATCAAAGCTTAGCGGTAAAAGTAACCGAAACAGAAACGTTTAAAGAATTAAAGGCCTTACCAAAACCACGCGGTATGATCCCCGTGTCTGTTTATTCATTTCGCGACCAAACAGGACAATATAAACCACAAACGAATGTTAGTTCTTTTTCAACCGCAGTAACGCAAGGCGCAACCTCTATATTAATGCAGGCACTAAGTGATTCAGATTGGTTTTTGCCTGTTGAGCGCGAAGGTTTACAAAATATATTAACCGAGCGAAAAATAATCCGCGCTGCGATGCAAAGTATGAATGAAGAAGATAAAGCTCATAAAAAACTCCCCCCATTAACCACTGCTAAAATACTATTAGAAGGTGGTATTATTAGCTACGATTCTAATATTAGAACAGGTGGATTTGGCGCAGAATATTTTGGTATTAGTTCTTCAGAATTATATAGAGAAGACCTTATTTCTATATATTTACGTGCTATTGATGTAAGAACAGGGCAAGTATTAGTGTCGGTTTCTACCAGCAAAAAAATATTAAGCAAAGAATTACGCGCAGGTTTTTTTCGCTACGTTAGTTTTAAACGCTTAGCCGAAGCCGAAGCCGGTTACACCACGAATGAACCCATGCATATTTGCGTAAAACAAACCATTGAAAAAGCAATTACCGAGTTAGTTCAAAAAGGTCGCAAAAAAGGTGTTTGGAAAGCACAAGCTAGTAGTTAAAAATAGCTATCACGATAAATTAGATCATATAACATAGATAGCAGTTATCATAACTAAAGGCGAAAACTGCTATTTTTATTTATGTTAATCCACTGAGTTGGCAAGTAAAAACTGCTGCGCCCATGATAATAATTCAATACGATTTCTTGAATTGGTTTTTCTAAACACACTATAAATATGAGTTTTTACGGTATTAGGGCTGATATGTAAAATATTAGCTATTTCTTTATTTTGTGCGCCACTAGCGACTAATTCAACAATAGTTTTTTCTCGTTTAGTTAAATTAACAAATAAACTATTTTCTTGCTCCGCAATATTTACCCTAGTAGTTTCAGACTGTTTAGTGATTAATTTAGCGTTTACTTTTAAATGAAATGGTGCATTTTTAGTTTGCTGTAAAAAGCCCATTAANGCTTTNTCCATAATTGAACGCTTAAACCACANNCCATTATTTTTAATNTTTTCAATACCTTTTAAAATAATATCAGGACGATCATCATTATAAAAAATACCACTGATACCNGCTAATAAAGCAAAACTTTCATCNACTACATNTTGTTGTACGTTAAAAAAAACAACTTTGGTANTCGCCGATAATTTTAATATTTTTTCAGGAATATCATAATTACCTTCTTGATCTTGCAAATCAATACAAAACAATTCATATTGCTGCCAAAGATAATTTTCAGGTAAATGATTAGATTTAGTTGTATGAATATCACAACTATTAATTAAATTAGTGAATTTATTAAACTTAATCTGATCATCAATCAAATTAGAACGTACATTAATCGTAAAAATGAAGGCACAAAATTTATTGGGCTCTTTTTTTGTTATATTTATTTTGCAAATACGAATCGAGTTCATAAGCACCCTTGCTAGATTATTATTATTCCATGTAAAATTAATACGTTATCGTATAAAACGATAAAAATCTCACTCTTTTTTTATTAGTATTTATATTTAATGTCAACAAATGGAAGTCATAATAAAAATAGCGGTAAGCCTCTTATTTAAAATAAATTTACCACACGACCAAAGACAACAACAAATAAATTACATTTATTTCACATAAACATACCTACTTGTTTTACATTTGTCTACTAGTAAAAACAACAATAATTTTAAAGAAAGGATAAATTAATTTTAGGAGGAATTTTATTATTTATTTATAGAGTTTAAAAAAATATTAAACTAACAATTTGATTTATATTAGTTTTTATTTGTATGTATTTTATTTTTGCATATTATTATACATTCATTAGTTATACATTCATTAGTTATACATTCATTAGTTATACATTCATTAGTTATACAATATAAAAATCATAGTCACTATTTTATGCGAGTTGTTTTCTATTGTTATTTAATGCAACAACAACCTAAAAGCTCTGTATTTCTGTTGCAGTTAAAAATCGCCATTGCCCTTCACTAAGTTCCTCGTCAAGCTTAATATTACCTATTTGCTCACGGTGTAAACCAATCACCTTGTTACCGACAGCAGCAAACATACGTTTTACTTGATGGTATTTACCTTCAGTAATAGTTAACAATACTTCGTTTTCAGTAATAATTTTTAAAATAGCCGACTTGGTGAGATCTTTTTCACCTTGTAGCTGAATACCTTGGCTGAATTTATTAATTAAAGCATTTTGGTTATCTTCAACAATATTGTTTCTTAGTTGTACGCGGTAAGTTTTCGGACAGTCTTTTTTTGGCGAAATAATGTTATGTGACCAACGTCCATCATCAGTGATCAAGACTAAACCGGTGGTATCTGCATCTAAACGCCCTGCTATATGCAAATCAAACGCTTTATCAAGGTCTATATAGTGCAACAGCGATGGATAAACTTCATCAACGTTAGAACATATAGTATCGGCTGGTTTATGCATCATAATATAACGAGAAGTTCGTGCGTTTAATACTCTCTCACTAGCGCCGTTATCTAGCGTGATGGTGTTATTTTCGTGTACTTGTGTAGAGGGATCTTTAACTACAACATCATTAACTTTTACGGTACCTGACTTTAAAAGCTTTTTGGCTTCTGTTCGCGTAAGTTCGGTACTCTTACAGATAAATTTATCTAATCTCATTGTGGTTATTTTAAACTCTACTAGTTGTCATGCTGATGAACAATGTCGTCATGCTGAATTTATTTCAGTATCTTTAACATAAATATATCAACACTTACTCTGCAAAATACCAATAACCCGCGTTAATTTGCTCGCAAATAAACTGCATAAAATCATTATTATCATGCCATAGAGTTAGTTGTTCAGGAGTAACTTCAACATTATCACAAAGTAATTTTATCACAGGGGCAATATCAGCGGTAAAGTTATATTCATTACCATCAATGTAACAAATGCCCTGTTCAACCGTATCGCTAAAATAAAAAGCACGCAAACCACCTAAACGCATTAATGAATTAGTAGTTAAAATCTCACTAATATCCGCAGGTATTAGCGGTTCATCAGCAGGCATTAAATCTAACTCATGCTTGGCTTTAGTCATGTAACAACCAATAAACTGTTTAACCACTTCATCATTATCAAGAAGTTGTGTTAATTGCCCTTTAATTAACTGATAATCACCTTGATTAATTTCGCCAGCATACGTAATTACTTCACGTTGTGGATCTTCAATTAATTCTTCGCCGAGTTCGTTGTCAATTAAATGATCCGCTAAACCACTAAATAAACTCACCGTAGAGGTCGTTCTAAAACCGATAGAAAAACTCATTGAAGTATTTAACGACACACCTTCATGAGGAAAACCTGGTGGAATATAAAGAATATCGCCCGTATTAACCTCTGCATCAATAATCGCCTCAAAAGGTTTTACATGCAGTAATACTTCGTGTGCTGAAAATTCTTGGTGATCGCCTCTGTCACCCACACGCCAATGGCGCGTACCACTACCTTGGCAAATAAACACATCATATTTATCTATATGAGGGCCAACTCCGCCACCTTGAGTAGCAAAACTGGTCATTAAATCATCAAGACGCCAATGGGGAATAAAACGAAATGGTTCGATCATTTTAGCAGCATCTTCTGACCAATTATCTAATGCTTGTACCACTAAAGACCAGTCTTGTTCACCTAAATGATCGTAACCATCAAAAGGACCAAACTGTGCTTGCCATTGTCCCTCTTTTTTATACACCAAGCGCGATTCAACTTCAGCTTCCATCGCTAAACCAGCTAATTCATCAGCACTAATTGGATCAACGAAATTTTTAAAACCTTGGCGAATGATCACAGGTTTCTTTTGCCAATAATCACGTAAAAATTCTTCACGGGTAAATTCAGATAAATGTAATTCAAACATAAGGACTCTAATTTAAAATTTGTTGATATTGGTTTAAATAAAAAATGCGGAATAGTATAACACGCCTATTGTACCGACATACCCGCTATTTTATGCCAATAACCGTTACATTCTGCTTTGCCATCTAACGGATATTGTTTGGCATTAGTTAACTGCGCACGAAAATCTTCCAATTTTTGCAAGGCTAACTCGCTATCAGGGCTAATACGCACCACATCAACGCCAATGGCTTTCATCTCATTCACTTCATTAATTAAATTATATTGATAACCCGACATTGTTTGAATACCATTAAGCACAAACACTCGTTCACCTTCACGGCTATTCATACGTCGACCTTGCGGATAATTAATACAACAATATTGACAATCATCTTTTGGTTTATTTTCAGATCGCGCAGTAAAACAACGCGCTGAATACGCAAGTGGCATATAGCCCCATGAAAAGACTTCCGCTTCAAATTGACTACGAATACCTTCATCTTCAGCTTCGTCAAGTAATTGTTTTAACCAATCGCCAGAAAGCTCTACAGGCATTACCCAACGACTCATGCCTTGCTTTAATAACACTTTAAGTGTGGCAAGGTTATAACAGTTAATTGCCGTACCAACGACAAAAGGCAATTTAAGCTCGCTCATTACTTGTACAGCACTTAAATCATTGGCTTCAACGAGTAAATCACCGTTATTACACAAACGTTTTAATACTTGTAACTCAGCAGGCGATTCTAATAAGGTCATGGTGGATATAACCACTTGTTTGCCTATTTTTGACAGTTCCTGTGCCAACTCTTTTGCTAGTGCCAGCCACTCTTTATCGCGTAATTCACGACGTTTTGAGCAAACCGTTTCGCCAATATAAATAATATCGGCACTACTGTTTTTTGCTTGTTGATAAAAATCTTCTACTTGCTGTTTAGGCCAGAAAAATTGCGCGGCTCCGAGGGAAAACTTCATGCTGCTACCTTACTTTCTTAAATTACATTCAAAATTAAACGTTTATATGTTGGCTTTAGCCTCTCAAGCACAGGCTAATTTAATCTCAATTTTCGGGGATAAATCCCCTCCTACAAAACCTTGGCTATGAGAAGATCACTGCCACTTGCGGTGATAAGCCCCAAGCGTAGTCTGTGTGCCTTCTGAAAGGTTAGCTAATGTCGCCATCCATTCATTCTCAACTTGATAACCATCAGGATTTTGCTGATATCGATCAAGTGCCGCTCGCCACGTTTTTGATACTTGTTCTACATAAGCAGGGCTACGTTGACGGCCTTCTATTTTAACTGAGGCAATACCCATTTTGGCAAGCTCAGGAATAAGTTCTAAAGTATTTAAACTGGTGGGTTCTTCTAACGCATGATAAACATTATTATCCACTTCAAAACGCCCTTTACACAAGGTTGGATAACCTGCATTTTCCCCTTCTTTATAGCGATCTATTAGCACATTATTTAAACGTGACTCTAAGCCTTGGTCGGTTTCTTGCCAACGAACATATTTAGCTGGCGAGCATGCTCCAACGGTATTTGGGGACTCTCCGGTCATATAAGAAGATAAATAACAACGTCCTTCAGACATAATACATAAACTACCAAAGGCAAAAACTTCTAGCGCAACAGGGCTATTTTTAGCCAATTGTCTAACTTGCTGAACAGATAAAACTCGCGGCAACACCACACGCGCAACATCAAAATTTTGCTGATAAAATTCAATCGCAGCTAAATTAGTGGTAGACGCTTGTACTGAAACATGACGCTCTACCTCTGGATATTTATTAGCGGCATAATCTAACACACCAATATCAGCAATAATTAAGGCATCGCAACCAATAGCAACCGCGTCATCTACCGCTTTTTGCCAACGTAGTTGTGCCCCAGGATGGGCAAAAGTATTAATAGCAACATGTAGTTTTTTATTATGTTTATGTACATAATCAGCCGCTTTTAATAACTTAGCATCATTAAAATTAAGACCTGCAAAATGACGGGCATTAGTATCATTTTTCATACCTATATAAACGGCATCAGCACCATTATCAATCGCTATTTTAAGTGCAGGATAATTTCCTGCGGGACACAAAAGTTCCATGATATTTATTCTTTAGTAATAAGAGGAAAATAAAAGCGCAGTTTATAGGTTTTTAATGAATACTTTTTTGACTCAAATTAATAAATATTGATCCAAGCCAAAAAAATTCAACTGAAAATTTGCTAGGCTAGCAATAATTTAGTTTTATTGGATTTTTTTGTGTTTAATCTTTCATCTTTACCACAACTAACAACAAGCTTATTTTCACCTTTAACAGCATTGTCAAAAGTATCATTATTAAAACTGCCCTTAAGCTTACGTGCTAAAGCGATCAGTATTGCACCAAGTATATTACGTCCAGCACTGTCATTACTGCCCTTTTCATTACAAAAAAAAGCTATGTTACCTGCGCTGCATTCAGTTTTTAAAGAAGCCATAGAAGAGGGTGATTTTGAATTTTTACAAAATAAATGGTTAAAAATATCAATAACCGATTTAAATTTACATTGGTTAATAAGTTTTGCTGATGATCAACTGATTATGGCCGATCCAAAAACAACTGATGAGTATAATGTAAGCTTTAGTGCCACAGGTGACGACTTAGTGTTAATTGCGGGCAGAAAACAAGATCCCGACACCTTGTTTTTTCAACGCCGTTTAAAAATTGAAGGTGATACTGAGTTAGGGCTTGAAGTTAAAAACTTAATAGATGCCATAGAACTTGACCAATTACCCAGTGCTATGCATAAATGGGTGAATAACTGCGCTAATTTACTCCAACAAACCCGAGACGAATTATCAATTATAACTAAAGTTTAAATAAACGTGAGTACTTAATTTTTATTAGGCTCGGCACTTTCTAAGCTGCCTGTGCGGCAGTGAACAGCATGGAGCGAAGCGGTAACTCGACGATAGTCTTTCTAAGCTGCCTGTGCGGCAGTGAACTTCACAAAACCACAACATTTCTTCTCTATTCGTTTCTAAGCTGCCTGTGCGGCAGTGAACCCTTTCTTATTCTGGTGCTACTTGTAACGATTTTTCTAAGCTGCCTGTGCGGCAGTGAACTTGCAACAAACCAAGAGAATTTTGTTAAGAAATTTCTAAGCTGCCTGTGCGGCAGTGAACTCCACCCATAAATTACCCCTTAAAAACGTGCTTTTCTAAGCTGCCTGTGCGGCAGTGAACATAAAAACTCCGCCCACCGCTTGTATGTGTGATTTTCTAAGCTGCCTGTGCGGCAGTGAACCAAATGCCGTGTACATAGAAGTGGATAGAGTTTTTCTAAGCTGCCTGTGCGGCAGTGAACCATGTTAGCGTATATTAGATAATAATCAGATATTTCTAAGCTGCCTGTGCGGCAGTGAACTTGCTACAAACGTCGCTCATGCTCAATACTTATTTCTAAGCTGCCTGTGCGGCAGTGAACGTCTGGTAAATCACGAGCATTCAATGTTGTTTTTTCTAAGCTGCCTGTGCGGCAGTGAACAACAGGCATCTTTACTATCGACAACAGTGGGATTTCTAAGCTGCCTGTGCGGCAGTGAACTCCAGCCTTTTTGCATTGTTGCTGCATAATCATTTCTAAGCTGCCTGTGCGGCAGTGAACGAAATGTTATGGTTCTGTGAGTTGATGTGGCATTTCTAAGCTGCCTGTGCGGCAGTGAACGAACGTTGAACCGCCGTAGTCATTAATTGTGCTTTCTAAGCTGCCTGTGCGGCAGTGAACGTCAGACAAGCAGCTGACAAGGGAAACTGGCATTTCTAAGCTGCCTGTGCGGCAGTGAACTTAAAGCAACGCTTGGCGAAATAGAATGTGACTTTCTAAGCTGCCTGTGCGGCAGTGAACTTTCATCAATTGATATTCCATTGTGACCTGCCTTTCTAAGCTGCCTGTGCGGCAGTGAACTTTTACCGTGTAGTTTTAAAGCTGGTAAATATTTTCTAAGCTGCCTGTGCGGCAGTGAACAATTACCTGCATAAACAGTAGACCTGGCGGTTTTTCTAAGCTGCCTGTGCGGCAGTGAACATTAATAGCAATGTTGATAATAAAACCACGGCTTTCTAAGCTGCCTGTGCGGCAGTGAATTAAAAAGTAAATTTGGTAAAAACTTGGATGATTTTCTAAGCTGCCTGTGCGGCAGTGAACCCCATGCTTTACCTTTTAATGTTGGCACGACTTTTCTAAGCTGCCTGTGCGGCAGTGAACTGCCATTAATTAATCGATGACTTTTAGTTAATTTTCTAAGCTGCCTGTGCGGCAGTGAACAGCACACCTAAGCTATTGCTAGCATCTTCATTTTTCTAAGCTGCCTGTGCGGCAGTGAACGGCTTAACAAAAAGCAAAATATGCCAGTGCGGTTTCTAAGCTGCCTGTGCGGCAGTGAACCCCTTCCACCTACGATAATCTTAATACGTTTATTTCTAAGCTGCCTGTGCGGCAGTGAACAATATTGCCGCACTGGCACGCAAGTTTGCATCTTTCTAAGCTGCCTGTGCGGCAGTGAACAATTCAGTACAGAACGAAATTGATAACCGCGTTTTCTAAGCTGCCTGTGCGGCAGTGAACAGATTCCTACCATCACGGTGCGTAATGTTATTTTTCTAAGCTGCCTGTGCGGCAGTGAACCGTCAGGTAACTTTTTAAAAATAGCAGGGCAATTTCTAAGCTGCCTGTGCGGCAGTGAACTTGGGGAACTCCCATTCGTGCGTTCCAGCGGCTTTCTAAGCTGCCTGTGCGGCAGTGAACGCACTGTATTAAAAGTAACGAGCTTGCTATCATTTCTAAGCTGCCTGTGCGGCAGTGAACAATTAAAAGCTAGCCCTGCCAAATTATTACAATTTCTAAGCTGCCTGTGCGGCAGTGAACTAAACATCGGTTTCGGTTTCCCATTCGTACGCTTTCTAAGCTGCCTGTGCGGCAGTGAACGTATTTTTGGCGGAACATTTAGCGCGCCAATATTTCTAAGCTGCCTGTGCGGCAGTGAACCAAAAATAGGTGTGAATTTAATTTATTTTATGTTTCTAAGCTGCCTGTGCGGCAGTGAACTAAAAGAAATTCTTTTCAGTTGCCATTGTTGCTTTCTAAGCTGCCTGTGCGGCAGTGAACTAAACAATCACTTTTTGCTCAACGTTTAGCTTTTTCTAAGCTGCCTGTGCGGCAGTGAACGGCGCATCAATTGCGGCTATACATTTATATATTTTCTAAGCTGCCTGTGCGGCAGTGAACTCAACGGACGAATGGTGTCAGAATATCCAGACTTTCTAAGCTGCCTGTGCGGCAGTGAACTTTCGTCAATTGATATTCCGCCGTGTCCTGCTTTTCTAAGCTGCCTGTGCGGCAGTGAACCAAATTCGCGCTTAATTAGCGAATGGCCAGACTTTCTAAGCTGCCTGTGCGGCAGTGAACTTCTCTATCACCAAATTTACGAGACTCAGGACTTTCTAAGCTGCCTGTGCGGCAGTGAACCTAATCTCGAATCACTTGGAGCATAAGTTAATTTTCTAAGCTGCCTGTGCGGCAGTGAACTTATACTGATAAATCCGCCCACGTACCAATCGTTTCTAAGCTGCCTGTGCGGCAGTGAACAAGGTGAACGATTACCAGAAATGGAATGGTTTTTTCTAAGCTGCCTGTGCGGCAGTGAACCAACGCTTGGCGAAATAGAATGCGAGGGGTGTTTTCTAAGCTGCCTGTGCGGCAGTGAACTACAACTTGTTTCTCAAGTTTATCGACACTTTTTTCTAAGCTGCCTGTGCGGCAGTGAACTTAAATCAATGACTGTGCTGTCTGCTCTCTGATTTCTAAGCTGCCTGTGCGGCAGTGAACTTTGTACTTATATCCTTTGATGGCAAAGTTAGTTTTCTAAGCTGCCTGTGCGGCAGTGAACGTGATCGGATTAAGTGGCACACCTTTTTCAAATTTCTAAGCTGCCTGTGCGGCAGTGAACTTCTAATGATGTAGTTCTTATTCTTACTTTTTTTTCTAAGCTGCCTGTGCGGCAGTGAACAAAAGCAATAAAATTTTATAAATCAGGTTCGCTTTCTAAGCTGCCTGTGCGGCAGTGAACTGTCAGAGCCTCACGCGGATGCTACACCGCATTTTCTAAGCTGCCTGTGCGGCAGTGAACAATACATGGATGAAAACGACACACCTGTGATCTTTCTAAGCTGCCTGTGCGGCAGTGAACAAAAAATAAAAGATAACTCTTATCCTGAACAATTTCTAAGCTGCCTGTGCGGCAGTGAACATATACATCTAATAAATACATACATTAATAAATTTCTAAGCTGCCTGTGCGGCAGTGAACTTACAAGGTATCAAATTACTCATTATATTCTCTTTCTAAGCTGCCTGTGCGGCAGTGAACATGTTTCTAATTAATCCATCTAAAGTCTTAGCTTTCTAAGCTGCCTGTGCGGCAGTGAACAGCAAGAGATTATAATACTGACATATTCGTGTTTTCTAAGCTGCCTGTGCGGCAGTGAACCTAAGTATGACAATAATAACTTAGTATTAACATTTCTAAGCTGCCTGTGCGGCAGTGAACTATCAATAACCCAAACACCAGCTATTAAAACTTTTCTAAGCTGCCTGTGCGGCAGTGAACAAATAGGCCTAATAGATGCGGTTAGAGTTATATTTCTAAGCTGCCTGTGCGGCAGTGAACAATTATTGTTAGTTTTACTGATAACGTATAGATTTCTAAGCTGCCTGTGCGGCAGTGAACCGTCTTCAAATCGCTCTTCAAATTCTTCATGTTTTCTAAGCTGCCTGTGCGGCAGTGAACAAGAACATGACGGAAGTGATACTGATTATTTTTTTCTAAGCTGCCTGTGCGGCAGTGAACTAAAATACCGAAGTTTTTAAACAGTCCAGCGGTTTCTAAGCTGCCTGTGCGGCAGTGAACCGCCGCCAAGCGTTATTAAATCAATACAGCGTTTTCTAAGCTGCCTGTGCGGCAGTGAACTTATGATTTTAATAGAGCAAAAAAAGCCGCGCTTTCTAAGCTGCCTGTGCGGCAGTGAACTTAGAGATAGCGCGATTATTGCTGTCGGCTATTTTCTAAGCTGCCTGTGCGGCAGTGAACGCGTTATTTTGCCAAGTTTGGCCAGTTTTGGCTTTCTAAGCTGCCTGTGCGGCAGTGAACCATATTCGATTACCTCCCATGCTATTTTTATATTTCTAAGCTGCCTGTGCGGCAGTGAACATTTTTGGCGCAACAAATACGGACGTAGTAAATTTCTAAGCTGCCTGTGCGGCAGTGAACGTTTTGCCTTGGCGGCTTTACAAGATACCACATTTCTAAGCTGCCTGTGCGGCAGTGAACATGGATTACCACAGATTCAGAATGCACTATTTTTTCTAAGCTGCCTGTGCGGCAGTGAACGAATACTATTCGTTTCTAAATTTATATTTGTCTTTCTAAGCTGCCTGTGCGGCAGTGAACCCATGTGCCAATGCGGCGTCCCGTCTGCGTGCTTTCTAAGCTGCCTGTGCGGCAGTGAACGACGGGCGATACAAATTTTAAACTTGGTGGCTTTTCTAAGCTGCCTGTGCGGCAGTGAACATAGGTGTACTGCCTCATATGTGTTTCCGACTGTTTCTAAGCTGCCTGTGCGGCAGTGAACGTAACAACACAATGAATGGTCAAATACACGCATTTCTAAGCTGCCTGTGCGGCAGTGAACATTAATATTACTGACGGTGGCGCATTTACCACTTTCTAAGCTGCCTGTGCGGCAGTGAACCTTGAGCGCCGCCGATTAAACCACTCAATGCTTTTCTAAGCTGCCTGTGCGGCAGTGAACTGGGTTTTAGTGCCTTAACAAGTTTTACTGGCTTTCTAAGCTGCCTGTGCGGCAGTGAACATATTAAAAGAACATAGAGGGCATTCTGAAGATTTCTAAGCTGCCTGTGCGGCAGTGAACGTTACTCAAGCAAAAATTGACAGCATGACAACTTTCTAAGCTGCCTGTGCGGCAGTGAACTCCAAATGCAATCACCAACAGGTAGCGGTTATTTTCTAAGCTGCCTGTGCGGCAGTGAACGGTTATCAATAATTGAAGACGGCGTGGTAATATTTCTAAGCTGCCTGTGCGGCAGTGAACTTAACTGTAAGCCTTGTGAAAAACTTGCTAATTTTCTAAGCTGCCTGTGCGGCAGTGAACCCTTATTAATGCTAAATATGGCAAATTTTGAGTTTCTAAGCTGCCTGTGCGGCAGTGAACGATTTAATCGAACTTGCAGCAAATCAACAAGTTTTCTAAGCTGCCTGTGCGGCAGTGAACGGCACAATGCCAATTAGCGGCGGCGGCTCAGATTTCTAAGCTGCCTGTGCGGCAGTGAACATTAATAGAAAGCGATGATGGTTTTTATGTTTTTTCTAAGCTGCCTGTGCGGCAGTGAACAAATAATGTAGGCAGCGCGAAAACCGTACTCTTTTCTAAGCTGCCTGTGCGGCAGTGAACATAAAGCAGGGGCAATTAAAACCTTTGTCGATTTTCTAAGCTGCCTGTGCGGCAGTGAACGGTTTGTATTGCTACTTTTTCGTTAAGCGTTATTTCTAAGCTGCCTGTGCGGCAGTGAACTTATATTTTTTGGTGGTAATTGCTCTTGTTGTTTTCTAAGCTGCCTGTGCGGCAGTGAACTTGTTCACCCCCTGCTATTGTTACCGCTGCGGCTTTCTAAGCTGCCTGTGCGGCAGTGAACAAAACAAAACGCTGGTTGTTGTTGCTGCCGCATTTCTAAGCTGCCTGTGCGGCAGTGAACTTTGCAGCCGATGCCGTTGACGAAGTGCAAACTTTCTAAGCTGCCTGTGCGGCAGTGAACCATCATTAAATTATTTGTGTAATTTAATCGACTTTCTAAGCTGCCTGTGCGGCAGTGAACTCGTCACTGGTGCGGCAATCTTTGAAGTTAATTTTCTAAGCTGCCTGTGCGGCAGTGAACAACAAATACTTGACGAGTTAGATACGTGCCACTTTCTAAGCTGCCTGTGCGGCAGTGAACGGATGATTATGCCATTGCTAAACTTGATGGTATTTCTAAGCTGCCTGTGCGGCAGTGAACTAATATCGAAATTACCATAAATTGGTATTAACTTTCTAAGCTGCCTGTGCGGCAGTGAACCGGTAAATGCTTGTTTATGCCAGAACATATTATTTCTAAGCTGCCTGTGCGGCAGTGAACCTCTAATGGAGTCAATGGGCGTCCCTATGGACTTTCTAAGCTGCCTGTGCGGCAGTGAACAAGCAGATTTTAGTATTAGAGTCAGCCCTAAATTTCTAAGCTGCCTGTGCGGCAGTGAACTACATACCTTAAGCCTTTATCTTTGTCTTGAATTTCTAAGCTGCCTGTGCGGCAGTGAACTGGCGGAGCAGTTCCATCTGTATTATAGATGCTTTCTAAGCTGCCTGTGCGGCAGTGAACAGCAAGAGATTATAATACTGACATCTTTGTGTTTTCTAAGCTGCCTGTGCGGCAGTGAACACGTTGTTAGTTTCGGGAATGGCGTTCCCTGTTTTCTAAGCTGCCTGTGCGGCAGTGAACCTTTCTTTCTTTCCAGAAAGTCAATCAAGTCTTTTCTAAGCTGCCTGTGCGGCAGTGAACTTCAACGTTACCAAAAACCTTGCATTCAGTACTTTCTAAGCTGCCTGTGCGGCAGTGAACAACCATTAACCAAAAGTCATAATTTAGTTGATTTTCTAAGCTGCCTGTGCGGCAGTGAACTAATGGCGGTTTGTCTAATGCGCTTGATATTTTTTCTAAGCTGCCTGTGCGGCAGTGAACACAAACATTTGTGTTAGTACACTAACAATAATTTTCTAAGCTGCCTGTGCGGCAGTGAACT
>JAESPQ010000068.1 GCA_016765535.1 Alteromonadaceae bacterium | reverse complement strand
GCGCCAAGGCTTTTCGCTCTGGCTCAAATTCGCTTCGCGAAGAGGGGTATATTTAACGTGAAATGTAGGTCGGCATTTTTTATGAAGAGCTGCCGTCAACTTGATGGGCTAAAGCCCAACCTACAAAACTCCGCAAGCGGCGGGGAATTAAACCCGCTCAGATTAAACATTGGTGATTAATTATATGATTAACCAATCAGCCTTAGCCTATTAAGTAGCCACCATCAACATTGATCGCTGTACCTGTGGTATAACTTGATGCATCAGACACTAGGTACAATACGGTGCCAGCCATTTCATCAGGTTGTGCAACGCGCTTCATTGGCACATGCTGCAACATTTGTTCAAGAATTTTAGGATTATTTACTAGGGTTGAGGCAAATTTTGTATCGGTTCCGCCCGGCAATAGAGCATTAACGCGAATATTGAATTGGGCACATTCTTTGGCAAAAGTTTTAGTTATTGAGATAACAGCAGCCTTAGTAATTGAATATATACCTTGATAGTCCCCCGGAATAACACCATTAATAGAGGCGACATTAACAATGGCACCACCATCATTTTTCTTCATCAATTTAGCGCCCATAGTGGACATAAAAAAATAGCCGCGAATGTTTACATCAACCGTTTTTTGAAAAGCCCCTAAATCAGTATCTAATACATGACCAAAATAAGGATTAGCAGCAGCGTTATTCACTAAAATGTCTAATTTGCCATGCTCTGTTGAAATTTGATTAAAGATAGATTCTATTTGTTCCATTTCACCAATATGACAAGCTATTGCTTGAGCACTACCCCCAGCTTCAATAATACTGTCAACAACGGTTTGGCAACCTTCAACTTTACGGCTTGAAACAATAACATGAGCGCCATATTGTGCTAAAAGCTTCGCGATACTTTCACCAATACCACGGCTTGCACCCGTCACCAATGCAACTTTTCCTGATAAATCAAATAAATTATTATTCATGCTTAAGATCCTGTTAAATTTTTATATTTTTACTTTATGGGTCAACCAAAAGAAGTGACCCTGCCATCTCCGGCCGATTCTAAATGACTATGATTATTTAAATAATCAACACTTAATATGTTTTAGAATATAACGAGTTGTGCTGGCACTGTTTTACTCATTATTTTTTGATGTAAACAATCACATTGAACTTTTATTTTAATGAAATAAAGACTGTATTAATTTATGT
This sequence comes from Alteromonadaceae bacterium, assembly GCA_016765535.1. GTDB lineage: Bacteria > Pseudomonadota > Gammaproteobacteria > Enterobacterales > Alteromonadaceae. The sequence continues at coordinate 16,033 of JAESPQ010000068.1, read as the reverse complement.
AGCCTGAATATTAAAGACACTTGACTATGCTAAGCCGACTCTATAAATTAAACAAATGAATAGATCTGATAACCAACTATTTATATTATAAATAGTTGGTGTTGATTAATACCAGTTTTATCGCTAAAAAAGAAAGGTAATGGGTTGTTATGAAAATTGATTTAAATTTATTTGTTGTTTTCGATGCAATTTATTGTGAAGGTAATATAACGAAAGCCGCATCAATGTTAAATTTATCACAACCTGCGGTTAGTCACTCTTTAGGAAAACTACGCACTTATTTTGATGATGCTTTGTTTATTAGACAAGGCAATGAAATGCGACCAACACCCGTTGCTAAAAATGTAATTGCTGATGTTCGAGAAGCATTACATCAATTACGTGTCTGTTTGGTACAATCTCGACAGTTCGAGCCAATGACTTCTAGAAAACATTTTACCTTATCTCTACTTGGTTCATTAGAAGCAACCTATTTACCTTTACTTATGCAAAGCTTAATAGACGAATCTCCTCATATAAACTTAAAAAGTAGTAGACGAGTTCGTCGAAGCGAGTTGGAAAATAAATTAGCAAGCGGTGATATTGATTTAGCAATCGACACTTTAGTTCCCGTTAGCAATAATATTTTGCATACTCAATTAGAGCAAGACCAATTAGTTGTTGTAGCTCGAAATAACCATCCCGACATCACTCAAGGTTTAGATTTAAAAACCTACCTTGATCTTGAACATATATTAGTTTCATCCCGCTCTACTGGCCCAGGACTTGAAGATTTTGAATTATCTCGATTAGGTGTTCATCGTAAAATATCTTTAAGGTGTCAACATGCACTAGCCGCGTGTAGGATCATAATAAATAGCAATATGATACTAACTTTGCCAAAAACTGCCGCCAAAATGTATAACGATATGCTCGATATTTCTATTTTCCCAATGCCGGTTGAATTATCAGGTCTCGATATACATTTATACTGGCATGCCAATGTAGATAAAGATCCAGCCAACAAATGGTTGCGAAACAAAATGATCATGGCAGCATCAAAATAAATATCATGGCAAAATGGAAGTCTTTATTGGTAAGAACAACACACCTTAATTATTTCATTCAGTACACAAAAAATAAGTCTTATAACCCAAAGGTTGCCATTCGATATGCTTTGAGTAGGATTAATTACAGTATTTTTTATAATACCAAGTCTTATGGTTTAGCTTAAATTTATCATTATATTTAATTTGAATGCAAACTAAGTGATCTATATTGTTTTCTTTCGCCTGCCTAAATAATTTCTTTATTAGTAGAGGTTGTTGTAGCGCTATAGCTAATTGTTGGTAAAATAAGGTTATTTGTGTTGTATTTAAAGATGACCAGTTTTGCATTAATATTGACAATGTTCCCATTGTAACGACTTGTTGGTAAGGTCCGTAATACAAAGCTTTATCTATGTAGGTTTGTGTTTCTTTTGATAAATGGTGCAAAGCATTATTAGTTTGCGCAAGATCAATCCATGTTTCGGGCCAAGCTTGACGTAAAGACAACGATGAAATATAGCTCGCTTTGACCTCGTTTAAAGTAAATTTTTTCTCAAAACCGGCATAAATACCCCAATCAATTATACGCCCTTTAATATGATAATAATGAGGGTGTTCAGGATTATAACCAACCGCATTATTAATAGCGGTCAATGCATTAACATAATCTTGTTTGCTTGCTATTTTTTGCTGTTTTGACCAGTCCGTTAAATAATAACTGGCATTAAAATACCAAACATTAGCTAAACCCCAGCGAAAAGAAATAAGTAAAGCATAAACACTCGTAACAGCGAATAAAATAACAACACTATATTTTATAAATTTATGCGTTATTTTCATGTTCAACAAATAAAGACTGGGTGATATTCCAAGGATTACGGTGAAAAAGTTTATCGGCACTTTCTTCATTTAATAACAATGAAACTTGCTGATATGCATGACTTAAAATAGAAGGTCTACGTTTTATATTATGCGCATCAGAAGCAACCACATCAATAACCCCTTCTTTTAATAATTTAATAGACAATTGCTGACACCGTTCACCAAAACCTCCGGTTAAAGACGATGCCGTTAACTGAAACCAACAACCAAGGCGTTGAAACATTTTAATTTTATCCGGATCAGCTAAAATATCACGATTACGTTCAGGGTGAGCAATTAAAGGTGTAATATCTTTACTCTTTAACCATTTTATTAACTTGTCACAACCACTAGGAATATGGCTGTGTGGCATTTCTAAGAGTAAAAATTTTTGTCCTACATATTCACCTAAAAAAGGGATTTTATCTTGTTCTATCATAGGTAAAATTTCTGCATCAATACGTACTTCTGCAGCTGCTGCTATAGCCAGTTCAATATTTTCAACATCCATTGCTGCTTTTAACTTGACCAATGCAGCATCAATAATGGCTTTATTATTATGAAAACGTCCTGCATGAATATGTGGCGTAACCACAAGGCGCGTCACACCATCAGCTAATGACATACGTAGCAAAGACAAGGCTTCATCAAGGTCTTTAGCGCCATCATCAATAGCAGGCAATAAATGGCAATGAATATCAATCATGCTATTTTTTTCTCTGCTTTAACTTCTTCAACTTTTACTTTAACCGCATCATTTTCATAACCATAGTAATCATAATAACCATGATAGCCATATAAATGACCTGCTTTACTCATATCGACCTGATTAAGTACAACACCGGCAATTTTTGCATCAACATCAATTAATCTTGATAAGCCCGATTTTATTAATTCAAAACGAGTACTATCCGCTTTAACGACATAGATCACTGCATCAGCATAACGCGAAACAATTAATGAATCACTTACGGCTTGTGTTGGTGCGGTATCAATAACAATACGATCAAATTTTTCTGATAAATCAGCTAATACTTTAGCAAACTTAGGTGACGATAGCAGTTCAAGCGGATTAGAAGGCAACTGTCCACAAGGCATAACGGTTAAATTAGACTTCTCATCAAAAAAAGTACAATCATCAAAACTTTCGCTACCCGCAATAAAATTAGATAAACCAGCATGGTAAGCAGGTATGCCAAAACGCTTACAAATACTAGGTTTGCGCATATCAGCATCAATTAATAATACTTTTTCCATTTGCGCCAACGAAAAAGCTAAATTAGTAGAAATAGTCGTTTTACCTTCATTAGGAATAGACGAGGTTACTTCAATAACTTTTGATTTTTTATCTAATTGCGTTAACACAAAACTTGTTCTTAACGTACGCACCGACTCAGAGAATTGTCGTGCTTTTTCTTCAAAGAAATAATGCGTATTTAAATCAGTATTATGTTTATGTGCCACCATAGGGAGCAAACCTAACATCCGTTGCGCTAATTTATTTTCTACATCAGACGATGATTTAACGGTATTGTTTAAGGCTTCAATAACAAAAGCGATCACAAACCCTAAACCAACAGTCGCTACAAAAGTCAGTAATATAATGAGTGCTTTTTTAGGCTTAACGGGCAAAACAGGTGTGTAAGCACGGTCAGTAAAACGTGCAACAGCAGCACTAAAATCACTCGTTACTTCAGTTTCTTTAGAACGAGAGAAAAAAGCATTATATATTTTTTGATTAGTCGCAACTTCACGCTTTAGTTTTTTATAATTATAGGCTTTACGGGTAATAATTTGATACTCGGCCCTAATTCGCACTAACTCTTTGTTTAAAGCTTGTACATTAGCATTGGCTGTTTTTACCTCTTTTTCTATACCGGTTACTAATTCTCTTATTTGTTTACTTAAATTAGTTTTAACCGCGTTAAGTTCGGCTCTAGCAGCAATCATTTTAGGATGTTTAGCACCATAAACTTCGGCTAATTTACTTACTTCTTGTTCGGTTTTAATCACTTCTTTTTTAACATCTTGAATAACTTTATGAGACGTGATTTCAGAAATAGACTCTAAACGAGCTAAGTTATTACGGCCATATTCATTAACGACTCGCATAATACTTTCAAGTTTGTTTTTTTCTAAGCGACTTTGTACTAATTGTTGTGATGTTTGTGCTAATTCTTTACTGATTAAACCAACCACACCTTCAACATCAATTAGGTTTTGCTGCTCACGATAATTTTGTAATTTTTCTTCCGACTTATCTAAACGAATACGTAAATCAAAAAGCCGACTAGTTAACCAGCCCTCAACTTTTTGAGTAACGCCCATTTTAGCATTCATATGGTTTTCAATATAAACATCGCCGACCGCATTCGCGACTTTTGCTGCTAATTTTGCGTCTTCAGATTCAAAAATAATATTAACCAGTTGTGTTTTACGAATAGGGCTAATGGTTAATCGTTCTGAAAAGGCCCCTAACAAAAACTGCATTTGTTGTTGGGCTAGTTCTTCAGCGGTATAGTCAATTTGTTTACTTTTAGGTAAAAAAGGCAATGAAGATTTTATAAAATTTTTAGCGTTACTAACAAAAGATTCTTTTTTTATGAATTCAGTTTGTTCGGCTAAATGTAAACGTTCGATAACCATTTTAGCTATCCGTTTAGACTTAATAATTTCAAACTGAGTTAAATAATATTCTTTACGCGAAGCATCAACGCCCATAACATCTTCAAAACTAATGGCTTTAGCTTGCTCTGCCTCAATTAACAACGTTGCTGTTGCACGATATATAGGTGTCATTTTTATCGTAATTACTGCAGCAAAAATTGCCACAAAAAACGCTAAAAAAAATACTCGCCATTTGTATTTATTAATTATTTTAAAATACTGTCGAAGATCAATAACTTCATCATTATTAGCGGTGTTAGCCGACTTTACGACATTAGGAAACTGCTCGGTATTGCTCACTTAAAAAAACCTTTGTTCAATAGTAATAGTATCGCCAGGTGCCACTAAACTATTAAGTGTACCTTTTAGGCTTTGTTTTTTATTTAACTCTTTGTATAGCGTTATTTTTTCTTCTGACGCTCTTTCGGTTAAACCACCGGCTAAAGCAATAGCTTGATTTACCGTCATTCCCGGTTGATACGGATATCCTCCCGGTTTTTTTACTTCACCATGAATATAAAAAGGACGATATTCCACCACTTGCACATAAACATTAGGCCTAATTAAATAATCACCTTTTAAACCAGTAAAAATTAATGTTTCAAGCTGTTTTATCGTTAAACCCGACACCTTAATATCGCCCAAAAAAGGATAATTAATAGTGCCGCTATTACCTAATAAAGCATTGAGCGACAAATCATCTTGGCCATAAACTTTTATTTCAACCTTATCACCTGCACCTAAAATATAAGTATTTTCAGCAAAGGCACTGGGTAATATACTTAATAAAACAAAAACCAAAACGATCAGTCTACTCACATTCGTTCCTTACATTGAAAAAGTAAAATTAACACCAACTATATTGGTATCAAATAAAATATTTGCTCTCGTAGAATCTTTACGAGTAATGTCAGCGTATAAACTTACATCAACCCAGCGTAACAAGGCATAATTTAACGATAGTGAAAACAACTTGGTATCATCTTTACGCGTAACACCAGAATAATCTTCATTAATGTAAGAACCACTTACCACCGTATTAAGTTTTTCACTCCAATCATGTTGCCAACTTAATGAATTAACTGTTTCATTAATGTAGTTACCCTCAACACTCGGATCACGAGCTGCACGTGAGGTATTAAATGCAATAGTAGTGTAACTTAATGGTTGCCATTGAATATCAGCTTGCCAACTTAAACCATTAAAATTACCACGGTTTGCTGCTATAAAATCTTTTTGTTGATAACCTAACTTAATACTACCTGTGGTTAACGCAGTGGCTTCCCATTTTATACCCGCTAAAGCGCGATAATCATCAGAATCACGACTTGAAACACCTGTTTCTACATTGTCATATTTAATTGCATCACGGCTAACTTCAATAAACAAGTCAGTTGCTGCTTGAGTATTATAATAAAATGTTGATCCAAATTTTAATGAATCATAATCACGAAATAGCGTAATTGGCTTAAAATTTGAATAGTTTTTATTGTAATATTTTACTTCAAAAGAAATACGTGCAGGAGTATTTAATGACCCATATTCATAGCCAAAATCAACTGATTGTTCCGCATAAAGTAAAGGAGCATTAACTTGATCGCCTAAACCTTCTGTAATACCAGTACCACGAGCTTCGGTTAACCAATTAGCATTAGCAGCAATATCAAAACGTTGCTTTGAACTTGGTTCAATATGTGCCGCCGCACCAAAAGTACCATCTAAATAATTATCATTTGAACTTTGTAAAAACGTTCCTGAAACAATGCCTAAATCTACATTAAATTGATTTACACCGTCATCCAACAAAAAATTTACTGATGGAGCAACCGTAAAAATACTACTACCTTGTTCATTACTAGGTAAGCTAAAGATATTATCGTTATGCTTAAAACCAGTATCTAACAATGGCGTGATCACAACACCATTATCTAAATTCACACCAGCTGGCTCAACAGCAAAAGCTGAGTTAATCATTGTTCCAGCGATAACTATCGCTAACAAAGACTTTTTCATTATTATTTTTTCCTTTTTAAATTAATAAGCATTTTTATTAGTAAAACCTTTAAATATGGTCATAAAAATTATTTTAATATCAAACCACAACGACCAATGTTTCATGTATTGCAAATCGAACTCTATACGTTTTTTCATTTTATCTAAGGTGTCTGTTTCACCACGCCAACCATTAATTTGTGCCCAACCAGTAATGCCCGGTTTAACTTTATGACGTAACATATAAAATTCTACTTTTTTTCGGTACTCCTCATTATGCGACACGGCATGTGGACGAGGACCAACAATAGACATATCACCGCACAGCACATTAAAAAATTGCGGTAATTCATCTAAACTTGTTTTTCGTAAAAAACCACCCAGTTTGGTAATACGAATATCGTTTTTAGTTGCTTGGGTAACAACCTCACTATTTTCCATAACCGTCATCGAGCGAAACTTCCACACTTTTATTTTATGCCCGGCTAAACCATAACGGTCTTGTTTAAATAGCACGGGACCTTTTGAAGTAAATTTTACCGCTAACGAAATGAGCAATAACAAAGGAGAAATCAAGAGTAAAATAATTAAACTCACCACAACATCTTCACTACGTTTAAGCCATTGTTGACCACCTAAATAAGGTGATTCAAACACACTTAAGGTGTCAATACTGCCAACATTATCAATGCGCGCATGAATTAAATTAGATAAGAAAAAATTAGGAATAAAATGTACATCTACTGTGGTATTACCCAAACGTACTAATATGTCACTTATACGTTTTTCAGCCCTTAAGGGTAAGGCGATAAACAACACATCAATTTTACCATTTTTTGCGAGTTCAACTGCTGTATCAATAGTACCTTCAATATTTATAGATTGTGTTTGTGCAACACGTTCAGGTGTGCGGTCGTCAAAAAAGCCAAGATTATCGTAACCCAGCTCCGCAAATTGTTTTATTTGTTCTGCAACTTGCCAACCAGATTTAGTCGCGCCAATAATGGCAACTTTTTTAGTACTCAAACCAAGTTTACGACGATTAACTTTATAGGTTTTTAATATGACCCGCCAAAAAAATAAGCTCACAAAAGCAAACATAAACCATAAAATAATCGTTATGCGTGAAAGTTGTTCTGAAAATTTAAAAATAAAAGCGAATAAAAATAAAGAGGAAAAGGCAATAATTAGCGTCAACCAAGTACTTAACACCATGGTTCTAAATTTACCAACACGCCAAGAACGATATAAATTAACGCCTTCGGCCACATACAAATACGCAACAAGAACAATTAATAATACAATAAAGTATTCTCGACTTAAGGTAATATTATAGCAATAAGCAGCTGCTATTAGTGTAAAGATTAAAATAAAAAGATCGAATAACCGACTAAGACCAGGTTTATATTTGGTATCAGCTTTAAACGTAGACAAGTTGTTCACTTATCGCTCCCTGACAAAATAAAACAAAGAAAAAAACCCTAAAGTAGTCTTCCGCAACTACTTTTATAACTTCAACAACAGTTTATAGCTATTATTATTGGCGCCAGTATAAATGATGTACTATGACAATTAAATGAATTTTTCAAAAAATATAAAAATTACTGACGCTCTTATCACAAAAACAGATAACACTTGCCTTTAATCAAGGTTGATACCTAAAAAATGTATCAAGTGGCTTATATATTGGATAAACTTGCAGAATCAAAAACTAACCATACAATATCCAGTAGATAATTATGAATGTAGATTTTATTAATCCTTTTTTGTCATCTTTACTTAATGTCATGTCTACAATGGCTCAAATTGAGTTAACTCCTTTAAAGCCTAGTTTAAAAAAAGATAGTGTTGCCAAAGGTGATGTTTCAGGTCTAATAGGGATGGTTAGTGAACAAGCAAAAGGTTCACTATCTATTACTTTTGAAGCCTCTTTGGCTCTTGCTACCATGCAAGGTATGGTTGGTGAATCACCTGATGAAGTTAATAGTGAGATTACTGATTTAGTGGGTGAAATTACAAACATGGTTACTGGTGGTGCCAAAAGACAGCTTAGCGAAAAAGGATTTGAATTTGATATGGCTACCCCTATGGTTGTTTCTGGTAAAAACCATACCATTCACCATAAAGCTAAAGGAGCGGTTATTATTATCCCTCTAAGTTCCGAGCACGGTAAAGCCTTTATTGAATTTAGTTTTGATAATTAATAAAAATAGTCCACTCGACTATGTGATGATTCTTTAACTTCTCATTATTAAAAGGTTTTTCAAAAAAAGATAACAAATTTCAGTCAACGCTTCGTGTTATGCTGTTGCTATATTACCTTCAATTATTGTCAAGAGATCCTCGATGCAACAGACATTTTCTCGTTATTCTTCCATTGCGCTTGTTAAAGAAATAGAGTCACCTGAAAACCCTGGAGGTTTAGAAAAACGTGTTGCTCTGATCCCTAGTGATGTGGGACAACTGGTAGACGCGGGCATTATAGTTTATGTTGAAATGGGAGCAGGTGAAGGCGTTGGTTTTAGTGACGATGAATACTTAAAAAACAATGCCATTATGCAAACGGCAGAGCAAATTTACAAAGATAAAGCGCTTATTATTAAGTTTAAAGGACCAGCACTTTCTTCCATAGAGCAAATGAGTGAAAGTTGCACCTTATTATGTATGGCGCATTTTCACTCCTATCCTGACAGAGCAAAAATGCTGCAAGACAAACATATTAATGTTATTGCTATGGAAGAAATTTGTGTGTCTCCTAAACAAGATTCAGATGAACGTATTCTTGGCCGTGTAGCAATGAATAACGCATTACAGCCTTTCTTTGATGATAATAGCATTGGCGGCTTGCGGGTTAGAGTTATTGGCTGGAGTGAACGCTTGCGTGGTGCGATTAATCGTTGCGGCAATCGTAGCCCACGCTCTTTGCAAATTATTCAACCCTCAACATCATTTGAAGCACTCGATNCTACGGGTNTAAATGCACTCTATTTTTACGACAGCAANACCTTTAAAGACCCCCAAGGCATACTGAATAAACTACGTGCCTTAAAAACNCATANNTTTGATNTNANNANNTTTGAANNNGANCAAGGTCAACAAGCCATCGCTGATTATCGAAAAGACCATCCACCAGCCCAGTTTGGGCTGCGTCGTATTCAATGCTTACATGAAACAGGGCAAGCAGGGGCAAGATATGGTCTGGGTTTGTTAGCAGAGCATAAGCCTTTGATGCGAAAAGAGAGCATAAAGGCTGTTATTCTTGGTTATGGCAATGTTGCTCAAGGGGCGCTGGATGAACTGCATCATCAAGGCATTAAAAACATTCATATATTAGGCCGAGCTCAAACCGCTAAAAGCCGAATTGATTACTGGCTAAAAGATGCCGATCTCGTGATCAATGGTGCTGAACAATCCGCTGAATTAAGAGGGAAAAACTTTTTAATCACTAATAAACACATTAAAGTGTTAATACCTGAACATTCAGTAGTGATTGATTTAGTTGGCGGCAGTCCAACCAATAGAAGCCCCGTTGAAGCGGTGATGAGTTGTAGTTTTTTAACCGAACCTTATTTTGTTCAAAAGGGTGTTTTAGTCTCTGCTTTATGGGGCTGGCCGATGATGGGCATGATGCGTGAAACTGCTATTCGTTATTCAGGGCAAATTATTGAGGTATTGATTGGTGATGAAAAACTTATTGATGGATTAGGGCAATTAAAGCCAGGCGTTAAACGCGCATTGGTTTGTGGACCTTTTGGTTAAGTATAACTAATGATTATTGTTGATAATGTCATCAAAAATTTTGGCTTGTTTCAAGCATTAGACAATGTTTCCTTTGAAATTAACAAAGGTGACATTGTTGGTTTTCTAGGTAAAAATGGCGCTGGAAAAACCACGTTAATGCGTATTTTGACCTCTTTTATGGCCCCGTCGTCCGGCAAAGTGATTATTGATGGCGACAATATAGCTAAAAATGCGTTAACCATTCGGCAAAAAATTGGTTATCTTCCTGAAACACCCCCTTTATATAACAGTATGACAGTGAAAAGCTATTTAAAGTTTGCCGCACAAATAAAAGGTGTACCGGCAAATAAACAACGAATTCAATTAACTAAAGTAATAGAAGAGTGCCATTTAGAGCAAGTTAAAAACAAAACTATCGCAACCTTATCTAAAGGCTACAAACAAAGAGTGGGTATTGCTCAAGCGATCATTCATGAACCCAAGTTACTTATTTTAGATGAACCCACCAGTGGCCTTGACCCTATTCAAGTTCAACAAGTATTAGCCTTGATCAAAAATCAGCGAGAACAAAGAACTGTCATCTTAAGTACGCATAATTTAACTGAAATTGAGCAAATTGCCCATCGGGTATTAATCATTAAAAGTGGAAAAATAGTGATTGATCAACCATTAAGTATATTATTGAATGAGAATAATGACACGCACTCTCCAACGCAAGTCCAGTCACAATCAACCACATTAGAACAAATTTTTATTAATCTTCATCACCTTGATTCAACCCCAATAAAGTCAAACCTAATCCAGTCAAACCTAATCCAGTCAAATCAAGAAACAACACAGTGCAACACCACAGGTGACAAATGAGTAAAATAATTGCATTAGCAAAAAAAGAATTACACGGTTACTTTAGCACGCCAATCGCTTACCTTATGCTAATTGCCATGTTGTCTTTATTTAATATTTTCTTTTATATGATCATTTCTCAAAATAAAGAGGTGTCATTGCGGGATATTTTTCAGATCATGGAGTTTATGTTTATCTTTCTGGTTCCCTTGTTAACCATGAAGTTGTTTGCTGAAGAAAAATCAACAGGTACGATGGAGTTTTTACTCACCGCGCCTTTAACACCTAGCATGTTAGTGTTAGGTAAATATCTAGGTATGATGACTTTTTTCTCTTTGTTAATTGGTATGACGGTTATTTATTATGTCATCGTGGCGTATTTTGGTAGTCCTGATCTGGTAAGCATTTTATCGGGCTATGTTGGTATTTGGCTAGAAGGTGCTTTTTTTATTGCTATTGGCTTGTTGACCTCTTCTTGGACGAGCAATCAAATTATTGCCGCAATGATGTCATATTTCATCTTGTTTTTACTCTATTTTACCAGCAACTTTACCCAATATTTTACTGGGACGGTAAAGGCTTTTCTAATACAGCTTAGTACCCGTACCCATTTAGAAAACTTCGCCACAGGCATAATTACGCCCAGCGATATTATTTACTATTTATCGGGAATATTGCTTTGTTTGGTGTTAACCCGTTTAAGTATAGATAATAGGTTATGGCAATAAATGAGGCGATGGCAATGAATAAAAACACCCTCCTTAAAATGAAAGGCTTTATTAAAAAACACTTACCTGTTTTAACAGGTTTTATGCTATTAAGCTTAATCTGTAGCCTGTCATTATTTTATATCGAACAACAGCTTACTATCCTAGTCGCTAGCTTTATTATTTTGACAGGGGTTTTATCGGTTGTATTCGTTTATTTATCTCTTAATCTCAATGCTAATAATATAAAAAATCGAAAAACGGTTAAATTTTCAAAATTAGCTCAATGGCGAATATTTATTCGAGTATTAACCATTTTTATTGTTAGTATTACGTTTATTGGTGGCAGTAATTACTTAGCCAATAATCCAACAATTAGATGGGATGTTACTCAAGCAAAGCAACATACCTTATCTACTAATACTATTGAATTTATTCGCTCATTAAAAAACAAGGTTAAATTAACTGCCTTTTATGTCGGCATGCCACCGAAATATTTACAAGACTTGTTCAAAGAATACCAAAGAATATCAGCGGGTCTCATTAGCACTGAAATTATCGACCCCATTGAACAAATAGCTTATGCCGCAAAGTTTGGCAATGTGGTTAGTGGTAAAGAGCGCAAGGTNATTGTGCAAGCAAACGGTATCCGCAAAGAAGTTGATTTTACTCACGAGTTCCTTTCTGAAGAAAAACTCACTAATGCTATAGCCCGTGCCAGTAGATCACCCAGACAAGTTTACTTTTTAACCGGACATAACGAATATTCATTATCGAATAAAGATAATGTCGGTTTGAGTACCTTCAAAAAATTATTAGCCGACAATAACATTAACAGTAAACCGCTAATGTTAGGCATAACTCAGTCTATTCCTGACGATTGTGATGTGTTAATTATTGCAGGGCCAAAAAATGAGCTAACCCCAAAAGAAGAAATGCTGATCGTTAAGTATTTAACCCAAGGTGGCGATGCTTTATTTCTTATCGAAAATACCGTAGTAACCACACCCGACAAACCATTAACGGCACAGCAGCAAGATAAAAATCCCGCGTTAAATAATATACTTAATCAATGGGGACTAAATGTTCAAGCAGACATTGTTGTTGATTTAACCAATCATGTTGGTGATGACGTGGGTAGCCCAGCCACTAATAACTATAAACGCCATAAAGCACTAACCGAAGGCTTAGATTATACCTTTTATGTTCGTCCACGTTCTATTCGCGTTTTAGATGAGCGTCGACCAACGATAAAACTAGCCCCCATAGTCTCTACGTTATCAACAGAAAATAGTTGGGCCGAAACCAATAGAACCTTAAATATACACTTTGATCAAGGGGTAGACACCGCAGGACCTGTACCCCTTGCTTATGTCATTATCGAAGAAAAAAAAGCTGAAGAAAGAACCGCAGCACAAAAACAAGAAAACAAGCAAGAACAAAAGACCTCAGATACTCGGTTGATTGTTTTTACTGATGCCGATTTTTTAACCAATATTTATATCAATCAATACAGTAATGCACAAATGGGGCTTAATATTGTAAATTGGCTGGCAGAGCTAGACTATCAGGTTTTTCTTAGCACAAAAGAAATCAAGGTCGAACGTTTAGATTTAACCAGCAAACAAAAACGACAAGTGATTGTGATACTGTTCTTACTGCCTTTTTTATTGGTTATTATTGGATTAATTGTTTGGTTACGCACTAAAGTTCATTGAAAAAATTGCCGCATTTTTTAGAGAATGACAGTCTTGAATTGATTTGAATTAAATCCAAAGACCGTTTTAACTATATCGTTTAAATTCGGCAGTTACACAAACAGTCTTCTTGTGAATAATAGTGTTTTATGGCTGCCGATGAACGTCTTAAAGCACCTTGTCTGCCTGTTTAAGTTTGTCGATGATTGACGATGAATCTGTTAGTGGGCTCCTTGGCACATAACGCATAATACCCATTTTATGAGGTAACTTGTACATATGCTCCATATTATTCCCCGCCACATGAATATCAATTTTGTATTTTTCGTAAAAACTTTCATCATTATTAGGGGTAAGTGGCGCAATAATCACTTCATCAACACAGCTAATATTACGAATAATTTCACATCGTTGTTCGCAAGGGATAATAGGAGTGCGTTTATAAGACTCAACATCTTCATCTGAATGTACGCCAACAATTAAATAGTCGCCAAACTCTTTAGCTTTTTTTAAAACAGATAAATGCCCTACGTGAAACAAATCAAATACACCACTGGTATATACTCTTGTCATTTTTTTCTCCTATAAATATAGAACATAAAACAAATATCATTGTGTTATCTGTTTTGTTCAAGTTTTTGCGCACCAAGTAAATGATTGAGAACATCAGTGTTCTCCTTACTTAATGCGTCATCGTTATTTGTTGAGGTGGGACTGAAATGCTGTAGTGTCTTTCATATATTTATTAAAGTAACCGCCATCCATAAATTACCGTGATAACTAACGTATATAGAGCAAGAACATAATACCAGCGGCCACTTAATTTAGGTGTTCTTATCGACGCGACATTTAGTGCAGCCAATACAAGGATGGTAATATAAAGTACGATTGTGAACGCCGTGGTTGAGACAAAAGGCTCTAACAGAAAAACAAAAACAAGAATTATGGCATTATTATCCGACGCAAGACCTTGATATGTCGATTTTCCATCCAAACCATAAACATTAAAATAACTTAATCGTAAGACGCAGGCAGCGACAATAATAAAAGCACCAGGGAAAAACAATGGATTATAATTACCATAGCTCAATAAGATAATTGCGGGGCAGATACCAAAGCTGACAATATCGATGAGTGAATCTACTTGTCCACCCACTTGACCTTGCATTGCCGTTCTGCCTTTCATTTTTCTGGCAATTTTTCCATCATTCCAATCAAAGAACACCGCCCAAATTAATCCTATCATCGCGGCAGGATATATACCGATCAAGGCAAAGTACAGTGCTAATAATGCGGAGAACAGACCAAATAAAGAACAAATATTGGGCAAATCACAGGCAAGTGATAATATCGAAGGAGGTGTTGTCGACGGATTACTATCTATTTTCATTGATGGCATGATTCTCTCTATTACTTCATTAAATGGTTATTTTCGAGGGATTTATCTAAAGAGTGAGCAGCGTGGGTTTAATAAGCCGAAGAAACTTTTTTAATGATGAGCAAAGTAGTGTGAAGCTATTATCATCATAAGATAATTTAATAAAAGTATAACATAGTTAACTCGAGTTTTCTTAACTGTTTTAAGCTCGGTAAAATTCAACGCTACGGATTTTTTCTATTTTATCTGATAGTTCTGTGACTTTATGTTGGAAATTGTCCATGGAGTTACAATCAAGGTCAGTTATGAAGGTGAGTATTACCAATGAGCCGATCAGCTCGTTTATTTATCCGTTTTTGAGGGATTATAGCCCTCGTCTTAGGTATGTCACGGCTATTTAAAATATTAATATATGATGATTTTTAACGACGTATTTAGATACATTTGTACTTGGTATGTTTTACTTTAAGGCTTTTTGGATAGAGTTTACAGAGATGATCTTTTTTAATAAATGAANAAATGTTACAGCAGTTATGCTCTCAATAAAGAGAATGGTACCCGGAGCCGGACTTGAACCGGCACGCTTATTCAGCGAGGGATTTTAAATCCCTTGTGTCTACCAATTCCACCACCCGGGCATAATCATAAAGATTGGNGTAATTTTTTTTATAGTAGGATATTGGTAACCTACTTATATTTTCTTTCGTAGTTTTCTTGGAATAAATNCNAACCTACAATACTTTATTTGGAGCGGCTAACGAGACTCATTCTTGTAGATAAATTAGGTGACATTCACGTTGGCAACGTGATGCTACTTACTTTTATCTACTGAGTAACTTAACTTTTCCTACTTTTCTTGGAATAAATTCCAACCTACAATACTTTATTTGGAGCGGCTAACGAGACTCATTCTTGTCGGTAAATCGTGTGACATTCACGTTGGCAACGTGGTGCTACTTACTTTTATCTACTGAGTAACTTAACTTTTCCTACTTTTCTTGGAATAAATTCCAACCTACAATACTTTATTTGGAGCGGCTAACGAGACTCGAACTCGTGACATTCACGTTGGCAACGTGATGCTCTACCAGCTGAGCTACAGCCGCTTCATATAGAGCT
>JAESPQ010000067.1 GCA_016765535.1 Alteromonadaceae bacterium | reverse complement strand
GTCTTTACTCTAGCAATGGCAATGGCAATGGCAATAACAATAGAATAGGAAAATAACGTGGAAAAAATTTGGCTTGAAAAGAGTTATCCGCCCGGCGTTGAGTTTGAAATAAATCCCGATACCTATAAATCATTGGCTGATTTGTTTTTTAAATACACAAAATTATATAAAGATAATACTGCATTCATTAATATGGGCGCTAGTATTAGTTATCAAGAATTAGCTCAACAAGTCACTGATTTCGCCGCTTATTTACAACGAGACTTAGGTTTAGTAAAAGGCGATAAATTCGCGATAATGATCCCCAATACTTTGCAATATCCTATTGCGCTATTTGGTGCGTTAATTTCAGGATTAACAGTGGTCAATGTTAACCCACTTTATACCGCTCGTGAATTAGAACATCAATTAAAAGACTCAGGTACTAAAGCCATCTTGGTACTTGAAAATTTTGCTCATGTTTTAGCAACGGTTATTGATAAAACAGAGGTTAAGCATGTTATTACCACGGGTGTTGGCGACCGCTTGGGTAAAATCAAAGGAACTTTAGTCAACAGCGTACTTAAATATGTTAAAAAACAAGTGCCTGCTTATAATTTGTCTAATACGGTTAAATTTAATAAAGCGCTGGCAATAGGCAGCAAGCTAAGTTTTACTTCAGTAGATGTTGTGGGCTCTGATCTGGCATTTTTACAATATACTGGCGGCACTACAGGGCCAGCTAAAGGCGTGATGCTAACCCATCGCAACATGATTGCTAATCTACTGCAAACCAATGAAATGACCAGACATGTATTTTCAGCAGGTAAAGAATTAATGGTTACCGCTTTGCCGCTTTATCATGTGTACGCTTTAACCTCTAATTGTTTGTGTTTTATGGCCTACGGTGGCGTTAATTTGCTGATCACCAATCCGCGCGATATGGTTGGTTTTGTTAAAGAATTAAGTAAATATCCATTTACGGCGATCACTGGCGTGAACACCTTATTTAATGCGCTTTTACATACACCAGGATTCGATAAAATTGATTTTAGTGCATTAAAACTTGGTTTTGGTGGCGGCATGTCAGTGCAACGCCCCGTTGCGGAACTTTGGCAAAAAGTAACGGGTGTGCGCTTATTAGAAGGTTACGGCTTAACTGAATGTTCACCAACGGTGACGATGAATCCTTATGATCAAGAAAGTTATGACGGTACTATTGGTGTCCCTCTTTCATCAACCAATATTCGCTTACTTGATGATGATGGAAAAGAAGTTGCCATTGGAGAAACGGGTGAAATGTGGGTAAAAGGCCCGCAAGTAATGAAAGGATATTTTAATCGCCAAGCAGCCACTGACGAAGTGTTAAAAGACGGTTGGTTGGCAACAGGTGATATTGCCACCATGGATGAAAAGGGTTTGTTTAAAATTGTTGACCGCAAAAAAGATATGATCATCGTTTCTGGTTTTAACGTATTTCCTAATGAAATTGAAGAAGTGCTTGTTATGCATGACGGAGTGCTAGAGGCTGCTGCTATTGCTGTACCCTGTGAGGCAACGGGTGAAATGGTTAAAGTATTTATTGTTCGCAAAGATCCTGACTTAGCAGAACAAGACATTTTTGATCACTGTAAAGAATTACTCACTAATTATAAACGTCCTAAAATGGTTGAATTTATGGATGAATTACCGAAATCAAATGTCGGTAAAGTTTTAAGAAAAGAACTGCGCTCAAGTAATTGAGTGCTTTATAAAATTACGTAATTGATATTTAACAGACAAAATAGAGAATGAACATGACAACTTATACCGCAATAAATTTAATCGCTCGTCCTACTGGCGGCCCTGTTGGCGCTGAATTATTTGAAGTCGTTCAAAAAGACATGCCGAGCATAGGCAAAGGCCAATTTTTAGTCAAACAAAATCATATGTCACTCGACCCTGCGATGTTTGGTTGGATGAGCCCTGATACCGAAAGCTACATTCCACCCGTTGAGTTGGGTGCAGTAATGCGTAGTTCAGGCGTAGGTGAAATTGTTGAAAGTGATCATCCTGATTTTAATGTGGGTGATCGTGTTATGGGCATGATGGGCTGGCAAGAGTATTTTTTAAGTGATGGAACCGGCATGAATAAAGTGACTGCNCCNTTACCCGATGAAGCNATTTTGTCANTATTTGCCTTACCCGGTTTAACNGCGACGCAAGGACTTTACAGTATAGGNAAACCACAAAAAGGCGAAACTCTGGTCGTTTCTGGCGCCGCTGGCTCTGTTGGTTCNATTGTTGGTCAGTTAGCTAAAGCGGATGGTTTAACGGTGGTCGGTATTGTTGGTAGCGATGAAAAAGCCGATTGGATTGTTAATGAATTAGGCTTTGATGGCGCAATTAATTATAAAACAGATGATTTAGCCGCTAAATTAGCCGAATTAACCCCAAACGGTATTGATGTTTATTTTGAAAATACTGGCGGTCCAATACAGCATCATGTTTTTGCTCGCATGAATGCTCATGGNCGTATTGCCGTTTGTGGNATGATNGCCGACTACCCAAAAGCAGAGCCTGATTTAGCCCCTAATTGGATCCCGATTATTAAAAAGCGCTTAACCATACAAGGTTTTACTATGCCAGATCATTTTGGTGAAGTTCCTGCACTTTTAGCAAAATTNACTCCGTATGTGATGAAAGGACAAATTAAACATCGTGCTCATGTGTTAAATGGGCTTGAGTCAGCAATGACNGGCTTGAATTTGTTTTTTACGGGACAAAATAAAGGCAAGTTAATTGTTAAACTTTAAGTCNNTNAATTGAATAANNTNNNTTTANTCTNAGNNNNTTTTAATGATAAAAATAGCACTTAGACAATAGCATTTAGAAAATGGAAATTAACATGAAAATTCACCTAAATAATAAGCTNAAAATATTTACTACGGNGATGCTATTTTGTATNGCTTCATTGTCTGTAAATGCAGAAACGGCTATATCAGCGCAAGNCNATGANAAAAGCTGTTNCNNCNATTAAAAGTGCTGCTCAAAAAATTGATCAAACTAATNCCCAAACTACAGCTCAAATAAAGGCTCAAACTATAGCTCAAACAACGCCTCAAACTACAACTCAAAGAACAGCGATGAAAATTGATGATAAAAGTTTTAGCTGCATAAGAAAAATGACACCTGTTCGTCATTTTTATGTTGATAACTTACTCGGTAACATTAAAGGTACGCTAGCCGTAGCCAATGCCCCTAAAGGCTCTATTTACCCTGTTGGTTCAGTTGTACAACTAGTACCGACTGAAGTGATGGTTAAGCGCAAAGCAGGAACATTTCCCGCAACGGGTGATTGGGAGTTTTTTGAATTAGAAGTCAATAAAAATGGTTCTAAAATTGCCAAGCGCGGCTTTGTTGATGTAAAGAACCGTTTTGGCGGCAATTGTTTTGCTTGTCATGTTCCTGCAAAGAAAAATTGGGATTTTATCTGCGAATCTGGTCATGGCTGTGATCCCATTCCTATCAATCATAAAATGACAGGCGCACTACAACGCTCAGATCCTCGTTGTGGTGAAGATGCACTTGAATCTGGAGATCGTATGACTTTGTTTAAGCTTAAAGCAATGGTCACCATAGGTTTAACCAAAAAATGGCTAGAAGAAACGTTTTGAACTAAGTAACCATATCAACTCAAGCTAAGCACTATTTCAAGGGATAAAGTATACATGAGCGAAATTAAAACACATTATCGAAATTGTAATATTTGTGAAGCCATGTGTGGCTTGGAAATTAAATATCAAGATAAAGAAATAATATCGATTAAAGGCGATCAACAAGACCCGTTTAGCCAAGGTTATAATTGCCCCAAAGCAACCGCATTAGAAGATTTTTATACGGATAAAGATCGTTTAAAAACGCCCATTAAACGTACTGCAACGGGTTGGGAAGATATTTCATGGGATGAAGCCTTTAGCGAAATTATTGATAAATTTAAAGGTATTCAACAGCAATACGGCAAAAATGCTTTAGCTATTTATTTAGGTAATCCTAATGCCCATAGCCTTGGTAATGCGCTATTTTTAAGACCCTTTATGAAGTCACTAGGCACTATTAACCGCTTTAGTTCGGCTTCTACCGATCAAATACCTCATCATGTTGCCGCTAACTTTATGTTTGGCGCAGGTATGCTAATTCCTATCCCTGATATTGATCGCACCGATTTTATGTTGATCATTGGCGGTAATCCTGTGGTGTCAAACGGCAGTATGATGACTGCGCCTAATGTGATTGGTCGCATGAAAGCTATTCAAAAACGTGGAGGTAAAATTGTGGTGGTTGATCCGCGTCGTACCCGTACCGCAAAAATAGCCGATCAACATTTATTTATCCGTCCTGAAAAAGATGCTTTATTACTTTTTGCAATGATCCACTGTGTATTTGCTCGGGGTAAGGTAAATTTACGCCATATAGAAACCATGGTTACAGGGCTCGATGAATTAGAAAAACTTGCCAAAACCTACCCGCCTGAAAAGGTAGCAGAATTTGTTGGCATTAAGGCAAGCACTATTCACACTTTAGCTGATGACATGATGGCGGCGGATGCTGCTATTTGTTATAGCCGAATGGGCGCGTCTACGCAAACCTTTGGCGGTTTGTGTCAATGGCTAACCAATGTGCTTAATATTATCACCGGTAATTTTGACCGTGCGGGTGGCGCTATGTTTCCTCAGCCCGCTTTTGATTTACTGCGAAATCAGAAAAAGGGCTATAAAAGCTCTTTTGGTCAATATCATAGTCGGGTAAGAAAACTACCTTTTTTTAATGGAGAGTTTCCGGTAGCCACACTAGCTGAAGAAATACAAACAGCGGGTGAAGGACAAATAAAAAGCTTGATCACCGTTGCGGGTAATCCCGTACTTTCAGCCCCTAGTGGTCATAAATTAGCGGAAGCTTTTGATAGTTTAGATTACATGGTAGCCATTGATATTTATCTCAATGAAACCACCCAATACGCCAATATTATTTTACCGGGCACCACAGGCATTGAAAATTCGCATTTCGATATTTTCTTTAATAATTTTTCAGTTAGAAATACCGTGAAATATTCCGCACCTTTATTTGAAAAAGAGCCGCAACAACGCGCAGATTGGCAAATATTACAAGAAATAGCGGCACGAATGACAAATACACCTCTTGACGATCCTATGCTAAAAATAACGCCCGAAATGCTGTTAGATAGCGAATTAAAAAAAGGTGCGTATGGCAAGCAAGGCATGAGTTTACAAAAGCTTATTGATAATCCTCATGGTATTGATCTTGGGCCTTTAATGCCGTGTATTGAAGCGCGAATAAAAACAGCTAACGGTAAGGTAGACTTAGCGCCGCAGTTATATATTGATGATTTACCACGCTTAAATTCGGTAATGACCCAGCCTGCGCGTGATCAACAATATCCGTTTGATTTAATTGGTCGTCGCTTGGTTAAAAGCCATAATACTTGGACTCAAAATTCAGCGCGTTTAGTAAAAGGTAAAAATCCTTGCACTTTAGAAATACATCCCGAAGATGCTAAATTGCTTGGCATCACTAAAGGTCAGCGTTTAAAAGTGAGTTCATTGGTCGGTGAGATTGAAATTGAAGCGGTGATAACCGATGACATTCAACAAGGTGTAGTAAGTATGCCGCAAGGTTGGGGACATAATCAAAAGGGTATAAAAATGTCAGTTGCCGCAACACAGCCAGGCGTTAGTATTAACGATATAACCGATGCTGATCGCGTTGATCTTTTAACCGGTAATGCTGCTTTTAATGGTACACCCGTGGCAATAGAAATTGCTTAATTAGTTAATATAAAAAAGAAATAATAAAAACAAAAAGAGAGAGATAAATATGGAGTTTTTACGCACAGACGACAGTTGTTTTGAAAACTTACCTGATTATAATTTTAATCCAAATTATCTGATGGTTGATGATAATGAAGGAGGGCAGTTACGTGTTCATTATCTCGATGAAGGCTCACAACAAGCAGCGCCGATACTATTGATGCATGGTGAACCGTCATGGAGTTTTCTATACCGCAAAATGATCCCGATACTTGTGCAGGCTGGGCATCGCGTTATTGTTCCTGATTTGATTGGCTTTGGCCGATCAGATAAACCCAGTAAACGTTCTGATTATACTTATCAACGTCATGTCGATTGGATGACTTCTTTAGTTTTACAACTAGACTTAAAAAATATCACGCTTGTATGTCAAGATTGGGGTGGACTTATCGGTTTACGTTTAGCCGCTGAAAATACGCAACGTTATGCGCGTATAGTGGCCGCGAATACCATGCTGCCTACAGGCGATCATGATCCTGGTGAGGCATTCAAACAATGGCAAAAATACTCACAAGAAGTACCACAGCTTGCTATTGGAAATTTAATTCAAGGTGGTACAACCACTGAATTATCACCAGCGGTGATCGCCGCCTATAATGCGCCTTTTCCTGAAGAAAAATATAAGGAAGGTGCGCGTCAATTCCCCTTGTTAGTGCCGACAAGTCCTGATGATCCTGCCGCGGATAAAAATCGTGCGGCATGGCAGGTTTTGGTACAGTGGCATAAACCTTTTTTGACGGCTTTTAGTGACTCAGATCCAATTACTGCTGGTGGTGATAAAATAATGCAAAAACTTATACCGGGTACTAAAGGGCAAAATCATATAACGATAAAAAATGGTGGTCATTTTTTACAAGAAGATCAAGGTGAAAAGTTAGCTAAAGTGGTGGTTGATTTTATAGCATAAAATAGTGATATACGTTGGCTGCGCTATGTTCAACCAGCGTATAAGTTTATGATTTAAATTAAATTTTGAATGTGTTTGAAATAACTTATTTTAAATAGCGATCAAAAAATGCTACTACGCTACTTTCTGCTTTTTTCTTATCTAATTGCCATAAACGGGTATGTCGTCCACCTTGTGCTTGCCAAAATTGTTTAGGCTCTTTAGCCGCTTTATATAAGCGCTGACCATGACTAAAGTCGACGGTTTGATCAGCAGTACCGTGCATGATGTAAACAGGGCGTGGGGATATTTTACCAATGTAATCTTCGGGGTTAATTTTATCGGCGTCTAAATTACCGCGCCATTCAAAAAACTTTTCAACGATGGGCATTAATGGATAACGCGGCAGACCATATAATTTTTTCGCTTGCTCAGCTAATACGTCCATAGCGTTGGCATAACCGCCACTGAATACTCCCACTTTAACGCGTTGATCTTTTGCCATCACAATAATGCCGGTAGCAGCGCCCATTGAAAAACCCATTAAGCCAATATCTTTGATGTTTTTCTCTTTATCTAAAAAATTTAACGCGGCAGTTACATCTTTTTGCTCATAAAAGCCCATAGTGGATATTATGTTTGGATTTTGGCGAGGGTGACGCATGTCGAACGCTAATACATTATAGCCAGCTGCGATTAATGGTTTTGCATAGCGCATTCCTTCGGTGCGATCAGCGCCACGGCCATGGACAAGTAAAATCGCCTTGTTGCTACCTGGTGAGGGCATGTACCAACCGGGTAGGGTTAGGCCGTCAGAACTGGTAAAAGTAACATTTTCAAACTTGATATTTTGAGTGCTAGGATCGCCGCAAAAGACATAATGTTCAGGATCACAGTTTTCAATACCAAGTTGTAGTATTACCGATGAAAAATACCAACCAGTGGCAAGTAAAAGTGTGACAAAAAGTAAACTAAGTGAGATTAATGTTTTTTTTATCATTGTTGAAAACCTTTATAATTCAATTATTTGTTGATTAACGTTAATTATGAAACGAATACCAATTTGATTAAATTTCTTCCAACTCAGAGCTTAATCAATTTTGTATAAAGCTAACGTTTAACCGTGACTTAGCGCTAATTGATATGCTTTTCTTTTTTGTACATTAGCAAGATAATTTTTTATGTGCGTTTTGTCATTTAATAGTTTTAAACTCTGTGCTATTTCTAACATTATTGTCATCATAATATCGGCAGCAGTAAAAGACTCTCCCGCAAAATAGGGCTGTTGAGCTAATGTTTGCTCTATGTATGAAAAATCTACTGTTATTTCTTTAGCGATGTAATGATCAAGCGGGCATGTTCCGTCGCGTGTTTCCATTTGCATTAATAATGTTGATATTATCGGTAAAGCTAAAGAGCCTTCAGCAAAATGTGACCATTCTAAATACTGGTAATACGCAGCACTATTAATTGTGGGTCTTAATTGATCAGATGAATTCTTATTGAGAATATATTCCATAATAGCTCCTGATTCACAAATGGTAATATCGTCATTAACAATAATGGGAGCTTTTGCCAGAGGATGAATTTCTTGTAAACTTTTTGGCGCTAAATTGGTTATGGGATCGCGTTGATGGTTAATTAATGTATATGGCATTGCTAATTCTTCGAGCAACCAAATTACTCTTTTTGAACGAGATTTTTTTAAATGGTGAACGGTTATCATGGTTTACTTTCCTGTATTTTTCTTTGGTTGTGCTTTTATTAATGATTTTGGTTTCGATGTTAATGAAGCATTTAAATTTAATTAAAAAAGGCAACCGCGTTATTTAACAATTCTCTGTCTGTTTTGGTTTTATTAATTGCTGCCTCTTCATCGGCATAACCAAAAGACATGCCAAATAAAATACCGCGTTCATCCGGTAAGTTTAATATTTCTCTAACCGGATCTGGAAACTGGCCAAGTGCGCCTTGCATACAATTTGCAAGCCCATGTTCGCTTAGTATTAATGACAATGTTTGCGCATAAATACCTAAATCAACTGCGCCCATAATATCTAAGTATTTATCCATGGTGAAAAATACGGCATGCGGTGCATCAAAAAATTGCCAATTGCGTATCATCGCCATTTGCCGTGCTTTTTTGTCTTCTCGGGCAATGCCTATCGAGTTATATAAAGCATTGGCTGAGCCAAACTGACGTTCGCGATGAATGCCTTTATATTGCGCTAACCAGTTAAAATCGGGATTAGGCGCGGCGCCACTCATTAATGTTTTCATAAATGCATCTTTGAGTTTATCTTTTGTTTTACCAGACACCACACAAGTTTGCCATGGTTGTACATTGCAGTTTGAAGGGGCAAGTTGCGCATTTTCAAAAATAGTAATTAACTCTTCTTTAGGTACTGGCTTGTTGAGAAATGCTCGTACTGAGGTGCGTTCCTTTAATATTGATTCAATAAACATATTACAGACTCTTACAAGGGTAGAATAAAAAAGAATAAATTTTAGTAAAATACGAAAGATAGTTAAATTTATAAAATTTATAGTAGAAAAATATTTTGCTAGAAATATTAGTTAGATAAATTCTAGCTACAATAATTATATTAGTCATTGTAGCTAGAGCTTTTGCTGCTTCTTAAAAGATATTATACCAATTAATGAAACTGGTATTACTCAAATTCATACGAAATGGTTGCTCCAAAAGTACGAGGTTGGTTTGGATAAGCGCTGTAGCTTCCTGTTTGAAGTGTTGTAGGAAAGGCTGAAAGGAAATACTTATCATTATTTAAGTTACGTACCCACAATTTTAACGCAATGCCATTGTTTAACGTTATTCCTGCACTAGCATTAAGAGTGTTCACTTTTCGTGTTAAAGAATCGGGGATATTGTCAACAAGGCGAACCTTATCTTCATAAAGATAATCGGTACGGACAAAACCATAAATGCCATTGGCTAATTCAAAGTTATAGGTAATGCCAGTAGTTAAGCTCACATTATGAATACCCGCTGGTTTTGTACCCGATAAATCTTCTGGACCATTTACGCCATTAGCACCTACGAACGAATCATATAGTGGATCAAGTAAAATACCACCAAAGGTTAAAGAAATAGATTCAATCGGTGTATAGGAAGAACCAAATTCGATACCTTGGGTAGACTGTGTGCCAGCATTCGCTAATACAAACCCAGTTCCATTAAATATACTTGATTGAAAACCATCAATTGTTTGATCAAATAAGGTGATGTTGAAAAATCCTTTTTGGAAACTTGTTTTCATACCAAGTTCGTATACCGTTGAATTTTCTGGTTTGGCAAAGCGTGTACCGATAGCTTGATTAGGTTGTAATAGACCAGCAGAGGTCAATGCGCCTAAATCAGTAGGAAACGGACGTGAATCACGTGACAAATTCCATGATGATGCTTTGAAACCAGTGGCTGCTGTAGCAAAGAAATTAACGTTTTGATTAAATTTATACGCTAATCTAGTTGTCCAAGTAATTTTGTCATCTGCTCTTTTTCCACTTTCTACCGAGTTAGGAAACTCAAGCTGTTGCGGTAAAAATTGCAAGCCTTTCAACGTAGGAATAGCCGGTGCAAGTTGAGGAATGAACGATAGTGGCACACCAAAAAGAGTTGTAGCAGTGTCAAAATCTATGGCAGAAAGAGCCTCGTTAGTGGTTTGCTGTCCCGTTACTATTTTTTTATCTTTAGTATAATTCGCACCAAAAGTCGCAGTTAACTTATCGTTAAGGTGATAATCAAAGTTTACAAAAAATGAATAGGCTTCGTTGTCTTGAGTAAAATCATCATTTGCTTGAGTATTTGATGAAAAAAACGTACCAGGAGCAAGACCATACACACCTTCAACGCCACCGAGTAAACCTGCTGCTCCACCTGCTGCTAATAGCGTATCAAAGTAGGGTCTTGTACTCGGTCCATAAAATAATTTTTCACCAGTTTTAACCTTTTCATTAAAATAAAACCCCCCTAACATCCAGTCTAATTTTTTGGTGCCCGTAGAGGTTAGACGGAACTCTTGAGTAAAAGTGTCAATTTTTGTATTACCGCTATTATTTAGAATATCAACCGAGGTGAAGTCAGCGTCGATCAAAAAATCTGACTCATTGGTACGATAAGCACTTATAGAGGTAAAATAAAAATTATCAAAATCGATATCGGCTTGTAAAGATATGCCGCCGTCTTTTACCTTACTTTTTGGATCAATATTTAACGCTGATTTATATGCAAAAGGGTCGGCATCGTCAAGTACCGTACCCCCTAAAAAAGCTATCGCTCCAGCCGCAGGGCCGTTAATAGCGTTAGCTACAGTACAACAATTTTCGTCAATCTTACTGTAGTCAGCAATTAGACGTATTTTTGTGTTTTCATTTGGTTCATACAATGCTTGACCGCGAATATTCCAGCGGTCACGATTACTTAAATCACCAAGCCCAACTACACTATCGGTATATCCATCTCTAGTATTAACTCCTCCAGATAAACTTATCGCCAAATCGTCGGTTATCCCACTCGTAATGTAACCTTTTAATAGTCGCTGGTTATAATTACCAATACCTGCTTCAACTTTTCCTTCAAAATCGTAAGAAGGTTCTTGAGTACGTATGCTGATAACACCAGCAGAGGCATTTTTACCAAAAAGTGTACTTTGTGGGCCGCTAAGTACTTCAATTTGTTGAAGTCTAGGTAAATCACCTATTTGTGAAGCCGCACGTGAACGATAAACACCATCAATAAATATACCAACAGAAGGTTCAATACCCGTATTATTTGTACCATTACCAAACCCGCGAATGGCAAAACCAGTGTTTGCAGAACGCTGCAATGGAGTTACCCGTAATGTTGGTACGAGTGTTTGCAAATCTTGAAGATCGAGTGATTCAGTTTGTTCAATTGCTTGACTAGAGATCACCGTTACGGCAATGGGTGTTTCTTGTAAGCCAGTTAAACGTTTAGAGGCGGTTACCATGATGACTTCTAAATCACCCTTATCTTTTTGTACTGTTTTTTCTTCTTCTTGAGCGTTTGCCGAAGTACTAAATGCTCCTAAAATGGCCAACGCAAGTAAAGAAGGTTTAAAAATTTGATACTTATTATTCATGAACTTCCCCAATGTTTATTTATTTATATTTTTTATTGTTTTTACAGATTCTTTAATATATCCAATGGTGCTTTAAATACCCTTTTTTTGTGCGTAGCAAATAATTGATTATAAGAAGTAAATAACATCTATAACAAAAAGGTAATAGTTTTGGATGAAATTTTATTTTCTAATTCTGTATACCTTATTATTTGATTATGAAATTGCCCTATTTATTTGACAGATTCATGCTAAATGTAGCAGTAAAATTAAACCAATGAATTATTTTTATAGCTGACTATTCATACAAAGAATAGTACATCATACAAAGAATAGTACGATTTGTATGATATAAAATTTTATATTCATTAAAAGCTCTTATTTTAATGCTTATTATTTAGCTGTTAGTTATCTGTATTTTTTTCTCTAGCAAAAAAGTTAAATAACCACTTGATTTGCTGCTTTATATTCGGAATGCATAAATGCCCACACGGATATAATACCTACGGCAGAAATCAAGATCAGCATATTCATAAAACTAGACCAGCCACCTGAGCTGTCGGCTAACCTCCCACCAATAAAGCCAAATGTTGCACTTGCTCCAAAGCCGAATGCGTCAATTAAACATACCAACGTTGCACTATGCGGACCGCCGTATTCAATAGAGAATATTGACATGGGTATGTAATAAGCAGGGGAAATTGAAAATGCAAATAAAAAAATTGCGGCTAGTGCCACTAGATAATTAAATTCAGCGTTTAAATTAAACAAAGGTAAATACTGCAACGTTAGCACGCTCAATAAACTAAGGATCAGTGCTATGGTTAATACTGTTCTGATCCCTTTTTTTGAAAAACGGTCATAAAATGCGATTGAAGCCAAAAGTCCTAGTAGTGAGCCAACGGGAAATACTGTAGAAGCCATTGCTGCTTGTGATGGCGTCAGTTGATAGCTCTCCATAAGATAAATTGCCACAAAATCCAAAAAAGCCATCATGCAAGTAAGCACCATTAACATGATCACTACTAGCCAAACTCTAGGGCTTTTTGAAAAGGCTATTAGTCCTCCAATTGTGCTAGTGTCCTTAAGAGGGTGATTATATTTGTTTTTTAGTGCCTGTTTTGCTGCAATAGTCAGTTCAGGAGTATCGGTATTGTGTTCATCTTCTTTGAAAAAATTTGGATCTTCGGGCTTTTCTTTTAAGTAAAAATAACAACCAACAAAAATAACGAGCGCAAAAGCGGCTGCAATAAAGGCAACCGTTCGCCAGTGCATGAAACTTAACAACCAGCCAAAAAACAGAGTTGCTAACACCACACTAAACCTTGAACTGGTGGATATAATACTCCACACTCGGCCATAATGCTGAGGGTGATACCATTCGCCGATCAGTTTAGTCATACCCGGCCAGCCAGAAGATTTGATGCCATAAAGTAAGAATGAAAATCCAGTAAAGAACATTATATTTGGTGAAAGCCCAAAGGCGATGACAAACATTGCAGTGAGAAAAATACCGATTAAAAAAGTAAAGCGTCCACCAATTTTATCGGCAAGCGGCCCCCAAATTAGTTTTCCAACTAACGCACCTAAGGTGCCATAAGCGGCAAAGTCACCAATATTTGTTTTTGTTAATCCTAAACTTTCATCAGCAAGCAAGGCAGGGCTTAGAATGGTAACCATTTGACGACAGATCATCATGGCTGCATAACCCAGATACATAGAAACAATAATTTTTAGTTGTTGAAATGGTCGGCTAGACATAATATCTCTTTGCATTTTTAAGTGTAATGGCTATATATAGGCAGAAAAAATTGCCAAGAACAAGAGATATATTTTAGTGAAGGTATTAAGGTTTTCGCTGTTGGGTAAATTAATAAAGTTCAGGTATTTTAAGCTTGTTTCATGTAGGTCAGGGTCTGTATTGTTATCGTTCTTCTTTTGTGACACCATGAATAGGCTTCAAAAAAATGTCATTTAGAATAAAAAGAAGCATCGGTTTTCTAAAAATAATATTTTATAGAAGTATCCCCTATTTGAGTTATTAACTTTAAAAGTGATCATCTTATGAAAAAGTTTTTCAAAGTGTTTTTAATCATAGTTGTTCTATTAGCTTTAGGTTTAGGGTATTTTGTAAATAGTTTAAAACCGCAATACAGTGGTCATTTACACTTAAAAGGCTTATCAAATAAAGTTGAAGTTTATTCAGATGATTTTGGTATTCCGCATATTTATGCCCAGAACCAGTCTGATGCTTACATTGCTTTGGGGTATCTTCATGCGCAAGATCGTTTGTGGCAAATGGAAGTGATCCGACGTATTGCACCGGGACACCTTGCTGAAATATTTGGTAAAAATTTAATTGCAACCGATAAGTTTTTCGCCAGTATGGGGCTAGAAACAGCCGCGGAAAAATCTATCGCAGCTTTAGATAAAACCACCAAACAATATAAATACACTCAAGCCTATTTAAACGGTATTAATCAATTTATTGATAATGGCCCAACACCGGTTGAATACTTCCTAACAGGCACTAAAAAAACACATTACACACTTAATGATGTTTATAATGTGTTTGGATATATGTCATTTAGTTTTGCTATGGCTCAAAAAGCTGATCCTTTTTTTAGCGAAGTTAAAAAGAATCTAAAACCGCTTTATTTAGCCGAACTCGGTTTAAAGCCAGATCCTAATACCACGTTAATTCACAATCATTATCAACATATTTCAAGTCCTATTGCCGAGGTGGCTAACAGCGTTGCGAATACTATTCCAAGCCCGTTTATCGGTAGTAATAGTTGGGTTGTAGGAGCGAGTAAATCCACTACGGGTAAAGTATTATTCGCCAACGATCCACACATGAGTTACGCACAACCGGGCGTTTGGTACGAAGCTTATTTAAAAACACCTGATTATGAAATGTATGGTTATCATTTAGCGGGAATTCCATTTCCATTATTGGGGCATAATCACCGTATCGCTTACGGTTTAACCATGTTTGAAAATGATGATCTGGATTTTTATCGCGAAAGTGTTAATCCAGAAAATGCCAACCAGTATAAAACACCCAAGGGCTGGCAGAATTTTGAAACCAAAACTAAAACGATAAAAGTTAAAGATGGTGAGGATGTTACCTTAAAAGTCCGTTATTCAAAACACGGCCCTATTATGAATGATGTAATAAGTGGTATTAAAGATAAAGCACCGATAGCGATGCGCTGGATATACACTAAATTTCCAATAAAATCACTCAATGCTATGTTCACTATGAGTCACGCGACCAACATTCA
Organism: Alteromonadaceae bacterium; assembly: GCA_016765535.1. Taxonomy (GTDB): domain Bacteria; phylum Pseudomonadota; class Gammaproteobacteria; order Enterobacterales; family Alteromonadaceae. The sequence continues at coordinate 3,742 of JAESPQ010000067.1, read as the reverse complement.
AGAATTTCAAAAAGGTGCTGCTATGATCCACGCGCCCGGTTTAAATATTATGTATGGTGATGCTGATAATAATATTGCTTGGTGGGCCGCAGGTAAAATTTATAGATTTAATCAAGGAGTTAATCCAAAATTTGTGTTAGATGGTGCCAGCGGAAATGATGAGCCAATACGTTATTTAGATTTTTCTGAAAATCCACAAGCTATAAATCCTCCGTGGGGTTATGTATATTCAGCCAATAATCAGCCAGATAGTATTGATGGTGGTTATTTTTATCCTGGTTATTATTTGCCCAAAGATCGTGCTAAGCGAATTGTTAATCTTTTAGAAAGTAAAGAAAAATTCAGCAAAGCTGACTTTAAGGCGATGATCATTGATGTTAAATCTTCTGAAACGCCAGATAATACGGCAGTATTGATCAAAATTTTAGCACATAAAAAAGAGTTGAATACTATAGAAAAGCAAGCTTTTGATATTTTAAAAAAATGGGATGGCAGCAATCAACTAAAAAACATTGCCCCAACTATTTATTATAAATGGATTTATAAAGTGCTGAAAAAAACCTATCAAGATGAATTAGGCGAGGATGGTTTTACACAATTTATGAGAACTGATGTTGCTAAAATTATGGAATCCAAACAAGTTCAAACTCAAAATTCAGTGTGGTGGGATAATGTCACTACAAAAAATAAAATAGAAACAAGAGCTGATATTTTAACGGCTTCTTTTAATGAAACCATAGTTGACTTAACTAAACAATTGGGCTTGGATATTCAAAAATGGACTTGGGATCGTGTACATACTTTAGAGCATGTACACGCGATAACTAAAGCAGCACCATTTCTGAGAAAATATTTGAATGTTGGGCCATTTAAAGCACCAGGTGCTCGTGAAGTCATTAATAACTTAATGTTTAGTTTAAACGATGATGGTTTATATAAAGTGAGTGCAGGGCCCTCTACAAGACGTATTATTGATTTTTCTGATATTGAAAACAGTGTTAGTATTTTGCCAACGGGTCAGTCAGGCAACCCTTTAAGTGCTCATTATGATGATCAAGCTCTAATGTATATTAAAGGGCAATTTAGACCTATGTTAATGAATAAAAAAGAAATTATGAAATCTAAAGACAAATTAATATTTTCTCCAAAATAAATTAAAAGAAGCGTATATACCCAAGCTACTTCAAGATGCAAAATCAAAACTTTGAAAGTTGTCATTAATTCTACTATCTAAAGTAACAGCAATATCTGGTAATGTTGTATCAAAAAAGAGGTTTATTTGCCGTCGAAAATCTTTTGCGGTTGCAAAATATTGGTTATTTCTAGCATATTCATTCATTACTTTCCATAGCCTTTCTATAGGGTTTAAATTAGGGCTATAAGGTGGTAAATAGTGTAACACTATACCTTGTTCTTTTGCTGCTTCCTTCACCAGTCCACTGCGATGATAACCTGCTCCATCAAGGATCAAATGGATCGGTTTATTGCTGGTATATTGTGCTTTTATTAACGAGAAAAAATCAATAATACTTTCACCATTCACGGTATCATATTGTTGAATTACTGCTTCTTGTAAACAGCCCAGTCTTATGGACTGTTTTAGAAGACACGGCTAAAAATTTATTGCAATGGTATGAAAAGCAAGAAAAAAACAATGAACCGTTAGAAATACCAAGACGCTTAGGTATGCATGAATTTACATTGCAAGGAATAGCCGAACAACGCATGGTATTACCTTATTCGCAATGGATGATGCAAAGACCTCTAGATTTTTATCAGTCGTTGTCTACAGAAGATAAAAAGAAGATTGAATCATTTTTAAATGAAATTAATGGATCACAGGCAATGAATTTTATTATTAAAACAAAAGTAAGCCGTATTAATAATAAATTTATGATGGTGTAATAAGTTTTAATCTCAGCTGGTTTAATTCCTTGCCGCTTGCGGCGTAAATAATTTTGACCTTTGAGAAATTAATATATCCCTCTTCGTGGAGCGAATTTGAGTCAAAACGAAAAGCCTTGGCGTGGGGTAGTCCATCAGAGAAAACATGTAACTCACTCACTAATGTTTACAACAGTCGGAGTACCTCTTGCAACACTAAATTTGAAGAGATACTCTGTATTTGATATTATAATGTCAAATGTAATTTATTTTTAATAGTAAATGATATTATGTTATCAATTATATCGCCTGCTGATTTAAGTGGTGAGCTTTCACGTTCACTCAAAATCAAAAGGAAATGGTTAAAACATAGCCGAGAAAAAGCAGCTGAACTTTCGGGAGTTCCTGTACCTACGATCAGACGATTTGAAGATTCAGGTGAAATTTCTTTGCGTCAATTATTAATGCTTTGCCAAGTGTATGGTGAGCTTAGCGTGTTTAAAAATGTATTTACTATTCCTAAAGCACGAACCATTGATGAATTAATAAAACGAAAAAAATAAGGTTAACTCAAGGCATGCTGAACGTTATATCTGTTTATTATCATCGTTACTCTCATTGTGAGCCCATTTTTGTTGGCAGATTAGCTTATGATGAAGGCGTTTCTCATTTTGAATATGATGCTCGTTTTTTAACTTTAGGTTTGAATTTATCGCCATTCAAGCTTGAAATGCATAGCTTGCTACAATCGGCACCGTTACATCCTTTTTCTGGTTTACATGGTTTGTTTAATGATTCTTTGCCCGATGGATGGGGGATGTATCTTATGGATAAGGATTATAAAAAACACGGTTTTGTTTTGGATGAAATAAGCCCTGTTGACAGGTTGACGTATATGGGAAGTAGAGCAATGGGGGCACTGTCATATTTGCCTGATGAGGGGAGTCAGTTCCATAGTAATATTGAAGAACAGCTGATCCTTGATCAACTAGCTCAAGAATCTATCGATTTATATACAGGCGAAATAGACGAGGTGTTAAATCATCTTGCTATTAATGGCACACCATCGGGTGGAGCAAGGCCTAAAGTGTTATTAGGAATTAAGGATAAAGAAACCATATCAGGTGTTTATGATTTACCTGATAAATTTGAACATTGGTTGGCTAAATTTCCGATAGGAACAAAAGCAGAAGATAAAGCAGAAGGAGCAATAGAATATCTTTATTCTGTTATGGCTAGGAATGCTGGTATTGATTTTCCCGAAACAAAATTAGTGGCAGGGGAAAATAATAATGCCTATTTTTTAATCAAACGTTTCGATAGAGCTGCAGGTAATAAACGTATCCATATGCAAACATTAGCAGGATTAGTGCATGCCGATTTTAGAATCGCTGATTTTGATTATGAGCGTTTGCTAAAAGTGTGTAGTGCAATGACTAAATCGCATAAAGAAGTGAGTCAGTTGTTTAAACGAATGTTGTTTAATGTGATCTCAGGTAACAGAGATGATCATACAAAAAATTTTTCCTTTCTCATGGATGAACAGGGTACTTGGCGAAATTCGCCAGCTTATGATCTTACTTTTAATCGCGGTATTAACGGTGAACATTCAATGCTCGTTGGTAAGTCAGGCAAAAATATAACGAGTGAAGATATTTCATTGTTGGCAAAAACGGCATCACTAAAAAATAGTGAAGTACAGCAAATGATCGATGAGGTATTTGAACAATTATCCTCTTGGCACTATGAAGCGCAGCATTATAATATTCCCGACAGTAAGATATCAGAAATTGACAACTATATTACAGCACAAAGGAAACGACTGATTGTTTAGATTAAAAGGTAGTTATGTTGTTTT
>JAESPQ010000066.1 GCA_016765535.1 Alteromonadaceae bacterium | reverse complement strand
GGCGACTGAGCAAAACATGCTCTTCGTTGCATCTGTTTTTAAGGGAACAACCATTAATAAAAAGATGCGCCTTGATCATGATTCGCTCAATCGTCCTGAAACTCGCATCTTCAAGTAGTTTGGGTATAGTGTTATCAACACGCTAAATAAAAGTGTCAGGCTGAATTTATTTCAGCCTATTTTATTTTTAAATCTTATAGTAAAAAATTGTCACAAGTATAGGTACGCAATAAGCAATGACCGTGAATAGTAACAATAGCCCATTATATGCAGTGATTGATTTGGGCTCGAATAGCTTTCACATGCTTATTGCTCGTCTTGTTGCCGATAGCGTACAAACCGTTGATAAAGTAAAGCGCAAAGTACGACTTGCTTCTGGCTTAAACGAAAATAATCAATTAAGCCAAGAGGCTATAGCTCGTGGTATTGAATGTTTAGCATTTTTTGCAGAACGTTTACAAGATATTCCTACCGCTAATATACGCATAGTAGCAACAGCAACATTACGTTTAGCCACCAATGCCGATGATTTTTTACAACAAGCCGAACAAACCCTTCATCATAAAATAAATTTACTTAGTGGCACACAAGAAGCTGAGCAAATTTACTTAGGGGTTGCTCATACCAGTTGTAGTGCTAAACAACGGTTAGTCATTGATATTGGCGGCGCTAGTACCGAAATTATTGTTGGTGAAGCGTTTACTAGCAAAAAAGTCTGCAGTTTAAATATTGGCTGTGTCACCTTTAAAAAATATTTTTTTAGTGATGATAAGCTTAACGCAACTAATTTTAATAACGCGATTGTAGCAGCCAAAAGTGCACTTGCTAGTCTTGTTAATGATTATAAAAAAATTGGTTGGCAGTCTGCTCTTAGTGGCTCTGGCACTATGCAGGCATTAGCTGAAATATTACAATCGCAACATAAACCCGCCATTATTGACCTTGCTTTTTTACAACAGATACAACAACAATTGATTAATTGTAAAACAATTAATGCGGTTAATATTAAAGGCTTAGCAAGTGATCGTAAACCTGTTTTTGCCTCGGGTATCGCTATTTTAATTGCACTATTTGAAAGTTTAGCCATTAAGCAGTTACAATTATCTTCTGGGGCAATTCGTGAAGGTTTATTGTATGAAATGTTACCCAATATGCGNGCNATCACNATTAGAGANCGNACCATNANAGCATTAGAAGAACGTTTTCATATTGATAGCCANCACAACCAACGNGTTTNTGNNCAAGCACAAGCNCTATATCAACAATTAGCNNCNANNTGGCNATTAANTANTNANAATGATCGNCAATTANTANCAGCAAGTTGTTTNTTGTATGANATAGGCTTGTTNCTGGAATANAAACAACATCAACGCCATGGTGCTTACATTCTTTCGCAGGCAGATTTNCCNGGGTTCGACCAAGCNGACCGACANTTATTAGTCGCACTAGTAAGAAATTATAAAGGNGATATTGAAAAAAANTTACTGANTGAACAAGCGGCAACGTCAACACAAAATGCTTATTATTTATTGGCTATTTTGCGGCTAGCCGTTATTTTATGCCGCCGTCGTAGTGACGACGTTTTACCTTGCTACCACATAAGTAGTAAAAATAATGTACTGCATTTATCTTTACCTAAAGCATGGTTACAACAACACCCACTAATATGTGACGAATTAAAACAAGAGCAACAACATTTGCAAATAATTGCATTATCGTTAGAAATAACAACGGTTTAATCAAAACTAAAATAGATCCTGATCTTCGTCAGGACAAGGCTGATTTATGCTAAAGGTAGTGGGTAGTGCGTAAAAAGCCAATGCCCTTTATCTATACCTAACCCATTTTAAGAAGCAAATTTCAGCTAAAATTATAAATAATTTAGGCCAAACAGGTAAAGGGTACATAACTCTTTATTGAAAAATGTCACTACATCCAATCTGTGCTGCGAATTACACCAACGGCAATACCTTCGATATTAAATTGTTGAGTTGTTAAATCAACTTTTATCGGTGAGAACGCTTCGTTTTCAGCATGTAAATAAACAATGTTACCCTCACGTTTAAAGCGTTTAACGGTAACATCGTCTTCAACACGAGCCACCACAACTTGACCATTTTGCACATCAGTGGTTTGGTGTACCGCTAATAAGTCACCATCTAAAATACCAATGTCTTTCATGCTTTCGCCATTTACACGTAATAAATAATCAGCAGCAGGACGAAATAAATTGCCATCTATTTTATAATGATCTTCAACATGCTCTGCTGCCAAAATAGGCTCGCCTGCAGCCACCCTGCCTATTAAGGGTAAACCCTCGTCTTCATGCTCTTGAAACTGCTTAGCTAAACGAATACCGCGAGATGTTCCNGGTAACATCTNTATGTAACCTTTTTTTGCTATTGCCTTTAAATGCTCTTCGGCGGCATTAGCTGATTTAAAACCAAAAAAATCAGCAATTTCAGCGCGTGTTGGCGGCATGCCAGTATCAGAAATCTTTTCTTTTATTAAATCAAATATTTGTGACTGTCTAGGGGTTAAAGGGCGTAAGGTCATTTACACTATCCTGTTAATTCATACAAGCTGTACATAAGGTCAGTATAGCCGTGTCAGCTTAAAAATCAATAATTAAAAAGCCTTAAATATGATTTTAACTTTATGATAGAATTTACAAAAAATTAATAATTATATTAACGTAAGGATATTTTATGCGTGGTGCAGGTGGAACGTCAGGCGGCTTAGGGCAGTTTTTTATCGGCTTTATTATGATGTGTGCAGGTTTTTATATGTTGTTGAATTCTATATCAGTAACCTCTAATTTTGGTATGGGTGCTCGTCTTTATGGCTTTTCAGCATTTGGTGGTAGCCATGCAATCACTAGTGGCACCATAATGTTTCCCTTTATTTTTGGTGTCGGATTAATATTTTATAACAGTAAAAACATTCTCGGTTGGTTATTAACATTAGGTTCTATTACGGCACTCATTTTTGGTGTTATTGCGTCTATTCGTTTTAGCTTTCGCAGTATGAGTGCCTTTGATTTGATCACTATTTTAGTATTAGCAATAGGGGGATTAGGGTTGTTTTTACGTTCATTAAAATCGTTTGACGATAGTGAAATTAAAGATTCTTATTAATCTTAAACATATACTCATGATACTTCAAAATGGCTGAAACGAGTATTTCGAGGTAACATGAGTATATACAAAATTTATTAGCATAGCTGAAAGTTAAAGCCCATAATAAGTTTCATTACTATTTTATTATTAAAAGAGTTACTAATGAAAATTTATTTATGGTTATTTTTGTTATTAATGACAGGCTGTCAGCAAAATTCTCCTAACCTTGCTTTAGGAACACTAGAGCGTGATCGTATTGCTCATACGGCTACCGTAAACGAAGTGATAGTTTCCTTACCCATAACGGCGGGAAGTTTAGTTAAAAAAGGTGATGTCTTAGTTGAATTAGATAAAACATTACAAATAGCTCAAGTTGATCGCGCTAGAGCTGAATTATTTAAAGCACAGGCTTACTTAGATAAATTACAAAATGGCGCGCGCCCAGAAGAATTAGCCAGAGCAAGTGCTAAAGTAACGGGCGCTAAAGCAGCCTTATTAGAAAGTGAAATTAGCTATCAACGCCTGCAAGATTTAGCCAAAAACAAGTTAACCAGCCAAGCAGAGTTAACCAAATCAATTGCGGGACGTGATGAAAAACTAGCGAGCTTAAAATCTGCACAACAAACTTTAAAGCAACTTACCAACGGTACTCGCTTTGAAGATTTAGCCATCGCAGAAGCACAATTAGCCGCAGCACAAGCGGTATTAGCGAGCGAAAATAAAAAACTTAAAGACTTAACTATTACCGCCACCCGTGATGGTATTTTAGATAATCTACCGTGGAATTTAGGTGAGCGGGTCACTACGGGTAGTCCATTAGCCATTGTATTAGCTGGTAAAGCACCTTATGCCCGTGTTTATGTACCAGAAACCGCGCGGGTCAAAATTAAAGTTGGCCAAACATTAACCGTACATATTGATGGTTTAACCCAAAGTATTAGCGGTAAAGTGCGTTGGATAGCCAATGAACCTGCCTTTTCTCCTTATTATGCATTAAACCAAAAAGATCGCTCCCGTTTAATGTACTTAACTGAAGTACAATTACCTGATTCACAAACAGCGTTGCCGAATGGCTTACCAGCACAAGTCGAATTGCCATGAGTATTGCCACCGGTCAAGAATTTGCCATTTCTGCTCAGCAAGTAAGTAAAAATTTTGGTAATTTAAAAGCTATTCAACAGCTAGATTTACAAGTAAAAAAACAACGTATATATGGTTTTTTGGGGCCAAATGGTAGTGGTAAAACTACCGCGATTCGTCTGTTAACCGGCTTATTAAAGCCCTGTGCGGGTAACATTGAAGTTTTAGGTTATCAACTACCCCAAAGTGCAGAAAAATTACGTTTAAAAATAGGCTATATGACACAAAAATTTTCTCTTTACGATGATTTAACCGTCAAAGAAAATTTGCAATTTTTAGCTAAAATTTATGGTTTACAAGGTAAAAACCAACATAAACGTATTAGTGAGTTGCTGAGTGTTTATGGTTTAGATCAAAAAGCAAATCAATTGGCTGGTAATATGAGTGGTGGTCAACGCCAGCGTTTATCCTTAGCGGGCGCTGTTTTACATCAACCCGAATTATTATTTTTAGATGAACCTACATCAGCCGTAGATCCTGAAAACCGTCGTGAATTTTGGGAACAGTTATTTGATTTATGCGACCAAGGCACCACTATTTTAGTCTCAACACACTACATGGACGAAGCCGAGCGTTGCCATAAGCTTGCTATTTTAGAAGCAGGCATAAAACGCGCCGATGGTTCACCCGATGAACTTATGGCAAATATGAATGCCCATGTAATTGAAGTGCTTGCCGATAATATTCGGGAGTTAAAAAATCAATTATTAAGTTTAACTGATGTTATATCTGCGGCTCAACTTGGTGCGCGTTTACGGGTATTAGTCAATAAAAAAGTAACTAACCCTATTGCCTTTTTAAAACAATTACCGTTTGCAAAACAAATTAAACAAGCGGAAATTGTTCGTCCAAGTTTAGAAGATGTCTTTGTAACGTGTACAGGTGAGGGGCGACAATGAGTTCATTTTTACGTATTCAAGCCGTATTTATTAAAGAATTAATGCAATTAAAACGTGATCACATGACCTTTGGTATGGTCATTATGATCCCGCTTATTCAATTAATGTTGTTTGGTTATGCTATAAATACTAATATTCGTCATGTACCGGTAGGCGTGGTTGATTATAGTCAAACTGGATTGTCACGAGTATTAGTACAAACTATTACAGCAACACAAGTGGTTAATTTTACGAAACACTACCTTAATATTTCACAAGCACAACAGGGTATTGCAGCAGGCGAAGTTAATGCCGTATTAATTATACCTAAAGATGTTAGCCAACGTTTAGTGCGCCATCCAAATATTGGTTTAGGCTCGCCACCATCCAGTGATGAAGAAACTAGCCGACCTATTGCACAATGGCTTGTAGACAGTTCAGACACCATGATCGCTGCTGCCATAAAAGGGTTGCGTAATATGCCATTGGTCGAATTATTAAATAAACCAGCTAATCGTGGCACACCAACTTTTGCAGTAACACTTTTATATAATCCAGAACAGCGCACCGCAGTTAACATAGTGCCTGGTTTAGTCGCGGTTATTTTAACTATGACGATGATCATGTTTACCTCTGCAGCGATAGTGCGTGAACGTGAGCGCGGTAATTTAGAAATGCTGATCACCACTCCTGTACGTTCTTATGAGTTAATGCTAGGAAAAATAATTCCCTATGTTTTTATTGGCTTAATACAAACCGCTATTATTTTAGGACTAGGTCATAGCGTCTTTTCTGTTCCTATTAACGGTAGCTTATTGCAACTTGGTGCGGCAACATTGCTGTTTATTGCAGCCAGTTTGGTTTTAGGTTTAGTCATTTCTACCATCGCAAAAAATCAATTACAGTCAATGCAAATGACCATTTTTGTGCTACTACCTTCAATATTATTATCGGGTTTTATGTTTCCATACGAAGGTATGCCTATTGCGGCACAATATATTGCAGAAGCGTTACCAGCGACACATTTTATGCGCTTGATTCGCGGTATAGTGTTGCGCGATGTTGATGTATTTAATATGCGTTTTGACCTTTATTGGTTATTAGTTTTTACTTGTGCTGGTTTGCTTGTTGCGTCATTGCGCTTTAAGAAAAATTTGGATTAGTCATAAATATTAAGCGCTAAAAATACTCAACAATTTATTCTTAATGGAAATATTATTTATGAACATTTTAGTTACTGGTGTTGCTGGATTCATTGGTTCGCATGTTGCCTTATATTTATTAGCGCGTGGCGATGATGTAATTGGTATTGATAATTTAAATGACTATTACGATGTTACTTTAAAACAAGCGCGACTAAAGCGTATTGCTGATTACCTTGAAAATAAAGGCGAAACTGATTTTTCTTATCCGCAAAGTAATAACCTTGGACAATTTAGTTTTATTAAAATGGATGTTGCTCAACGTGACGACATCGAAACACTGTTTAGCGAACATCAATTTGATAAAGTAGTACATTTAGCGGCACAAGCGGGCGTGCGCTATTCAATTGATAATCCACATGCTTATATCGACAGTAATATTGTCGGTTTTATCAATATATTAGAAGGTTGTCGTCATAACAAGGTTGAACATTTAACCTATGCATCATCTAGCTCAGTCTATGGTGCGAATGAAAGCATGCCGTTTTCTGTTACCGATAATGTCGATCACCCACTTTCGTTGTATGCGGCGAGCAAAAAAGCCAATGAACTCATGGCACATACTTATAGTCATCTTTACGGCATTGCCACTACAGGGTTACGATTTTTTACCGTTTATGGTCCGTGGGGGCGTCCAGATATGTCACCTTTTTTATTTGCCGATGCTATTGTTAAACAAAAACCATTAAAAGTATTTAATTATGGTAAACATAAGCGTGATTTTACTTATATTGACGATATTGTTAACGGCATTATTAAAACCTTAGATCATACCGCGCAAGGCAATGAAAATTGGTCGGGAGCTGCGCCAGATCCTAGTAGTAGCAAAGCACCATGGCGCATTTACAATATTGGTAATCAAACCCCTGTTGAATTACTCGATTATATTGAAACCATTGAAAAGGCGTTAGGAAAAACGACTGAAAAAATATTATTACCGTTGCAAGCTGGCGATGTGCCAGACACCTATGCCGATGTTGAAGCATTAGTGAACGATGTTGGTTATCGTCCAAGTACTGATTTAAGCACTGGTATTAATAAATTTATCACTTGGTATCTGGATTATCATCAGATTAAATAATAATTTTTTGTTGCCATAATAACACGACTGTTTGCCAACCAGATTTCAACCGTTTAAGTTAATCACTTTACCCATCAACATTATCCAGCCAAAAAAGCCTGATAACTTGGGTTTTGGGTTTCTTCTTTGTATTGATAACCTAATTCTTTTAAGTGACGGAAAAAATCGAGTTGTTGCTCATTATTGACTTCAAAACCCGCAAGCACTTGCCCGAATGCGGCACCGTGATTGCGATAATGAAAGAGTGTAATATTCCAGTGTTCACCTAAAGTGTCGAGAAAGTTCTCTAACGCGCCGGGATATTCAGGAAATTCAAAGCTAAAAATACGTTCTTGTGCTATTTTATCAGGGCTATCTATTTGCTTAAGGCTCTTTTGGGGCTCAAGGCTCTCTTTGGGCTCAAGGCTGCCCACGTTACCATTGCCGCCAACCATATAACGCACGTGCAATTTAGCCAGTTCGTTATTGGTAAAATCATTTACTTGATAATTCGCGGTCGTTAAAGAGTCGATTAAAGCTTGGTGTTCGCTTTGCTCGCCAGATAAACGTACGCCGACAAAAATTTTTGCTTCATTAGCACTTTTATCCGTATTATCGCTAGATTTTTTTCCAGAATAGCGGTAATTAAATTCTGTGATCACTCGTCCACCCAAGCTTTGGCAAAACTTACGAAAACTGCCTTTTTGTTCAGGAATAGTAACGGCTAAAATCGCTTCTTTTTGCTCGCCCAATTCACAACGTTCAGACACATAACGTAAACTATGAAAATTCATATTCGCCCCAGATAAAATCGCCACCATATTTTGCATGGTGTTATTTTCTTGAGAATCTTGCTGTAAACAGTATTTATGCAGCCCTGCTAATGATAACGCGCCAGCAGGTTCGGCAATAACGCGGGTTTGTTCAAAAATGTCTTTTATTGCAGCACATATTTCATCGCTATTAACGGTGATCACCTCATCACAAAAGCGTTGAATTAAATCAAAAGTATGTGTTCCAATACGTTTTACCGCCACCCCGTCAGCAAAAATGCCGACTTGGTCTAAATCAACGGGTTTTCCGGCCTTCATCGCTGCCGCTAAACAAGCGGAGTCTTGTGCTTCAACACCAATAATTTTAATTTCTGGTTTGAGCTGTTTTAAATAAACCGCCATACCCGCTAGTAAACCGCCACCGCCCACAGGTACAAACACCACATCAACATGCGGTTGTTGCTGTAACAATTCCTTTGCCACTGTGCCTTGACCAGCAATGACGTCTTGGTCATCAAATGGGTGGATCATGGTTTTTTGTTCATCACGAGCATATTCAAGCGAAGCTGTTTGTGCCTCATTGTAACTTTTTCCGATTAATCGTACTTCAGCCCCAAAACGGCGAACATTATCTACTTTAATATCAGGTGTAGTGATCGGCATCACAATAGTGGCTTTTATACCGAGTTTTTGTGCGGCTAATGCTAAGCCTTGTGCATGATTACCTGCCGATGCAGCAATAACCCCATGAATACATTGTTGTTCAGTTAAACTCACCAGCTTGTTATAAGCACCGCGCAACTTAAATGAATGTACCGGCTGTTGATCTTCTCGTTTTAAAAAAATATTTTGCTTTAAACGCGCTGATAATTTAGTTAACGGGGTTAAGTCCGTCTCTACCGCGACATCATAAACAGGTGCGAGTAATATTTTTCTTAAATAATCTAAACCAACATCATGGTATTGTTTCATTGCTTCGCTCGATATTTGTGGGTTACTGTGAGTCATTTTTTATCTTATTTAGGGTTTATTGAGCATCAAGCAAAGCACGATTACGCACTGCGCCTTTGTCAGCACTGGTGGCTAGCATCGCATAGTTTTTCAATGCATAACTGATAGGACGAACACGATTTTGTGGCTGCCAAGCTTGCTTGCCTTTCGCTAACATTGCCGCTTTTCGTTGTGCTAATTCATCTTCACTTATTTGCAATTTAATGCTGCGTTTAGGAATGTCAATTTCAATACTATCACCTTGTTCAACCAAGGCAATAACTCCACCTGCTGCGGCCTCTGGTGAAACATGACCTATTGACAAACCCGAAGTTCCACCTGAAAAACGACCGTCGGTGATCAAGGCACAGGCTTTGCCTAAGCCCATAGATTTTAAATAGGTGGTGGGATATAACATTTCTTGCATACCGGGACCGCCTTTAGGCCCTTCGTAACGAATAACAACGACTTCGCCAGCCACAACTTTACCGTCTAAAATAGCTGCAACGGCATCATCTTGACTTTCAAATACATGGGCAGCACCAGTAAACGTTAAGTTATCTTCACTAACACCCGCACTTTTAACGATACAGCCGTCAATGGCAATATTGCCTTTTAATACCGCTAACCCCCCGTCTTTTGAAAAGGCATGTTCAATATTGCGAATACAGCCGTTTTCTCTATCATCATCTAAAGAATCCCAACGACAATCTTGGCTAAAGGCTTTAGTGGTACGTATACCCGCAGGCCCTGCTTGATAAAAACGTTTCACGCTATCATCGCTAGTCACTTTAATATCATATTTTGCTAATAAATCCGCTAAAGTAGTACCTAACACGTTCACTGTTTTTGTATTAAGTAAGTTAGCGCGCGCTAGCTCTCCTAAAATAGCCACTACACCGCCAGCACGATGCACATCTTCCATATGATATTGTTGGGTAGAAGGCGCAACTTTACATAAATGTGGCACATGGCGAGATAATCTGTCCATATCGTCCATAGTAAAATCAACTTCGGCCTCTTGAGCTGTGGCTAATAAATGTAGTACCGTATTAGTGGAGCCGCCCATAGCAATGTCTAAACACATGGCATTTTCAAAAGCGGCTTTATTGGCAATATTACGCGGCAGCGCACTCGCATCATCTTGCTGATAATAACGATTTGCTAACGTAACAATTTGCTTTCCTGCGTCTAAAAACAATTGTTTTCTATCACTATGCGTTGCCAACATTGAACCATTACCCGGTAACGCTAATCCTAATGCTTCTGCTAAGCAATTCATTGAGTTAGCAGTAAACATGCCCGAGCAAGAACCACAAGTTGGGCAAGCTGAACGTTCAATTTGATCGCTGGTTTTATCATCCACGTTTGGATCAGCGCCTTGGATCATGGCGTCAACTAAATCAAGCTTGATTATTTGATCGCTTAATTTGGTCTTGCCTGCTTCCATTGGCCCACCTGAAACAAAAATTACGGGGATATTTAAGCGCATTGCTGCCATCATCATGCCAGGGGTGATCTTGTCGCAATTAGAGATACAAACCATGGCATCAGCACAATGCGCATTAACCATATATTCAACCGAGTCGGCGATTAAATCGCGCGATGGCAAGCTGTACAACATACCACTATGACCCATGGCAATGCCGTCATCAATGGCGATAGTGTTAAACTCTTTGGCGACACCGCCAGCTTCTTCAATAGCGCCAGCAACTAATTGTCCCATGTCTTTTAAATGCACATGACCCGGTACAAATTGGGTAAATGAATTGACTACAGCAATAATAGGTTTGCCAAAGTCATCATCTGTCATTCCTGTTGCTCGCCACAGTGCACGCGCGCCAGCCATGTTACGACCTTGAGTAGAGGTTGCTGATCTTAATTTTGCCATGAGGTTATTATTCCGTTGTTAAAAATAATTGAAATTAGTCTATAAATTGCGTTATTAGTTTACTACTTAAAACTAGGTGCGACATAAGCTAGCAGCATCACTATCGAGCTTAATCGCAGTAATATCAATTAACTTATTAAGTTGATATTGTAAATGCTCAATTGAATTATCACTTTGTACTGACAATTCAATGGTTAATAATGAGCTATCGCTTTCTGGAAACATGGTCATACCCGTGACTATAAAACCACGATAGCGAGTCACTTGTAATAGTTTTTCCATTACTGTTGGTTGATTTTCAGCAGTGATACGTAAAGTGTGATTTGTCATAATTGCCTCCAGTAGGCTTGTGTTTCATTGTTCAATTTGTTTTATGTTTACAAGTTTTGTTATGCTGAATTCGTTTCAGCATCTTGCCGCGATGCTTTGTTATTTAATGCTTTCAATCATTTTGTCATTTGCCGTATCTGGTGGCACTAATGGCCAAACATTATCAAAGGCATCTATCTTCATTTGTAATAAATAGGGGCCTTGATGGCTAAGCATTTCTTCAATAGCCTCACTAACTTGTTCTTTTTCAGTGATTATTTTGGCTTTAATATTAAAGGCTTGGGCTAAAGCAACAAAGTCAGGATTGTCTGACAAATCAGTTTCGCTATAACGTTCATCAAAAAATAACTGTTGCCATTGACGAACCATACCTAATTTACTGTTATCTACTAACACTATTTTTACGGGTAATTGATAACGTTTTATCGTACCGAGTTCTTGTACGTTCATCATAAAAGAACCATCGCCACATACCGCTATCACGGTATCTTGCGGGCGAGAAATTTGTGCGCCAATGGCCGCAGGCAAACCAAAGCCCATAGCACCTTGACCACCACTGGTTAAAAAATTACTTGGATCAGTAAAGTCCATGTGTTGTGCAGTCCACATTTGATGTTGACCAACATCAGTAGTTATTACAGTATGCTCAGCCTGATTGTTTGCTTTAAGGGTGTTGCTTATTTCGTTCAGCACTGCTGGTGCATAAATGCCCTTGCCTAAATAGGTATAATCGTTGGCGAATTCTTTACCTAGCTGCTGGCAATGTTCTTGCCATTCGGTTATTGCTAATGGTATTGCCAAGGCAGGTAGGTTCACTTTTAAGTCACCCATAACAGCGACATCGACACCACGACGTTTTCCTATTTCAGCCTGATCAATATCAAAGTGAATAACTTTAGCGTGAGGGGCAAATTCAGCCAATTTTCCGGTTACTCGGTCATCAAAACGTGCGCCTACAGCAATGAGTAAATCACATTCTTGCACCGCTAAGTTTGCCGCTTTTCGACCATGCATACCTAGCATACCTAGATAACAATCATCATCGCTATTCACCGCACCTAACCCTTTTAAAGTCGCAACACTCGGCATACCAGTAATATTAATGAATTCGCGCAATTGGGTTACTGCCCCAGCCATACCAACGCCACCACCAACATAAAGCATAGGTTTTTTAGCTTGGTTTAATAACGCTAACGCACTGCCTACATTAGCGGGTTCTTGCGCATCGGTCTTATTTTTTTGATTAACTAAGGAGAGTGCTTGCTCAACTTGTGCTAATTGAATATCTTTAGGAATATCAACTAATACGGGTCCTTGACGACCTTCAAGCGCAATAGCAAATGCTTGCGTTAAAATACCAGCCAAGTCATTAACATCGCGTACTTGAAAACTGTGCTTAGTACAGGCTAGCGACAAACCGATAATATCGACTTCTTGAAAGGCATCACTACCCATTGATTTAGTCGCCACTTGACCCGTAATAGCAACGACAGGAATAGAATCAGACATCGCATCTGCTAACCCCGTGATTAAGTTAGTAGCCCCAGGGCCAGAAGTAGCCAAACACACACCAACTTTGCCTGATGCACGCGCATAACCTATCGCAGAAAATGCAGCGCCTTGTTCATGCCGACATAAAAAATGTTTAACGTCACTATCATATAAAGCATCGTAAATAGGCATGATAGCACCACCTGGATAGCCAAAAACGTCTTTGACATCATGTTGTTGTAATACTTTAAAAAGTAAAGCTGCGCCGCTTTTAAACTGTTTACTAGTCATTGTGTTGTTGGCTGTTGCCACTCCATTAAACTGTTACTTTATAGGGTAATAATTTATTACCGTGCTAAAACTAAAAAACCCCCGTTCCTTTCGGAGCGAGGGTTTATGTATCTACTATTTTCTTTAGCTCAACAAAATCCTCGCGGCGATTTAATAATCACGACGATGAGAATGTTAATAATAATTAAGCTAAAGTTTTGCATAAAAATGCTAAATTCCTGAAAAAGTATTCTTTTATAAACGTTATATTGAGTAACTATTTTATTAATACCATAAGTTTTAGCCATCTAGCAAGCTATTTTTATAGTATAAATTTATACAATATCCATGCTTTTATTATAAAAACACAAAAAAACCTTAGTTTACAATCATTAAAATATATAAGGAAAATTGGAAAAACATCAATTTTAAACTATAATCTAGCGGTATGTAGGATCAAGCAATCAAAGGATTTGTATGTTAGCGCGCGTGTTTAGTCGAGCCAGAGTTGGCTTAGAATCTCCCTTAGTTACCGTTGAAGTACATCTTGCCAATGGTTTACCCGCATTTTCAATTGTTGGTTTGCCCGAAACTTCGGTTAGAGAAGCCAAAGATCGGGTGCGTAGTGCCATACTTAATTGCGGTTATGAATTTCCAGCCAAACGTATTACCGTCAATTTAGCACCTGCCGATTTACCCAAAGAAGGCGGACGTTTTGATTTACCGATTGCCGTAGGAATTTTAGCCGCGTCAGGGCAATTACCACAAACCGATTTAGCCCAATATGAATTTGCTGGTGAACTCGCCCTGTCAGGGGAATTACGTGAAATCATTGGTGAAATACCCTTAGCCGTTGCTAGTAGTGAAAGTGGACGAACTTTGATTATTCCTCTGCAAAATGCAGAACAAGCCAGTTGGGTGCAACAAGCTAAAATAATTGCGGTAGAGCATTTAACGCAATTATTTGCTCATTTTGCTCGGCAAAAACCTTTGCCGTTAATCACAGCACAAGCCGCTGCACATGCAATTTTACCTGCAAAATTAGATATGGCAGATGTTGTTGGGCAACCCCTCGCAAGGCGCGCGTTAGAAATTGCCGCGAGTGGATCACATAATCTCTTGTTTATTGGTCCACCGGGTACTGGTAAAACCATGCTAGCAAGTCGCCTACCAGGAATTTTACCGCCATTAACTGAAAAAGAAGCATTAGAAAGTGCGGCCATTCAATCAATTAGCCACCAGCATATTAGTCGTTATTCTTGGTTTACGCGTAATTTTAGAGCGCCACACCATACCGCCTCTTCGGCGGCATTAGTAGGGGGCGGTAGCCAACCACAACCAGGAGAAATATCATTAGCGCATAATGGCGTGTTGTTTTTAGATGAACTGCCTGAATTTGATCGTAAAGTGCTGGATGTTTTGCGCGAACCCATGGAATCAGGTGAAGTCACTATTTCACGCGCTATGCATAAACAAACTTTTCCAGCAAGATTTCAATTAGTGGCCGCAATGAATCCTAGCCCAACAGGGTTTTATAATGATAATCGCTCGACACCAGAGCAAGTATTACGTTATTTAAATCGTTTATCGGGCCCTTTTTTAGACCGTATTGATATTCAGCTAGAAGTAACCCGTTTACCGAAAGGTATGTGGGCAAACCAAACTGAGCCAAGTGAAAATAGTGCCGCTATTCAAAAAAGAGTAACGGCTTGTCGCAATATTCAATTAGCTCGTCAAGGTAAAGCTAACGCCCATTTATCAAGTAGTGAATTACGAAATTTTTGCCCTTTAAGTAATGATGATAATGAATTTATTGAACTAGCAGTAGAAAAGTTAGGTTTATCAACCCGTGCTCACCATAAAATATTAAAAATAGCCCGCACTATTGCCGATATGAATAAATCAAAAGACATTATGCGTGAACATTTAATTGAAGCGCTTTCTTATCGCGCCATGGACAGGTTATTACGACATTTAACTGATGCAGTGTCTGTATGATCATAAACTTCTCTTCTTAATTTAATCTGCTATTGTTGCCAAAAAAGCATTGAGCAGCGCTTCTGCTTGACGATGCTTTAAGCAACAAACACCTAATTCAAAGGGCGCAATATCACCAACATTTTGTAAATATTGTACTCGGTCTTTTACGGGACTGTTTTCTACCACCACTTTCGGGGCAATACCAACACCACAACCTAACGCCACCATACTAACTAATGCTTCATGGCCTGAAACGGTGGCATAAATATTAGCTTTGCCCTGTTGTTTTTTTCGATACCAATATTCAAAGCGTTTTCTCGCAGGGCCATGTTCTGGTAAAATTATCGGGATATTAGGCCAATTAAGCTCAGACTGCTTAACAAGCTGTTGTACTTTGCAGGTAATAGTGGGTGCGATCACCGCTAAAGGGATTTCTGCAATAGGTGCAAAGAATAAACTTTTTGATAAATTATCAGGATTAGCTGCAATGGCAATATCTACGGTTTGTTGCTGCACTTGTGCAAGCGCATCAGCAGCATCACCCGTGGTAAGCATAATTTCAACTAAGGGGTGTTGTTGGCGAAATTTATCCAGTAACGGGGGTAAATGACTATAAGCGGCGGTAACAGAACAATAAATATGTAATTTACCCGTTAATTGCACTTGTTGCTTATTTAGTGTTTGTTGTAACTGCTGCCATTGTTCTAGTTGTTGATCGGCATAATGCAAAAACTTTTTACCTGCCTCAGTTAATTGTACGCTACGGTTATCACGATACAATAAATTACAACCTAATTGTTCTTCTAAACGCTGTACCATTCGACTTAATGTTGATGGACTGACAAAATGCGCCTGCGCAGTTTTAGTAAAATGTAAACTACGAGCAAGGTGTTGAAACATCTGTAATGATTTTATGTCCATAAAATATTTTCTGTTTAATTGCTGAGATCCTGACAGCTTTATTTTTCTCTGTAACGTCGAGCCTCGATAAAAGCATATTGCAACATACGCAACACCACAATGCAAATATATCATTTTAAGCAACACGATAATTGCGCTAATATGCAACTATTAGTGTTACTTTATAAATTTTTACCGACAAATTTTTATCAAAAAAGGCGAGAAATAGCATGGCAAATTACTTTAATACTTTAAAATTACGTGAGCAATTGGCTCAATTAGGCAAGTGTCGCTTTATGCAACGTGATGAATTCAGCGATGGCTGTAATTTCATTAAAGATTGGAATATTGTTATTGTTGGCTGTGGTGCGCAAGGCCTAAACCAAGGTTTAAATATGCGTGATTCTGGTTGTAATATTTCTTATGCGTTACGTGATGCTGCAATTAGCGAGAAACGTCAATCTTATCAATGGGCAACTGAAAATGGCTTTACTGTTGGTACTTATCAAGAACTTATTCCACAAGCCGATTTAGTATTAAATTTAACACCTGACAAACAACATACTTCAGCGGTTAGTGCAGTTATGCCATTAATGAAACATGGTGCGACCTTATCTTATTCGCATGGTTTTAATATTGTGGAAGAAGGGATGCAAGTTCGTCCAGATATTACCGTAGTTATGGTTGCTCCTAAATGTCCTGGTACTGAAGTACGTGAAGAATATAAACGTGGCTTTGGTGTACCAACACTTATTGCCATTCATCCAGAAAATGATCCACAAGGTAATGGCTTTAAAATTGCCAAAGCTTATGCCAGTGCAACGGGTGGTGACAGAGCTGGTGTTTTAGAATCATCATTTATTGCTGAAGTTAAGTCTGACTTAATGGGTGAACAAACCATTTTATGTGGCATGTTACAAACGGCTGCCGTGTTAGGTCATCAACAATTACTGGCGCAAGGTATCGATGCTGCTTATGCACGGAAATTATTACAATATGGCTTAGAAGTCACTACCGAAGGTTTGAAACATGGTGGTATTACCAACATGATGGACAGACTTTCAAACCCAGCCAAAATTAAAGCTTTCGATATGGCAGAAGAGTTAAAAGTTATTTTACGTCCATTATTTGAAAAACACATGGATGATATTATTGAAGGTGAATTTTCTCGTACCATGATGATCGATTGGGCAAATGATGATGCTAATTTATTAAAATGGCGTGCAGAAACGGCTGAATCAACGTTTGAATTAGCCGCAGATTGCGAGACTGAAATTACTGAGCAAGAATATTACGATAAAGGTATTTTTGTCGTCGCTATGATCAAAGCGGGTGTTGAATTAGCCTTTGATGCGATGGTAGCCGCAGGAATTATTGCTGAGTCAGCTTATTATGAGTCGTTACATGAAACACCATTAATCGCTAACTGTATTGCCCGTAACAAATTATACGAAATGAATGTAGTTATTTCTGACACCGCAGAATATGGTAATTACTTATTTACTCATGCCGCAGTGCCATTATTGAAAGATTTTGTTAACAAATTAACGCTTGAAGAATTAGGTGAAGGCTTGAGCAACACTTCAAACCAAGTTGACAATGTACGTTTAATTGAAGTAAATGAGGCTATTCGTAGTCATGGTGTTGAAGTTATCGGTAAAGAATTACGTGGATATATGACCGATATGAAACGTGTTTCTCAAGATGATTTATAGTATTTAAAATTCGTTACGCAAGTAAAAAATTTTATCAGGTAAAATGTAGGGTGGGCAACTTTGCCCACCTATTGTGTGAGCAAAGCGTTAAAGCGGCTCAAATTAAACTAGTTACGATAAATAACTTTACTATAAAATACCGCTAATAAACAGCCACTCACTAAACCTAATAAATGTGCGGTGTTCGCCATATTCATCGGTAAAATTTCTGCAAAGCCCAATAGCATCCAAAACAATAATATGCCAATTAAGGCTTTTGGCAAACTTAAGCCTTTGTCTGGAGCTAAATAACCGAGCCACCAAATAAAGCCGACCAAACCATAAACCACACCCGACAAACCACCAAAATTGGCGCCAGAAACTAAATACTGCCCCAAATTAGAGGCTATGGCGGTAATTAAAAAGACATTTAATAACGTTGATTTATTCAACTTATGCTCTACTTCACCTCCTAGTTGCCACCACCACATGCTATTAAAGGCAATATGTAACCACGAAAAATGAAAAAAAGCAGGTCCGATTAATCGCCATGGCTCAGTCATTAACGCTTGTATGCTAAATACAGGGAAAAATTGAATTTCATTAAAAATAGTTTGCGCAAAACCTAACAATGAAGCTAAAAAAACAAACCAACAAAGAGCAAAAATCGTTAACGTAACACCACCTGCATGAGCTAAAAATTGTGTTTTAAATTGCTCGCTAAAACTAACACCATTAGTAACAATCTCAGTTAGCTCTCCTTGTTGCCATGCGGCTTGTTGATATTTGTCAGCATAAGGATCCTCAATAAATTCATCAAATAATAATTTAGCTTGGGCAAACTTTTCGCTTTGACAAAGTATGGCAAAACCTTGAGGATCTTTTTCGACACGCGATGATATTGCTTGGCTAGTTAAGTAGTTACTAAAGAGCAAAGCAATATTATGTTGGTTTACACTAACCAGTGGTTGCATAAATGCGGGCATAGTTGAACCTGTTTTTGATCAAAATATAGAGATACTGAAATAAATTCAGTATGACAAAAGTTTTATTCACATAATAAAACCACATTTAATATAATAAAAAATTGTTCGTCTTGTGAAAAAATAGCCACATAATTAAATAATATTAATGTTCAACTAATTCTGGATGTTGTAACTGCCATGCACCAAAGCCACCGTCCAGCGAATAGACATCGGTAAAGTCTTGGCTAATTAAATACTGTGCTGCTTGTTGACTTGAATTTCCATGATAACAACACACCACCACGGGTGCATCAATATCAGTATTGCGCACAAATTCCGTAATACTTTCATTACTTAAATGTTGTGCACCCTTAATATGACCCGTATTAAAAGAATTAATATCACGAACATCAGCGATCACGACATTGCCATTTTCTATTAATGCAGGTAAGTCACTTGCTTGTATATGTTTAAATGTTGTCACTAATTTATCTCTTTAATAATAAATGGGGACTCATCAAACCAAGGTAACAGATAGAGTATTTGTAGGTCGGGCTTCAGCCCGTCAAATATAGATTGATGGCCTAAAGGCCAACCTACAAGTGTTACCCTAAAATATAGCTATTTGACCAGTC
>JAESPQ010000065.1 GCA_016765535.1 Alteromonadaceae bacterium | reverse complement strand
TGCAATTGAAGCATCAGTAGGCTTAGATGCCCCATTCAATCATTATCATTTAGGTAAAATTGTTCATAGTTCACGTAAGTTAAAAATTTACAATAGTGTTGAAACATTGACCTTATGTAATGATTTAACGGGTACCACAGAAATTTGCACATTATTTTTAAAAAGCACTCATAGAGCCAATAGAAATGGGCGTTTTTTATCACGCTTTCGCTTTTTATTTATCGCCGAACATAGTGAACGCTTTAATGACAAAATTATTGCTGAAATGCGTGGTGTTTCAGACGAGCAAGGTAATTCACCTTTTTGGGCTTGGTTACAAGAACACTTTTTTTCTATCGACTTTCCTACCGCCGATTATTTAACCGGCATTGGTGATAAAGAATTTATTGCCGAACTTATGCCTAAGCACCCTATTTACGTTAGTTTACTCAGTAAAGATGCACAGTTGGCGATAAATAAAGTCCATACTAATACTGCCCCTGCTTTACGTTTATTAGAAGCTGAAGGCTTTGAACGCAGTGGTTATGTCGATATTTTTGATGCAGGCCCTACCGTACAAAGCTTAAAACATCATATTGAAACGATAAAAACAAGCCAAAGCTTAACAGTAACTATCAATGACCAAGTAGATATGCAAAATAATTATATATTATGTAATAATTCACTAAGCAACTTTAGAGCAGTACAAGCAAGTGCCAAAATTAAAGGCGATCACATCTATATTAATCATAAAGTTGCACAAGCGTTACAAGTTCAAAACAATGATCAATTACGCATAATAAGTAATTGATTTTAGCCAACACCAACAGATGACAAAAATATTACAAATAATTTAACTTACAATGACTTAGTACGCATTACCTCTTTTGGTTAACATCATTGTAAGTTTTCATCTTATTCCTAAAAGTTATTTTCTTACCCTTATTTTTTAGTTTTAGCACTGTTGAATTTTATAAGCACACAGTATTGACAGCGTTGTCACTTTGCTGGTAGCTTAATTAAGTGTGCAAAAATAAAGCAATAAAATGTGTCAAAAAATATTATAAATAACGCCTTTGCACACCTAAAAAAACCGGAGAACAATAATGAAACTAAGCAAGCTTGCCGTTGTAATTAGCGGAGGTAGTTTATTACTACTAACAACTTCAGCTTTTGCAGCAGCGCCAACTAAACCAGTAATTTCATGGATGCCTAGTCAATATAATAGCGGGGATAGCGTTAAAACCACTTGGAATATGTGGTGGGGAAGCAATGGAACGTCATGGACATTAACCGATAATAATACACAAATATGCCAAGGTGCTTTAACGCCTAATGGTCAAAGTGCGCAAACAGGAAGCTGTACTAATACTCTTGCTGGTGGTTCACATAATATACAGGTAAATTTGTGTAATAGTGACGGTTGTACCAGTAGCGACAGTAAAACCATTACTGTCGCTGGTGGTGCAAGCAATGTAGCACCACAGGTAACAATTACAGTACCAGCAACCACCGCTAAAGGTAGCCAAGTTAGCTTGTCAGCTACTGCAAGTGATAGTGACGGTACGGTTAGTAGTGTTGCATTTTATGCTAATAATCAGCTTATTAGCACATCAACAAGCAGCCCATATCAAGCAATTTATTTAGCCGATACTGTTGGTAATATTACTTTATCCGCTATCGCTACCGATAACCAAGGCGCAACAACTACATCGACCAGCACCTTACAGGTTACTGCTTGTACTAGCTGTCTACAACCGCCACAAGTTAGTGTAACTACGCCAGTAAATAGTAAAGTAGGTAATTTAGTAACTTTATCAGCAACCGCTAGCGATGTTGATGGCACAGTAAGTCAAGTGGTATTAAAGCTTGATAATATTGTGCTTGCCACATTAACTCAAGTTCCTTATCAAACCACATGGACAGCAACTGCTGGTAGCCATAGTTTAGTAGCTATCGCAACTGACAATGATAATTTATCAACTACGTCAACAGCCGCAACTTTTACACCAGCAAATGACAGCGCTGTCAGCTTGATTACTCCAGCAACGCCACAAATTGCTTGGCTTGGTGATCAGGCTATCACTAATGGCAAAGCAGACTTTAACGTTAAATGGAATTTATGGTACGGAGAAAATGGCACAAGCTGGAAGTTATTGGATAACAATACTGAAATTGCTAACGGTAATTTAACCGCTAACTCTCCTAGTGCGCAAACAGCATCGGTACCTGTTTCTATTACCTCTGCTGGCACTCACAGTTTTGTGGTTAAGCTTTGTAATAGTAATGCGACGCAACAAGCATGTAGTAGTTCAAATGCAGCCAATGTAAAAGTTACAGGTGGCGGCACTGGCGGTACAGCTAGTGCATCACCGTGGGATTATTTAGATAATTCAGAATGGCTAGCGCGCAAAAATGCTGGCATGAAAGGTTTAAACAAACCATATAACAATAACGATGGCAAAATGGTCGCTAGTTATTTTGTTGAATGGGGTGTTTATGGACGTAAATTTAATCCTAAAGATATTCCAGTAGAAAACCTAACTCACCTTATTTACGGTTTTATTCCTATTTGTGGTAAAAACGATTCACTTTCAGGAACCGCTAAATCAGCATTAACCTCACAATGTGCGGGCAAGCAAGATTATGAAGTAGTGGTACATGATAAATTTGCCGCTTTAGAAAAAAATGATCTTGATGGCACAGGTAAATGGGATGATCCGATCAAAGGTATTTTTGCCGAAATGTATCGTATGAAAATGACCTACCCTGATCTGAAAATTATTCCTTCAGTGGGTGGTTGGACGTTATCAGATCCACTTTACAAAATTGGTACTGATGCAACAGCTCGTGCCGTGTTTGTAAAATCTATTATTGATTTTATTGATACGTATGACTTTTTCGATGGTATTGATATTGATTGGGAATTTCCTGGTGGTGGTGGAGCTAATCCAGCCTTAGGTTCAACAGCCGATGGCGCTGGTTTTGCCACCTTAATGGAAGATTTACGCAAAGCTTTAAATGATTTAGGTACGCGTAAAAACCGTACTTATGAACTAATGGCTGCCGTTAGTGGTGGTGTAGGTAAAGTCAGTGAAATTGATTGGGAGCGTGCAATTAAAGTCATGGATCACGTTAACTTAATGACTTACGACTACTATGGCGCTTGGAGCCAAACTTATGGTCATCAAACTGGCCTTTACGATACTAATGATTTAGCTACCCCTATTGATGGCTTCAACATTAACGATGCAGTTAACTACTTAACCAGCCAGCGTAGTGTGCCAGCGAACAAACTTAATGTTGGTGTTGCTATGTACGGTCGCGGCTGGACAGGTATTAATGGCGGTGATGCTAACGGACCTTTTGTTGCGGGAGCAACAGGCGGCACACCCATTAGTGGTTCGTCAGCCGATGGTTTTTGGGAAAAAGGTATTGTTGATTACAAAGGCATTGAGAAAAACCAATTAGGTGGTGTAAACGGTACTGGCGCAAATGGTTTTAAACTATTTTGGGACAACACAGCCAATGCCAGTTACCTATGGAACCAAGCAACTGGCACCTTTATTACTTTTGATACCGAACGCTCGGCAAAAGCCAAAGGTAATTATGTTAGTAGCAAAGGCTTAGGGGGTATTTTCTCTTGGGAAATTGACGCTGACAGTGGCACTTTACTAAATGCCATGCATCAAGGCTTAGGTCATCCAGCAAAATAATAGCGATAGATAAAAAGGTTAATTTCCACAAGAAATTAACCTTTTTTGTTGTCTTCATAGGAATAAAAATAATGAATATAAAAAATAAATATCGTTGTTTTTTGCTTTGCTTCATAGGCTGTTTAACATTTATTAACTCTGCCAGTGCTACTGTTTTAGCTTGGCAAAGCAATAAAGTTTATAACAATGGCGATCAAGCATTTAAAGAGCAAAAAATTTATCAAGCTAAATATTGGACACAAGGCAATGATCCGTTAACCGCAGGTCAATGGGGTGCATGGCAATTAATTAGTGCCTGTGATCAACGTTGCGAAAGTTCAGGGAATGGAGGCAATACTGGTGGTAATACCGCTTCTAATTTACCACAAAGTGATGGCAATGGTGGTTACACCATGAAAAGCTCGGTCTTAGTGGCAAAAGAAACAGCATTAACGAAAAGTGCTCTTTTCAAACAAGTCAAAGCGTCCATTAAAACTCGCGACAATGCCGTAGTTGAAGCCGTACAAATCAACGCCAGCACAAACCCAGAAAATGTTAAACGTGTTGAAGCTATTTTATCTGAAAACCAATGGAATAATACTTTTCCAATGCGTAATAGCGCTTATACCTACCGTAAATTTTTACAAGCTATTGCAAAATTCAGCGGTATTTGTGCCACTTACACTGATGGTCGTGATAGTGATGCGATATGTCGTCGCTCTCTTGCCACTATGTTTGCTCATTTCACTCAAGAAACAGGCGCACATGATGGTAATTCAGCTATAGCACAATGGCAACAAGGATTAGTGTATGTACGAGAAGCAGGATGCAGCAAAAACGGTTCAGGTTGTAACTATAATGCAGAATGTACACCTAGCATGTGGCAAGGACAAACTTGGCCTTGTGGTAAAGATGCTGCTGGGCAATATTTAAAATACTATGGTCGCGGCGCAAAACAATTAAGTTATAACTACAACTATGGTCCGTTTTCACAAGCCATGTATGGTGACGTAAGCGTACTACTCAATGATCCTGAACGTGTGGCAGATACTTGGTTAAACCTAGCTTCAGCGGTGTTTTTCTTCGTTTACCCTGCTTCACCTAAGCCTAGTATGTTGCATGTTATTGATGGTACTTGGCAACCAAATGCACATGATACCAGCATAGGTATTCAGGCTGGTTTTGGTGCCACAACGAATATTATTAATGGCGGCATCGAATGTGGTTTAGGCTATGAAAAACCACAGTCGGTTAATCGCATTAATTATTATCGTGAACATGCTAAAGCACTTAATGTTCCTATTAATAATGATGAGCAATTAGGCTGTAAAGATCAAAAACGTTTTGATACTCAAGGCGCAGGAGCACTTAATATTTATTGGGATCAAGATTGGGGCTATTACGCCGATATGCCTGAAGGCAAGAGCTTCATCTGCAAACTAGTCGGCTACCAAACCGCCTATTCGGCATTAGCGACAGGTGATTATCAACAATGTGTTAGCCAGTATTTTAATGTCACGGTAGTTGAATAAATGCGTTATCGCAGCAAGCAGCGACCTAGCAAAATATAGGTTGTTCCATGCAGCGCGAGGCGCAACAAAATCAAAACAAACAAAAATAAAACAGAGTACAAATAATGAAAATGACAAAAATTAATTTATTGTTACTCTCTCAACTTGCCATACCCTCAGTATGGGCGGTTGATTGTAGTAATTTAGAACAATGGCTTACTAGTAAAGCGTATACAACAGGTAGCCAAGTACAGCAGCAAGACAATGCTTATAAAGCCGCATGGTGGAGCAAAGGTAATGATCCTGTGACTAATTCAGGGCAATGGAAAGAATGGCAGTCTTTAGGACAATGTGATTCAAGTACTGGTGGAGGTACTGGTGGTACAACTAACCAAGCTCCTAGTATTAACTTAACCGCTCCACTAGCTACAGATATTATTACTGAAAATCAAGTGATCTCTTTATCTGCTAATGCTAGTGATAGTGACGGCACAATCGCTAAAGTAGAATTTAGTATTGATAACCAGCTAGTTGCTACCGCAACACAAGCACCTTATCAAACATCATGGACAGCTTCTCTTGGCAATCATCAATTAATTGCAACTGCAACAGACGATTTAGGTGCCAGTAGTTCAACCACAATTTTTAGCTTTAGTGTAAATGCTAATACTCCTACAAACCAAGCGCCAACCGTTAGTTTAACTGCGCCGTTAGATTTAGCTCAATATAACACAGGTGATATAGTAGCCATTAGCGCTAATGCTAGTGACAGTGATGGCACAATAAGCAGCGTTGAATTTTATATTAATGGCACCAAGGTCGCCACAGATACTACAACACCTTATCAAGCCACATGGACAGCAAGTGCAGGCAGTCAAACATTATATGCTCGCGCTATTGATGATAAAAATGCTAGTACAAATTCAGCTAATATTACCATTACCGTAGCAGGTACAAATACTGGTGGTACTAACAGCGATGAAAGATGCCGCCCCGACGGTTTATATGAAACAGCCAATATTAACGTACCTTATTGTAGTGTTTATGATGCTAATGGTCGTGAAAAAATGGGCGCTGATCATCCGCGTCGTATTATTGGTTATTTTACCGCGTGGCGTACGGGTAAAAATGGTCAACCTAGCTATTTAGTTAATGATATTCCTTGGAATAAAATCACTCATATTAACTATGCTTTTGCTCATATTGATGACAATAATAAAGTTTCTGTTGGTAATGTTAATGATCCAAATAATGCCGCTGCGGGTATGGAATGGCCTGGTGTTGTCGGTGCTGAAATAGAACCAAGCTTACCTTACAAAGGGCACTTTAATTTACTGACTAAATTTAAAAAATTGCATCCAAAGGTTAAAACGCTAATTTCTATTGGCGGTTGGGCTGAGACAGGCGGTTACTTTGATGATAATGGTGTTCGTATTGCCAGTGGCGGTTATTATACGCTAACCACTAATAGTGATAACAGTGTAAACCAAGCAGCCATTAATACTTTTGCTAATTCAGCCGTAACGTTTATTCGCAAATATGATTTTAATGGCGTTGATATTGATTATGAATATGCAACAAGTATGGATAACGCAGGTAATCCTGATGACTTTACCATTGCCAATAGTCGTCGTGCTGGGTTAATGGCTGGTTATGTGGCACTAATGAAAACACTTCGTGAAAAACTTGATGCCGCTAGTGCGCAAGATGGTACGCATTATATGCTTACGGTTGCAGCTCCATCTTCAGGCTACTTATTACGTGGTATGGAAAACTTTCAAGTAACTCAATATCTTGATTATATTAATATTATGTCTTACGACTTACATGGTGCTTGGAACCAGTTTGTCGGTCCTAATGCGCCATTATTTGACAGTGGTAACGATGCAGAACTTAAAGCATGGAACTACTATCAAACCAAACAATATAAAGGCATTGGTTATTTAAATACTGATTGGACCGCACATTACTTTAGAGGCGCTGTTGCCGCTGGACGTATTAATATTGGTATTCCTTATTACACCCGTGGTTGGAAAAATGTAACAGGAGGTACTAATGGTTTATGGGGTACTGCTGCTCTACCTGATCAAAATAATTGCCCTGCTGGTACTGGTATTGGTACTAAAAACAGTTGTGGTGATGGTGCGATGGGTATTAATAATATCTGGCATGATCTTGATAAAAGCGGTAACGAACTTGGCGCTGGTTCTAACCCATTATGGCATACCAAAAATCTTGAAAATGGTGTTGCTGGTAGTTATTTAGCCGCTTATGGTTTAGACCCTGTTAATAACCCTGCTGATAAACTAGTAGGCACTTACACTCGTCATTATAATTCAGCAATGGTTGCTCCTTGGTTGTGGAATGCACAAACTAAAACTTTCTTGTCTATTGAAGATGAACAATCTATTGATACTAAAACTCAATATATAATTGACCAAGGGTATGGGGGTATTATGTTTTGGGAATTAGCGGGTGATTATCAATTTAATAACACTAAACAAGAATACGAAATGGGTAGTGATTTAACCACTCGCATTTACAATAAATTTAAAACTAGCACAGCTTATGGCAATAAACGCGCTGAAATTACTATGCCAAATGAAGCCCTTGATATTAGCTTTAGCATTGGTGGCTTTAAATTAGGTGATCAAAACTATCCTATTAATCCTGAATTAACCATTACTAATAACAGTGGTGTCACGATTCCTTCAGGTACAGTATTTGAATTTGATGTACCAACAGCCATTCCTGATAATATAGCCGATCAAAGTGGTGCTAACCTAACGGTGATCACTAACGGTAGCAATGTTAGTGGTAATAATGTAGGCGGTTTAACTAATAATTTTCATCGTGTGAGCTTTAGTTTATCTAGCTATCAAACCATTGCTGATGGCGCGAGTTTAGTCGTTAAACTAAACTATTACCTACCTATGCCAACACCAAGTAACTGGACAGTAACTATGGGCAGTCAAACATTTGCACTACACCAAGAACACCCACAATTAGTACTTGGTACACTTAGTGGTGGATCTACTGGCGGTGGTACTGGCGGAACAGGTGGCACGGGTAGTAATTTATGTAGTGCTCAACAAATAGATGCCACCAGTTATCCGTTATACCCTAAGTGGCCACAAAGTGATTGGTCGGGTAATCCTAACCATGCAAATGGCGGCGATAGAATGCGCAACCAAGGCACCTTATTTGAAGCAAGTTGGTGGACTAGTTCAACACCGGGTAGTGATGGTAGTTGGAAAACAGTTTGTAGTTATTAAATCTATTTATGCTTAATAACGAGAGTTAACAATAAAAAAGGTCGCTATAGCGACCTTTTTTATCTCTTTATCTTTAAGATCTCAATACTTAAAAAAGCTCATCATCTATATCAAATAAAACATCGCAGCCAGATTTAGCTGCAGCAATTAATGAAATTCGACGGGGTAATAAACGCGTAAAATAATAACGTGCTGTTTTAATTTTACTCTGATGAAAATCATCATCATTTTCTTGTTGTGCTAATGACACTTTAGCCATTTTCGCCCAAATAAACGCCATAGCGGTATAACCAAAAACATGTAAATAGTCATTGGCTGCGGCACCCAATTCATTAATGTTTTGTGATGATTTAGCTAATAAATGTTCGGTTAGTTCAACCAAATCATCTACAGCAAGGTTTAGCGGTGTAATAAATTCGTGCATATTATCATCTTGATTGTTATTAATATAGGCACGAACTTCATCAACAAATACTTGCATTAATTGACCTTTAGAGCTAGCAACCTTACGCACTAACAAGTCCATTGCCTGAATACCATTCGTTCCTTCATAAATTTGTGTAATACGGGCATCGCGCACTAATTGCTCTTGTCCCCATTCACGAATAAAACCATGACCACCAAATACTTGTTGCCCCGTTACCGTATTTTCAAAGCCTAAATCAGTAAAAAATGCTTTTGCCAACGGTGTCATTAATGCCGCTAATGCTTCACCTTTAACTTGCTGCTCACCTTCACCATAAGTTGCATAATCTAATTGCATCGCAATATAAGTTGATAAAGCACGGCTACCTTCATTTAACGCTTTCATGTTTAATAACATACGACGAACATCACCATGAACGATAATAGCATCAGCGCCTTTATCAATATTTTTCAATCCTGTTGCCGCCTTACCTTGCAAGCGATCTTTCGCATATTCTAATGCATTTTGATAAGAACGTACCGCAGCACCCAACCCTTGAATACCCACGCCAATACGTTCAAAATTCATCATCGTAAACATGCAAGCTAAACCTTTATTTAACTCACCTATTAAATAACCTTGTGCACCATCAAAATTCATCACACAAGTTGCTGAGGCATTAATACCCATTTTATGCTCAATTGAACCGCAACTTACCTTATTGCGTTCACCTAAACTTTCATCGTCATTTACGTGAAATTTAGGTACCAAAAATAATGAGATACCACGAGGACCCGCAGGTGCATCAGGTAGTTTTGCCAACACTAAATGGATAATATTTTCAGTTAGATCATGCTCGCCACCAGTGATAAAAATTTTACTCCCAGTAATATTATAACTACCATCGTTTTGCGGTATCGCTTTAGTACGAATAATACCCAAATCAGAACCTGCATGTGCTTCGGTTAAACACATAGATGCCGACCAATCACCGGCATACATACGGGTTAAGTAACGCTGTTTTAATTCTTCACTACCATGCTTTGCTAATGATAATGCAGCACCCGCGGTTAATACGGGATACAAAGTAAATGAAATATCGGCAGAGCACAGCATTTCTTCATGTTGGGCAGTCAATATTTTCGGCATGCCCATACCGCCATACTGCGGATCACCGCCAAGTGCAGTCCAGCCACCCTCAACATAAGTCTTAAAGGCAGCCTTAAAACCGGGCGCAGTAGTCACTTTACCGTGTTCGAAACTGACCCCACTTTCATGACCTTGTTGTGAAATAGGTGCAATTTCTTGCTCAGCAATTTTGGCGCATTCTTGCAGTATTGCTATTGCGGTTTCTTTATCGACATTTTCAGCTAATTTAGGTAATTGTTGCCACATGGCATCCGCTTTAAATACATCAAATAGTAAAAAGCTCATGTCTTTTAGAGGAACTCGGTAGTCGGCCATGCCATTGCACTCCATTTTTATTTACAAGGTTTATATATTAATTTTTTATTTGTCTATGAATTTAAATGAACGATTCAAACAAACACTTTAAACAAGCGTTTAAATATAGCATTTATTGATAAAATGTAAAGGTTAGTTGTTGTTATAACTACTTTTACGCTAGAGTTAATAATAGCGTATTAATTATGTAAAGCTTGCTAATAAAAAAGCATGTTAACTACCGTCTAAATTATGGGTGCTATTATGAATTTTAGCCACTTACTCTTAATGTTTTATATTTTTTTTAGCTCATTGAGTTATGCTAAACAAACAAGCTTTAATAAAAAAGTTATCGGCGATAAAATTCAATTTAATTATCAATGGATTGATTATAAAAGAAAATTACAAAACTTAAATTTTGTCTTAGCAAAAACAGCAGTATTTGATCGTTTTCGCCAATTTAAAACGTATAAAAGTGAGTTTAGTGAAGCTTATATTCACAGAGAATTACAAACTTGTATACAAAAGCAACCACTAAAAGGCGTTAGAGTCGTTTTTAATAAAGTACAAGGTCATACCAAGATTAATATTCGCGGAAAAAATCCACTTGATGTGAATAATGCTTATGGTGAAATAGAAAAATTGCAAAGTAAATTTTTTGATCAATACTTAGCAAAAAATAATTATCAGCGTTTCACCAACTATAATGGTGTAAAAGCGGTGAAACCTGATCATGTCAACATTGCAGCGCAATCAGTAAAAGATTTAGCCGTATTTAAAAAATTAGTGCTTGAAAAAGTGGCGGTCGAAAATATCCGCAAAGTCAGCGATTTTGTCTTAAGTTTTGTCCAGAGTATTCCATATTCTAAATTAGAATCAAGAATAACCTCATCAGGTGCAGGCTTTGTACCGCCATTAACCTTATTGTTCCAAAATCAAGGAGACTGCGACAGTAAGGTTACACTAACTGCAGCTATTTTGCGCGCCTTAATGCCACGCATAAATATGGTCATTGTTTATATTAAACAACATGCTTTATTCGGTATTGAATTAATGCCTGAAGGCGATGAACTAAGCATCAATGTTGATGGTAGTACTTATTTACTATCAGAGCCCACAGGGCCTGCATCATACCCATTGGGTCAAGTTGCTGAGGTTTCAAAACAAGCGATATTAGCGGGTTTATACAGTACTGATAAGTTTAAGTAATTCTTTTGATATAGAGTTATTGGTGGGCAAAATGCCCACCCTACTACATAAAATAATCTTGTTATGCCTCGTTACAATACAATTATTTTATTAACAGTGATTTTATACTCGCCAGTAATTTATCATAAGTAACAGGTTTTGCTATATGTAAATTCATCCCTGCGGCAATACTTTGCTGTCTATCTTCTTCACGTGCATGCGCTGTCATAGCAATAATAGGTAGGTCTTTATAAATAGCTTGTTTTCTGATCTCTCGTGTCGCGGTAAGTCCATCCATCACAGGCATTTGAATATCCATCAACGCAATATCAAATGGTTGTTCTGATAATAGTTTAAGTGCTTCTTCACCATTATTAGCAACTGTGGTGGTGGCTTGCATACTATTTAATAGTTCGGTTGCCACCATTTGGTTCACTAAATTATCTTCAACCAGTAAAATATTAACGCCCGACAGGTTATTTTCTGGTAACACAGTAACAATTTTTTCGCTATTATCTACCGATGAAATGCTGTTGGCGATACTAGTATTATGATCATCTACCCTAACGACCTCCGAATTGACTAATTCGACTATGTTATTAATCAGGGCGCGATAATAAGGTTTTTCTATAATGCCCCAAGTGATCGATAACGCGTCTAAACGATTACTTAATGTTTCATCTATTTCGCTTAACATCGGCAAGCACAGTGCAACAAACGTAAATTTGCTTACTATTTTTTCAAATAATTCGTTTTGATTTTTAATATCTTCGGGTGTAATAAGTAATACATCATGTTCATCCACAGCAAGATCTGTCAGTTCATTAAGTTGTTGATAATGCCGATATTGCCATGCGATGGTTTCTAACTGATTGATCAACGAAACGGGTAAAAGATCACTGATAGAAATTAATGAAAGTACATTTTCGTTTTTATTACCATCAGCATTTTTATCAACAAGTTGTAATGTAATTTCATTATTCAATAAAGGCACATTAAAACTAAACGAACTACCTTCGCCTAATTTACTCTCTAGTGTTAACTCACCCGTTAATAAATTAATAATTTGTCGACAGATAGAAAGCCCTAATCCCGAACCACCATATTTTCGCGTCATCGATTCATCAGCTTGAGTAAAAGCATTAAACAAGCCGTCTTGCTTATCTTTAGCGATGCCAATACCTGTATCAATTACGGTACAACGTAAATGGTCTTGATCAACAACAACAACCTTATCTACAATAACCTTAACTTTGCCTTGTGCGGTAAATTTAACCGCATTATTAATTAAATTAGTAAGCACTTGCACTAGTCTAACTTCATCAGTATATATATATTGCGGCACATCTAGAGCAATAGAAATAGAAATAGGTAAATTTTTACTATTGGCTTTGGCAATATTCAGTTTTAGCGCTTTATCAATAACATCATCAATTAAAATTTTTGATTTAACAATCGGCATTTTACCTGCTTCAATTTTTGCTAAATCTAATAATTCATCAATTAAATAAAGTAATGTTACCGATGCTGTTTCAGCGTTAGACAAATACTGTTTTTGCACTCGACTTAGTCTTGTTTTTGCTAATAAATACATCATGCCTTGCACAGCATTAATCGGCGTTCTAATTTCATGGCTCATATTAGCCAAAAACTGCCCTTTGATTTTATTAGCGTGCTCTGCTTGGTTTTTCGCTTGCTCAAGTGCCGCTTGAATAGCATAAGCTTGAGTAACATCACGAAAAATATTAATCGTACCTAACGCTTCGCCAGCCTCATTAAAAAACTTACGACTAAATAATTCATAAGTATGTTCACTCATTTTAACCACTTGTTGATAAACTTTCGGTGTAGCAGCAGCATACGCTTGTTGTGATTGCGAGATTAAAGCATTACATAGGGTTTTTGGTAATAATTGACAGGCGCTTTTATTTAAAATATCTTGCTGTTTTTTATTAACAAATTTTTCTAATGCTAAATTACAACCAATAAGCTTACCATCACCATCACTAAAGATGATCAACTCTTGCATCGCATTCATCACCGATCGTAATAACGCATAATCACGTTGATGCTGTTCGCTGGTTTGCTGTAAATCAAAGGTTTTTTCTTTAACTCGTCTATCTAAATCAGCATTTTTGTCTTTTAATTGTTGCATTAAACTACGATTTTGACTAAAAATATCTTCAACCACATGAAACCAATGCAACCAATCAGCTGTGGGTTTTATTTTACCTGAATCACCTTGAGCGCAATTTTCAATATGTTGAATAAACTCTGTTGCAGGTTTAATAAAGGTATTTTTAGTTAGCCAATAAATTAAAACAATAAAAGCGACCAAACCAAACAACAACATTAAAAACCAAAACAAAAACTCTCCCGCTAAAGGCGATATAAACTGATGATAAGGTTGGTATTTAATTAAAACCCATTGATTTGTTGCTAACACTTGTTTTTGAATAAACCAGTCACCTACTTTTTGAGAAGTTACAAAATGATTTAATTGTTGATTACTGACCGTAGCAAAAACTTGTGGAGCAACATCATGCCAATCGCTCTTGTTAGTAATTTTTATTTTTTTGTTACTTTTATTGACTAAAACATGATGATTTTTATCCAATAAAATGTAACCTTGTTCGGCATCTTTAATTTCTGGCAAATTTTCAGCAAGCTTTGATAAATCGATATCTAATACCAAAACACCACTAAAGTTATTTTGTTGAGTCACACCAACCGCTAATGAGGCAATTAAGCCTTTACCCGCCGAATCACTGTAAGGGGGTGACCAAAACAAATTATCCTTCGACATGTTTTTTTGTATTTGAGTAAAATAAGATCGAGTAATTAATTGATCACGATACTGCCATATTTTTCTTGAAACCCAAGGAAATAAATTAACAAAGCGTTTTTTAGAGACATAATAAAACCACAACACCTCAGGGTTAGTATGTTGCGCGGTAATAAAAGCCGGATTAAGCGCATTGGCCATGGCTAATTCTTGCTGTAATAAATCATCAAATTGAGTGATATCACCAATGCCAGTAATATTACCCGTAAGTTGTTTACGCTGTTTAATAACATCGCGCGGCGGTTGTTTTAAATAAAAACGCTCTTTATTTTGTACCAGATTTGGCAGTAATTTAACCGTATGTTCTGGATTTTTTAAAAAATAATTAGCAAACTCTAGCAATCCAGTGATCGCTTGCACGCTGTGTTTTAATTTAAGGTCAATGGCATTAGCACGTTGTTTCATCGAGTGATTAGCTTGTTGCTCAAAAGTATCAAGCTCGCGATAATAACGCATCGTCGCCAATACCAGTGCCATAATAATAACCAACAAAAAAACTGTAAAAACGGTACGATTAAAACGACTAAAAACTTTAATTGATGCTTTGTGTGGCAAAATAGAGCCTTAATTTATTATTATTATAAAAAAATAGTTATCAACAAATTACTACAATAAATTGCAGCCGGTTAATAGCCATATTAGCGAAAATAGGCTTATTAATCCAACTTACTGTACTCACAAAAAATCACCAATAGACTTACAAGTTTTCTTCGGCAAAAGAGGCCAATCGACTGCGCACGACACCATTTAAATTAATAGTACTGCTACCTGGAAAATCTTTAAAACGTTCGACAATATAGGTTAACCCCGACGTTAGTGCCGTTAAATAATTACTGTCTATTTGTGATAAATTACCGCTACAAATTAATTTAGTGCCTTCTCCACAACGGGTGATAATAGTTTTTAATTGCGAGGCAGTTAAATTTTGGCACTCATCTAACAACACAATAGCATTTTGAATACTGCGCCCACGCATAAAGTTAACCGACTTAAACTGAATATTTGCCTTTTCCATAATGTAATTAAGGCTACCATTCATATTTTCATCTTGTTTATGCAACACCTCTAATGAGTCAGTAATAGCTGATAACCACGGTGCCATTTTTTCTTCTTCTGTGCCTGGTAAAAAGCCAATAGATTCTGCAATTTCGGGGGTACTGCGGGTAACAATGACCTTATCGTAAATACCACGCTCAATTACTTGTTCAAGCGCGCTGGCAAGGGCAAGTAAGGTTTTACCGCAACCTGCGGGGCCCGTTAAAATGACTAAATCCATATTAGGATCTAATAAAGAGTCTAATGCCATACCTTGATAAATATTTTTAGGGTGAATTCCCCAAGCCGTTTTCCCCATTAAGCGCTCGCGGCCAAGATCTAATATCGCTAACTTATCATCTTCTTTACCAACAATTTTGCCTGCAAAGGTATCTGTTTCATCCAGTAAATATTCATTAATAAAACTACTGGGCAATTCTGCACCTTCTACATAATGGGTTGTGTCACGGCCTGATGTTTCACTTTCACAACTTTTGATTTTCTGCCAAAAATCGCCACTAAACTGATGATAGCCTTTAGTTAAAAACTGAATATCGTCTACCAACTGATCGGTGCGATAATCTTCAACATGATTAAGCCCTGCGCCTTTGGCTTTTAGTCGCATATTAATGTCTTTGGTAACCAACACAACTTTTATTGATTTTTGCTGTTGCTGAATATGTAAGGCGGCATTGATAATACGATTATCATTTTCATTGAACGATAAAACATGCGCGGTTTGCTTTAAGGTGTAATCATTAAAAATAGATAATTTACCAGTAGGTTGCTGTTCGCCATTACCTGATAAAGGCACTCCCGCTAAAATTTCTTCTGGGCTAGCATCTTTTAGTACCTCTTCTAAGGCTCTAATTGCCACCCTAGCATCGCGACTGACATCTTTACGTCTGTCCTTAATTGAGTCTAATTCTTCCAATACCGTCATTGGTACAACAACGTCATGTTCTTGAAAAGATAAAAAAGCAAAGGGGTCGTGTAATAATATATTAGTGTCGAGGATATATTTGATTTTTTCTACGGGGGGTATGGTTTGGTGTTGACTCTTTTCTTTACTCATAAGGGCTTCTCCAGCATCAATGAAAAGAAAAATGAAAAGAAAACTTACGGTGTTATAGCAAATATCCAAAATGCTAACCGTATATTCTTAGCATGGCATTTAATCAGACCGCTGACAAGCAAGAAAAATGTCAAATATCGGCTTTTTTTCGCTAAGCCAGCTATGATTAATGTTGGGTTAAGGTTAACATAGCGCCTTTTTTCTTGAGCAAGCTTTTTGGTTATACCAAGTTGCTCAGTTTCGTTATGTTTTGGTAATAAGTTTTTGGAGATTTTTATGCTATTTTGTCCGGGTCAACGTTGGATCAGTGACGGTGAATCAGATCAAGGTTTAGGTACAGTAATGATGGTTGAAGCACGTTTTGTTACCATTTTATTTACCGCCACTGGCGACTCACGCAAATATGCTATAAAAGACGCGCCTTTAACTCGTATTAAATTTAACTGCGGCGATATTATTCCTAGTCACGAAGGCTGGCAATTAAAAGTATCTTCGGTTAGCGAAGATAATGGCTTATTAACATACCTTGGTACACGTACCGACACCAACGAAGAAGTTAATTTAAAAGAAGTGATGGTAGATCACTTTATTAAATTTAATAACCCACATGACCGTTTACTTAACGGACAAACCGATAGACTAGACTGGTTTCGCCTACGCCGCGACACGCTAAAACACCAATTTATTCAACAACAATCGCAGTTAACCGGTTTAACTGGCGGACGAGTTAGTTTAATTCCACATCAACTTTATATTGCTGAAGAAGTCGGCCAACGTTTTGCGCCACGCGTTTTACTTGCCGATGAAGTTGGTCTAGGTAAAACCATTGAAGCGGGTTTAATTATTCATCAGCAGTTAGTTACAGGTCGTGCGCAACGAGTATTAATTATAGTACCCGAGCCGTTAATGCACCAATGGCTAGTAGAAATGCTACGTCGCTTTAATTTACATTTTAGTATTTTTGACAATGACCGTTGTGTTGAAAGTAATGGCGAAAGTGAACAAAACAATCCTTTTTCAAGCGAACAGCTCGTATTAGTTAATTTAGACTTTATCGTTAAAAACCCACAATGGTACAAAGCTCTGTTAGCCGAAAGTTGGGATTTAATGGTAGTGGATGAAGCGCACCATTTAGCATGGCAAGTCGACAATATTAGTGAAGAATACCAATGCATTGAACAATTAGCACAGCAAGTTCCAGGGGTATTATTACTTACCGCAACACCTGATCAACTAGGCCACGAAGGTCACTTTGCACGCTTAAAACTACTCGACGCAGATCGTTTTTTTGATTATCAAAAATTTATTGATGAAGAAAGTAATTACCAACAAGTTGCTGATGCCGCTAATACCATTATTTCGGGTGATATTCTTAATAAAGATCAACAAAGTACCTTAACGCAATTATTAAAAGAAAGTGACATTAGTACGTTAATTAAAGACTTTAATAACAACGCCATGTCAGTTGAAAAAGCAACTGATTCAACCAGTAATCAAGCTGGACAACAATTATTAAAACAATTACTTGACCGACATGGAACAGGGCGAATTTTATTTAGAAACAGCCGCAATACTATTAAAGGTTTTCCTGCACGACAATTACACGCTACACCGTTAGCATTACCTGAATTGTATCAAGCACAAATTAACGATTTTATTAACAGTGGCGATATTGACAAATTACGCCAATCACCACGCGCCAACTTTTTAATTACCCCTGAAATATTATTCTCGCTCACCTTAAATAGTAGCCATTGGACCGATATAGACCCACGTGTTAACTATTTAATTGAACTGGTACAAACCCTGAATAAAAGCGCACTTGATAATAACGCTCCCAAAGAAAAACTCTTAGTTATTTGCGCACATGCTCAAACGGCAATGGATTTAGAAAATGCATTACGAGTAAAAGCAGGCATACGTGCCGCCGTTTTCCATGAAGGTTTAAGTGTTTTCGAACGCGATAAAGCTGCCGCTTATTTTGCTCAAGATGAAGACAGCGCACAAATATTATTATGTTCAGAAATAGGTAGTGAAGGCCGTAATTTTCAATTTTCTCATCATTTAGTGTTATTTGATTTACCCGCTAATCCAGACTTACTTGAACAACGTATTGGTCGTTTAGATCGCATTGGCCAACAAAAAATTATTAACTTGCACGTACCTTATTTTGAAAACTCAGCACAAGCCTTATTGTTTAACTGGTATCAACAAAGCTTAACGGCTTTTGAACATACTTGTATTACGGGTAGAGTGGTTTATGAAAGTTACGGTGATGAACTACAAGCGTTAATATTACAAGGTTTAGAAAACAGCGAGCAAGCGCAACAACTTATAGAAAATAGCCGTAAAAAACACTTAGCGATAAAAGCCAATTTAGAATCTGGGCGCGATAAATTATTAGAAATACATTCTTCAGGACAAGGACGAGCCAACGCGCTAGTTGAAGAAATAGCCGCACAAGATCAACAAATTCATTTGCCACAATTTATGTTTCAGGTTTTTGATGTATTTGGTATTGCTCAAGATGATAAAGCCGATAACGCCATCGCGCTAAATTCAACCGAACACATGCTTAGTGCCAACTTTCCTTGCTTACCCGAAGACGGTACCACAGTCACCTTTAATCGTGATACTGCACTCGCTTGTGAAAACTATCAATTACTCACTTGGGATCACCCTATGGTGCGTGAGTCTATCGAGCTTATTTTAAGTGAAGAAATTGGTAATGCCTGCATCGGCTTATTAAAAAATCCAGCGCTACCTGTGGGCACCTTCTTTTTAGAATGTTTATACACGTTAAGCGCAATGGCACCAAGCAAATTACAGCTCGGTCGTTACTTGCCCACTACACCAGTGCGCGTATTAGTAGACGCCAAAGGTAATGATTTAGAAAGTAAAATTAGTGAACAAGTGTTAGACAGCCAAGTGGTTCCCGTAAAAAAACAAATGGCGCTACAATTAACCAAAGCACTTAGCCCACAAATAGCACCATTGGTTAGTAAAGCTGAAGCACATGCCAAGGCTAAAATCACTAATATTCAAAGCAAAGCATTAAGTGGTATGCAACAAAGCCTAAATGAAGAACAACAGCGTTTAATCGCCCTTGCAGCGATAAACCCGAGTGTGCGCCAAGCAGAAATTGACTTTATTAACACTCAACAACAAGACTTAACGCATTACATTGAAAATGCACAACTTAAATTTGAAGCGGTACGTTTAATTGTGGTATCACATTAATAGCAGCATTTATTAACATAACTTTTAGGAAAACTATGGCAGCCAATCCAGACTTTATTTACCAACCACCAATGACGCCATATCTTGAGTTTATTTATCAAGATGATGACATTGTAGTACTAAATAAAAGCAGCGGTTTATTAACGGTTACAGGGCGCTTGCCTGAACATCAAGACTGCTTGCAAACGCGCGTTAATAAAGTACTGCCAACAGCAACAATAGTACATCGCTTAGACATGGCAACCTCAGGCATAGTGATCATGGCATTAAATAAAGCCGCTCACGTTAATATTAGTCGCCAATTTGAACAGCGCTTAACAAAAAAGTCATACCTTGCTCGCGTTTACGGCTTAGTTAAAGACGACAGCGGTGAGATCAACTTACCGCTCATTTGTGATTGGCCTAATCGCCCTAAACAAAAAGTAGATTTTGAGCACGGAAAATCATCACAAACACACTATAAAGTGTTATCTCGTGATGAAAATAGTAGTTTAGTTGAATTAACCCCTATTACAGGACGTTCACACCAATTGCGAGTACACATGCTTGAATTAGGCCATCCCATTTTAGGCGATCGCTTATATGCTCATGATAAAGCCTTAACCATTAGCCCTCGTTTGCAATTGCATGCGCAAATGCTGGCACTATTGCACCCTGTAACAGCCGAAAAATTAATATTTAACAGCACCAGCCCCTTTAAATAAAAAATAATTATTCATTACCACTATTAAGAAAAAACGACGATAACCGATAAAGACTATATATTCGTTTAGTTTACACAGCCATTACTAACAATTCTTCATAGCAATTATAAAAAACAAGGGGATTAAATGCGAGTTA
This sequence comes from Alteromonadaceae bacterium, assembly GCA_016765535.1. Taxonomy (GTDB): domain Bacteria; phylum Pseudomonadota; class Gammaproteobacteria; order Enterobacterales; family Alteromonadaceae. The sequence continues at coordinate 41,005 of JAESPQ010000065.1, read as the reverse complement.
TTCTGTTGTCTCTAGTATTTTTTAGTTTAATAATTTTGCCTATTAAGCTTAGCTATGCTCAAGAAAAGGCTCAAGAAAAGGCTCAAGAAAAGGCTCAAGAGAAAAGCCAAGAAAGCGCGACAAAAAAAACAGCCAAGTCAAAAGGCAGCAAAACCGATGACGCCGCCAGCAAAAATAAACGACTCAAAACATCTACTCTTCGCTTACCTATAAATAGTGAACAACAATTTAAAAATGATATAAAACATTATATTAACAGCGACAAAATAACACCTCTATTACTGGGTAGCGATGACTTTCTCACCCTAATATCCGAAGAAACCACCGGTAACCCTAAAGGTGTCGCCATTTTACTCAGTGATTGGCAACAAGCAGCAACCTCGCCTAAAGCGATTAATTATTTACGAAAAAAATTACCCGCTTTAGGTTGGACAACCATAACCATACAATCAATGACTAAACCGAAAAATTACCCCTCGGTAAAAGCCAAGAAAATAGCGAGAATAGAAGAAAACAAAAAAACGTTAACTGATTATAAAAACAAGCTCAGTAAAATAATAACAAAAGTGATGGTAAAAGCCGCTAACTATCCGGGATTATTTTTAGTGGTCGCCGAAGGTAGTAATGCCGCCCTACTCGTTAATTTATATCAACAATCTAAAAATAAAGAACCCGATGTATTAGTCATATTAAGCGGTCACTTACTGGCTAACCAAGACAATAAAAATTACGTAACAGCACTCGCCAATATCGACGTGCCTGTATTAGACTTATACTTAAAAAATGACAATGCCAAGGTGTTAGCTTTAGCACCATTAAGTCGTAGTCAAAGTAAAAAGCAATTAAAAGTATATTATCGCCAACAGCAACTAAACAACACAACTACTGGCTATTACCCCATAAATGATTTGCTAAAAGCAATTAACGGTTGGCTCAAGCATATTGGTTGGTAAGTTGACATATACCAAGTTGATTAAGTTCTTGATTTAGAGAGCTGATTTACGGTGCTGATTTACGGTGCTGATTAATTAAATCATACGCGGCTTGAATATCTTGCGTTTTTTGTTTCGCCATTTCCATCATTTCAGGTGGTAAGCCTTTAGACACTAGTTTGTCAGGATGATGCTGCGCCATAAGTTTACGGTGGGCTTTTTTCAGTTCTTGCGTTGATGCTTTATCATCAACACCTAATACTTTATAGGCATTATTTAGCTGAGAAGTGCTCGCTGTTTTTTGTCCAAAACCATGCGTACCTGATTGCTGATGAAACTCAGCACCAGCAACAATCATTTCTAAAAGCTTATTGAGATCTTCGCTAGAAAAACCTAACGTATTAGCAATGGTATGTAAGGCTTGACGTTCAAAGTTATCTAATTCACCATCGGCAAAAGCAAGCTGAATTTGAATTTCTAAAAACATTAATAATAAGTCGTGACGATTGCCGCAACTGCGTTTAAAGCTTTTTAAACGTTCAACAGCAGGAAAACCTGCCATTTTACCTTCACGAAACGCATCTTGCGCTTGCTGGCGTAATTCTGCTTGTAGCCCAAGCTTATTCATATAAGTTCGCGCAAAAGCAATTTCGTGTTCAGAAACACGACCATTGGCTTTGGCAACATAACCCATAATTGAAAAGCTAGTATAAAAAAATGCGGCTTGGCGAGCTGCTTCGTTATTATTGTTACCCGACAACTTATTGAAATTAAAACTTAAACCGCTATCAAAACGGTGTCCAAGCCACAAACCTAATAAGGCACCAATAATGGTATGGCTAAGCATAAAACCAAACAAAAAACCTAAAATTTTACCCCAAATACGCATACCAGCTCTTTTATATTGTGATTACCGTGGTGCCTTTAGGAAAAACATACAGTTTTCAGTTATTTTATGGGCTAAAGCCTAACTACAAATGATAAATCAATAAAACAGTTTTAAAGCCTCACGATTTTCTACCAGCAGATCACTATATTAATAACAATTGAGCTACTATTTCAGATCAGGATCAAAACCGTGTTTGATTTTTTCAATTCTTTCTAGATGACGATGATGTGCTTTTAATGTCGCTACGATAAAAGTACCGACTAAAACAACAATAGGTATTAATAACGATAATGTTTCCACACTAAATAAAGCTTCTAACCATTCCATTGCTCTCTCCTTGAATTTATTTTTATTATTATATAGATCAACTTCACCCGTAAAGAATGAGTAAAGTTTGGGAACCTATTCGTGCTATTTTAAATTATTTTCACCACAGTTCAACTATTAATCAGTAATTGTGTAAAACTTATTCCTCAAAATAAGTACCCCAACCATCGTAGTCAACTTTACATTGCTGTGCAAAGGTATACATTTTTTCAGTTTCAGCAAAAATAATATCTACCTCTAATGCTTGTTCAGTAGAAATATCAAAGGCAAACACTTTACTACCGTCTTCAAGTTCTGCTTCTTCGGGTTCTTCAACTTCTAAACCTAACTTAAAAGCACTGATCGCAGCTTGTTCTAACAATTCAAAATTTTCACTCGAAAAATGATGTTCTATGGTATGAAAAACTTCTTCATTGCTACCATCTTCAATTAACGTATTCACTAAAGATTCTGTATGTTCTCGCCATTGCTGTAGTTCGTCATTCATAATAGTTATACCTTAATATTAGTCTGCTAACTCATCGTTTAATTGAGCTATTTTAGTTGCCATTAACGCATGCGCTTCATTAGTAATGGTTCTTATATTTTCTTTTTTTTCATTGTTAAAATAAATAGGATCTAAAAATTCAATGATCATTTTACCATTATCCCACCGATTCAATTTGATCTTATTATGCAAATTACTGGCACACACTGGCACTATAGGCACTTGAGCTTGAATTGCGGTGCGAAAAGCACCTGTTTTAAACGGTAACAAACCACGCCCATTACTGCGTGTTCCTTCTGGAAACAACCATATAGACAATTGTTTTTCTTTGATTTTTTTAGCTGTTAGCGCAATAGTATTCATCGCTTTATTACTGTTTTTTCGATCAATTAATATATTACCCGTTAGCCAATACATTTGCCCGAAAAAGGGGATCCATTTTAAACTTTTTTTGCCAACACTAACGGTTGCGGGTTGCACCGAGGCGCTAATGGTAAAGATGTCATAACTATTTTGATGATTACAAATATAAACAAACGGCCCTTTATTTTTAACCGACTCAGGAATTCTTACCTCAATCTTTAAACCTAATAACCACGATACCTTACCCAAAGCTCGAGCAGCATAATAAACATTGTTGCGACGAAATGGCCGAACAATGCAATATAATGAAATAGAGACAGAAATAATAATTAAGGCTAATGCCAAACATATCAATCGAATTACAGCTAACAAACGTACACCCTCTAAAAAATCAACGCGCAATTATAGCGCGCTTGAGCAATAAGGCGAACAAAAAATATTTTTCTACTTTTTACTCTCTAAAAACACAATACTATTCACACTAAAAATAAAACTTTATTAAGATCATCAAGCTAAATAAATTAGTCACTTTTTTTCATTTTTCTAGTCACTTTTTTTTAATACTTAGCTATAGTTTATTTATATTGATTTGTAGAAATTTACTCTATTTTTATAAATAGCTCATCAATAATTTACAACAAACTAATGCACTCTCATGTTGTTCGCACAAAAACAAAAACAAGAGCAAAAAAAAGAGTTAAAAAACGGTAAGCTAAGGGATAATATAAATGAACTTGTTAGTAAAATGGACAGTATTGTGTTGCCTATTATTAAGCAGTAGTCATGCATTTGCATTGGTTAACAATAGCTTTACCCAACCAGATATAAAAATAAACCAGCAAACATTCAATCTAATAAGTAAACAAACAGACAAACAGACAATCAAAGATAAAAACGAAAGACGATTAACAAACAGCAATACAATCGCTTTAATTCAATTTAAACAGACTCGCGAAATATATAATTTTTCAGGTGAAGCGCTTTATCGTTATGGTCACTTTAGTGCTAAAAGCAGCATTACACAAAACCAAAGCAATGATATAGCCTATTACTTACAAAGTGCTTATTTAGTTTTTAATGATCAAAATATCGCAGTAAGTTTAGAAGCTAAAATTGAAAATTTTTCTAACTACACTACAAAAGAATTGCAATTATTTAATGTTAATTTAGTGAACAACATTGATGTAAGACAACAGACAACATACAAGGCTAACAGCTTAGCGGTAACAGGTAGCTATAAAGTAAATAAAAATTGGCATGTCACTGGCACACTAAGTTCAACCACAGTTAATGAGTCAGCGCTCAATACTAAATTAAACGCCAATGCTCGTGAAGAAATAGCAATTATTGGTACTAGCTATTCGTTTTAATTTCTTGGATCGGTTTCGCTAAGCTGTTCAGCCAATTCAGGCTTAGCTTTTACATTCTCCATAAAGGTCATTAACGCCTCATATTTTTCAAACGGATAAAGCTCTCGTAAATTAGCCCAATCGAGCAAACAAAATAAACAAATACTAGGATAATGCCATTGCTGAAAATCGCCTTTAGTAATGGCAACATTTAATTGCTCAACTAAAATAGCAACGCGTTCGTTTTGTAAATTAAAAAACAATACATCTTCTTTGCTGTCTATACCTGAACGACGCAATAAAAATAACGTGACAAAAGAATCATTAGCGGCATCAATTAACGTTAATAAATTTTCCTCGTGCCACGAAATAGTTGGCTGATCAAACTTTTGCGCTAGGTAACGAAAAATAACTCGCGAATCAAAAACAGATTGTTGGTCATCAACTAAATAAGGCACTTTTAAAGTAGGGTTATCTTTAATAAGCTGCGCTCGTCCTGTTTCTGAAAAAACATCTAAATTAACAAACTGCTGATCATTCACGCTAACATTATTTAATGCTAAATATAAACGAATACGACGAACATAAGGCGATGTAGTTGAACCATAAAGTTTCATATTAATTCCTTGGTTATACACTATTATTGAAGCGTCACTATAACAAAAAACCCAGCAATTATGCTGGGTTTTTAGGTTAACAACTGTAATTTTCTATTTCAAATTAAAACGGAATATCGTCATCAAAATCCATATCTGGTTCTTGTGGGTTTAATTTAGCCGCTTGCTGAGGTGCAGGCTGTTGCGGAGCAAAACTACCTTGTGGTGCAGGCGCTTGCTGACCTTGATTAGCAAAACCACCACGTTGAGGCGCTTGTTGTTGACCTTGATTTTGATTAAAACCACTTTGTTGTGCCGCTGTTTGTTGTGCCGCTGGTTGAGCAAAACCAGCTGATTGAGGTGCTTGTTGATTTTGGTTAAAACCACCTTGCGCTGCTGGTGCAGACTGACCTTGATTAAAGCCACCTTGCGGTTGCGATGCTTGCTGAGTAAAACCACCCGCTTGTTGACCTTGGTTAAAACCACCTTGGCTTTGACCAGCGCCGCCGCGCGAGTCTAACATTTGCATAGTACCGTTATAACCTTGTACAACAACTTCAGTAGTATATTGATCTTGGCCTTGCTGATTTTGCCATTTACGGGTTTGTAATGCGCCTTCAATATAAACTTTTGAACCTTTTTTAAGGTATTCACCCGCAATTTCAGCTAACTTGCCAAAAATAGCAACACGATGCCATTCTGTTTTTTCTTTTTGCTCGCCAGTTTGTTTGTCTTTCCAAGTGTCCGAGGTGGCTACGGTTATATTAGCAACTGCGCCGCCACTGGGCATAAAACGAACTTCAGGATCTTTACCTAAGTTACCGATAATTATTACTTTATTTACACCTGCCATGAAAAAACCTTATTTTTACTATGAATAAGCCGTTATAAAATTACGCTTATATAAAATGATTTAAATTTTTCAAAAGTGATCTAATACTATCACCGTGAACGAGTAATTATCCATGAATTTATGTCGTTAGTTAAGCGTTATTTTCACTGTTTTCGATAAGGTGTTGCTCTAGTGTCATTTTAATTTTTTCTGGTATTTTTTCTGAACACTGACTTTGGTAACTAAAATTAACCATTACCGCAGTACCCGAAGCACATTTTTTATTATGCTGCCAAAGTTCTTGGTAAACATCGAACGATGCACCACCAATACGACTAATATAAGTGCGCACTTCAATACTCTGTCCATAAAACAGCTGTGTATGAAACGACACATCTATTTTAGCTAAAATTAATGGCCATGCTTGCAGGTTTAATTCAGGGCTAAACAATTTAAAAACAGGATCACGCGCGCCCTCAAACCATACTGGCACCATAGTATTATTTATATGCCCTAGTGCATCAGTATCGCTAAATCTTGGTGTTATTATTTCGCTGTACATAATTATTGTTCTTTTATATTAATGCCGTGTAAGCAATGGTACACAGTAAATTAAAATGCTGCGATATTTTTTTATCTAAAATGTCATTATTGAGTTGCAATATTAAGCATTGCTTATGTATGCTGAACTAACTTATTATTTTAGTCTCAGCTTTTTATAACCTGATTTTTTGGAAAATTATGACAGTCGTAACACCGCCAACTGATTTTATTGAGATTTACCCTAATGCTTTGTCACGCGAGTTTTGTAAAAACTTTATTCATCAATTCGAGCAAAGCTCTCATAAAAATGCAGGTAGAACTGGTGGTGGTGTCGATACTAAGAAAAAAATTAGCCAAGACATTTATATAAATCAACATGCTGAATTTCAACAGGCATTACAAACCATCACCCAAGCCTGCACTGAACAAGTGACCGCTTATGTGCAAAAATATTTTTTTAGCTTAATTAGTGGCATATCCCTAACTGTTCAGCACCCAAAAACTAAACAGCCCGTATTACTCACCGCCGACAATTTTGATGAAGTAGGAAAACCTAACGCAATGAATTTAATGCGTTATTTATTTAAATTAGCACCAATAAATGCACAAAAATATGATAAAGGTATTGGTAATTATGGTTATTGGCATTCTGAAATTTTTCCACAAACAGGTGAAAATAATGCACTGCATCGGATATTTTTATTCATTATTTATTTAAACGATGTTGAAGAAGGTGGTGAAACTGACTTTTACTACCAACAAAAAAGCGTACGCCCTAAAGCAGGCACTATGGTAATTGCTCCTTGTGGTTTTACTCATACTCACCGTGGCAATATTCCCATTTCAAATGACAAATATATTTTAACCTCTTGGGTGCAATTTAACCCTGCCGAACGAATTTACACCCCCTAAAAGACGGTATTGTTTATGATNCAAAGCAATTACTTAGCGATGTAAGAGCAATAGTNAAAAAANCTAAAAAAGCGTCTACGCTTAATGCAACGANTCATTATAANGANAAGAGCGAATAAAAACACCGAAGCATTAATAAATAAAATAAATAACCTGAGGCAAAATTGGTGGTAACAGCAGTAGAAAACAAGCAAAANAAGCAAAACAAGCAAAACAAGCAACACTACTTAACCTTGTTTATTTTGCTTATTATTAGCGTAAANAGCTACGCCAACTCAACAACACTACGTTTAGTGGTGCCTAACTTCCCCCCTTATACTTATTTAAAANATGGGCAAGCTGCTGGTATTGGTGTTGAAAAAGTNAAAAAAATAATGGCTAAGGCTAATATCAATTATAGTATCAAAGTGGTGAAAGATTACGGTTTAGCATTCTTATTAATGCAAACAGGTAAAGCCGATGGCATGTTCTTAGCTTCACGCAATAGCGAGAGAGATAAAATTGCTACCTTAACAAATGCAATTATGATCAATCGTTGGTGTTGGTATTTTAAAGCTGACTCAACGTTAACACCGCTTAAACGACGTTTTAAACGTATGGCTAAAGTAGGTACTATATTAAAAACAAATACTCAAAAATGGCTGCATAAAAATGGTTATCGCGTGGCTGGCAGACCAGATAATGCCNGTGCATTAAATAAAATGCTGTTGGCAGATAGAATTAGTGCCGTATTTATTGCTGAGAAAGTCTTTGAATTAGTGATCCCCTCAGACCAATATTATCTTTATCATAAAATTATTGCGGTAGAAAAACCCTTTGGTATTTACCTTAAAAAACAATATATTCATAAAAACCCAATGATTATAAAACAGCTTAATAATATTATTACAACAGTAAAGCCTGCTTTTAAAAGCAAACATAGTGCATTTAATTAGCTACTGCCGCCGTCTCATTAGGAAAACGTATTTCGTAACGAACTCCCACGGGTGACAACTGTAACTTTATTTTGCCATGCAAGATGTTAGTAACAAAATTACTCACTACATTAAGTCCTAAACCAAGACTCTTATTAGTGCGATTAGAGGTGTAAAACGGTTCAAATATTTTNNTTTTATCTTCGGCTTTAATACCACANCCATCATCTTGAAAATTAACAATAATCTCATCATCTACTTTCATTATATTTAAATGTATCGAGCCTTTTTTACGACCAGCAAAACCATGTAATACTGAATTTTCAATTAAATTAACTAACACTTGCCACAAGGTTACTTTTGCACAACACAGTTCAAAATTTTCACATTCAAAATTAAAATCATACTTACCCAAAACACTCGCAACGCATATATTTAATTCATTTAAAAACTGATTNACTGCAAAAACAGACACTAATTCTGTGTTAGCACTAGAATTAACTTCTTTAAAACGCGCTAATAAATCAGTTGNTCTTAACAAGCATTGCTTATTCATATCAATCATTTCAGCAAGCAAGGAAGTCTGCTCAACAAAAACTTTCCTTGTTAACTTAGCAGATAAAAATTCGTCATTAAGTTTTGTTAACTTGTCTTCTGCGGCAGTGATTGCCGTTAACGCACTTCCTAATGGCGTACTTATTTCATGAGAGAAACCAGAAATCAAACTATTGGTCGTTAATACTTTTTCACTATTTAAATTAAGAAAATGATTNATTTTCTGCTGTTGTAAATTTTTTTCTAATTCGGTATTCGCTTGNTCAAGCTGTTGATTACGTTCATCAACTGTTTGGCTAAGTAAGTTATTGGCATTNAATAATTTTTGTCTATTATGATGATTTTCAAATACTACCGCAGCAAGGTTACCGCTAAGCTCAATAAATTTTAAATCTTCATCGCTGGGAGCCGTTGGTTGCTGGTAATACATCGCAAAAGTACCATAAACCAAACCATTCGCACCAACAATAGGTTCAGACCAGCAAGCTTGTAATTCTGCCTTTAAGGCTAATTCTTTAAATTGAGTCCAATAAGGATGAGTATTTATATCTTCGACAATAACTCGTTTTTTTGAAAAAGCAGCCGTGCCACACGAACCAACACCCACCCCAATAGGTATTCCTTCAAGTGCATCACAATAAAATTTAGGCAACAACACTGAGGCTATTGGATGTAATGTTTGCTGTTCATTATCTAAACGCAATACTGAACATAACATATCAGAATTATACAGTTTCGCTTTTTCACAGAGTGTTTGTAGTATTATTTGTACGTCAGCATTGCTTGCCACCATACGCAATACTTCATTNCGNCCAGCNTCAAGCGTATTAGNTAATTGCCAATAATNNATCTCNTNTTGCTGNTGTTNAATTTTTTGTATTTTATCGCTCATAGTTTATTATTNAAAAAAATCAACTGTGTTAAGTATAGTAAAATNATTACAAGAATGTTCATAATAATAATTAAAAAACATTAAACTACCTACATCAATTTATCGCTATCTATAAAAAACGCTTTAATAAACGATCTATTTGGGTCAATTGAATTTTTTTCAATAATTTTTTCGGTTTTTCAGGGTAACTTTGTACACATTCAAGTTCATTGAAATGATGAATTATTTTAGTCTTCGCTAAAACTTGTGTTATTTCTTGCTCTACTTTGGGCATTAATAATTGCTGTGCATCATCTAATAGCAAACCATTTTCTAAATCTAACGACCAAGCACGCGGATTTAAATTACTCCCCGTAAGTAAATGATAGCGCCGATCAGCNATTAAACCTTTTAAGTGATAACTGTTACTACCGTCTTGCCATAAATGAATTGTTAACAAGCCACAATCAATATAATGCTGACAACGTTTAATAAAACGACGTAACAGCATTTCATAAATATAAGGCACAATACCTATGGTACTAAACGCTTGTTCATTNCAAATGTAAAAATCACTCGCGGTTTTATCCCCTACTACTAAGGTAACTTTAACACCACGTTTTAAGCTTTTAATTACATCTTTGGCTAATACTGGTGGTAAATTAAAATAAGGGGTAAATAATAATAATTCTTTCTGACTATTTTGTACTAGTTTTCGTATAGCGCGATTAAGCTTATTATTGCGCCGACCAAAGCCAATAAAGGGTTTAATCGCAATTTGTTCATTATTAGTCAATGCTAAGGGTTGATTTTTAACGCNATAATAAGCTTTTTTCAATAAGGATTTAAAAGCGGCTATATTGCGTTTTTGTTGTTTAGGGCTGGGCATCTGTTGTTTATTTAACAGCGGTGCAAAACCAGAATATGCAAAAGTATCATTTAAATACTGACTAAAACTATTCGCTAAAGACGATGAATTAATTTGATAATAACGATCTAAACGATACGCTTCATTTTGCTGACAATAAACATCATTAATACTCGCGCCAGTATACAGAACAATATTGTCAAAAATCATGCCTTTTAAGTGCAATACACCAAAAAGTTCTTTACGTTTAACACCAACGCCATAAATGTCAATATCATGCTGATATTGCTCACTCAATTGTAAATAAAGAGCACGATTACCTAGGCACTGTTTTTCTCCAATTAAACCGCGTTGCGCGCGATGAAGATCAACAAACACCTTAATATCAAGCTGAGGATTAACTTGCTTTGCTTGATATAAAGCATGAAGAACGTCTTGCCCTGCTTGATCGTCTTGCACATATAAAGCCGTAATATAAATACGCTGTTGTGCTTGGCTAATTAGCGCTAATAATTGTTTTTTATAGTCGNNNGGCGAAGTTAAAATATTAATATCGGCTAGTTCAACCAAGATATTGCGTTGTTTGCTCACTAAATAATAACACTCTACATATTAAAATTATCGGTCGCTAAGTATATACCTAACCACCATTTATACCAATTCTATTAAATAACTCACTAATTAATACTTAAATTCAATCGTAAATTATTTAAGAAAGTTTAAATTGTGCTAATTGTTTTGCTAAACCATCGGCTAATACTAATAAATTTTGCCCTGAAGCGGCAGCTTCTTTAGCGCCTTGTAATACTTGGTCAGCTCCTTGTGAAATAGTTTCTGTACTNNCATCTATATTTTTAACCATTTGAGTTTGTTCATTAACCGCCNTTGATATTTCAGAAGTAGCACTAACAATTTGATGTACATTATCAGTAACCTCTTGAAAACTTGATGAAACTTCTTTTACTTGTACTACCCCTTGCTCAGCNTTACTAACTCCCTGATTCATTACTTCAACAGAGCGACTAGCGCCTACTTGCAATTGACCAATAATGCGTTGAATTTCAACCGTTGCACCTTGAGTTCGTCCAGCTAAAGTTCTAACTTCATCGGCAACAACAGCAAAACCTCGACCCTGCTCACCAGCTCGCGCTGCTTCAATCGCAGCATTAAGTGCCAATAAATTGGTTTGATCGGCTATTTCACTAATCACATCAATAAATTGCCCTATATCTTTACTATTTTTAGCTAATTCATTAATCACTTGTGCTGCGCCATTCACTTCTGCCGAAATATCATTGATCACCGTTGCCGTGGTGCTAATAATAGCTTGACCATTATCAACATGGTTTTGCGCAACACCCGTTAACTGACTAGCTTCATCGGTATTATGACCAATAAGTAAAATAGATTCTGTCATTTGGGTAACACTACTTGCCACTTGATGAGTACTATTTTGCTGTGTAAGTAAACTTTCTTCCATCGATTGAGTTAATTGTTGAATACCGCCCGAAGCGGATTTTAATTGCACCACATCATTTTCAAATTGTTGTAATAACACTAATATTTTATTTTGCATTTGCACAAAATTAATAGCAATATCGGCTAATTCGTCACAGCCATGTACTTTTAAGGTTTGACTAAAATCACCTTCACCTAATAAACTTGCCGCATGATTAATNGCTTGAACATTAGATTTTAACGAATAGTAAATCCCCAGTAACAGTAGGCTAGTTAAAATAGTCACCGCGATTAATAAAAATATTAGTGCGTATAACCACCAATCACTCTCACTAACATAACGACTAAGCTGTNCTGACAATACCTGTTGCGATTGATTTAATAAGCTTTGTACCTGCTGATATTGGGCAGTAGACAAACGCTGTGCTTGTGCTATCGGCANACTAATACTGTCAGGCTCTATTACCTCTTGATGTAATGTTTTTTGATAGTTGTCAATCGATTGTGTTAATGAAATATATTTTTGTTGATAATTTTGCGCTAACTCAGGGGCAACACGAACAAATTGATCCGTCGTTTTTTGTAGTTGAATTTGCAGTTCATCAATGCGCTTATCTAACGATACTAATAACGTATACGTTTGTGCATCAAAGCCATCATTCTCAATAATTTTGGCACTTANAAATCTTATTCTAGCAATATATTCAAGTAATGCAGGCAAGCGCTGTACGGTAAGTTCAGCAAGATAAAAGGCGCTAGCTTTGCTTTCGCGTGTTAAACCACTTAATGCGGCGACATTTTCTCTTAATGCTAGTGTTTCATCATAAATCATCGCATAATTTTCTTGGCTAATATCGTCTGAATTNTGCCTTAATTGTTGCCAGTCGTCAGCTATTTTATTCGCTAAAGGAGCCGCTTGTTGATAAACGTTAGTGNTAAGTATTTGTAGCTTAAGGGCTGCAATTTTATCGCTCACGACACTTAACTGAGTATTGTCTTGTTGAGCCGCACTTATTGCTTGTTCTAATTGTACTATTTTTTGTATTTGTTGATGCCCTGCCAATTCATCATGGTATTGCTTAATATGTTCAAACTGACCATTAATGATCCATAAACAACAGGCTAAAAAAGGCAAATAAAATACTGTAGCCAATAAAATAAATTTAGCCTTAAATCGTAAACTATTTGATAATAAAATAGCGGGTTTAATGAAGAAGTCCATAGGTACTCTTTTTAGTCGATATAAAATTACAGTGCATTAAGCGCTTAGTAAGCTAGCTATAGCTAACTTACTAAGCTATAAGAACAAAATACTGCATATTAAATTTCAGTTAACATGGTACAAGCATAGACTATTATCGTTATATNNTTAAATGCTTGCNGCNAANTCTGCNGCTTGNCGAATNGCTNGTTTNGCATCTAATTCAGCCGCNACATTAGCACCACCAATNAAATGTACGTTAACATTATTATCNGTTAATGCTTGTTGTATTTCTCGATTAGATTCTTGCCCTGCACAAANAATAATATTATCNACATTAAGNAGCTTTTCTTTACCATTAACTTCAATCAATAAACCATCGTCAGTAACNGCTTTATAAGCAACACCTGCGATCATCTGTACNTNATNATTAACCATATTAGCGCGATGNACCCANCCCGAGGTTTTTCCTAAACCTTTACCTACTTTAGAGGTTTTGCGTTGTAATAAATAAACCTCNCGCTGAGCAGGTGCGTGTTCAGCTTTAGTTAGTAATGCACCTCCTTGTTGATAGTTTTTATCAACGCCCCAATTTTTTAACCAAGCGTCTAAGTCATTGGTCAGTGATTTTTGTTCGGTTAAATAAGTTGCAACATCAAAGCCAATACCGCCNGCACCAATAATAGCCACTTTTTTACCTACGGGATGTTTATCTCTTAATACTTGTAAGTAACTTAATACTTTGGGGTTATCAATACCTTCAATCGCTAAATGACGAGGTTTAATTCCACTGGCTAATACCACGTCGTCAAACCCTGCTTTAATTAAACTATCACTGCTTTGCTCACTATTTAAATGCACCGCAACATTATGTAGTGACAATTGTTTTTTAAAGTAACGTAGTGTTTCATAAAATTCTTCTTTACCCGGAATTTGTTTAGCGACATTAAACTGCCCGCCAATCTCGCTAATTTTATCGAACAACTCAATATGATGACCTCGCTGGGCGGCATAAACACTAAACGCTAAACCCGCAGGCCCCGCACCAATAACAGCAATACGTTTTGCTTTGTTAGTTTTAGCAAAAGTTAATTCTGTTTCATAACAAGCAACAGGGTTAACCAAACAGGAAGCGCGTTTTTGCTGAAAAACATGATCTAAGCACGCTTGATTACAACCAATACAAGTATTTATTTCATCTGCTTTATTGGCAGCAGCTTTATTGACAAATTCGGCATCAGCTAAAAATGGCCGAGCCATAGAGACCATATCCGCTTGTCCTGAGGCTAAAATATTTTCAGCAACATCAGGGACATTAATACGGTTAGTAGTAATTAATGGAATGGAGACTTCTTTTTTCATTTTTTCAGTCACCCAAGTAAAAGCAGCTCGAGGTACTGAGGTAACTATGGTAGGCACGCGTGCTTCGTGCCAGCCAATACCCGTATTAATAAGGGTTGCACCTGCTTGTTCAACCGCTTTTGCCATAATCACCACTTCGTTCCAAGTGTTTCCACCTTCAACTAAATCGAGCATCGACAAGCGGAAAATAATAATAAAATTTTTGCCCACTTTCGCACGCACGGCTTTAATGGTTTCTATCGCCAAACGCATTCTATTTTCAATACTACCACCCCATTCATCCTTACGATGGTTGGTACGTAAACAGCTAAATTGATTAATTAAATAACCTTCACTACCCATAATCTCAACGCCGTCATAGCCTGCTTTTGCCGCTAAATTAGCAGCATTGGCATAATCTTTTATGGTGCCTTTAATTTGTCTAACCGACATCGCTTTAGGGGTAAATGGTGTGATTGGCGATTTTATTTTACTCGGCGCAACACTAAAAGGATGAAAAGCATAACGTCCCGTATGTAATAACTGCAAGCAAATTTTTGTCGGGTATTTATGTACCGCAGTGGTTACTTGTTTGTGTTTATTTACATGCCAAAATTTGCTAATTTCACTACCAAAAGGAGCAATACGACCACGAGCATTAGGGCTAACACCACCCGTAACAATGAGGGCAACACCACCTTTAGCGCGTGCTTCATAAAAAGCAGCCAGTTTTTCAAAACCGCCCTTTTCTTCTTCAAGTCCAGTGTGCATAGACCCCATTAACGTTCTATTAGCTAAGGTAGTAAATCCTAAGTCTAACGGCGCTAATAAATGTGGATAAGGCGTTGCAATGGCACGTGCTATTTGTGATGTTGTCATAGTTATTCTCTTTATTAATAAACCCGAACTCGTTTACGAACATTAAATGGTCAAACCAGTTTTTAAAATTTACTGACTTTTTCATGAAAACACAAGTTAATTTTGACACCTGTCAGATTGTTTTTGCTTTATCTAAGTAAATGCCTTCAATAAGCATAGTGTCAAAAACAGAAAAAGCACTTAACTCATAAAAAAGTTAAGCGCTTTTTAAAGAAGAATTAACTACCCCGCGCCAAGGCTTTTCGCTCTGGCTCAAATTCGCTTCGCGAAGAGGGGTATAATATGACGTAAATTGTAGGTACGGCATCTTTTATGAAGAGCTGCCGTCAACTTGATGGGCTAAAGCCCAACCTACAAAACGCCGCGAGCGGCGGGGAATTAAACCCGCTCAGATTAAAACCGATCAGGAGTGCAAAATAAAATAGTTACAAACTGACACGTTTTATATTGGCACCTAATGCTTGTAATTTATCTTCGATATGTAAATAACCGCGATCAATATGATAAATGCGATCCACTTGTGTTTCTGTCCTCGCAACAAGTCCAGCAATAACTAGGCTTGCTGAGGCACGTAAATCAGTAGCCATCACTTGTGCGCCATTTAAACTATTTACACCTTTAGTAATTGCTGTATTACCTTCTAGCGAAATATCTGCACCCATGCGCTGTAATTCAGGTACGTGCATAAAACGGTTCTCAAAAATATTTTCTGTGATCGTTGCAGTACCTTCGGCAATAACATTTAACGCCACAAATTGCGCTTGCATATCGGTTGGAAAGGCAGGATGAGGTGCCGTTTTAATATTTACGGCTTTCGGGCGACTATGCATGACTAATTCAATCCAATTATCACCCGTAGTAATTTCAGCGCCTGCTTCTTGTAATTTACTTAATACTGCTTCAAGCGCACTGGGATCAGTATTTAAACATTTAATATGTCCTTGTGTGACCGCTGCGGCAACTAAAAAAGTACCCGTTTCAATTCTGTCTGGCATCACGCGGTGCTCTTTACCTTGAAGTTCAGCAACACCTTCAATAGTTAAAGTATCAGTACCTGCACCGCTAACTTTCGCACCCATACCATTTAAACAATTCGCTAAATCAACAATTTCAGGTTCGCGCGCGGCATTTTCAATAACCGTTGTACCCTCAGCCAATGCTGCTGCCATCATTAAATTTTCGGTGCCGGTAACGCTGACCATATCCATAAAGATATTTGCGCCTTTTAAACGTCCTGAATTTTTAGCAATGATATAGCCGTTTTCAACGTCAATATCAGCGTCCATTAATTTAAGACCTTGGATGTGTAAATTCACCGGTCTTGCGCCAATAGCACAGCCGCCCGGCAAAGACACTTCGGCATGCCCCATGCGTGCAAGTAAAGGCCCCAGCACTAAAATAGAGGCTCGCATGGTTTTAACCAAATCATAAGCTGCACAACAATTAGTAATAGTGCTCGCATCTACCTCTAATTCGTCATCTGATAACCATTGAATTTTAGCGCCCAATTGCGTTAATAATTTTACCGTGGTTAAAATATCATTAAGCTTAGGGACATTACGGAATATAATGGGGGTTTTTGAAAGCAGCGCTGACATTAGAATAGGAAGTGCGGCGTTTTTAGCACCTGAAATGGTGACTTCACCTTTTAGTGGCGTGCCACCTGAAATTTTAAATGCATCCAAAATAAATTACTTTCTCAATAAATTAATAAATAGGCTAATAAAATAGCTTTTGTTGCACAAAGTATTACATGCTTTACTCGTGCATGCAGCTATTTTATAGATTAAATAGCTTATCGCGTTGCCACTGCTCTTTAGTAAAAGTTTTAATGGTTACCGCATGAATTTTATTTTCACTAATAGCATTAGCAAGTGGTGCATAAACCGCTTGTTGGCGCTTAACCCGACTCATGTCACCAAACATATCAGCAACTGCAACAACTTTACATTGTGAACCATCAAAGGTGACATGTAATTCATCAAGCGTTAATACGTCTTTAATTAATTGTTCTATTTCACTAAGTTCCAAAATTTTTCCTTTAAATATGTTAAGTAATTTTTTCAATGATACTTTCAATGTTGTTTTCAATAACGCATCAAAATATCGGTTAATATTTAGTCTATCGGTAAAAAATCATCTACACCACTTAATTTGGCCAGTTTAGCTAATTGTTCAGGGATATGAATAAAACTTAATTGACACTTTTGCTTATTCGCTTGCTCTAATAGAGCACACATCCAAGCAAGACCTGCGGTATCAACTTTATCAATATGGCTAAAATTAAAACTAGCGTTATCAGCCGCTAATATTTTTTTTAGTTTTTTAAAAGATAAACACGGTACTGTATGCCGAGTTAATTCACCCGTTAATAAATATTGCTCATTTTCTACCGATAAATGAATGGCTCTCTGCTGCGCTTTACTCACTAATTATTTACCGCAGTTTGTGCTTTAACAGGCAGTTTTTTTGATTTTTTACTCGATTTTAAAACGATATTGCGATGACTTTTTTCTTTAAGTAATTTAGCCGCATAATCGATACCTTTTTGACGAATAATACTGTCTAACTCGGCTTGTTTACTGTCAAGTAAGCTAATACCCTCAGCAACTAAGTCAAAAGCTTTCCATTCTTTAGTTCTTTTATTGCGTTTTACTTTAAAGTCAATATCAATTTTGCCTAATACAGGATCTAAAATGGTCGTTTTTACCGCAAGAATTTTTCTATGGCTAAAATCTTTAGCGGGTGCAAATACAACTTTTTGCTTTTTATAGCGTGTAAATACTTGCGCGTATTGTGTCACTAAATAATCACGAAAAATAATGACAAAATGATCGCGTTGCGCACGGGTGGTCTTTCTTAGATTACCACTACCAATGACTTTATAAGCCGCATATTTGTAATCGACATAAGGAAGTAATTCTTCACGCACTATCGTTTTTAAAATATTTGGATCTTTTTGAATAGCACTTTGCTCGCTAGCAAAGCGTTTAAAAGCATTATTTGCTGCTTTTTGGATCATTTTATAAGGATCACTTTTATCAATATTAGCACTGGCAACTGAATTCAGTGAAAATAACGATAAACTTACTAACAACAAGGAGATAAACATTTTTTTTATATATTTCATAGTGAGACCTTATTCGCTTCCTTTGCTAAATAAAAACTGCCCAATTAATTCTTCTAATACTAATGCGGGCTTAGTATCTTCAATATAATCCCCAGGTTGGAGCATTTCAACACTGTCATCAACAAAACCAGGTTGCAAACCTATATATTGTTCACCCAATAAACCAGCCGTTAAAATGGAGACTGAAGTCGCATCTGAAAATTGGCTATATTTTTTATCAATCGTTAAGGTAACCACTGGCGTATAATCTTCAGCATCTAAGGAAATATGTGTTATACGGCCGACAACAACACCACCTACTTTTATTGGTGAGCGCACTTTTAAACCACCAATGTTAGAGAATTTGGCATATAAAACATAAGTTTCATCACTACCAGAAATTCCCGTTTTAGCCACTTTATATGACAACATTAACAATGCAGCAATACCTAACGCAATAAAAAAACCAACTAACAATTCTATTTTTTTAGACATAATGTCTGTTCCAAACCTTATTTATAAAGCAATAACTATACCCGTTCTACTTAATGATGCAGTTGCAAGTGGAGCGAGCATATAAAAATATTAACGCGCAAACATCAATGCTGTTAATACAAAATCTAAACCTAAAATTAATAATGAAGATTGCACCACAGTAGCGGTAGTTGCCCGTGAAATACCTTCCGAGGTTGGTATGCAATCATAACCTTTATATACCGCAATCCAAGTGATGACAAAAGCAAATACACCACTTTTAATAATACCGTTAACAATATCACCACGAAAATCAACTTGATTTTGCATTACTGACCAAAATGTTCCTGCGTCTAAACCAAGCCAGTCAACGCCAACTAAATGCGCACCTAAAATACCCACAGCAGAAAATATTGCGGCTAACAATGGCATGCTGACCATCCCCGCCCAAAAACGAGGTACGATAACACGACGTAACGGATCAACCGCCATCATTTCCATACTGGATAACTGCTCGGTTGCTTTCATTAAGCCTATTTCTGCCGTTAAGGCGCTACCTGCGCGCCCCGCAAATAATAATGCAGCCACCACTGGCCCTAACTCACGCAATAAAGATAACGCGACCATGGGCCCTAAACTTGCCTCAGCACCGTACCCCACTAATATGGTATAGCCTTGTAAAGCGAGTACCATGCCAATAAAAAGTCCTGAAACTATAATAATTAATAGCGATAACACGCCAACGGCAAATAACTGTTGAATAAACAACGGAAAACCTTTGCGCGGGTTAGGAATATGTACTAGAGCTGAAAACAATAGTAATGATGCTCGGCCTAATCCGCCGATATTATTAAGCGTATCACGCCCTAACAACTGCATGTTTTTTAGTAAATAATTTAACATTTAACGTTTTTGTCCTAATAGTTCATCACGATAAGACTTAGCAGGAAAGTGAAATGGTACAGGCCCATCAGCTTCACCTTGTACAAATTGTTTAACTAAAGGAGAGTTTTGTTGTGCTATTTGTTTAGGGGTTCCTTGACCTATAATTTTTTGCTCTGCGATAATATAAATATAATCAGCAATGCTCATTACTTCTTGCACATCGTGAGAAACCACCACAGAGGTTAACCCTAACGCATCATTTAACGAATGAATTAAGCGAACAATAACGCCCATCGAAATGGGATCTTGTCCCGCAAAAGGTTCATCATATAATATCAATTCAGGATCAAGTGCAATTGCCCGCGCTAATGCTGCACGCCGTGCCATACCACCTGATAACTCACTAGGATATAGATGACGAGCACCACGTAAACCTACCACCTCAAGCTTCATTAACACCATTTTTTCAATCAGCGCTTCTGACAGTTTACTGTGCTCGCGAATAGGAAAAGCAATATTGTCGTAGACCGTCATTTCGCTAAACAACGCACCACTTTGAAATAACATACTCATACGTTTGCGTGTTTCGTATAAATCATGGCGAGAAAGTTGTGGAATATTTTGTTGTTCAAATAAAATTTTACCGCTTTCAGGTTTTAACTGCCCCCCAATAAGGCGTAACAAAGTGGTTTTACCAATACCACTAGGCCCCATTATTGCGGTGATTTTACCTCGAGGAATAGACAAACTAATGTTGTCATAAATTACACGTTCATCGCGTTTAAAAGTAACATTTTGAATGTCTACAATAATATCCGACATCACAGCGTGTTGATCGCTGCTATTAGGCACTATTTGTTTCGCTATTTTAGGTGCGATTATCGACATTTAAACTCTTTAATTGTTATTGTCATTTAATAAAATTTAGTTAATTGACAAATTTTACCTCAGCACAGCACTTTCTTCATTAATAATTTCAGTAAAAAATAGTAATAAAATGTATATATTTGTAAAGAACCTTGCTGTAGCTACTTATTCAGCTAATTAGCTTATATATTTAATTTTTCTTTTTTACAAAATAAAATGCCTAACCAGAGCCTGAATAATATAACCGCATAAAATAGCACTTCATACACAACGCGAAATACAATAGGATAATTCGAACAGAACCGTTCGATAACTGGATCATAGTATCGTGCCTGCATATAAATAAGTACGGTTTACGATCCTTCGTTAATACTTTTACGTAATTTTACTATTCTTTAACCAAGCAGTTGATTTATAACCTCAATACTTAAAAATATTTTAGCAACATCATCACTTCCACCACAATCTAACCGCGTAAACCCTAAACTCAAATAGAAATCTGTTGCGTTAGGATCTGCATCTAAATATAACCCATAGATCCCAATTTCTTTTGATGCTCTATGTACTCTATGCAAAACATCCGACATCATTTTACGTCCAATACCTTGCCCTTGAAGCGGAAGGTTAACGCCAAGCATGACTAAGCGTACACAAGGAATATCTCTAGGCAAACTACCTTTTGATAGTCGTTCTAATTCATTTGCTTGAAGTTTAAAGGAAGTTAAGGTGTAGAAAGCAGAAAACCGTTCATTATTTTCCAAATCAAGCAATACAAATGCTTGATAAAAATTATGGCTTACCTGCTTTTTTAATGAAGAATGAATAAACTTATTAATAATTCTGTTGCCACAATCAAACTTTTTCTGTTGGTAATATGATTGCTTAGGCTCAAATTTTTCAATAACAAATTGATTATCGTTCACTAAATATTCCTGCTGATAGTAAATCCTTCAGACCATCAGTAGGTTTAGACGGTTTAGATAATGCGGCAAACAAAGCATGTTGCTCGTGTTGATCAAGTTGTATTTTTTCATTAAGTGCTACAACTTCTCTTGCCGCTTTTAAAGCTGGTATCATGATAAACGTGGTCATATCTACACCACGTAACATTGCTGCTTGTGCAAGTAATGCTTTATTTTGAGCGGTTGTTTTTAAATCCAACCGTGCATCTTTTTTCAATACTAAGGCTACCATAAGCAAATCCTCATACGTTTAATATGCGTACAGTATAGTGATTCCCCCTTAAAAGCTCAATATACGTCTAATATACGTATTAATAATTTATTTTAAACGATGTTCACTCTTCAATAGCATCATCTAAAGAGTCCTCATCAGTGATTTTTCAACTGGTTTTGATGTTTTCATACAAAACTTATTTAAAAAAGAATACGACATTGTCATCCATGAAACTTGGTATAATGTTAATCAGTTAAAAATCAGGTGTATTTTTTACCTTTTTTCAACATTTTTTATGCCAGTAATAAATGAGGTTACTGTGTTAAAATGAACCCTGTTACATTTTTTTTGCCCCATTTATCTTATTTGTCTTTTATTTTTATCGTCAAGAGGCGACAATTCACTTTCATCACTCAAGTAGTTAATCATGGGCTACTATTCATTACTTGAGCATATCTTTGGAGTTGTTAATGTTAGAGCATGTTTTTATTCTATTAGTCGCCTTAATGGTGCTGGTATGGAGTGCCGATAAATTTGTTTATGGGGCTTCATCATTAGCGCGAAATTTTGGCATTTCTCCAATGATCATTGGGCTAACTATCGTTGCTATGGGCTCGTCAGCGCCCGAAATGATGGTCGCTGCAACCGCATCACTTCAGGGTAACCCTGATACGGCCATTGGTAATGCCATTGGTTCAAACATTACCAATATTGCCCTAGTGCTGGGTATTACCGCCTTGGTAAAACCCCTGCAAGTATCATCTTCAACCATCAAACAAGAATTACCGCTGATTTTATTACTGACATTAGTCGCCTATTGGGTACTTAAAGATAACACTTTTACCTTTGATGAAGGCTTAGTACTAATAGTTGGTTTTTTTATTTTCATTAGCAGTTTATTAATTAGAGCGCTATTACAACGTAAAAACAATAACAAAATTGACGATCCAATGATCAGTGAAGCTGAACAAGACATTCCAGAAAAAACCAATGCGCGCAGTGCTATTTTCTGGTTAGTTGTCGGGATTATATTATTAGTTGGCAGTGCCCATTATTTAGTTGATTCAGCCAGTTTTATTGCTCGATCTTTTGGTATTAGTGATTTAGTTATTGGTCTTACTGTTATTGCCGTTGGCACTAGTTTGCCTGAATTAGCTGCAAGCGTTGCGAGCGTAATAAAAAAAGAAGATGATCTTGCCTTAGGTAATATTATTGGCTCTAATATTTTTAACATTTTAGCGGTATTACCTTTTGCTGGCTTGCTTGCACCGGGCAGTATTGATCCTGAAGCGGGTTTACGCGATGCCCCCGTAATGATCGCAATCACCTTATTATTATTTGCCTTATGTTTTAGCCGCCAAAAAGGTTTTTTTCGTATCACTCGGTTAAAAGGTGCATTACTATTAGTCTGTTATATTGCCTATCAGGGTTTACTTTTTACGCAACATTAACCAATAACTATCTATTAAAATAAAATCAGCATAAAAGATCACCATGAATAATTTTAAACAGTTAGCTAAACAAGTTATCACTATAGAACAACAAGCCATACAAGAATTGCAGCAATTTATTGATGATAATTTTGCCCGTGCTTGCCAATTAATGTTTAACTGCACAGGACGAGTTATCGTTATTGGCATGGGTAAATCTGGCCATATCGGTGGAAAAATAGCCGCGACTTTAGCCAGTACTGGCACACCCGCTTTTTTTGTTCATCCGGGTGAAGCGAGTCATGGTGACTTAGGCATGATCACCGCCGACGATGTGGTGTTATCAATTTCGAATTCAGGGGAAACCACCGAAGTATTAGCCATAGTGCCTGTAATACGTCGTATTGGCGCAAAACTTATTGCAATGTCGAGTAATATCCATTCAACCTTAGCTAAATTAAGTGATGAACATATTTGTATTCAAGTCTCTCAAGAAGCTTGCCCGTTAGGTTTAGCGCCAACGTCTAGTACCACCGCTGCTTTGGTGATGGGCGATGCCCTTGCGGTAGCTTTATTAAGTGCTAAAGGCTTTACTGCCGATGATTTTGCCTTATCACACCCAGGGGGTAGTTTAGGTAAACGCCTACTATTACGCTTGAGCGATATTATGCACAGCGGTGAACATTTACCAAAAGTAAGCACTAACGCTTTGATTAAAGACGCCTTAGTTGAAATGTCTGCCAAGGGCTTAGGCATGACCACCGTAATTGATGAACAAGGTCAGTTAGTTGGTTTATTTACCGATGGCGATTTACGTCGTGTATTATCAGCAAAAGTTGACATTCACCATGATAATATCGCCGCAGTAATGACGCTTAACCCAAGCACCGCCACTGCCGAGACACTTGCCGCCGAAGCACTAAAAATAATGGAAGATGAAAAAATTAATGGGTTAATTATTATTGATCAACAAAATCGCCCGATTGGTGCGATGAATATGCAAGATTTACTAAAATCTGGAGTACTTTAACAATGCAAACGTTATACGGTGAAATTTCAGTAACACTCGTAGATAAATTTACCCGAGTAAAATTACTTGTTTGCGATATTGATGGCGTATTTTCTGATGGCAGAATTTATTTAGGCAACGACGGCGAAGAGTTAAAAGCCTTTCACACCAAAGACGGCTTTGGTATAAAAGCCTTAATTGCTAGCGGTGTACAAGTTGCCGTGATCACGGGGCGTAAATCAACTATTGTGTATAACCGTATGCGCGCCTTAAATGTTAATCATATTATTCAAGGGCAAGAAGATAAACTTCCCGCGCTCAAAGAGATAGCACACCAACAAAATATCGCACTTGAAAATATTGCATATATAGGTGATGACATTCCTGATCTTGCCTGTATTAAAGTCGTAGGCTTAGGTGTTGCGGTAAACGATGCTCACCCAAGCGTTGTTCAACAAGCAGATTATATTACTCAACTCAATGGCGGTTTTGGTGCTGTTAGAGAATTATGCGATACTATAATGCAATGCAAAAACACCTTAGCACAAGCCTCTGGTGCCAGTATATGACACTATTTTTTATCACTAAAGTCTATATAAACAAAGTGCGAGGAGCTTATATTGAATAGATTATATAGCTTATCTGCATTTATCTTGTTTTTAGCCTTTATGGCTTATAGCATTATTCAATGGCGTAGTGCGCAAATTAAAGATCCGACGGTGATTGACCAACAGTTAGAACCTGATTTTATTGCCGAGTTTTTAAGTAGTTCTATTTATAATAGTCAGGGTAAACTATCTCATGTGATTAATGCACAACGCATGGAACATTACGCTGAGTTAGAATTTACCCATTTTGAATATCCACAATATACGTTATTTCCTAAAAACAGCAGCAAAGCATGGAAAATTACCGCAAAGGAAGCCACGCTTTATAGTAATAATCGCGTTATTTTAGAAACTCGTGTGCGTTTAGTCGCAACAGATAAAAGTAGTTTAATTCAAGAGATAAATTGCAAATATTTGGAACTTGATCTTAATAGCAATATCATCAGTTCAGACCAAACGGTAATGATACAAGGCAAAGATTTTATCATGTATGGTTCTGGCCTGATTGTTGATTTAAACACGAGGCAAATGACGCTAACAGAGCATGTGCAAACAATTTATAAAAAAAATATTAACTAATGACACTAATGATAAAAGAAGCCCTCAAGGTAATGGTAATGAAAGTAACAGTAAAAAAATTAATTAGGCGCTTGGCACCACTACTAATAAGTGGTTTGCTCTTGCCTGTAGGTATAGCCCATAGCGCAACCGCTGATTTAAACAAACAAATAATAATCAAAGCAAAGCGCCAAGCAACCGATTTAAAAAATAAAATAGCCAGTTATTTAGATGATGTCGTCATAACACAAGGCTCACTTTCTATTAGTGCCGACATAGTAAGAGTTATCAGCAAAGCCAATAGCGATAATAAAGTTTATATCGCCAGCGGCAAACCCGCCATTTTTAAACAATTACTTGATAACGGTCAACCCATTAACTTACAAGCCGATGAAATCAGATATGATGAAGCCAATCATATTATTACCATTTCAGGCAACGCCTCTGTTAGCCAACAAGGTAGCTTAGTGAGTGGCAATAAAATTGTTTATAACACCCTAACCGAACAATTAAGTGCAGAAAGTAATAATGAAGATTCTGTTACCACTATTTTACAACCCCAATTAAAAGACAAAAATTAAACTATGACTGTTTCTACCGCTGTTTCTACCTTAGTCGCCTCAGGCTTAGCAAAATCATACAAAGGCCGCCGTGTTGTTAAAAACGTTAGCTTACAAGTCAATGCGGGGCAAATAGTCGGCTTACTTGGCCCTAATGGGGCAGGTAAAACGACTTTGTTTTATATGATTGTTGGTTTAGTTCCCAGTGATGATGGTGAAATAATTCTCAACGGTGAAAATCTCACCTTAGAGCCCATGCATGTCCGCGCACGCAAAGGTATTGGTTACTTACCGCAAGAAGCTTCAATATTTCGAAAATTGAGTGTTTATGACAATATAATGGCTATATTAGAAACACGTAAACAGCTATCCGCCGTAGAGCGAGAAGAAAAATTAGAACACTTAGTTGAAGAGTTTAATATTGGCCATATTAAAAATAATTTAGGTATGAGCTTGTCGGGTGGCGAACGCCGCCGTGTTGAAATAGCCCGAGCATTAGCCGCTGAGCCTAAATTTATCTTACTTGATGAACCTTTTGCGGGTGTTGACCCAATATCAGTTGGAGATATAAAAAAGATTATCCTACACTTAAAAGAACGCGGTATCGGTATTTTGATCACCGACCATAATGTCAGAGAAACGCTAGATGTTTGTGAGCACGCTTATATTGTTAGCCACGGCGAATTAATCGCCGAAGGTAATGCAGATCAAATACTTGCCAATAAACAAGTAAGAGATGTGTACCTAGGCGAACAATTCACGCTATAGTAACTAAGTAGTTAAACATAAATTAAACATAGATAGCTAAAGAAATTTAGTAACATATTTAAACACTATAACGAATTAAATCTTGATAATTTTACTTGTAATAGAGTTAAACTGTCACCATACATAAAGATAACAACACAGGAATAATAAAAACCTTAATGCGCCCAAGTCTTCAGCTCCGTATAGGACAAAGTTTAACTATGACACCACAATTGCAACAAGCGATAAAGCTGTTGCAATTGTCAACGTTAGATCTTCAACAAGAAATCCAAGAAAACCTTGAAAGCAACCCCTTGTTAGAAGTAGATGAAAGCACAACTGACAGTAATGAAAATGAAATGGATCAATTAGAACAAGCATTTTCAGCTAATACCGATGACAATGGCGAACATAAAACGAGCGATGGTAGCGAAGATTCGCAACCCACTAATGATGAAATAACCACCACCGAAGTCATCGAAAAAAATGATATTCCTGAAGAACTAAGTATCGATACTACGTGGGAAGAATCATACAGCGCTGGCACCTCAAATACGGGCGCGGTAGCCCCCGCTGACGATTATGTTTATCAAGGCGAAACCACGGAAACAATTCAAGATCATTTACGCTGGCAAATGGAATTAACCCCCTTTACCGACACCGATAGAACCATAGCAACAGCGATAATTGAAGCCGTTGATGATGCTGGCTACTTAACCGTAACTAGCGATGATATTTTAGAAAGTATCGGCGATAGTGAAGTTGAACTAGACGAAATTGAAGCGGTATTAAAACGTATTAATATGTTTGACCCTATCGGTGTTGCCGCACGTAGTGTTGCAGAATGTTTATTAATTCAATTAAATCAATTTGATAAAGAAACACCTTGGTTAAAAGAAAGCAAATTAATTATTAGCAACTATATTGATTTATTAGGCAACAGAGATTATCGCCAATTAATGCGCAAAACGCGCTTAAAAGAAGATCAACTGCGTGAGGTAATGCGCTTAATACAATCATTAAATCCCCGTCCTGGCGATGCGATGATAAAAAGTGATGATCAATATGTGATCCCTGATGTTTTCGTAGAAAAGAAAAATGGTCGTTGGGTAGTTGAACTAAATCCAGATACCGCACCCAAATTGAATATAAATCAACAATATGCCGCAATGATAAAAGGCATGAAATCATCTGATGACAGTCAATTTATGCGTTCAAATTTACAAGAAGCAAAATGGTTTATAAAAAGTTTAGAATCACGCAACGATACGCTATTAAAAGTGTCCAATTGTATTGTACACCAACAACAAGGTTTTTTTGAGCATGGAGCAGAGGCCATGCGTCCGATGGTATTAAATGATATTGCTGAAATGGTCGATATGCATGAATCTACCATTTCTCGTGTAACAACCCAAAAATACATGCATACACCCAGAGGAATATTTGAACTCAAATATTTTTTCTCAAGTCACGTTAGTACAGAAAACGGAGGAGAATGTTCATCAACAGCTATTCGAGCATTAATCAAGAAATTGATTGCCGCAGAAATTCCGTCAAAACCATTAAGTGACAATAAAATGACTGAATTACTTGCCGATCAAGGCATTAATGTAGCCCGGCGGACTATAGCAAAATATCGTGAATCACTTGCTATTCCACCATCTAATCAACGTAAAAGTTTACTTTAATAACACACTCGATAAGGATTGAGCTTATGCAAATTAATCTTACAGGTCATCATATAGAATTAACCTCTTCACTACGCGATTACGTCACCAGCAAGTTTGCAAAGCTAGAACGACATTTTGATCATATCAATAATGTTCATGTTGTTCTTAATGTTGAAAAATTAACCCATAAAGCCGAAGCGACATTACACATGAATGGTAATGACATATTTGCTTCATCATCAGACACCGATATGTACGCAGCGATTGATTCTTTAATTGATAAACTAGACAGACAAGTATTAAAATACAAAGAAAAAATAACTTCGCACTAGCATTAATCAAATAACTATGAAACTACAAGATATTTTATCTCAGGACTGCACTTTATGTGCAGTTCCTGCTTCAAGTAAAAAGCGCATTCTTGAAAAAATAAGCGCCATAGCCGCCACTAAAATATCTGAACTAACCCAGCAAGAACTACTTGGCTGCTTAATGCAACGCGAAAAATTAGGTAGTACGGGTATCGGTAATGGTATTGCCATACCACACGGTAGGTTAAATAAATCAAATCAAGTTATCGCGGTATTAATGACCACAGATCACGCCATTGCTTTTGATGCTATAGATCAACGTCCTGTTGATATTTTTATTGCCCTGTTTGTTCCAGAATCATTATGTAAAGAACATTTATCCACTTTGCAAAGTATTGCCAAATTATTTAGCGATAAAAAAATAGCTAAAGAGTTACGAAAATGCAAAAACGATCAACAGCTATTTCAGCTAGTTTTTGCAAACTCTTAAATCAACATAACCAATAGAAGTAATGAAATGAAGCTTATTGTGGTAAGTGGCCGATCAGGCTCAGGTAAATCAGTAGCGCTAAGAGTATTAGAAGATTTGGGTTATTATTGCGTCGATAATATTCCGGTTAATTTATTACCCGCTTTAACACACACTGTTATTAATGATTATGACAATGTTGCCGTGAGCTTAGATGTACGTAATTTACCTGCAGATCCTAGTGACGTTTCAGAAATATTAGACTATTTACCCAATAGTGTTGAATTAAGCATTTTATATTTAGATGCTAACGACGATGATTTGATCCGCCGTTTTAGTGAAACTCGCCGTTTGCATCCCTTAATAAAAAAAAATATAGCGTTAGATCAAGCGATTAGCCTAGAAAAAAAGCTATTAACACCCGTCTCTAGTCGTGCCGATTTATATATTAATACCAGCCAACTCACACCACATCAATTAGCTGATTTAGTCCGCGAACGAATTCTCGGTAAAAAAACAGGCGCAATGGTGTTAGTGTTTGAATCTTTTGGTTATAAGCATGGTATTCCGACCGATGCCGACTTTGTTTTTGATGCGAGATTTTTACCTAACCCTTTTTGGGAAAAAAACTTAAAGAAAAACAATGGATTAGATGATGATGTTAAGGATTTTTTGGCTAGCCAACCGATAGTCACTAAATTTATTTGGCAAATTAACAGCTTTATGATGACTTGGTTACCCCATTTAGAACGTAATAACCGCTCTTACGTCACCATTGCCATTGGCTGTACTGGTGGCAAACATAGATCAGTATACATTGCCGAAATGCTCGCAAAAAACTTTAGAAAAGAACGTGAAGATATTCAAACTCGCCATCGAGATATTGATAAAAAATCCACCTAATAATAGCTAACTGGTGGGCATTCGTTCCTCATGCTCCACCCTACATGCTATAAATTATCATAGGGCGAGCACATTACCCGTTAATCGAGAATAATTATGCCGACTTTTGAAAAAACGTTAACCATAGTTAATAAACTAGGTTTACATGCCCGTGCAGCAACAAAATTAGCACAATTATCACAACAGTTTGATGCAACAATAACACTAACTTTAGCGGATAAAAGTGCTGATGCTCATTCAATTATGGCGTTAATGTTACTCGCTGGTGGGCAAGGTAAAAGCGTCACCATAAAAACCAACGGTAAGGACGCTGAGCAAGCATTAAATAGTGTTTACCAATTAATAAATGATAAATTTGAAGAAGACGAATAACCAAAAATTAACTACCCCGCGCCAAGGCTCAAATTCGCTTTGCGAAGAGGGGGATATTATGACGTAAATGTAGGTCGGCATCTTTTTATAAAGAGCTGCCGTCAACTTGATAGGCTAAAGCCTAACCTACAAACACCGCAAGCAACGGGGAATTAAACCCGCTCAGATTAAAATATTAACTTTCGTCACATATCAAGAAAATTACTGCTAAATCTGCTTGATTACGTTACACTTTATGGGCTAATGACGATTTAATTAAAAATATCATTAGCATTTAACGCATTTGGCATTATTGGCATTAATTAATAGACGGCACAGGGTAAAAACATCATGCCGGAAATTTCAGAGCAAGAAATAAATCAACAACACCTGCAGCAAGTAAATAAAGCGCTTGATAGCGGCTTATTTGTGCACGCTCGAAAATTATTACAAAACATGCCTGCCTACGATGCCGCGCTTATTCTTGAATCATCACCCGCTAAAACCCGCGATATTGTTTGGCAATTAATAGATGCCGATTTGCATGGTGAAATACTCGAAGAACTTAATGAAGAAGTTCGAAAAGGTATTTTAAAAAGCATGCGACCCGAAAAAGTCGCCGCCGCCGCCGAAGGCATGGATGTTGATGATGTTGCCGAAGTATTAAGAACGTTACCCGATAGTGATTATCAAGAAGTACTAAATTCAATGGATAGCCAAGATAGAGCACGGGTCGAAGCCGCACTATCGTACGATGAAGAAAGCGCGGGTGGTATTATGAATACTGATACCATCACATTACGTCCTGATGTTACCGTTGATGTGGTATTACGTTATTTACGTTTAAAAGGCACCTTACCCGAAGCAACCGACTCATTTTATGTAGTCGACAGACACGACCTTTTTATCGGCGCAGTATCATTATCGGCTTTAGTTACCGCACAACCTGAAACTAATGTTTCAAAGCTTATTGATAAAGAAGTACAAGCAATACCTGCGGATATGCCCGTAACCGAAGTAGCACAATTGTTTGAGCGCCACGATTGGTTTTCAACCCCTATTATTGATCAAAATGGTCATTTGCTTGGTCGTATTACCATTGATGATGTCGTTGATATTATTCGTGAAGAAGCAGAACACTCGATGATGAGTATGGCCGGCTTAGGCGATGAAGCCGATACCTTTGCGCCTGTGGTAAAAAGCGCCCGTCAACGCTCTATTTGGTTAGGTGTAAACTTACTTACCGCTCTTTTAGCAGTAGCCGTTACCAGTATGTTTAACGATATATTAAGTCAATTAACTATTTTAGCTATTTTAAATTCTTTAGTACCGAGCATGGGCGGCGTTGCCGGTAATCAAACCTTAACCTTGGTTATTCGTGGTTTAGCATTAGGTCATATTGGTGATAGCAACTCAAAAAACTTATTGATCAAAGAATTAGCCGTGGGCTTTTTAAATGGCCTACTTTGGGCGCTATTAATTGCCAGCGTTGTAGGATTATGGAAACAAGACTTGAACTTGGGACTTGTTATTGCCGTGGCCATGCTAATGAATTTAACCGCTGCAGGAGTCGCTGGCGTAACAATACCCTTGTTTCTTAAAAAAGTTAATATCGACCCTGCACTTGCTGGCGGTGTATTATTAACAACCATTACCGATGTGGTTGGTATTTTCGCTTTTTTAGGCACCGCAACATTAATGTTAGGAAACTAGGTTCTAGGACCTAGAACTTTGATATATTTGGTGGGCATTCGTACCTCATGCACCACCCTACGGTGTGTTTAGCATTGTAGGGTGGGCAATTTGCCCACCATTTAAAACTAGAGCCTAGGAGCTAGCTTCTAATATTAAGCACCCGATACTTGCATGTTTTCAAATAATAACGAACCAGTGTGAATACTACCGCGATAATCGATATCATTGCCCACAGCTACCAAACCTTTAAAAATACCTTCTAAATTACCCGCAATCGTCACTTCTGACACCGGATGCATTATTTCACCATTTTCTACCCAAAACCCAGCAGCACCGCGAGAATAATCACCATTCACAATATTGACTCCTTGACCCATCAGCTCTGTAACTAACAAACCAGTGCCTAATTGTTTAGCCATCGCGGTAAAATCACCACCATTAGCCGATATTTGCCAGTTGTGAATACCGCCAGCATTACCCGTTGTAGTAAGCCCTAACTTACGAGCAGAATAACTCGTTAACAGATAGCTTTCTAGCACGCCATTTTTAATAATATTACGTTCTATCGGGTTAACCCCTTCACTATCAAACGGGGTGCTAGCAAGGGATTTTTTAATAAAAGGTTTTTCGGTAATGGTTAAAAAGTCAGGAAAAATTTGTTTACCAATACTGTCGAGCAAAAATGACGATTTGCGATATAAGTTACCACCACTGATCGCCGCAATAAAATGCCCAAACATCGAATTAGCAATATCAGCTCTAAACATTATTGGGTACTTGCCTGTCGCTAATTTTTGTGAATGCAATCGCGATAATGTTTCTTTGGCTGCTTGCTTACCGACTTCTTCTGGGCTTTGTAACAAATCAAAATCACGATTAACACTATAGGCATAATCGCGCTGCATATCATCATTTTCGCTAGCGATCATCACACAAGACAAACTATGCCGACTACTAGGATAACCAACAATTTGTCCATGACTGTTACCATATACACGAAAACCATTATAGCTAGAAAAATTTGCACCTTCTGAATTACTTAAGCGCTTGTCTTGTGCTAAAGCGGTATCTTCACAGGTTTTAGCTATGACAATTGCCTGTTCAGTCGTAATATTTTTAGGGTGATATAAGTCTAAATCTGGCGGATCCATAGCAAGTAATTCTTTATCTGCTAAGCCTGAACAATCATCTACAGAAGTATATTTAGCAATATTAATTGCCGCTTGCACCGTTTGTTTTAGCGCCTCTTCAGATAAATCTGCCGTAGAAGCACTACCTTTACGTCCATTTTGATAAACAGTAATACCTAAGGCACCATCATTGGTAAATTCTACTGTTTCAACCTCGCCTAAACGAGTGCCCACACTTAAGCCTTGTTGTTTACTCATTGCCACTTCAGCGCCATCAGCCCCTGAAGATTTAGCCAAGGCTAGTACTTGTGCAACACGCTCTTTAACTTGTTCAAATTGCTCTAAAATACTATCTTTTGCCATTATTTAACCAAATCAGTTATTTGTTCTACTATCAATTGTTTGTAGAATAACATATTGATCACTAACTTGAGTGAGTAATCTTAATAGATTACGTATATAATAAAAGAATATTTCCCCATCAGACAATTTTAGTAAACGAAAGAGATTATGAGTAAAAAATTGAGCAAAAAAG
Organism: Alteromonadaceae bacterium; assembly: GCA_016765535.1. Lineage (GTDB taxonomy): Bacteria > Pseudomonadota > Gammaproteobacteria > Enterobacterales > Alteromonadaceae. The sequence continues at coordinate 7,201 of JAESPQ010000065.1, read as the reverse complement.
CACAAGCAAAATTAGCCTTAGCTGATGAGATGCCTGAAGAAGAATTAAAAAGTAAATCAGAAGTAAAACGTGAAATGTATCAACTGCAAGATTTTGCTCAAGATCTCGTTAACATGTCTAAACATCAACGCAGTAAACTACCCTTAAGTGAAGATTTAAAATATGCCATGGTAGTTGCTGATAAAATTGCCAACAAACATGAAGCAATGCGTCGCCATATACGTCATATCGCTAAAATTTTATTAGAAACCGATCTTGCGCCAATTAATCAAGCACTTGATGTTATGGCCAATAAACATCAGCAAGAAAGCAGTAAACACACTAGATTAGAAGAATTACGTGAAAGTTTAATGGCGCAAGATAATAGCTTGATTGAAAACTTACTTACCGAAAACGCCACCATGGAACGTCAAAAATTGCGCCAGCTAGTACGTCAAGCAAGCAAAGAGTATAAAGCGGAAAAACCAGCTAAATACTATGGTGAATTATTTCAGTATTTAAAAGCTCATATTCAGTTTTAACACGCCATTAATGCTGGTGGGCAAACTGCCCACCCTACAAAAAAGCAACCCCCATCGACCTAAAAAACGTAGGGTGGTGCATGAGGCACGAATGCCCACTCACAAAATCAAATACCAGCCCACCTAAACACAGTGTAGGGTGGTGCATGAGGCACGAATGCCCACCTTCTTAGGGTCTAGCAGATTATTTTATAGGTAACTTACTGCGTACCACCAATAGTCATTTCATCTATTTTTAAGGTTGGCTGACCTACCCCAACAGGTACGCTTTGCCCATCTTTACCACACACACCAACACCAACATCTAACGCTAAATCATTGCCCACCATACTTACTTTTTGCATCGCCTCAGGACCACTACCAATTAAGGTTGCTCCTTTTACTGGGGAGGTGATTTTACCATCTTCAATTAAATAAGCTTCTGCGGTAGTAAACACAAATTTACCTGAGGTAATATCGACCTGACCACCCGCAAAATTAGGCGCATAAATACCTTTTTTAACGGACTTAATAATATCTTCTGGGCTACTTTCACCCGCCAACATATACGTATTAGTCATGCGTGGCATCGGTAAATGCGCATAAGACTCACGACGACCATTACCTGTAGGTTTTACCCCCATTAGTGAGGCATTATGCTTGTCTTGCATGTAACCTTTTAAAATACCTTTTTCAACCAATACATTATATTGCGCAGGCGTACCTTCATCATCAATATTCATTGAACCACGACGATTAGCCAGAGTACCATCATCCACAATAGTACAAAGTGTTGAGGTGACTTGTTGACCAATTTTTCCTGAAAAAGCCGATGAACCTTTACGGTTAAAATCACCTTCAAGTCCATGTCCTACGGCTTCATGCAATAACACTCCAGGCCAGCCTGAACCTAACACCACAGGCAACATGCCTGATGGTGCATCAATAGCGTGTAAGTTAACAATGGCTTGACGCACTGCCTCTTCGGCATAAATAAAGTAACGCGCTTTATCACCTTGTACTTCAAAAAAGTAACTGTAATCGGTGCGCGCACCACCACCAGCACTACCGCGCTCGCGCTTACCGTTTTCTTCCACTAATACTGAACAATTTAAGCGCACCAAGGGGCGAATATCGGTAGCAAAAGTGCCGTCACTTGCTGCAATTAACATAGTTTCATAAACACCAGACAAACTCACAATCACTTGCGATACACGTTTATCAACACTACGAGCGTGTGCTTCGACTTCATGTAATAACGATATTTTCTGCTCTTGCGACAAGCTTAAAAGAGGATCAACCGCTTGATAAATTTCTTTACTTACAACCCCTTTAAATGCTTGTACTGATGCACTTTTTCCTACACTAACAATGCCTCGTGCGGCATTTGCTGCACTTAATAAAGCATGCTCGGTAATATCATCTGAATAAGCAAAACCTGTTTTTTCCCCCGAAATGGCCCGTACACCAACACCGCGCTCAATATTATAAGAGCCTTCTTTAACAATACCGTCTTCTAACATCCACGACTCATTACGACAGGCTTGAAAATACAAATCGGCGTAATCAATATTATGTTGAAAAATAGTCGCTAACGTTTTAGATAATATATCTCGATCGAGTTGACTGTCAGCTAATAAACTTTGCTCAACAATATTCATTTATGTTCCTTTACTTGGGTACTTTAAGTTGCACGTTAAATTGATTATGAGTTGCCACGGGCATATTAGCACGAATACGCGCAATATTAGACAGTTCAACTTCTGCACTGACAAAACCTTCACCAACATCCTTTATTGCCAAAATGTCACCCCAAGGACTAATGATCATACTATGTCCCCATGTTTCGCGACCATTTTGATGAACGCCCTCTTGCCCTGCTGCAATAACAAACACTTGGTTTTCTATCGCGCGCGCTTGTAATAACACATGCCAATGTGCCTTACCCGTCACTTTAGTAAAAGCACTGGGTACCGTGATTATGTCGGCACCTTGTTGTTGTAGCTGGCGATATAATTCAGGAAAACGCAGATCATAACAAACAGAGAGACCCAATTGAGCAAAACCGATATTGGCAACGGTAGTATGCGAACCTGCTTGGGTATGATCAGATTCTCGATAAGCCTTAGTTTTATCGCTAACCTTTACGTCAAACAAATGAATTTTGTCATAACTCGCTATTAGTTGCCCTGCTGGCGAAAACACACAACTGCGATTGTAAAATTTAACCAGTGCTTTACTTTTATTTGTGGGCGCAAGCACAGGAATAGTGCCAGCAACAAGCGTAACCGCAAAGTCTCTAGCGATACTAGCCAATGCAGCGACTAATTTTTGGTTTTGTTGATCTTGTTCAGCTAATAATAATTGCTCTTGATCTTTACCACCAAAAAACAAACAGCATTCAGGCAATACCACCAGATGTTGTTCAGTTTGAGGTACTTCTTTTAAAATTTTACGAATTTTCGCTAAATTTTCATCAACATTAGTGACCGAATTTAACTGTATTGCCGTGAGTCTAGCCATGATCTTTGCCAGCCTTGGTACTTATATTTTTCTTGTTTTTTATTACATTTTCATCTGTTGTACTAATACTTTTATTAAGTGTTATATCTTTTATTCTCGACTCACTTACATCACTATTTTGTAAATTGTCTACAAACGTTGGTGGTGTTGAGCGACCCACAGTAATATCGCGAGTTTTACGGTCTACCTCTCGCCATAAAGGCTCTTCTACTGTACCCGTTAATTCAAATTTAAGCTTATAAGGCACCGCAGCAGTGATCACTTTATCGATGGCGATCCCCGCTAAAAAGGTGACAGGATTTAATGTGGCTATCCATGCTATTGCAGGTAAACTTGAAGTAACATTAGTGGTGTAAGTTGCTTTGTAATCTAATTTACCTACAGTAAGGTCAGTATTGCCTTTCATCACCAAATCGCCTGCGGCACCTTTCATGCGCATATTCTGTGTATAAATAATGCCATTCTTAAGGTGAAAATCTCCTTTAATATAATTATAAAACATGCCCTTGCTAAAAATATCACGAAAATCTAAGGTTAATTTTCGCACTAAAGAGTTTAAACTTAGCACTGAAAATATACGTGCCTTATCGCTTACTTCAACTAAATAACCATCATCAACTCTTGCTGATAAATCACCATTTAAACTAGCTAAAGAAAAATTTTGAGGTTCATTTAGCCAATTTAAATTAAATTTAATGTTGCCGCCGCTACCTTTTACTGCAGAGGCGTAACCCAATTGTTCAAACTCATGAGCAATATCTTTAACTTTTAATTCTCCCAACAACTGGGTAGTAGATTGCTTACCGTTATACAACCAGCTTGCATCAAACGTTAATTTGCTTTTACCTCGTTTGGCAACAAAATTATTTAGAGTTAAAGTATCGTCTTTCTCCCTACTAATAGTAAAATCAACCTTACCCAAATCTATTTTGTCAATACTGCAATCATCACAATGTACTTTCATTGCCGGAAAATTAGCAAACAGCGCATTATCATCTACAGTACGACTAAGCTGCTTACTCGCTACCTTAGCATCAATTACACCATCAACTTTATCAGTGTTTTTAACGAGTTTTTCACTACTTTTCCAAGACGATAAATGTAAAAAATCTGCATCAATATCTAAACCATTTTCTCGCCAATTTGGGTAAATTTTTATTTGGCTACGAACTTCTTTCGCATTAACTTGTAACAACCACCATGCGGGTTTATCAAATAAGGTAAATGATACCTCTGAAAATTTTTCTCCATAAAAATCAAGTTGTTTAATATTGCCACGAATACGTTCTGGCACTTTAAGCAAAGGCACAGAAGCTTTACTCTTTGTTAAAGCCGTTAGTTGCTGCGATGATGTTTGTTTACTACTGCCTTGCTCAATACTAGTAATAATATTACTGATTATAGGTTGCCACTCACTAAAATTTGCTTGTGCAATATTAGTAGTGATATGAAAGCCTTCCATCGGTAATAGCATTTTTTCATTACCCAGTACTAATTGCGCGCGCGAAAAATGTGCGTTTTCATTTGTGCCATGAGTTAACATGCCATAAAAACTTAAATTATCACCCATTTTTACATCAATGCTAGATTGCTGAGCATCACCTTTAACTTGCGCAAATAGTGGTAATACCTTAGTTGATTTTTTGTTATAGGGTGCAGGTAAGTTAAAAGCTAAATCATTAAGATCAGAGTTGATAGCAAGTTGATAAGAAAAGTCACCATTTTCAGGAATAAAAAGCTTTAAATCACCTTGCCAGTTTAGTTTACCGTGGGCATATTGTTGCAGTAATTTCGGTACTTGCGTTTGCCACTGTGACTCCGCCCAATTTGCTTTTATGGCGATATCTGTTTGATAATACCCTGCTTTATTTTCGGCATTCACAGTTAACGACAGGGGCATATTTAGCCAATTAAGCGATAAATTTTCAATATTAATTTTATCGTTATTGAAGCTTAAAATACCATTAACCTTGTTAAAATTCATTTGTGGCGCTTTCAGTGACAAGCGATTGTTTTTAAAATAAACTTCACCTTTACTCACCGTTTGTTCTGGTGTTTGCAGCGGAATTGTTAAAGAAAACTTACCATTAACCGCGCTTTTTAAGGTGAGATAATCTAAGGTTTTACCAATACTATTTTTTAGTGGACTTTGCGCCATTAATTGGCTGATATTGTCTGGGGCAGCATTATTAATATCTACATTAATAATTAATTTTTGTTCGCCCGACAAATCAGCAATTGCTGCTTTAACACCGCTAACATCAACGCCTAATAAATCACCTGCTCGCCCAGTAATTAACATACTGTTATTAGTGAAATTTAAATTTGCATCGAAGTGTTCAATCGCAGGCCATTGCGGATCAAATTTAAACGTACCTTGGGTTAATTCTGCATCAACGGTAAAAATACCACTATGATCAGTAAAAGGAAATTTAGCTAAAGGGCCATTGAATAACACTTTCGCTTGGGTTATTTTACCGCCCTGTAAACCTTGTTCTAAATAATTAACTAAATCTTCACCCATTAGTAAAGTAGGGTAATAATACTTAGCATTCTTTGCATCAACATCGGTAACATTAGCAAATAAAGCAAGTTGCGCTACACCTTTCTCGGGTATGGTTAAACCAAGACTAGCGTTTAAGGCCAATTCATTCGATTTAAAAATAATATTTTTACTACCAATATGCCAATATGATTGGCTAAATTTTCCATTAAATACTGCAGATAAGTATTGATAGGGTAATGGACGGGGAAAATGTTGCTTAAAATCTAACTTGCCTTGCTTCGCTTTAACGGTTAATTGCAAACGGTCACCTGAAATCAAGATATCACCAGAAAGGTTCTCAACACCTGGAATACCTTGAGTATAACGCGTGTTTACATCATTAAATTCGGCCGCAAGATCATAAGAATCAGCATATTTTTGTAGATAAATATCATGCATTGTACCCGCTGCTGATAATTGCGTTAATTGCTTTAATATTGCATTATCATTAGTAAACAAAGGCACTAATGACGATATTTTTTGCAATTCTATTGCGGATAAATAAGCCGCGATAGTATCTTTTTGTGCGCTTAATTGTGCCGTAATTAACGGCCATTTTTGTTTGTCTAAAATAAATTCGAGCGGGGTAGAACTCACTTGAAAATGCTCTAAACCATGGTGAAATTGACCAACAATATGCCCTTGCGCAAGACTTAATTGATGTTTTTTATTTTGATACTGCCAGCGTATATGGTTTTCACCTAAGCTAATATTAACTTTTTCAGCACTACCATTTTTAAGCGATAACCACGATTTAAAATTAACGGATGAGCTAATTTTATCAGGTGCTAGTTTTAATACTTTACCTAGCCAAGGGGTGATGTCTAAATTATTACCCGCTAAATAAATATTACCCGCAAGACTAGCTTGGCTTTTTCCAGTTAAGCTCAGTTGTAATTTAAGATTTTTCGCACTTAAATTACCAAAAATAATATCCCCTTGTGCGCTATGGTGATCTCCTAAATTTTTCCACGCTAATTGTTTAATAAAAATACGACGTTGCACATTTTCAGCCGTTTTAACAATAATATCACTCGAACGTAATGAAAAATGCTCTATTTGTGTTAAAAATAAATCACTTACCCGTTTTAAAGTAGCAAGGTTATTTTTCTTTAATTGCCCCTTACTTGCTTGTTGATTATTAGCGCCAACTTTACCCGTTGGGGTTTTATCGGCTAATTCTTCTAAAGCCACTTTATCAACAAAAACCTTGGCTCCTGTTAGGGTAAAGTCGCTAGTGATAAATTGGCGCGCCTTAATACTGCGCCAAAAATCAATTTTAAAATCAATACGATCAATAAAAATGCTCGCTTGTTCGGTTTGTACTAAACTGACATTTTGCGCGACCAAACTTGGTCCTAGTGTTGACCACCCCGCATTAACATTACCAATAACCATATTAAGTTGATAATTATTATTGATATAATTTTGTAAATTAACGCGATAGTTTTCAGCATAGGGCAGCATCAAACGTAAACTACTGATCGCCACAGCTAACAATACCAAGGTAATAGCAATAATTTTATATACTTGGTTTAGACAACGATTAAAGAGTTTAGAAAAATTCATTTAAATACTTAATAAAAATCGGTAAATTACAACTTACTATTGGTGGGCAAAGTGCCCACCCTAC